>JAOAHI010000001.1:105896-163206 GCA_026415315.1 Methylohalobius sp.
CCATTTACGGTTCCATTCTTCCCATTTTTGGGCTTCTTCGGCTTGGGTTTTTTCCCAGCGCTGATTCCACTCTTCCCACTTGCGCTGCTGTTCGGCCCATTTTTGAGCCTCCTCGGCTCGTTTTTCTTCCCACTTTCGATTCCATTCCTCGCGCTCGCGGCGCAGTTCAGAGAGTAGCTCCCAAAATTTCCGGTCAGTTTCCTGCCTAGGAGCCGCGTAGGGTTGAACGAGCGTTACAATCTCCTCGCGCACAACGGGGTCCTCACGCAGGAGCTTGGGCAGCTCACGGCGTAAAAGTTCGATCAGTTCGGTATCGCTCATTGCAGTTGGATAAGAATTGCTCGGCGATTCTAACACCAACAAGACTGATTTTCTTGTGCCAGGTTGCACTGCTGGTGGCAAGTTTTATCGACTCCCCTGCCTTCGTCATACGGCGCTTACTGCTTCGTAGATAGCCTTGCACAGCGTCGCAAGTTCTTCATCGCTTATCACATAGGCCGGCATGGTATAGATCAGTTTGCCAAAAGGCCTAAGCCACACCCCGCGCTCGACGAATTTGGGGGTGATAACGGCTAGATCGACCGGCGCCTTAAGCTCCACCGCGCCGATGGCTCCTAAGACGCGCACATCGGCTACGCCAGGCAAATTGCGGCAAGGAGCAAGACCTGCCGCAAGCGCAGTCTCGATACGATAAACGTTTTCTTGCCAGCTAGACGCAAGCAAAAGGTCTATGCTGGCTGAAGCTGTGGCGCAGGCTAAAGGGTTGGCCATGAAGGTGGGGCCGTGCATCAAGCAACCGGCCTCACCTGAGCACACGGTCTCAGCTCCTTCTTGCGTAGTCAAAACGGCTGCCAGCGTCAGGTAACCACCCGTCAAGGCCTTGCCCAGGCACAGAATGTCGGGAGAGATACCAGCGTGCCCGCAGGCAAACAGCTTTCCTGTACGGCCAAAGCCAGTGGCAATCTCATCGGCAATCAAAAGAATTGCAAACTCATCGCATAGGCGTCTTGCTGCTCTTAGGTGCTCTGGGTGATAAAACCACATCCCGCCGGCGCCTTGGACGATAGGTTCTAAAACCAAAGCGGCGATCTCGGCGTGGTGGCGCTCAACGAGCTCGGCCAAAGGCTCAACGCTTCTCGGATCCCAAGATTCATGAAACCGGCAGCTCGGTCTTGGGGCAAAGAGCTGCTTAGGCAAAAACTCGGCAAACAAATGATGCATTCCCGTGACCGGATCGCCAACTGACATGGCGCCAAAGGTATCGCCGTGGTAGCCGCCGCGCAGGGCCAGGAACCTCCGTTTTTGCGAGAAACCAAGTGCCTGCCAGTACTGCAGCGCTATTTTCAACGCTACCTCCACCGCTACCGACCCCGAATCGCAGAAAAAAATCTTCTCCAATTCTGCCGGGACGATTGTAAGCAAGCGTTTTCCCAATTCGACGGCCGGCTTGTGCGTCAGCCCCCCAAACATCACGTGCGCCGTGCGCGCCAGCTGGTTTTGGATCGCTGCGTCCAGCGTTGGGTGACGGTAGCCGTGAATCACGCACCACCACGAGGCCATACCGTCGATCAGTTCACGTCCATCGACCAGCCTTAGACGCGTCCCATAGGCCTCAGCCACTGGCCAGACTGGGTAAGAAGGGGGGATCGCACTATAAGGATGCCACAGATGGTCCTGGTCAAAGGCTAAAAGTTCTAAAGTTTTGGCCATGGATTCCGCTAATAAGGGTGAAGTTGAGTTATTTCTTTAACCCACAGGAGGATAGTGCAATGCCCAGCGTGATCAACACCAACATGATGGCTCTCATCACCCAGCGCAACCTCAGCCGCACCGAAAGCCTGATGAACACGGCAATGGAGCGGCTGTCTTCGGGGCTGCGCATCAACAGCGCCAAAGACGACTCAGCCGGACTTGCGATTGCCACGCGCTTTGACTCGCAGGTGCGGGGGCTGACGGTGGCTATGCGCAACGCCGGCGACGGCATTTCTATGGCCCAAACCGCCGAAGGGGCACTTGGCAGTATGACCGAAATGTTGCAAAAGATTCGGGAACTAGCGGTGCAGGCGGCCAACGCCACCAACTCCGACGCCGACCGCGCGTCCCTAAACGCCGAGGCGCGCCAGCTGGTCGACGAAATCCAGCGCATCGCCGAGCAGACCCACTTCAACGGCACCAAGCTCCTCGACGGCAGCTTTGGCAAGAAAGTGTTACAGATCGGCGCCAACGCCGGGGAGACCTTTACTTTCAGCATAGGAAAGCTCACCACCGATCGGCTCGGATCTGGCCAAAGCGCTGGGGTCTCCACAGTGGCGACCGATTTTGCCTTCCAAAACGGCGATCTCATCATCAACGGGGTAGCGGTTGGAGCGTCCTTGGCCAGCGACGACACAGCCTCTACTAACAACGCTTCGGCCTCGGCCATCGCCAAAGCAGCGGCGATCAATCGCGTCTCGAGCCAGACCGGCGTGATCGCCAAGGTCAACGCCAATACGGTAGCTGGCCAAAGTATGACGTCAGGAGGAGCTGACAATGCTACGGTCGATATCAACGGAGTGACTATCAGTCTGGCTATCGGCGGGGCTGATCTTGCTGCTGATCGGAAGGCAGTGGTAACGGCAATCAATGCAGTTAGAGATCAAACGGGGGTAGAAGCGATCGACACCGGCCAGGATTCGACCGGTATTACCTTGCGCGCGGCGGATGGAAGAAATATTGAAATTTCTAACTTTAATTCCACTAACACCCTAAGTTTAGCTAACTATGGTTTAGCTGCTGCTGGCACCTACGAAGGCAGCGTCACATTGGTTTCAACCACGGGTAAGCCGATCAAGGTCGAAGCCGGCACCAACGGCGAGGCGGGCTTGAAGCGGGTGGGACTGGTGGCCGGCACCTACGATGCCAAGGTAGCGACGGTATCGACTCTGGATGGTAAATCGGTTGGTGCACAAGGTACTCATATTACTGCTTCGAGCGGCATGGGCGCCCAGGTGGCTCTTAACGACGGTGATCTGGTGATCAACGGGGTGGCGATTCAAGCTGCGCGTGCTACCGACGACACCGCCTCCGACACCACGGCCAACTCCTCAATCAAGGAAGCCTCGGCCATCGCCATCGCTGCGGCCATCAACCGCGCCAGCGCAGCCACGGGGGTGACGGCGACCGTGGATGCTAATATCGTGGAGGGCACTGGAACGACAGCGGGTAGTGCTGGAGATAGCGGTTCAGTTTGGATCAACGGCATTCAAACTTCGGCCATCACCTTGTTAGGCGATGCCGAAAAAGATCGTGCTCAAGCGGTTGCGGCGATTAACGCCATTGCCGATCGCACCGGCGTGCGGGCCGAAGACACCGGTTCGGCCATCCGCTTGATTGCCGCCGATGGGCGTAACATCAGCATTGTGGTAGATGACCAAGGCGGTAGTCTAACAGCAGCTAATATTGGGTTGGCGGGAATTGTAACTGCCGACGTTAGTGGGAGCAGTTTTGCCGATGAAGCTGAGACTTATTATGCCACCGTTACCCTCCACTCGGCCAAAGCCATCGACATCCAGGCTGGGATCAACGGCAAAACTGCGTTGGAGAACTTGAGGTTCTTCGCTGGCACCTACGGCGGGGCGGAGACCGGCCAGTTCCTTAAAGACATCGACATCTCCACGGTGGCTGGGGCCAACAAAGCGTTGGAGGCGGTTTCTAATGCTCTTGAGAGCATCAACAGCGTGCGCGGGGAGCTAGGCGCAGTGCAAAATCGGCTCGAGTCCACCATCACCAATATTCAGGTCAACCGCGATAACCTGACCGCTTCCAAGTCCAGAATCATGGATGCGGACTTCGCCGAGGAGACCACCAACCTGGCCAAGGCCCAGATTCTGCAGCAGGCGGGCATCGCCATGTTGGCCCAAGCCAAGCAGGCGCCGCAGAACGTGCTGTCGCTCCTCCGGTAAACCTGGGTCTTGTAGGGGCGACCGGTACGGTCGCCCCTGTCTCTCTTTTGGAGGATAAGTCATGGCGAGCATTACCTCTTTGGGCATCGGCTCGGGGCTCAACATTCAGGATCTGGTCTCCAAGCTGGTGGAGGCGGAGAAAGCCCCTACGCAAAAGCGCATTGAAGTTCAGCGCTCGGATATTCAAGCCAAGCTTTCGGCGTTTGGCCAGATCAAAAGCGATCTTTCGGCTTTGCGCGATGCAGTCAAAAGCCTAAAATCGCCTATTTTTTGGCAGCGCCGCCAGGCCACCTCTAGTGATGATCAGGTTTTAACTGCCACCGCCGGTTCTGTGGCGCGCGAGGGCAGTTACCAGATCCAAGTCAACCGTATCGCTCAGGCGCATGCAGTAGCAACGGGGACGTTTTCCTCGGTGGACGAGGTGGTGGGAACAGGTACCTTGACCATCCGCTTTGGGACATGGACTTATGATACCAGTGGCCACCCGCAGAGCTTTACCGCCGATGCGCAAGCCGCGGCTCAGACTTTGACCATCGACGCCAGCAACAATACCCTCTCGGGCATTCGCGATGCCATCAACCGGGCCGGGATTGGGGTGCGCGCCTCCATCGTCAACGACGGCTCCGGCTACCGATTGGTGTTGTCCTCGACCGAGACCGGAGAAAAGCGGGCGCTGGAGATCACGGTCAGCGACAGCGACGGCAACTCCACCGATAACAGCGGACTGTCGCGGCTGGCCTTCAACGCGGCGGCATTGAATTTAACGCAAACCCGGCGCGCACAGGATGCCGAGTTGGTGGTCGATGGCCTGACGGTGACTTCGACCAGCAATTTGGTAACCGGCGTGATCGACGGGGTAACCTTGAACCTCAAAAGCGCCTCGCCTGGAAAAACAGTGAACCTCGCCGTGGGCATAGACGATAAGGCTATCACCGATGCCTTGCAGAAGTTTGTTGAAGCTTACAATCGGCTCAAGGGGCGTGTGACGGAACTGACTGCTTTCAGCCAAGAGGAGGGTAAGGAGAACGGGATACTCTTAGGCGATGGCACGCTGCGCGCGGTGGACAGCCAATTGCGTAGGACTTTAGGTCAAGTAGTGCAAGGGCTAGAAAGTGCCGGTGTGCGCTCTTTAGCCGACGTAGGACTGTCTTTTGATCGTCTAAGCGGCCAACTCTCCTTAGATGCGGCTAGATTCCAAGGCCTTCTGCGCTCCCAACCGCAAGCGATGCAGGCGTTATTTGCCACCCAGGGCACCACTACCGACGCTCAGGTACAGTACTTTGGCGCTACGTCCAAGACTCAAGCTGGAGCCTATGCGGTGGAGATCACGCGGCTGGCCACCCAGGGTAGCTATGTCGGCGCTTCGGTATTGCCGGATTTTTCTAGTCCTTTAGTGATCGACGCTGGCAATGACGAATTTACGATCGAAGTCGACGGAGTGCGCTCCGGCACTGTCCGCTTAACCCAGGGAGCCTACGCCTCGGGCGCGGAGCTAGCCCAGGAGATCGAGCGTCAGATCAATGCCGACAGCCTCCTAAAAGCTGCCGGGCGTCATGTGACAGTCCGTTATGAAGCTGATCAAAACCGTTTGACCTTTACTTCGTCCACCTACGGGAGTGCCTCCACAGTGGCGTTTGTCTCAGTAGACACCAACACTGCCTCCAGCTTAGGTCTGAACGTGGGTGTCGGTACTCAAGGCCAGGATGTGGCGGGCAAAATCAACGGAGTGGAAGCGATAGGGCGCGGCCAGTTTTTGACCGGTGCTGAGGGCAATGCCAGCGAGGGCTTGCAGCTGAAAATTACCGGCGGCGCGTTAGGCGAGCGAGGTAGCGTGACGCTGGTACGCGGGGTGGCCGATCGTTTAGACGATTTAATTCAAAAGCTTTCAGAAAAAAGCGGGTTTTTGGGCAACAAGCTCGAGGGCCTAAACAAGCGTTTAAGTCGCTTGGCTGAGCAGGAAAGGCGCCTGAACGAGCGGATGGAGAAGTTAGAAGAGTTTTATCTCAAGCGTTTCAACGCTATGGATCAGTTAGTTGCCAAGTTCAAAGCGATCTCCGATGCTTTAACGCAGCAGCTTAAAGCTTTGCAACCGCAAACCGACAACAAATGAGGTAAAGCGATGTACGCAGCCAAACGTTTAGAGCAATACCGCAAGATCGACTTGGAATCTCAGGTCGAGGAGGCCGATGGCCACCGCCTGGTGCAGATGCTGTTTGACGGTGCCGTCGAGCGCATCCAGGCGGCCAGGACTGCTTTGGAGGCAGGCAATTTGGCTCGCAAAGGCGAGCTGATTGGCAAGGCTGTCGCTATTTTAGGAGGGTTGCGTGAAAGCTTGGATTTCAAAGCTGGCGGTGAGCTGGCCGAGAATTTGGATCTTCTGTATGGCTATATGCAAAAAAAGCTGCTTGAGGCGCACGCCAAGAATCAAGCTCAGGGCTTGGAGGAAGTGGTTGCTCTCCTTCGTCCTTTGGCTGAGGCTTGGCGTGGCATCCCGGAGGCAATGCGCCAGGAGGCGATTGGCTAAAAGGCGATGCAATTGTTAGGAGGTCGGGTCATGAAAATCGAGACCGCTTTAAATACTTTGCCGGCTACTTCGATTTCCAGAGGCAGATCGGCAGCGGAGGAGGGTTGGAAAGTTGAAGTGGCCCGGCCGAAACCAAGCACGCCAGACAAGCTGGCGATAGAGCCTAAAGAGGTCGAGCAGGCAGTCAAAGAGATCAACGACTACATGCAGCTTGTGCGGCGTAACCTGGAATTTTCGGTGGATAAGGACACCCAACGCGTGGTGGTGAAAGTGATCGACGCTGAAACCGGCGAATTGGTGCGTCAGATTCCACCGGATGCGGTGCTGGAGCTAGCTAAGTTTCTGCGCGAGCGAGAGAGTAAGGGTTTGCTCCTGGCACAGCATGCTTGACGGGTGGAAAGTGAAAGCGCTTGAATCGCTCCTGCAGTTGACCGAAGCCATGGGCGCGGCGGCAGAGGTCGGCGATTTCGAGTCCGTGGCCCAGCTTCTCGAAGCACGGCAGGCACAACTTGAGGCGGTGCTTAGCCAGAAGGGGAGCGACTTGGAAAAACTATACGAAGCGTTAAGCCAGGTTGTGGCGCACGATGAAAAGATCCTCAGATTGGCCATCGAAGAAAAGACGCGGGTTGGGACCGAATTGATCAGACTGCGATCCAGCCGGCGAATGCATAGGGCTTACCTCGTCCACGGCCAAGACGATGGAACGGAGTGAGGCGTTGAAACAAATCGCGCAGCTAAATGCCGAGCTGCCTAAGATCGCTGCCGTGGGAGACTGGTCACGCGTTAGCCTTTTAGAAATCAGGCGCCAGCGTTTGATCCGCCAGTGCCTGAAGACGAATCCAGCCGATCCGGAGCTTTTGCGCTGTATCTGTGGCGCGGTGCACACCGATCGCAAGCTCATCCGGCTCAGACTGGCTTTTAGCTTGCAATCCCCTGCACGGCTAGGTTCGGTGGAGAATCAGCTCCAGGACCAGCTTGCTGCCAAAGTAGGCCAAAAGCAGCGCCAGAAAACCCCATAACGTCCAGCGGATCGCCGTCCGTCCCCGCCATCCGTAAAATCTTCGGCCAAAGAGCAGTCCGCCGAATACCAGCCAGGAAAGGATAGATAACACGGTCTTGTGCACCAGGTGCTGGGCGAATAGGTCATGCACGAACAACCAGCCGCTGGCCAAAGAGAGACTGAGCAGGCAAAATCCTGTGCCGATCATCTGAAACAGAAGCCTTTCCATGGTTTGCAGCGGCGGCAGAGAGCGCGCGAACCAGCCGCTTCGCTTACGGTGCAGATGCATATCTTGACATGCCAAAAGCAAAGCTTGAACAGCAGCGATGTTAAGCAGGCTAAAAGCGAGGATGGAGGCCAAGATGTGGACCTGCATGGCCAGGGTGACTTGACTTAAGGTACGCACCTCGGCAGGAAAAATCAGTCTAAAAACGAGTGTAATGGCGGCTAAAGGCAGAATCACGATCCCGAGTTTGTCCACTGGCTCTTCAATCGCCGCGAGCAGAAACAAAAAAACTACCATTAGGCTGACTAAAGCGGCGGTACTGAAAAAGCCTAAATCGAGTCCTTGGGGAGTGAGCGCCAATCCGGCTAGGGCGGTGCCGTGCAGGAGTAAGCCAACCCAAGCGGCGGCCAGAAGAACAGGGCGCTGGGCGAGGAGATTGTCTTGCCGGCGGCGCAGTAAGCCAAGCGTGACGGCAAGGTATAAGACTACGGCGAAAACGGCAACTGGGTACGCAGCCATCGACAAGACTTCCTTCTTGACCCTAGTCTGGCATAATGTAGGTATTGAACATCATTTTGTCCGCCCGTGGAATATGGGCAGCAGCTGGGTAGAAATTGAAGAAAAGATCAAAAAGCTGATAAGACGTTTATGTTTGATACTCTCTCTGAACGGTTGACCGCCACTTTAAAGAAAATCCGCGGCCAAGGCCGGATTACCGATGCCAACATTCAGGACACTCTGCGCGAAGTGCGGCAGGCGCTGCTTGAGGCCGATGTCTCCCTGCCGGTGGTCAAGGCCTTCATCGATCAGGTAAAGGCCAGGGCTTTGGGTCAAGAGGTACAAGCCAGCCTGACTCCGGGACAATCCTTCATTAAGATCGTCCATCAAGAACTGGTTGAGATGATGGGCGGAGCGAGCTCTGGCTTGAATTTGGCGACTCAGCCGCCGGCCGTGATCTTACTAGCGGGGCTTCAAGGATCGGGAAAAACCACCACTGTGGCCAAACTGGCACGCTGGCTAAAAGAGCGCCAAAACAAGAAAGTCGCCGTGGTCAGCACCGACGTCTATCGTCCGGCAGCCATCGAGCAGCTCAAAATCTTGGCTGAGGAAGTAGGAGCGGAATGGATCCCCTCCACCTCCAGCGAAGACCCAGTTGAGATCGCTAAGCGCGCCTTGAGCCATGCCAAAAGGCATCTTCTGGAGGTGTTGCTTATCGATACCGCCGGTCGCCTCCATATCGATGCCGAGATGATGCGCGAGATCCAGGCCATTCACGCGGCGGTCAGTCCTATCGAGACTCTATTCGTGGTGGACAGCATGACTGGTCAGGATGCGGTCAATACCGCCAGGGCTTTTCACGAAGCCTTGCCTCTGACCGGCGTGGTGTTGACCAAAGCTGATGGCGATGCCCGCGGCGGAGCAGCGCTGTCGATTCGCTTTGTGACGGGAAAGCCGATCAAATTTATTGGCGTTGGGGAGAAAACTGAGGCTTTGGAGCTGTTTCATCCTGACCGCATTGCCTCCCGCATTCTAGGAATGGGAGACGTGCTCAGCCTGATTGAGGAAGTCGAGCGCAAGATCGACCGGCAAAAGGCGGAAAAACTAGTCAAGAAGCTGCAAAAAGGCAAAGGCTTTGACTTGGAAGACTTGCGCGATCAGCTCATCCAACTCAACCGCATGGGCGGGATTTCCAAGCTGTTGGACAAGTTGCCCGGTATGGGGGAGCTGCCTAAACAAGTTAAGGAGAGCGTCAATGATCGCGAGGTCGACCGCCAGATCGCTATCATCAATTCCATGACCCTGCATGAGCGGCGTTTTCCAGCGATCCTTAACAACTCGCGCAAACGGCGTATCGCTTTGGGCGCTGGCGTTCAGATTCAGGACGTCAACCGGCTGCTTAAGCAGCATGCGCAGATGGAGAAGATGATGAAGAAAATGAAAAAGCTCAAAGGCTTCGGAAAAGGTTTCCCAGGCATGCCGAAGATGCCCTTTTAAGGGGAAAGCTCATGCCAGAGCCGAGCCTAGAGTTGCCAATACAGATGGTGCAAAAGATGATGGATACCCAGCGCGAGATCCGCGAAGATGTGCGCGAAACCAAGACCCGCTTGGGCCGCCTGGAAAGCGATGTGGCTGGTCTGCATACGTTTTTGGCTGAGCAGTCGGTTCACTTCAGTCGTTTCAGCGATCGGCTGGAACGCGTCGCGCGTCGGCTCGAATTACGCAGCGATTGAGGTCAAGGAATAGGAGAGGGCTTTGCAACTCGTCGACCGTTTCAACCGCCGCATCACATATCTGCGCATCTCCATCACCGATCGATGTGATCTGCGCTGTTTGTACTGCATGGCCGAAGAAATGACCTTCCTGCCTAGGGCGCAGATCCTTACTTTGGAGGAGATTTATACTATCGCCTCGGCTTTTGTTGATCTTGGGGTGGAGAAAATCCGCATCACCGGCGGCGAGCCGCTGGTGCGGTGCGGCGCTTTGGATCTGGTCGAATGGCTTGGCCGTCTACCGCTCAAAGAGCTGGTGTTGACCACCAACGGCATGCGCCTCTCCGAATGCGCCGGGAGGCTCGCCGCTGCCGGAGTAAAACGGGTCAACATCAGCTTAGACACTTTGCGTCCTGATCGCTTCCGGCGCATCACCCGCTTCGGCGAGTTGGATCGTGTCCTCTCTGGCATTGAAACAGCCCGCCGGGCGGGGTTTGCTCGGATTAAGCTCAATACCGTGGTGATGAAAGGCTACAACCACGACGAAGTGGCCGATTTGGTCCGCTTCGCTGTAGATAAGGGATTGGACATCAGCTTCATCGAGGAGATGCCGCTAGGAGTGATCTACGAGCACGATCGGTCGGCGGTGCATTATCCGTCTGATAAAGTGCGCGCGGATATCGAGCAGGTGTTTACGCTCCTTCCGACCCCCGAGCGTACCGGCGGGCCAGCCCGCTACTTTAAGGTGGTCGGTACTGAGACCAAAGTAGGCTTTATTTCGCCTTTAAGCCACAATTTCTGTGCCGACTGTAATCGGGTGCGACTGACCGTGGAGGGACGGCTGCTTTTGTGTCTTGGTAACGAACACGCGGTGGATCTAAAACAGATCGTGCGCCGTTACCCAGGCGATAGGGAAAAACTTCAGCAGGCTATCGTCTCGGCGATGGCACTCAAGCCTAAACAGCACTATTTCGATCTAAACGAGCGCCCTGTCATCTTGCGCCATATGAACGCGACAGGGGGGTAAGATACGAGTGGTTTTTAGCATCTTGGAGGCTTTGTGACCCAAAATTTGGATTGGCGTAAATTGCCCAGCGCGCCTTTGTTTCAGGATACCGATCCGGAGGAGACTCGAGAGTGGATAGAGGCTCTAGAGGCCGTGATTCAGAGCTCGGGTCCGCAGCGCGCTCATTACCTGACCGAGCGCCTAATCGACCAGGCGCGCCGCAGTGGTATCAATATTCCGTTCTCTGCGACTACCGCTTATATCAATACTATTCCACCTCATTTGGAGAAGCGTTGTCCTGGGGATATGGCGATCGAGCGCCGGATTCGCTCCTATGTGCGCTGGAACGCGATGGCCATGGTGGTGCAGGCCAATCGCAAATCCACCGAGTACGGAGGCCACATCGCCACTTTTGCTTCAGCCGCCACCTTGTACGAGGTGGGGTTTAATCACTTTTTCCGTGCCCCGACTAAGGATTTCGGCGGCGATTTGATCTATTTTCAAGGGCATGCCGCGCCGGGCATCTATGCCCGGGCCTTCTTGGAAGGGAGGCTGACTGAGGACCACCTAAACCACTTCCGCGCGGAAGTTGCGGGTAAGGGCCTGTCTTCTTATCCGCATCCTTGGCTGATGCCGGATTTTTGGCAGTTTCCCACCGTATCGATGGGCTTAGGCCCTCTGATGGCCATTTACCAGGCCCGCTTTATGCGCTATCTGCACGACCGCGGTCTGCTCGACACTTCGGAGCGTAAGGTATGGTGTTTTGTCGGCGACGGTGAGATGGACGAGCCGGAATCCTTGGCCGGTCTCTCTCTGGCCGGCCGCGAGCGGCTCGATAACCTGATCTTCGTCGTCAACTGTAACTTGCAGCGCCTAGATGGTCCGGTGCGCGGCGACGGCAAAATCATTCAAGAGCTGGAGGGTCTCTTTCGCGGGGCTGGCTGGAACGTGATCAAGGTGATCTGGGGTTCACGCTGGGATCCCCTTTTGGCTCAGGACACTAAAGGTCTGCTCAAAAAGCGAATGGAGGAGGCTGTAGACGGCGAGTATCAGACCTATAAGGCCAAAGATGGAGCTTACGTGCGCAAGCACTTTTTTGGCAAATATCCGGAACTCCTGGAGATGGTCGCCCACATGTCGGATGAGGAGATTTTCCGTCTCAACCGCGGTGGCCACGACCCGCAGAAGATCTATGCCGCCTATGCGGCAGCGGTGGAGCACAAAGGTCAGCCTACGGTGATTCTGGCCAAAACCATCAAGGGTTATGGCATGGGTGAGGCGGGCGAAGGGCGGATGAACGCCCATCAGCAAAAAAAACTGGAAGAGAGGGCCTTGCGCCAATTTCGCGATCGCTTCGACATTCCTATTCCCGACGCTAAGTTGGCTGAAGCGCCTTTTTATAAACCGCCACCGAACAGTCCTGAGATAGAGTACTTGCACGAACGCCGCCGTGACTTAGGGGGATATTTGCCTCAGCGCCGGCGGCAGTCGAGCAAGACGCTCTCTCTGCCCGACTCTCAAGCGTTCGAGTTCGCGTTGCAAGGAAGCGGGGACCGTGAGATGTCTACCACCATGATGTTCGTCCGCATTGTAACCGGGCTTCTGCGCGATCCTCATTTTGGGCGGTACGTGGTGCCGATTATCCCCGACGAAGCCAGGACCTTCGGGATGGAAGGACTGTTTCGCCAGTGCGGGATTTACTCCCACGTTGGGCAACTGTATGAACCGGAGGATAAGGACGAGATCGCCTATTATCGGGAGGATCAAAGGGGTCAGCTGTTGGAGGAAGGCATCACGGAGGCCGGAGCGATGGCCGATTGGATCGCAGCGGCAACGTCTTACAGCAGCCACGACCTACCGATGGTGCCGTTTTATATTTACTATTCGATGTTCGGTTATCAGCGGGTAGGCGATTTGTGCTGGGCGGCGGGCGACATGCAAGCGCGTGGATTTTTGCTGGGTGGCACTGCCGGTCGCACCACCTTAGCCGGGGAAGGTTTGCAGCACCAAGACGGGCACAATTTGCTGTTTTTCTCCGCGGTCCCCAATTGTAAGGCTTACGATCCCTGTTTTGGGTATGAGCTAGCGGTCATCATTCATGACGGTCTGCGCCGCATGATTGAAAATGGCGAGAACCTCTATTACTACGTCACGGTGATGAACGAGAACTACCTGCATCCGCCGTTGCCTAGAGGGACAGAGGAGGGCATTCTGAGGGGTATGTACCGTTTGTCTGGAGATGACGAAGCGCAAGTGCAATTGTTAGGCAGCGGCACTATTCTGCGCGAGGTGATCGCTGCCGCCGAATTGCTTAAGAAAGATTTTGCAATTTCGGCGGGGGTTTGGAGCGTGACTAGCTTCTCTGAGCTTCACCGCGACGGAATGCTCTGTGAGCGTTGGAATTGGCGCCACCCCGAAGACCAGCCGAAAAAACCCTACGCTACGGTCTGTTTAGAGTCCAGCTCGGGGCCAGTAATAGCGGCGACCGATTACATTCGCCTCCAGGCCGAGCAGATCCGTAGATTAGTGCCCCGTCCTTATTATGTCCTAGGAACCGATGGCTTTGGTCGCAGCGACGTAAGGCGGGCTTTGCGCCAGTTTTTTGAGGTCGATCGCCATACCATCGCGATGACCGCGCTTAGGGCTCTAGCCGACCAGGGCTCAATACCGGTGAGCTTAGTCGGCGAGGCGATCTCAAAATACGGGATCGATCCCGACAAACCTGCACCGTGGACGGTGTGATCGAGTACAGGCTTGCAGCATGAGAAAACAATAAGGTGATAGGGTGGCTATAAAGGAAGTATGCGTTCCGCCGCTAGGGAACGTAGCAGCGGTGGATGTCATCGAGGTGTTAGTTAAACCCGGCGATCAGGTCAACGCAGAGTCCCCGCTGATCACGCTGGAGAGCGACAAGGCATCCATGGACATGCCTTCGCCTACAGCAGGAACAGTCAAAGAGGTGCTAGTAAAAGTGGGGGACAAAGTCCAAGAGGGCATGCCGGTAGTGCGTCTGGAGGTTGGCGAATCTCCTCCTGTGGAGGCGGCGCCCACAGCGCCTGAGCCTGCGCAGCAGACGGTGCTCGAAGCGGTCAAGCCGCCTGCCCCACCGCCGTTTACGACTATTCCCAAACCGGCCGACGTGGTAGAGCTTTTGCCTTATGCGAGCCCGGCAGTGCGCAAGTTTGCCCGTAAGCTGGGGGTGGACCTGCACAAAGTCCAAGGCACTGGCCCCAAAGGCCGGATTTTGCGGGAGGATGTGGAGGGATTTGTCAAGGCGCGTCTTCAAGCGCCTTCCGCCGAGGGGTGGGCAGTTCCTCAAGTTCCTGAGGTTGATTTTGCCCAGTTTGGCCCGGTAGAGCGCATTTCTCTGACGCGGATCAAGCGTCTGACCGGTCCCCATCTTAGGCGGGCTTGGCTTAACGCCCCCCAAGTGACCCAGCATCACGAGATCGATGTCACTGAGCTTGAGGCGTTTAGAACATCCCTTCAGCCGGAGGCTGAAAAGCGCGATGTTAAATTAACTTTGCTCGCTTTCGTACTCAAGGCCTTGCCTAAGGTACTGGCGGAATTTCCTAGTTTTAACGCCTCATTGGATGCAAGTGGCCAAGATCTGATTCTTAAGCGTTACTTTCATATCGGCGTGGCCGTGGCTACGCCAGAGGGGTTGGTCGTTCCTGTGATTCGCGACGTGGATCGGAAAGGGGTATGGGCTATAGCGCAAGCGTTGAAAGAAATCAGTACTCGTGCTCGGGCTGGTAAGCTTAAAACCGACGATTTACAGGGCGGCAGTTTCTCCGTCTCCAGCTTGGGTGGAATCGGCGGTGGTTTTTTTACGCCTATCGTCAATGTCCCGGAAGTGGCCATCCTTGGGCTGTCTCGGGTGCGAATGCAGCCGGTGTGGGATGGGAAGCAATTTCTGCCTAGGTTGATGCTGCCAGTTTCTTTGTCCTACGACCATAGGGTGATCGACGGTGCCGAAGGGGCTCAATTCATCGTTCGCCTTGGGGAGCTGCTGCAAGATTTGCGGCAGTTAGTTTTGTAAGGGGGAATTGCATGGCGATTGCAACGGAAGTTCTTGTCTTAGGAGGGGGGCCGGGAGGCTACACGGCAGCGTTCCGCGCTGCCGATTTGGGTAAGCGCGTGGTCTTAGTGGAACGGTATCCGGTGTTGGGGGGGGTGTGCCTAAACGTGGGCTGTATCCCGTCTAAGGCCCTTCTGCACTTAGCGCAGGTGATCATCCATGCGCGCGAGTGTGAAGGATTTGGCGTTAAATTCGGCGCTCCGCAAATTGATTTAGAACGGATCCGGCAGTGGAAAGAGAGGGTGGTTAAGACCTTGAATGCCGGTCTAGCCAGTCTTGCCAGGCAGCGTCAAGTGCAGGTGGTGCAGGGGGTGGGACGGTTTATCTCCGACCGTGTGCTAGCGGTGGAAACCGTGCAAGGTACCGAGACGGTTGAATTTGAATATGCCATCATCGCTGCTGGATCAAGGCCATTAAAACTGCCTGTCTTTCCCGAAGATGCTCGAATCATGGATTCCACTCAGGCGCTGGCGCTGGAGGAAATTCCAAATTCGCTGCTGGTGGTGGGTGGAGGAGTGATCGGCCTGGAGATGGCTTGTGTTTATCACGCTTTAGGATCTAGAGTGTCGGTAGTGGAAATTGCTGACCAACTTCTCCCGGGGGTGGACCCAGATTTGGTTAAACCGCTGTATCAGACCGTGGCCGAGCGTTATGAGGCTATCTGGACTAAAAGCAAAGTAATCGCCGTCAAGCCTACTGCTGAGGGACTGGAAGTCGCTTTCGAAGGCTCTGATGTGCCAACCACTAAGACTTTCGACCGTATTTTGGTAGCGGTCGGTAGGCGTCCTAACAGCGATCTTTTGAACCTAGAAGCAGCTGGAATCGCTCCCGACGAGCGCGGCTTTATTCCTGTGGATGACAAACTGCGTACCCAAGCGCCGCATATTTTCGCTATCGGCGACCTTGTTCGGGGTCCCATGCTGGCTCATAAGGCCACGCATGAGGGCAAGGTCGCCGCCGAAGTGATCTGCGGCGAACAGGTGAGTTTTCAGGCTTTGACCATCCCGGCGGTGGCCTATACTGACCCAGAGGTCGCGTGGATGGGGAAAAGTGAAGCCGAACTCAAAGCCCAAGGGATAGAGTACGACAAGGGCGTCTTTCCCTGGGCGGCCAGCGGCCGAGCGTTGGGAATGGGACGGCGCGAGGGTCTGACTAAACTCTTAGTCGATCGCCGAACCAAGCGCATTCTTGGAGCCGGTATCGTCGGGCCGCACGCCGGAGAGCTGATTGCCGAGGCGGTATTGGCTTTGGAGATGGGGGCGGAAGCTGAAGACATCGCTTTAACTATTCATCCCCACCCGACTCTAGCTGAGACGATCGCGTTAGCGGCTGAGATCATCAACGGGTCGATTACCGACCTTTATCTCGGCAAGAAAGCATAAGTTTTAAAAGTTGGGTGGTGGAGACGGTCAAGCTTCACAGTGAGCGTTTTGGTGAAACAGGCCCTGCCTTAGTCCTACTGCACGGTTTGTTTGGCAGCGGACGCAACTGGTATACCCTAGCCCGAAAATTCGCCGACGAGTTTCGCGTGTATGCACTTGACCTGCGGGGCCACGGTAACTCGCCCAAAGTCGGTCCTTTGGATTATCCGCATATGGCGGCGGATGTGCAAGCGTGGCTGGCCAANGAAGGATTGGTGGCGGCCTATTTCATGGGCCACAGCCTAGGGGGTAAGGTGGCCATGACTTTAGCGTTGATCGCTCCCAAAGCGGTCGATAAGCTGGTGGTGGTTGATATTGCACCGGTGCCTTACGCTCACAGTTTCGATCGTATTGTAAAAGCACTAAAGTCTGTGCCCCTGGCGCAGATAAATAACCGCCGCCAGGCAGACGAACATTTGGCTTTAAAAATAGAAAATCCAACGCTGCGCCAGTTTCTGCTGCAAAATTTGATCTCACAAAACGGCCATTACCGCTGGCGCATCGATTTAGACCTTCTCGCTTCGGCTCTGCCGGCCCTTGCCGATTTTCCGATCGGCTCAGAGGCGCACTCTTTTGCAGGGCCTGCCCTGTTCATCGGCGGTGAGCGTTCTGAATACTTACAACCCCAGCATTATCAGGCGATTCTGGCTTTGTTTCCTAAGGCTGAGATCAAAGCGATCGAAGGCGCTGGCCATTGGGTCCACATCGATCAGCCCGAATGTTTCGAGGCGGCAGTGCGTAGTTTTCTGCGTGGTCGCTAAGGCAGATTTAAAGCTTATCCTTGCTAAGAGGAATCTTGAAGACAATGCACCAACTTTAAGTCTTCTACTGTGTCTACATCGATTGCTGCTTCAGGATATGGCAGGACGATGAATTCAACCTTGACTCCAAGCTTACTCTCCACTCGCCTGGCTAGCTCTTGTGTGCTTAAACATCCTGAGAGATAACGGAGCACCGTGTTTGGGCCCAAAGCCCAAATAAGGCGGTGGGGGTGTTTGCGTTTTTGCTCCAGGTGACGCCAGAAATCAACGATGGTACGGCCTTGGGGGGTAAGGAAAGCAAACAGGTTACAGGTACAAAACGGTCCGTCGGAGAAGTTGAGTAGGGTACGGCGGACTCTGGGAAAGCGGGCTGCAACCTCCGCATAAGGAATCAGTCCCACTGCTACATCTGTCTTGCAGGTTTGCGCTTTGTGGCAAAACTCGGCAAAAACCCAAGGATTCGGGAAAGCCAAATCGGCAGTGGTCAGAAGCACCTGCCTGTTCTCCGGGATGCGCCTCAGCCCAGCCAAGGCGCTTAGACTCGGGGAAGAATCGGGAGGGAGCCATTCAATCCAGGAGGACTTCAAGAGGGAGACGATAGGGGTTCCTGCGATCGCGTGCTTAGGAGGGCCAAGCACCAGGCAGCGCTTAATCTTCGAGCATTCTTCTAAAGCTTTAAGCACCCGCGCGAGCATGGGTTGGCCTGCGATCGGCGTCAAACTCTTGCAAGGCACGCCGGCCGCGTTGGCCACCGGGTCTGGGCTTTTGCGGTCAGCCGCCAAGAGGATGCAGTCTAAGCTTACGTTCATAAGGTTTTCTCATAGATTCGATAGCGCTTATAGCAACGCCCACCTAAGCTCTCGATCACGCCACGCATTCGCAAATTGTCTTCTAAAATCCATGATAGCTCCGCCTGTCTAATGTTGCGCGCGAGAAGGGGGGCGCGCAGTGCTTCGACCAGGCGATAGGCGATCGCTGCCCCCAACAGATTCTCCCGGTAGCGGCGCACTATTCCCATCAGCATGACTCGGGCGGTGTCCGGATATGCCGTTTTCCAGCGCCAAAGGAGCTTGAGCCAGTTGCAGGGGAAAAGACGGCCATCCAGATCTTTAAGCAGCTGATTGAAATCGGGCATAGCTACGATCATTCCCACGGCCGCTCCTTCGATTTCAGCGATCTGGACAAACTCGTCTGGGACGAGGTAGCTTAAGGTTTTGGCCAAATCGGCAAACTCTTCACGGGTGAAAGGAACAAACCCCCAATTGTCAGCCCAGGCGTCATTGAAGATCGTACGCAACAGTTCACATTCTTCGGTTAAGTGAGCTCGGCGCAACGGTCGGACAGCGATCCCGCTTGCGGCTTTGGCAGCTAGCCTGGCTGCTCCGTCGGAAGGCACACTGTTTGCTTTAAGCAGATAAGCTAAGAGGTCTTTTGCTTGACAGTAACCTAATTGCTCTAGATGCTGGACATAATATGGGGGGTTGTAGGGCATCATGAACACGGGAGGTTGCTCAAACCCCTCTATTAACAAACCGCACTCGTGGTTGATGGAGAAGTTGTAGGGACCTTGAACAATCTCCATCCCTTGATCCCTGAGCCATCTCTCGGCTTGTGTGAACAGCCTGGCAAATACTTCCGGATCATCAACGGCTTCCATGAGTCCGAAGAACCCCACTCGACGGCGGTGGTGAGTGAGATACAGCTGGTCGATCTGGGCACAGATTCTACCTACGGCCCGATTTTCCCGCTTAACTATCCAAGCTTGCCAGCTGGCATGGACAAAATAAGGATTTTGGCGCGAGAGATGGAGGCGTCGCTCTAGCCTCAAAGGAGGGACCCAGTGCGAGTTCTCGCTGTAAATATGCCAAGGAACGTTAATAAATTCTTTAAGGGTTCGGCTATTAGTGACAGCAACTAGGTTTAAAGTCATCGGTTTAGAGACATAAAATGTTGTATCGTTGCCTCAAAGATACAGTTGATTGTTAACCGGCAACAAGTTATGCTTAATTCTCGAGGCAAGCTAAGATAGAGCGACCTTCATGGGCGCCGGATTGCGCGCTTGTCTAAAGATAAGGGGAGGTGCTATGATGTTTTTTGGTCATAGATTACCTTGCTTTCGCGCAAAAGCAACTAAAACAAGGAAAACGGTTTTCTGCGCTGCTTAAAACTAGGCCTTACCGAGTTACAAGATTGTTAAGGGGAGAGGCTCTTGGGTGCACAAGCTACGCCAACTGAGAATACATTACCGCTTCGACGTGCTGATTTTAGCACGCTTGCTGAAGCGTTGGATTATGCTGCCCTAGGCCAGACTGGCTGCAATTTTTATACCGGCAGAGGGGAATTAATAGCAGTTCTGTCGTATGCCGAGTTACGCCGGCAAGCGCTGGATCTGGCGCGTCAGCTGGCGAGCTTCCGTCTGCCACGGGAATCTCGGGTTGCGCTGGTGGCAGCGACGAGTCCCGATTTTATCTGCTTTTTCTTCGCCTGTCAGTATGCCGGTCTGGTGCCTGTGCCCTTACCCATTCCGTTCAGCCTCGGTAGCCATCAGGCGTATGTACGGCAGCTTAGAGCCTTGCTTCAAAGCTGCCGACCTAGCCTGGCCATGGCGCCGGAAGATTATGCCTCTTTTCTTACCGAAGCCGTCGCTGGGCTGGATATTAAATACTTTGGCACGGCTGACGATTTCCGCCGCTTGCCCTCAGCAAAGGTTGAACCTGTTCCGCTGCAACCGCATGAACTGGCCTATTTGCAATACACTTCGGGTAGCACTCGTTTCCCGCGCGGGGTGATGATCAAGCAAGCCGCTGTGATGGACAACCTAGCGGGTATCGCTCAATACGGGGTCGATTTGCGCCCTGGTGACCGGGCAGTCTCTTGGCTGCCTTTTTATCACGACATGGGTTTGGTCGGTTTGATGTTGACTCCGGTGGCGTCGCAAGTGTCGGTGGATTACTTGGCGACCCAGGAATTCGCCATGCGTCCCAGGCAGTGGTTAGCATTGATTTCGAAAAATAAGGCCACGATCTCTTTCGGTCCACCGTTTGGGTATGAGCTGTGCCAGCGCCGTCTGCGGCCTGGAGAAGCGGCTAAATTCGATCTTTCCAGTTGGCGTGTCGCCGGGGTGGGGGCGGAGATGATCCGTACGGAATCGCTGCGTGAATTTGCCCGCGCGCTGGCACCTGCTGGTTTCCGGGAGGAGGCATTTTTGCCCTGTTACGGCATGGCGGAGTGCTCTCTTGCCGTCACCTTTGCTCCCTTGGGGCAGGGTCTCAAGGTGGATAGAGTCGACGCCGAGCGTCTGGCGACTGAGGCGCGAGCGGTGTCGCCGGCGGCGGGTAGCCGGGAAAGCGAATTTGTCGATTGCGGTCGGCTACTGCCCGGTTTTGAGCTTAAAATCCTCGACGTCGAAGGTAGGGAAGTGGCAGAGAGGCAGATAGGAGTGGTCCATTTACGTGGGCCGAGCGTCATGTCGGGGTATTTTGAGGACCCAAATAGCACGCGTGAAGTTTTGTCAAAAGAGGGTTGGCTCAATACCGGAGACCTGGGTTATCGCGTCGGCGATCGGCTCTATTTAACTGGCCGAGAGAAGGACTTGATTATTGTCAATGGGCGCAACATTTGGCCGCAAGATTTAGAGTATTTGGCCCAACAACAGCCGGAGGTGCGCCCAGGCGATGCGTTGGCTTTTGGTGTTCCTGGCCCGGACGGCAGTGACTTGACCGTGATCGTGGTGCAATGCCGTGAGACCGATGAGGCCAAGCGCGCTGACTTGATAACGCGAATCCGTTCGCGAGTGCAGGCCGAGATCGGGGTGGACTGCCTAGTCGAGCTAGTTCCGCTACATACTTTGCCCCGCACCTCGTCTGGTAAGCTCTCGCGTTCCAAGGCTAGGCAGAACTTCATTGCTACCCACAACCTCGCCCAATCCCGATCTCATCAAGAACGGCGGGCGGCAGTCTGATGTGGCTGATGTTACGTATGCTCCTCGGATCGCTCTAACTGGGGCTACAGGTTTTATCGGGTCTCGAATCGCTCGCCATCTCGCTCGTCAAGGCTTTAGGCTGCGCGTTTTAGTTCGACCGAGCTCTGAACATCGCCTTTCAGTTGAGGTTCCAGTTGAAGTTTGTCGTGGCGCCTTAGCCGACGAGAGAGCTTTGCAGCAACTCCTAGATCAGGCCGACGTCCTAGTGCATTGCGCCGGGCTAGTGCGCGGTCTGACCCAGACCGAGTTTGATGCGGTCAACGTCGCTGGTACGCAGCGATTAGTCCAGCTGGCTAAACAAAAAGACAGGCCACCGCGTTTGGTTTTTATCTCCTCGCTGGCGGCCAGGGAGCCACAGCTTTCCCCGTATGCTTTGAGTAAGTACCGAGCTGAACAGGCCATAGTTGAGTTAGGGCAAGGGTTGTCTTGGCTGATTTTGAGGCCTCCTGCGGTCTATGGTCCCGGAGATCGAGAGCTTCTGCCGTTGCTTAAAGTAATGGCGAGGGGAATCCTGCCTATTCTTGGACCTAAAACAGGGCGATTCTCCCTGCTATTTGTAGACGATCTAGTGCGTGCGGTGGAGAAGGCTGTGCTTAGTCCTGAGGTTGCCTGTCAGATATTCGAGCTGCACGATGGTAAACTGGAAGGCTACAGTTGGGATGAAATCTGGGCCATCGCTCAGAATTACCGCCGCGGGTCAGTAGTGTGCCTGCAGCTGCCTGAGTGGAGCTTACGTGCCTTGGCCCAACTTAATCAGTGGGGTTCAAGGCTCTTAGGCCAAACCCCAATGTTGACCCAAGGTAAGGTCAACGAACTGCGCCATCCTAATTGGGTGTGCGACAATGCAGCTGTCTCTAAGGCCCTGGACTGGCAACCTAAAGTCCAACTGGCCCAGGGCCTTAAGTTGACATTGAGCGAGACGCAGCCTAAATCTACCTACTCAGTTCGGTCGCAAAGATGAAAACATACCAGGAAATTGTGGGCGAATTGATCGCCGTCATTCACGCTTTGACTCCCGAGGTCAAAGCTCTGGACGAAAACACAGAGTTGATTGGAAATCTGGGCCTCGATTCCATGAAGGTGATGAATTTGATCCAGGAGGTCGAGGATCGGTTTGACGTCTCCATTCCGCTGAACGTGCTCCCGGATGTGCGTACTATCGGGGATTTAGCGCTGAAAATTCACCTTTTGTTGCAAAGCCATGACTCTGCTCGATAAATTCAAGCCGCTGGAGGAGGCGCGGGATAAGCTTAGGGCTTTGGGAACCTATCCTTTTGGGGTGACCATAGAGAAAATTCTCTCGCCTACCGAGGCTGTTATCCATGGGCGAAAAGTTATTTTGGCTGGGACTAATAATTATTTAGGGTTGACTTTTCACCCCGAGTGCATTGCCGCTGCTATCCAAGCCTTGAAAGAGCAAGGTTGTGGCACAACCGGTTCGCGTATGGCCAATGGCAACTACGCCGACCACCTGGCTTTGGAACGGGAATTTGCCGAGTTTTACCGTAAGCCGTTTTGTGTCGTCTTTTCTACAGGCTACCAGGCTAACTTGGCGCTTCTCTCGACTCTGGCAGGAGCCGGGGATGTGATTTTGCTCGATGCCGATTGTCATGCCAGTATCTATGACGGCTGCCGCCTAAGCCAAGCTGAAGTCATCCGCTTTCGTCACAACGATGTAGAAGACTTAAAGAAGCGCCTGCGCCGGTTAGGAGAGAGGGCTGCGCGGACTTTGATCGTAGTGGAAGGCATTTACAGCATGCTCGGTGACATGGCCCCGCTTAAGGAAATCGCTGCGCTCAAACAGGAGTACGGAGCCTATCTTATGGTCGATGAGGCGCACTCGCTGGGGGTGTTGGGGGAGTACGGCCGCGGGCTGGTGGAGGCCACGGGGGTCGAGGACCAAGCAGACTTTATCGTTGGCACGTTTAGCAAAAGTTTGGGCGGGATAGGCGGTTTCTGCGTCAGCGCTCACCGCGAGCTAGACGTGTTGCGCTACGCGGCGCGGCCCTACATTTTCACCGCTTCTTCCTCGCCAGCGGCGATTGCTGCTACTCGCGTTGCCCTGCGTTTGCTGCGCGACGGGACGGAGTTGCGCGCTCGCCTTTGGCAGCATGCTCGCCGCTTTCGACAGGGTCTGGAGAACTTAGGGCTGAAGCTGGGCCCTATTCTAAGTCCAGTGGTGGCAATCCTACTCGGGGAATCGCGCGAGCAGGCCCTCTTTATTTGGCATCAGTTGTTGAGTCGAGGAGTGTATGTCAACTTAGTGATGCCGCCGGCTACGCCTGATGCTCGTTGTCTGCTGCGGTGTAGCCTAAGCGCGGCCCATAGCGACCAACAGATCGATCGGTGCCTTGAGGTCTTCGCCGAAGTCTTCTCGGCCTATGGGTCGGCTTAGGATGCACCTTTTGTTCCAATTTGTTCGGACCTATCCTGGGCAAAGCGCCATCGTGCTTTTAGCTCTGATCTTGGCTGGGATGGTGGAGGGGTTCAGCATGACGGCGCTTCTTCCGGTTTTGACCGCCGCCATGGCGCCAAGGCAAGACGGTGGTGAGGTGGCGTTGGGGGATACAGTGAGCCCTTATTTGCTCTCGGCGTTCAATCTCGTAGGTCTGACCCCGACTTTAGGAGTGCTGATTGCTATCTTAGTAGCTGGGACTTTGCTCCGCAGTGGGTTTGTCTTGCTGGCTAATAGGTACGTGGGGTTTACCATCGCTAAGGTAGCTACCGACTTGCGCTTGGGCTTGCTTAAGGCGTTGCTTGCAGCGCGCTGGGCGTTTTACTTGCGCCAGCCGGTGGGGGTTTTGGCCAACGCCATGTCCTCAGAGCCGGATCGAGCCTCGAAAGCGTATTTCTTTGGGACCTCGATGTTGGCCGCAGTGATCCAGATGTTGGCGTATTTGGGAGTAGCGGCGAGTATCTCCTGGCAGGCGACTCTGGCTTATCTAGTTGGAGCAGCAGTGGTGGTCTATGGATTGCATTTTTTCGTGCGCATGGCGCGCCGATCGGGCAAGCGGCAGACGCGGGGATTAAAAGCTTTAGTCCACCAATTGACCGATTGCTTGCAGTCGGTTAAGCCGCTCAAAGCGATGGGGCGAGAGGATCTGGCCGATCGGGTGATTGCAGCCGAGAGCTTGCGTCTGAACAAGGCCTTGGAGCGGGAAGTTTTGAGCAAGGAGGCCCTCAAAGCTGTCCAGGCGCCGGCGTTTGTAGTCCTAGTAGCGGCCGGTTTTTATTTGGGCGTAGTCTATTGGCGCATGGAGGCTGCCGAAGTCGTGGTGCTGTTGCTGCTTCTCAGCCGGGTGATGAACGGCATGGGTAAGGTTCAGCAGATGCTGCAAAACATGGCCGTGTGCGAGAGCGCGTATTGGTCTTTGTGCCAGACGATAAACGAGGCGCGGCAGCAGGTAGAGCCGGTGGGTGGGGAACGGACGGCAACTTTAGAGCGTGCGATCGAATTCGAGCACGTTGAGTTCGCCTACGACGACCAGCCGGTCCTTAAGGATTTCTCTTTAACGATCCCAGCCCGCAAGCTGACGGCTTTGATTGGTTTTTCCGGCGCGGGCAAAACTACCGTCGTCGATCTGATTATCGGTCTTTTGAGTCCTAGGCTAGGCCGTATCTTGATCGACGGGGTGGATCTTCGAGACCTTAACCTGCGCGCTTGGCGGCGGATGATCGGGTATGTACCTCAAGAAAACCTGCTGCTACACGATTCCATTTTTGCCAACGTCACCTTCGGCGATCCCGATCTCACCGAACAGGATGCCAAATGGGCTTTACAGGCGGCGGGGTGTTGGGAGTTTGTGGCGGCTTTGCCAGAGGGCATCCATACTTTGGTTGGCGAGCGCGGAGCGCGTCTTTCTGGAGGGCAAAGGCAGAGGATTATGATCGCCCGCGCTCTGGTCCATAAACCTACGCTTCTGATTCTGGATGAGGCGACTAGTGCTTTGGACCCTGAAAGCCAGCGTGCCATTTGCCGAACTTTGGTAGAACTCAAAGCTCAAATCACCATCCTTGCCATCTCCCATCAGCCCATCCTGGTCGAGATCGCTGATGAGATCTACCAGCTCGGCCACGGGACCGCCTGGCGAGTGACCGAGCCTCGGACTGCCGTCGCAGCCCTATCCTGACTTTGGCTTTTGCAGGAGGTAATAGACTACCGGGATGACCAGCAAGGTGAAAGAAGTCGAAGCAAAGATGCCAAAGATGAAGCTCCAGGCCAGTCCAGAGAAGATAGGATCGAGGGTGATCACGGCCGAGCCGAACATGGCCGCCCCAGCAGTTAAGAAAATAGGCCTAAGACGGGTGGCTCCGGCTTCGAGCAAAGCTTCTGCCCGCCCTCTGCCCTGCCTTTCAAGACGCTGAGTAAGATCGATAAGGATAATGGAGTTGCGGACCACGATGCCGGCTAGGGCAATCATACCAATCATGGCCGTGGCGGTAAAAAACACGGGATTGGGATAGTGATCGATCGGAGCTTGAAGCAAGTTGAGCAGCCAAAATCCCGGCATGATGCCAATCACAGTCAGGGGGATGGCGAGCATGATGATGAGCGGCATCCCCAGGGAATCGGTCTGTATGACGAGCAGCACATAAATCATCACCAAAGCGGCGGCAAACGCCAAACCCAGATCGCGGAATACGTCCACAGTCAGTTTCCACTCGCCTTCACCACGTAAGGTGAAATCGTAGCCTTCAGCAAGAGGGGATTGTCTAACCAGACGGGTCACCGCCAGCACTGCCTCCACCGGCGTATGGCCGGCCAACTCAGCGGTCACGTATCCGACCGGGCGCAAATTTTTGTGATAACGCGTGAGCGGTTCGTTTGTTTCCTGCAAAGTGCCCAGCTCTCCTATAGAGATAAGCCGTCCATCGCGAGCGCGAACCTTGAGAGAAGTCAGTTCTCCCAAATGGGAGCGCAGCGACCGGCTTAAGCGCACCACCACTGGCACCGGCTGGCGCTCGGATGGGACATGGAGCACGCCTATCGTTTTTCCGCCTAACGCTACGGCTAGAGTTTCCGCGATTTCCTGAACTCCGATACCGTGCAGGGCCGCTTTGGCTTGCTCCACCTGGAAGGTTAGGCGAGTTTGAGGTTCATCGACCAGGTCGTCCACGTCCACCAATATATCGAGCTGGTCAAAAACCTGACGTAGCTTTGAGGTATTGACTACTAGGTCTTGGTAAGCGCTTCCCGGCGGCCCATAGACCTCGCCTACTATCGTGGCCAGTACTGGCGGTCCCGGTGGCGTCTCCACGATCTTGACGCGCGCACCGTGGTAAGCCGCGATGTGTTCTATAGCTGAGCGGATCCGTAAGGCGATTTCATGAGATTGATGAATACGCCGGTGTTTTTCCACGAAATTGATGCGGATCTCGCCCTGGTGACTGGCGCTGCGCAGATAGTAGCGCCTTACCATGCCGTTGAAGTCCATAGGGGAGGGCAGGCCCACATAAGTTTCAAAGTCGGTGACTTCGTTCACTGTGGCCAAAAATCTCTCCAAATCCCTAGCGACGGCATCGGTTTGCTCCAAACTGGCGCCGCGCGGCAGGTCGATTACCAATTCCAGCTCGTTTTTGTTGTCGAAGGGAAGAAGCTTCAGTGGGATGGCGAAGACTGCGATTAGGCAAGCGCCTAAGAATAGCAGGGAGACGCTGCCTAAAAACAAAGCACTTCTGGCGGGGCTTTGGATGAGCGGTGCTAAAATCCGGCGGTACCAACGCCAGGCCAGGCTACGGCGAAGATCGTAAGGCTTTTCGCCGGATGGGCTGTATTCGACCTTGAGTAGATGGTAGCTGGCCCACGGGGTAACGGTGAACGCCACTAAAAGCGATACCAGCATCGCTACTGGCACGTTAAAGGCCATCGGTCCCATGTAAGGACCCATCATGCCGGTGATGAAGAGCATCGGCAGGAATGCGACGATTACGGTAAAGGTCGCATAGATCGTCGGCGGCCGTACCTCGTCCACGGCCGCGAGGGCTGCCTCCAGCGGAGGCATCAGGCGCCGTCTAAAGTGGCGGGAGATGTTTTCCACATCGACGATGGGATCATCCACCAACAGCCCGAGGGACAATATTAAAGCGAACAGGGTGACGCGGTTGATGGTATAGCCAAATATAAGGTCGCAGAATAAAGTTACCCCTAAGGTCATAGGAACGGCGATGGCGACGATGAGCGCCTCGCGCGCCCCGAGGGCTAAAGCCAGCAGCACGACTACGGTAGCGATGGCGACAAACAAATGCTCGATCAGCTCGTTGACTTTGGCGTTGGCAGTTTCGCCATAGTTACGGGTAACGGTCACCGTCACCTGGGAGGGGATCACGCTGCTGTGCAGCGACTTGATTTTTTCGACGACGGCACGAGCGACAGTGACAGCGTTGGCTCCGCGCCGTTTGGGTACGGCGAGGGTGACCGCCGGATGGCCGATCCCAGAGAGCCTAGGCCCAGCGATGTGCTGGCTCTCGCTAGCTTGGGGACCAAAGCCGATGCGGGTATAGCTTTCGACTTCGGCCGGCCCATCTTCTAGGTCGGCTACCTCGCGCAAATAGACGGGGCGTCCCCCGATCTGGGCAACAACGGTGTTGGCCGCCTGCGCTAGTGACGGCCAAACCCTCCCAGCTTCTAGGCGCAGGCGCCGATTCCTCCGATCGAACTCTCCAGCTTGCAGATTGAAATTGGCTTGGGTGAGGGTAAAGATCAGTTCTCGCAGATCGATTTGGTAAGCGGCGAGTTTAGCTGGATCCGGATAGATCTTTAAGGTGCGTCGCTCCCCCCCTACGATCCATAAGCGGCCGGTGTTCTCGATCTGAGCAATCTTGTCGAGCAATTCTTCGGCGATGCGTCTGAGTTCATAGGTACCATAAGCCGGGTCTGAGGAAGACAAGGTCAAAAGGACGATAGGTACATCGTCGATCTCGATTGGTTTGACCGTCCAGAAGCGGACAAACGGGGGTATCAGGTCCTGGTTGGACATCAGTTTGTTCCAAGTTTTGACCAGGCTGTCCTCGCGATCCTCACCCGCAAAGTAACGCACCGTGACGAGGGCTCGCCCGGGTTGAGAGGCGGAATAGACGTATTCGACGCCGGGGATTTCCCACAGCTTTTGTTCCAGGGGCGTAGCTATCAGGTTTTCCACTTCATCCACGGAAACCCCGGGCGCCTCCACGATCACATCCATCACCGGCACCACGATCTGCGGTTCTTCCTCGCGCGGAGTCAGGAATAGAGCGGCCAGACCCAACAGCAGAGAGGCGATTAAAATCAAAGGGGATAGCCGCGAGACGATGAATAGCCGGACGATACGCGCCGTCCACCCAAGTTGGGTCATTTTACCGCTCCTCTGGCACTAACACCGGATCTCCCACCTCCAGGCCAGCTAAGACTTCCACCTGCTCGCCAACTCGGCGTCCGGTGCGAATCAGACGGGTTTGGACTGCCTCCCCCGGGCGAGCCAGCCAGACTTCCTCGAGCTGACCCAACCGGCGCACTGCCATGGCTGGGATCAGGAGCAGAGTCTCTTCGCCACACGCCTGTTCGACCCAGGCAAAGGCACCTGGCAGAATATTAGGCTGGGCCATAAGCTGAGCTTTGATCTCTAAAGTATGAGAGAGGGGGTCGGCGGCGGCTGAGATCTCGCTGACTTCTACTTGCAGACGCTTGCCCGCAGCGGGTACTTCGACAGTGAGGGGCGTGCCTAGGCTAAGAGAATAGCCACACTGTTCGGGGATATGGCTTCTGGTTTCCAGTCGATTAGGATTGTCTAAGCTCAGGATCGCTTGGCCAGGGATAGCCATATCGCCTGGATTAGCCCAGCGCGCGCTGACCTTGCCTGAAAATGGAGCAACCAGGCGAGTTTCGGCAAGTTGGGCTTGAGCAACCTCTATCTGGTGTTGAGCTTCTTGGACACGGGCGCTGGCAGCGCGGAAAGCCGCTTCGGCCTGCTCCAAGTCGCGCTTGGTAGTTGCTTCTTGGGCGAACAGGCGGCGTAGGCGGATAGCCTCGGTGCGGGCGCGCTCGGCCTCAGCCTGAACGGCAGCGAGCTCAGCTCGGGCAGCCTGGAGACGGGCGCGGATCTCTTTATCGTCCAGGCGAGCCAGCTCCTGCCCCTGGTGCACGACATCCCCCAGTTTGACTAAAGTTAGGATCTGGCCGGCGATTTTGGGTGCAATGCGAGCGGTGGCAGCAGCTTGGATTACGCCTGGCCAGCGCAAAAGGCGCGGTAACTTTTTTTCCTCTGCAATCACTACGGTGCCGACAACAGAGGAGTAGGTAATAGGGCTGCGGCCGGGAGCAACTTTAGTGACTAATCCCCCCTGGAGCCAGACGAGCAGACCAATCAATGCGCCTAGGGCCACCCCGCTCCAAATCCAGCGCTGGGGCCATTTCATGGCTTAGGTTCCAGCGGTAGCAGACCTGCAGCGCGCTTGAGCTGGGCCTCGGCAGTAAAAGCCCCAAAGCGGGCAGAAATTTGTTCTAGATGAGCGGCAGAGAAGTCGGTTTCAGCCTCGAGGAAGCGGGTGACGGTGGCACCTCCGGCACGGTATTGGGCCGTCACCTGGCGCAAAGCGGATTCAGCCGCCGCTAAGGCTCTGTCTGCGACTTCTAGGCGAGCCAAAGCGGCGCGTAAACTCAACCACGCTTGCCGCACTTCCTGCTCCGCCGCCAGCCGTAGATGTTCGGCCTGGGCTTTGGCTTCTTCCAAACCTTTCTTGGCCCGGTGGATGCGGGCGCTGATGGCTCCTCCTGAGAACAGATCTAGCTCAGCTTGCACGCCCATGGTCCAGTTGTCGCGGGAGGTGGGAAAGCTCGGGCTCGGGGCGTTAAAACCATAAGTGACAAAGGCGTTGACTTGGGGGAAGCGGGCGCCTTGGGCAGCGCGTAACAGGCGTTCTCGGGCTTCTATTTCTTTAGCGGCGGCTTTGAGTTCCGGGCGGGCCGTGAGAGCCTGATCTAGCCAGGATTCAAACTCGCCCGCTAGCGGCAAGGGGCGGTCGCCGTTCCGCACGGCAATCGGAGTGTGCGAAGGCAAAGCGAGCAGAGTTGCTAGGGCGGTGCGGGCGGCCTCCTGTGCATTGTGTGCCTGAATCTTGGTTTCATTGGCCTGGGCTAGGCGGACCTCTAGGGACAAAAGATCGGATTTAAGGGCTATTCCTTGCTGCACGCGGGCGCGGGTCAACTCTAGTTCGCGGGCCACAGTGGCGCGCGTGCGCTCGGCGACTTTGATCTCTTCAGGGGTAGCCAGAAAGGCGTAGAAAGCCCGGCAAACCGCCTCTGCTAAGCGGTTGCGCACGGCGATGGTTTCGGCTGCAGCCGCCTCGATCCCAAGCTTGGCCGCTTGGCGCAAAAACCAATCCTGGCCGCCGCGAAACAACGACCAGGTAACGCTGACCTCGGGGCGAAAATCCTCAACGAATCCCGGGCGATTGATGTCCATGCTGAAGTCAAAGCGCCTCTGGGCGACGATAAAGCCAAAAGCACGGCTGGGATCGTTGGTGTGGGTGTATCGGACGCTGGCCTTGAGCTGAGGCCAGAAAGCCGCATTGGCCTCCTCTAGCCTAGCTTCAGCCTGTTCGATCCTGGCCTTAGCCGCCTTAAGCTCTGGATTGCGCATCAGAGCCTCAGCAAGGACTTGCTCTAAAGTAAGAGGTTCAGAGGGAAGATCGGGAGTGGTCTCTATCCTGGCTAGTGCAGACGTTGCCCACACAGCTGCCAGCAGACATGGGTAGAGTTTCATTTATTTTTTTAGTTGGTACACGCCTAGTACTTCCTGGAAAAAATTGTATTAGAGATTTCCAATAGAGGTTAACTTACTCGGCAAGACCCTCCAAACCGTACTTTTGGATCCGGTAACGTAAGGTTTCGCGGCTGGTTTTGAGCAAGCGAGCGGCGGCAGCGACGTTGCCAGCAGTTTTGCTAAGAGCAGCGGCTAAGATTTTTCGCTCCATTTCCTCGAGCGACAGGCTGCCGTCAAGTGGCAGGTAGAGGTGGTCGGCATCGGTTTGGGAAGGGGAGATTCCGGGTAAATTCAGCCATCGATGCGGAAAAACTTCACTTTCGGCCAGCAGCACACAACGTTCGACCACATTGCGTAGTTCCCGGACATTCCCCGGCCAATGATAACTCTCCAAGGCGCGCCAGACCGCCTGGGGGATGACTTTGACTTTTTTTCCGGCGCGGGCGTTGAATTCTTCCACCAAGGCCGGCACCAGGCTCTTCAAATCCTCCTTGCGCTCGCGCAGCGGCGGCAGTTCCACCTGAAACACGCTCAAGCGGTGGTAAAGATCTTCGCGAAACCGGCCGGTTTTCACCTCTTGCGCGAGGTCGCGCCCGGTGGCGGCGATGATCTGGACGTCTACCTGAATTTCGCGTTCGCCCCCGAGGCGGCGGAAGCGCTTGTCTTCAACTGCTTTGAGCAGCTTAGCTTGGAGGGGGAGATCGAGCTCGCCGACCTCGTCCAAAAACAAGGTGCCGCCATCGGCTTGCTCCAATAAACCCAGATGCCGCCCTTTGGCACCGGTAAACGCTCCAGGTTCATAGCCGAACAGCTCTGCTTCCACCAAATCGCGCGGCAATGCCGCGCAGTTGAGCTCTACCCAAGGACCTTGCCGGCGGCCTCCGCTATAGTGCAGAATGCGTGCAGCCAAGCCCTTGCCAGTGCCGGTCTCACCACATAGAATCAAAGCAGAGAAAGGCAAGGCTGCCAGTTTTTGCAAAAGTTGGCGCAATTTCACGATCGCTGGGCTTTCACCGATAAAGCTGTGCGGGGTGTATCTGACCTGCCCTTGGGCGATTTCAAACGCCAAGCGCTTTTGCGCTGTGGCCGAACGCACAGCGCTTTCAAGCACCAATTGCAGGCGTCCTAAGTCGCAGGGTTTTTCCAAAAACTCATAGGCTCCCAGACGCAGGGCACGCACCGAATCGGCCACGGTCCCATAGCCGGTCAGGAATATCCATTCACGGCCCGGATATCGTCCGCCCTGGCTTTCGAAGAAGTCCAAGGCGTTGCCGTCGGGCAAGCTCATGTCGGACAGCACCACCGTAGGTTCTAAGCCCTGCTCTAAGAGCATCGAGGTCTCTTTTAAAGTGCGTGCAAGGTTGACTGTAAAGCCCAATTTGCGGCAATGGTGAGCCAGTTCCTCGCCCAACAAAATCTCGTCCTCGATGATCAGCAGGGAGGCTTGCATGGAATCTCCAGAGTGACGCAGGCACCGTGCGGTTGCATTTGGCTGAGCTTGAAATGGCCATCGAGGCTTTGGACGAAGCGTTTGACCATCAGTAAGCCTAGCCCTGTACCATTGTCTTTGCCGGTAGCGAAGGGGCGAATGCCGATTTTGAGTAATTCCGCGGGAAACCCTGGGCCGTCGTCGCTAATCCGTAAAGCCAAGCGCTCTTCGGTGCATCCGATTTCTATCCAAATATTGCCGGCTGTGCCTAGCGCCTGGGCAGCGTTGAGCAATAAGTTGATAAGCGCTTGGCGCAATCCAGTCTCAGGCAACCACGCTTGTTTTTCTTCACATGGTTGGTAGTGGAGCCGGATGCCTTCGGGCAACTGGTAGCGCACAAGCTCTAAAACCTCACGGACGGTTCGGTCGAGGTCTATTTTCTGGAGGGGTTCTGGCTGATGGCGGGCTTGATCTAGCAGGCGGTTAAGGTAGCGGTTTAGGCGTTCAATCTCGGCCAAGATCAGGTCTACGCGCGGTTTTAAGGCAGGATCAGCACATTCGGCGCGCAGGTTGTGCAGCGCTACCTGGATTCCAGCCAAAGGATTGCGCAGTTCGTGGGCGAGGCTCGCTGCCATCTCGCCTAAGGCGGCCAGACGTTCGGCGCGTGCTAGATTCTGGCTTTGGGAAAGAAGGGCAGAGGCCGCTGCGCGTACTTGCTTTTCTAGAGAACGGGCGCGCGCCAGGTGTGCTGCTTCCAGTTCGCTGAGGCGTCGGACTAGGTCGTTGTAATTGGCAATCAGCCTGTCCCAAGGGGGTGGCGGTGCTTTAGCCGAGATAGGCTCAAAATCTCCCTCAGCCAGGCGCAATAGCAAATCGTTCAGATACGAGAGGGGGATAAACAACCAGGTTCTAGCCGCCAACGTTCCCAATGTAAACAGAATCAGTAAAGCGATGGTGCCGGCGATAGAGCCCTCCAGCTCGATCTGCATATCGGAGACAATCTTGGCCAGTTGAGCCTGAAGGTGTAGGGGTTCGCGGCCATCCAATTCAGCTAGCTGCTGCAAGTTGTGGACACGCTCGAGATCGCGCCAGCTTAGGTACCCCAGCGCTGCAAGGACAGCCACCAGTAGGCAAAACAACAAGCCTACTGCCAAAAGCAACGAACGGTGAAGAGAAAACCGCTTAAAAGCGGAGGTTAAGGCTGAGCATAGGGGCATGGATCACCTGGGACTTGGGACGCCTACCGCCGAATTGATCCGATGGCGTGTACTGGTTTAGATATCCTACTTCGACCCAAGTTTTAGGAGTAAAGTTGTATGCCAGTCCTAAAAACCCACGGTTGGCATTCAGACCGGTTTTGGCTCCCCAGTTGGGGGTAATGTTGGCCCAATCGGTAGTATTCAAGCTGATAAACACCTCGTCCCAGAATACGCCGGAAAAGCGCGCTTTTGGCCACAAAGGATGAGAAAAGCGAAACATCTGCCGCAGGCGCCAGCTTTTATCGGCGGTGGTGTTCAAAAACCTCTGTTCCAAGCGGGTGCGAGAGATAAATTGGCCATCCAAGATCGGATGGCTGAAGATTACCTGCTCAAACGCTCGGTGCTCGTGGACGGTAGTCATGTTCGACTCGATGGAGCTTTTGAACGGCACATAGGCATAGCCCAGCCACAGGCTTAAATTAGGGCTGAGGGCATAACCTAGGGCCGGGCGCACAAAGCCGCGGGCAAAATCGGAGGAATGATGGCCAAAGCGCCCCTGGAATTCCAAATACCAGAGTAAGGGCGAATCGCGATTCGCCCTTACTTTCCCTTGGGCGATGAACTGGGTCCAGGTCTGGAAGTCTTCGGCGGTCTGGGTGGCTAGAGCGGGCGGCAGGACCTGGAAGAGCAGGCATATCCAAAGCAGCTTTGCCAATTTAATCATATACACCTCTAGTCTAAATTCTATCCAGTGTCTTAAGCAGGCCAGCCAAAAGCTGGGCCGGAGTGGGTGGGCAGCCGGGAATCTTCACGTCTACGGGGAGGACGTTCTCCACCGCCCCCAGGCTGGCATACGACGACCCGAATTCCCCGCCGCACACGGCGCAATCCCCGCACGCGATCACCCACTTGGGGTCCGGGGTGGCCTCGTAAGTGCGCCGCAAAGCTTCCTCCATGTGGCGCGAGACCGGGCCGGTCACCAGCAAAATATCGGCGTGGCGCGGCGAGGCGACAAAGTGCACCCCGAAGCGCTCGAGGTCGTAATAGACGTTGTTCAAAGCATGGATTTCGAGCTCGCAGCCGTTGCAAGAACCTGCGTCCACTTCGCGGATCGAGAGGCTTCCGGCAAAGCGCTTATCGATCTTGCGTTTGATTTCAGCACCTAAACGTTCGACCTCGGGGTCGCGCAGGATCTTGCGTACCGATTCGGTCGGGATGCCGGTTTTGAGAATTTTAAGGTACTGACGCCACATAATTTTATAGATCGACCCCGGAATAAGAACCGTTCACCGACTTGTTGCACACCGGAAACTCCGGAACGATGTTGCCCAAGATGAGGCGCTCTAAGGCGGGCCAGTTGAGCCAGCTGGGATCGCGGGGGAAGAAGCGGGCGATTTTGCCATCCGGTCCAAAGCGCACGTATGAGACGATCTCCCCGCGCCAGCCTTCGACGATCCCTAATCCTTCGGCTCCTTCCTCAGGAACCGCAAGGTCTACGCGCGTTGGACCATCAGGCAGCCGTTCTAGAAGCTGCCGCAGCAGGCGCAACGCGGTACGAAGCTCCTTGTAACGCACCCAGAAGCGCGCCCCTACGTCTCCGCTTTGCTCCACCGGCACTCGGACGGAGAGTTCATCGTAGGGCGGGTAGGGGCGGTCGCGGCGCACGTCGAGGTCTTGGCCCGAGGCCAGGCCCACGTAACCCACACAGCCCAGTTCTATGGCATCCTCGACCTTGAGGACGCCGGTAGTGTAAAGACGGTCGCCGACGGAGGCATTACGGTCTACGATAGTGACGAGTTCGTCCAACTCCCGCCGCAGGCGGTCGATCTCCCGATCCAGGTAGCGGACGGCAGCGTTGTCTAGCTCCACTGCCACGCCGCCGGGAACGATCCTGTCCATCAGCAGGCGGTGGCCGAAGATTTTACCATTGGTGCGTAGAACGTCCTCGCGCAGGCGGCCGAGTTGGTAGTAACCGAAAGTAAAGGCGATGTCGTTCAGGATCGACGCCATGTCCCACAGGTGGTTAGCGATGCGCTCGCGCTCGGCCAGGATTGCTCGCAAGAACGCCGCGCGTCTGGGAACCTCGACTTTTGTAGCTTGTTCCATGGCCATACAAGCGGCCCAGGCATGACCGACAGTGGTGTCTCCAGAAACGCGCCCGGCGAGGCGACAAAGCCCGAGCATGTCGCGGCCTGTGGCGATTTTCTCGATGCCTTTGTGGACGTAGCCCAGTCGTTCCTCCAGGTGGAGGATGGTCTCACCCACGGCTTGAAAGCGAAAATGGCCGGGCTCGATGATGCCGGCGTGCACTGGCCCCACCGGAATCTCATAAACGCCGGCCCCTTGAGTTTGGAGGAAAGGATAAGCCACGTCCGGCGGGGTAGCCTCTTGCCTGGATCCGGCGACGGGAAAGTTGCAGCGCAGCGGGAATTCGCCTTCCTCCCAAGCTCGATGACGCGTCCAACGGCGTGTATCGCCCCCTAGAAAATGGATTCCCAACAAGTCGCGGGTGTGGCGCTCGCTGCGGTCGGCGGCGTGGTAATAAGGGGCCTGAGAGGGCAATTGAGGGTTGTCTTGGGGAACTTCGGTGCGTAGCAATAGGTATTTTCCTGGTTTGGCCAACAGCGCGTTGACTCGGTATCGGGGTACAGCGCGCTGTGCCCCTACGATTTCTTCACCCCAGCCAGCGCTCCAGCGCCATTTCAAGGATTGGGCGATTTGCGCTGCTTGGCCCCAGTCCTGGCTGGGAATTTGCCAAACCTCGCCTGGTGGCAGAGGCGGCAGGATCGTCACAGCGATACCGGCGTTTTCCAGAGTGGCGTGCAATTCGTTCATTTAGGCATCCCTCCGCTAATGAGCGCAGCTGCCTGGTCGAACCAGTTTGCTAAGGCGCTGGGAAGCGAAATCCCAAGCCACAGGACTAGGGCTAAGTGGACGAACACTGGGATCATATTCGCTTTGACCGGCGTTTGGCCTTCTGGGCGCTTACCGAAGACGATGGGATGAAGCTGGCGGAAGATCCCAGCAAACGCAATACCGAGCCCAGCTAGAAGCGGCAAGGTCAGCCAGGGGTGAGTCTGCATGGTGGCAGTGAGGACCAAAAACTCGCTCACGAACACTCCAAACGGCGGGAAACCGGCGATCGCCAGCGCTCCAATCAGCAGCCCCCAACCTACCGGTGACTGGGTGGCGATCAATCCCCGGATCTTGTCCATCTGCTGGGTGCCGGCGATGTGGGAAGCATGGCCTACGGTGACGAAGATCGCCGACTTGGTCAGAGAATGAACGGTCATGTGCATCAAAGCGGCGAAAGTGGAGAAGGGTGTGCCGATGCCGAAAGCAAAGGTCATAGTCCCCATGTGCTCGATCGACGAGTAGCTAAACAGGCGTTTGATGTCGCGCTGGCGGTGGAGAAACAGCGCCGCCACCAGGAACGAGAGCAGGCCAAAGCCCATCATGAGGTACCCTGGGAGATTGCCGGATACCGCTTGGTCCACGACCATCTTGCAGCGTACGATGGCGTATAAGGCATCGTTGAGGAGGAGTCCTGAGAGGATGGCCGACATCGGCGTGGGGCCTTCCGAATGGGCATCCGGCAGCCAGTTGTGCATGGGCACCAGGCCCACCTTGGTGCCATAGCCGACAAGCAGGAACACGAAAGCGATCTTGAGCACCGTCGGATTGAGTTCGGATCCATGGGCGTACAGCGTGGTCCAAGTGAGGGCGTCGGTGCCGGCTCCCAGGACCTGGGAGGCGGCGAAATACAAAAGGATGGTACCGAACAGTGCCTGGGCGATGCCGACCCCGCACAGGATAAAGTACTTCCACGCCGCTTCGACGCTCTCCGGGGTGCGGTACAGGCTCACCAGAAGAACCGTCGCCAAAGTCGCCCCCTCCATCGCCACCCACAGGACACCTAAGTTGTTGCTCACCAGAATTAGGTACATGGCGAGCATGAAGCCCTGGTACATAGCATAGTAAAGCTTAAGGCGCCGGCGCGTGAGGCGGCCCTGTTGGCGTTCGTGTTCCATGTAGGGGCCGGAGAAGATGGAGGTGGTCAGCCCTATCAGAGCGGTGAGGGCGATGAGGTAGACGTTGAAGCTGTCCACCAGAAAGAAACGGCTTTTGGAGATCAGGGTGCCGCCTTCCAGCGCGATTCCGGCGAGCACCACGGCCAGAACGAAGGCGGAGGCGTTCAACAGATTGTTGAGGTGGGGGGCGAAGGGCCGGTGTCCCATTGCGGCCAGAAGCCCCATCCCGGCAGAAGGCAACAACAAGATCAAATACAGGACAATCACTCTCACTCTCCTTGAGGCAAGTTCTCACCTTGCTGGATCTCTTCTACCGTGCTCTCGCTCAAGGCACTCAAGGCATCCACGTCCAAAGAGTCGATGCTCTCGCGAATGTGGAAGAAGAACACCCCGAAGATCACCGCCGCTACCATCACGTCGAAGGCGATCCCCAACTCGACCACCAGCGGCATCCCGTAGGTAGAGACGACTGCTAGGAAAAACAGCGCGTTTTCCATCGTCATGAATCCCACCACTTGGCTGACGGCTTGGCGATGGGAAATCATGAGCAGCATCCCCAGGAGGAAAGAAGCGGAACTGGCGGCGATGAGGTTGCGGGTGGCGAGCAAAGACAGATGTACCACCGGCAGGATCGTGTAGTAGCTGAATACCATTAGACTCGCGGCGCCGAGCAACAGGCCCAAAGGTCGTCGGATGGGGTCTTCCGTTCGGTGCAGTTCCATGCGCAGGATGAGGTAATGCAACAGCCCCGGAATCAGAAGTACTTTCAAGGCCAAAGTCAGGCCGGCCGAGACAAGCAGGTGCGCCGTCTCCTGCACCACTGCTACCAGCACCGTAGTCACCGCAAGCAAAAGCCCCTGCAAGGCGAACAGGTTGACCAGGGAGATCAGGCGGGTCTGAGCCAGCATCACGAACGAGGTGAACAGGATTAGAGCCGCCAGCAGAAACACTATTTGGTCATAGAGGGAAGAGAGAGTTTGCATCAGCCGACCTCCAGGATGACGTGGATGAGCATGCCGACCAAGGCCAAAAGATAGGCGAATCCCAAAAACTGGGGGGCGCGGAATAGGCGCATCTTAGCCAAAAGAATCTCGACCAAGACCAATAGCCCGGCTAGCCCACCCAGCTTGACCGCGATCGCCAGGAGGCCGAGGCCTAAAGAAGACGGGTCGAAACTCTCTGCTAGGCCCCAGGGTAAAAACACGTTGACAAGCAGTGCTCCGTAAAGCATCAGGCGGATCTGTGCCGCCCATTCGATCAGCGCCAGATGATGGCCGCTGTATTCCAGGATCATGGCTTCGTGGATCATGGTCAGTTCCAGGTGGGTCGCCGGGTTATCCACCGGGATACGCCCGGTCTCGGCCACCGCCACCAGCGCCAGCCCCAGGGCGGCGAACACGAACGAAGGGCGAATCAGCGGCAGCTGGTGGAGTAGGGTTTCGATCGCGGAGGCGAGATTGGTGGTCCCCATGGACACCGCCAGGGTGAACACGACCATGAGCATCGCCGGCTCGGCCAAGGAAGCAATAGTCATCTCTCGCGACGATCCCATGCCACCGAAGGCGGTGCCGACATCCAGCCCTGCCAGGGCCTGGAAAAAGCGCGCAAGCGCCAAAAAGCCCACCAGCACGATCACATCGGCCAGGGCAGCCGTGGGTAGGTGCACGGCCAAAAGCGGTACGATAGCGCAGGCCAAAACCGCCACCGCGAAAATCAGGTAAGGCGAAAGGCGAAACACCCACGAGGCCCGCTCAGGAACCACCGTCTCCTTGCGCAAGAGTTTTGCCAAGTCCCGGTAAGGCTGAAGGATCGAAGGGGCGCGGCGGTTTTGGGACCAGCACTTGAGCTTCTTAATCCATCCGACCAGCAAGGGAGAGGCAGCCACGAATAGAACGATTTGCAGAACATTGACGAGCCAGGCCATCAACTGGTTACCCACAGGAGAAAGATCAAAGTGAAAAAGGAATACCCAAGATACACCCGGATGTTGCCCATTTGGATGCGCCCTACATAACGTACGCCGAAGCGTAAGGCATAAGCCACCGGTTCGTAGAACATTCCCCACAGGCGGTCGTCCACGTGGAGGCGGTAGCGCAGTCCTCTACCTGGATCGAGGGCAGGTTCTTCGACCTCTTCGCGGACCACGAAGGCGCCGGCGAAAATGCGCCTTATCGGCATAGCAAACGCAGTAGCCGAATACTGCATCCTAGGCGTGAGATTGCCGAAACCGCAGTCCCAGGGGTAAGCCAAGCGCTCGGCGCGGTTGCCGTTTCGGTAGAGAAGGCGGAAAGCCAAAATCCAGGCCAGCCCCAGCGCCAAAAACACCCAAAGGGCGGCGTAGGAGGCCGTTTCCGGCGCCACCGGGACGAGCCATAGCCAGCCGTGGGAGGCAGAGCTGGGAAGTCCCACTCCAGTCAGGCTGATCGCCACCCCTTCGAGTAGCCGCAGCATCGAAGCAGGCAGAATCCCCAACACCAAGCAAAGCCCTGCTAGCCAGCTCATGCCGACCAGGACGCTAAGAGGTTCCAGCCGGCGCACCCGCTGGACATGGTGGCTGCGCGGCACGCCCAAAAACGCCACCCCGAACACTTTGGCGAAGCAGGCCGCAGCCAATCCTCCGGTCAATGCCAGAAGGGCGGCGGTCATCGGAACGAAGCTGCGCAGCACCCCGCTATCCAAGACCGAAACTTGGAGCGCGGCCTGATAGGTGAGCCACTCCGAGACGAAGCCGTTGAAGGGCGGCAGCGCCGAGATGCTCAGACAGCCGATCAGAAACAACACGGCGGTCACCGGCATGCGCGAGATCAGCCCGCCCATGCGTTCCAAGTTGCTTTCGTGGGAACGCTGCAAGATCGCTCCTGCCCCTAGGAACAGCAGGCTCTTGAAGAGGGCGTGGTTCAGGGTGTGATAGAGCGCCGCAATCAGGCCGATGGCACCTAAAGTTTCTTTATGTTCGCTGTAAAACAGGATCGAAAGCCCCAATCCTGTGAAAATGATGCCGATGTTTTCCACCGAAGAATAGGCGAGAAGGCGCTTTAAGTTGGTTTGCTGGAAAGCAAGTAAAATGCCAAATACGGCGGAGAAGCTGCCTGCCACCAGCACCGCCAGACCTTCGCCCCAGTGCAGTTCACCCAATAGGTCGAAACTAAAGCGGATAAAGCCGTATACCGCCACTTTCAGCATTACCCCACTCATTAAGGCCGAAATGTGCGAGGGGGCGACCGGATGGGCTTCTGGCAACCAGGCATGGAGCGGTACCAGTCCCGCTTTCATGCCGAACCCGATCAGCCCTAAGGTAAAGGCGACCGCCGCCCAAGCCAGGGAAAGCTCGGTTGCCTTCATCTTCGCGAAGGTAAATCCCTCTCCGAAGCCCACCAAAACCCCGAAGGCGAGGATGATGAACAAAGCGCCGACTTCAGCCATCAGTAGGTACAAAAAAGAGGCTTGGCGGTTTTCGGCTTTCTCGTGGGTGTAGGCCACCAGGAAGTAACTGGCCACCGACATCAGCTCCCAGGCGATCATGAAGAAAAAGGCGTCAGCGGCGAGCAGCACCGATTGCATCCCAGCCACGAATAGACCGGTAGCGAGCGCGAGCAACCCCGGCGAATAAGGTCCGGACTCGTACTCGCGCACGTATTGGGGGCCAAACAGCGCCACCGCCAAAAGCACCGCGCTCACGACAATGAAAAAGAACCCGGACAAGGCATCCAACGTGAGGTGCCAGCTTAGCCACGGCAGGCCAAACGGCAAGGTTATTTCTTGCGAGAATTGGCCAGTGGCAGCGATCAGTCCTCCGGTGAGACCTGCAATTCCGGACCAGAGCAAAAGCGGAAAACAAACCTGCGCTACGAGCTGTGGATATTTATCCGCCCAAAGGCCGGTCAAACCCGAAGTCAAAGCCAAAGCGACGGAGAGCAGGCAAAACGGCAGCGCCACTTGGCGGCCCAGAAGCAGCAGGGCCAAAAGCAGAAGCCCGATCCATCCTAACGTGGCGGCTATGAATCTAGAGCGCTGGCGCAACCTGCCTAGGCCAGCTCCGAGCCAAGCCTCCAGCAGGAGCTTGCTGTCTTGCAGGAATCCTAAAGAAAATCTCGGCGTCATCATTGATCCCGTAGTCTCTGCACCTTGCAGGGTCTACCGATTTTCGTGCATTGATAAAAGAACGCGTCGATCTCGGGCATGGGCAAATCGGCCAGCCACCAGGCATCGCTCAAATCGATGACCACCGGTTTGTTGGACTCCGTCAGCAGCCGCTTAAATTGCGTTCGAAGTTGTTCCTTAAGATGGTTTAAGGCTTTGGCGCCTTTGAGTTCGACGCAGATTACTTCGCCTCGATCGTGGATTTGAATGAAGCGTTCCATTAATGTTTCCTCCGTGGCTGAGGAGATGCCGCTTTGGCAAACTCGGGTTTGGGTTCTAAAATCTCCAAACGCCCACCGGTCTGCTCGTATTCCTGACACAAGCGCCGGATGTCCGCTATAACTTGTTCGGGAAGCTCAGCTTGGCGCAAGTCCAAACAGACCGCTTGGCCGGAAGGAAGCCCCTTTAAAGTCATGGCCAGTTGGTGGCGTAGGGCGCGCATGACCTCGTTCCCTTTGAGGCGGACCTCGATCCGGTCGCTTTGTTTTTCCACCTCCAGGAAGGCCCTCACCACGGCTTCTGCCCGCCGGCGCGCCGCCAAGGGATGGGAGGAAACCGGCTCGTGCAAGTCTAATCCCCGGATTTCGCAGCGCCCGCCATTTCTTTTGTAGTCGTGGCAGAACTCGTGTAAAAATTCCATCACCGTGTGATCGATGAACGAAGCGTTGGCCAGGTCAAAGACGACGGTTTTGCCTTTGGGAAGCTCGGCCAGTTCGGACTTTAGGGCTAAAAAGTTGGAAAACACCGCCGCCCCGTCGAGCGTCACGTGTACGGTATTTGGAGCCGTTTGCTCGAGGCGGTAGGCGATTTTGAACAATTCTTTAAGCTTGACCCCGCGTACGAGATGAAGTCCCGCTTTAGCCGCAATCCCAAGCCCGACCCCGACGAGCAGATCGGTGGCGAGCACGCCCAAGATAGTGAACACGAACAGGAATAGCTGCTCTTTGCCGATTTCCCAGGTTTTGTAAAACTCTTTAGGAGAGGCGAGCTTAAAGCCGACAAAAATCAGAAGTGCTGCCAGCGCTGCTTTGGGGATCTCATGGATGAGCTTAGGGAACAAGGCGACGAAGACGAGCAGGAACAGGCCATGGAAGAAGTTGGACCATTGGGTTCGGGCGCCGAAGTTGATGTTGGCGGTAGAACGGACGATCTCCGAAATCATCGGCAGCCCTCCAATAGCCCCGGAGACCGCCGTGCCGATCCCGAGAGCGGTGACGTCGCGGTTGAGATCGGTTTGACGCTGGAAGGGATCGAGTTTGTCCACCGCTGCGGCCGAAAGCAGGGTCTCGAGGCTGGAGACCAGACAGATGCTGATTGTCGCCGTCCAGAACTTGAGCGTACCGATCGGAGAAAAGTCGGGAAGAGCAAACCCGTCAAGGAAAGTTTGCGGGATCGGCAGAAGTTCCCCAGGCCCCACTTCGTAAAAAGTAGAATGCCAGGAATACCGGTGAGGGTGTTCCAGATCAAAATATAGTCCTAAAACCAACCCTACTGCGACCACCACGATGGGGGCGGGAATCCACTGACAGAGCTTTTGACAGAGCTTTAAGCGGGGTTTTAGGATTTCCCAAGCAATTAAAATCCCCAAGCCAACCAACCCGATCAGGGCGATTTCCGGGTTCAGCTTGAAAAAGCTTTGAGGAATGGCGACGAGATCGTCCAAAAGCTCCCCTTGCGGCTTCACATCGATCAAGACATAGAATTGCTTAGTCATGATGATGACGCCGATCGCCGCCAACATCCCATGGACTACGGATGCTGGCACCAGAGCCACCAAGCGGCCAGCTTTGAGAATTCCAAGAAGCGCCTGCAATAGACCAGCGCAGACGATGGCCGCTAAAGCTCGATGATAGCCGGCGATTGGGTCACCTTCGCTTAGTTTCTCCATCGCCCCCAGAGTGACTACGATCAAGCCGGCAGCCGGCCCGGAGATGGTCACATAAGAGCCGTTGATGCGCGAGACCAAAAGACCCCCCACCATGGCGGCGATGATGCCGGCCATGGGGGGGAAGCGGGAGGCCATGGCAATTCCCAAGCATAGAGGCAATGCGATTAAAAACACCTGAAAGCCGGCTAGGAGATCGGATCGCCAGGATTCTCTCAGGCCGGCTAGGCCAATTTTAGGAGAGCTAAGAAAGGCTTCGGCACGCATAGCAGACCTGTCGTTTTAGGACACAAAGTAAGAGACAATCTTCGTGCCAAAATATAAGTTATTGAAAAACAAATATTAATTTTGAGCTACAGCGGATGAATGGTGGAAATCCACCAAGGAGAGCGGGGGAAGTCCACCGTTTTTAAATAATATTGATAATGATTATTATTTATATATAAACTTGGCATGGATCAGATTAAGGAGAACAATCGATGATTCAAGCAATTTTTTCCGTGCTGTTGTTGATCTCTCTGCCGCTTCCAGGCCATGCTCAGATGCGCCAATATTACCTGGCCGCCGAGGAGGAGGTGTGGGATTTCGCCCCAAGCGGCCAGAACCTTGTGCACTGTCATCCGGATCCCGAGCCTTGCCCGTTGCCCGAACCCTGGACGAACAGCCACCGCTTTCCGGTCGTGCGCTTCGTCCAGTACAGCGATGCAAATTACACGACTCGCGTGCCCCAGCCTGGGTGGTTGGGAATCTTGGGGCCGATCCTGCGCGCCGAAGTCGGCGATGAGCTGCGGGTGCGTTTGTGCAACCGCGCTAGCCGTCCGGTCGGATTGCATCCCCATGGGCTGCGTTATACCAAGGACCAAGAGGGGGCGCATTATTCTGGGGTCAACTCGGGTCAGGGGCCTGGGCTTGGGGCGGCCATCTCGCCCGGTCAGTGCTTCGACTACCAATGGCTAGCCGATGCCGAAAGCGGCCCAACTCCGATGGAACCGAGTTCTAAAGTCTGGTGGTACCATTCTCACATCCACGAGCCGAGCGACGTCAACGCCGGGTTGCTCGGACCGATTATCGTCACCCGCCAAGGTTGGGCGAGAGAGGATGGCTCTCCTAAGGACGTCGATTTGGAATTCGTGACCGCTTTTTTCATCTTCGACATGCTCCAAGGCGAGGAGGCCGGTTTGATGCACAGCATCAATGGTTATATCTTCGGCAACCTCAAAGGCTTGGTCATCCCTTATGGGAAAAAGGTGCGCTGGCACCTGCTCGGCATGGGCAACGAGGTCGATCTGCATACTCCGCACTGGCACGGGAAAACGGTGGAACTTGGAAGGCTCGGCCAATTTTGGAGTACCCAGCGTACCGACGTGATCGCGCTTTTGCCGGCGCAGATGGTGACCGCCGACATGCTCGCCGACAATCCCGGCGAGTGGCTGTTTCACTGTCATGTAGCCGATCACATCGACGCGGGAATGGTGACCACGTATCAGATTTTGCCGCCTTAAAAAATTTTGACATTTAAATGATAATGATTATTATTTAGTTTTAGTGAATCTTTAGAGGATCCTATAATGCGTGCCCCAGTTGTTTTGGCCCAGAGCAAGCTTGTTTTAGCCAATACTGCGGTGCGGTTGGAGTTTCCAGCAAGCGTTCTGGTACGCCTTTTGGCACGGGGCTATCTGCACGCTGCCGAATTCCGCTGTTTAGACCTGGCCAGCCAGGTTCAGGTCAGGCGGGCTTTGCTTAAAAGCTGTATTGAGAGCTTAAACAAGGAGAGCTGCCATGAAGAAAACCTTTGAACCTGCTGATTTATCTAGCCTGGTTGCCGTGATTTTCCACCTGATGACCTGTTATAGCCTAAAGCCTTGTCCTAGGTTGGCCGGTAAAGTGGCCGAGCACCTTGAGCTTCTGCTTGAGGCAGAGAGTAAGACCTTTGGTTCTTGGCAGGGGACTTTAACCAAGCTGCGCGACCATTGGCGGCTGAGGGCCTGTGTCAAAGACGAGTGGTCAAGGCTAATACCTAGTGAAGAAAACTTTCACTAAGTACTTTCTTGATGCAGCGGTCAATGGCTGAGAAATAAGTGACCAATAAAATCGGCCTTAGGCCTAAGTAAAAAAGCGTTTTTTAAATTTTAAATTTTGTGTTAGAAAAAGAATTCCAACGACAAATAACAAATGGAGAAGCTTTATGAAATATTGGACGTTGATCGCTTTGCTTACCGTCAGCAACAGCCTTCTAGCTGCTGACCCTGAGGCGGGCAAAGCCAAAACCGCCGTTTGTGCCGGCTGTCATGGACAAGACGGTATCGCTACCAACCCAGCTTATCCCAACCTCGCTGGTCAGAATGCTCAATATTTAGTAGCGGCCATGAAGGCCTATAAAGATGGCAGTCGCAACAATCCCATCATGAAACCCATGGTCGAAGCCCTGTCGGAGGCTGACCTTGAGAACATCGCCGCTTATTATGCGAGTCTGAAAAAATAATAATATGTGAAGAAATGGCAGGCCTCAGGCTCTGCTTTTGAGGTTGGAAAAGGTTAACGTAAGCGCGCGTAGTAGGCGGCCAATTGTTTGATTTCTTCCTCGCTGAGTTGGCCGGCGATCTCGCGCATCCGCCCGTAGATATCGTTGTGGCGGCTGCTGTCGCGGTAAGCCTTCAGCGTCTGTTCGAGATATGCCTGCGACTGGCCAGCCAGGCGTGGGGTGTCTATCTTTTCTCCTTGACCAGATTCGCCATGGCAGACCTGACAGGGTGGGAGGATGCGCTTGCTGTCACCGCGGCGAACCAGCTCTAAAATCGGTTCGGAAGCTTTTGTAGTGAGGTTTGGCTCAGGCGGGCGTTGGCGGCTGTACCAAGCCGCCAAGTCAGCCATGTCTTGGTCGCTTAAACCCGCAGCAAACCCTTGCATCAAGGAATTTTGACGGCTGCCGTCCTGGTAGTCGCGCAGTTGGCGGTAGAGGTAGGTTGCAAGTTGTCCGGCAAGATGCGGAAAGGCGGGGTTGGCGCTTATTCCCTCACGGCCGTGGCAGGAGCTACATGCCGAAGCTAATTCTTGGCCGCGTTTGGGGTCGCCACGCTCGACTAAAGCTAGAGTTTCAGGATCCCAAGCGACTCGGGTCGCCAGGGCGGTCTGTCCTACTCCAGCAATAAACAAGCATAAAACGATAGCTAGCCTCCCGCGCATTTTAATATCCCCAAGGAGTGGAACCATAGGTTTTAAGGAAAAAGAACTGGGCGATAGGAATCCCAAAGCTCAGCAGCATCAAAGCCCCGATGATCAGGTTCCAAAGCTTGAAGTTCTCCAGCCACGCCGGAAGATTTTTGTGTGGGTAAGGCGTTTCGGCATAGGCAGGATCGAGGTCTGCCTGAAGAGCAGAATGGGTCAGCGTTTTGACCAAAAGATAGCCGAACAAGATCGCTGAAGCCAAAAGTAGCCCCCCGCCCATGATCATAAATAGCTCATACGGCTGCCAGCTCAAGGTCAGCAGGCTGTGGTAGGTAACACTGGAGATGCGCCGCGGCTGACCTAGAAGGCCCAAAACGTGCCAAGGGGTACTCAGGAGTACCATGCCGGAAAACCACAGCCACAGTTGCACCGGCGCTAGATGGTTGGAGTACAGCGCTTTGCCGGTAAGCCTTGGCCACAAGTGATAAGCGATAGCAAAATACATGATTACGGTAGTGCCGGCAAAGATCAAGTGAAAATGACCCGATACCCATGCGGTATTGTGAACCATGGTGTTTAAGGCATAGCTGGCATTGATAATACCGCCAAAGCCTCCCAGAATGAGCATGAGCAGAGCCAAAATCGCCGAGAGCACCATAGGGTTTCCCCAGGGTAGGGTGCCGATCCAGCCGAACAATCCTTTGCCGCCGTTCAGGCGCCCAGCGATCTCGAGCGAGGCCAGCACGGTAAAGCCGGTGACCAAGGTAGGAATGGCGACCAAGAAGGTGCCGATCCCGTGCAACAGCTTCCAGCCGGCGGCCTGCTCCGGATCCACATAGAGATGGTGAAACCCGATCGGCAGGCCGAAGAGAACCAGACCTAAAAAAGCAAGTCTGGCTATCTCGTCGCTAAACAAAAATCCTCCCGCCGCCTTGGGGACAAAGCAATACAAAGCGATGTAGGCAGGAATCAGCCAGAAATAAACGATTGGGTGTAAAGTCCAAGCAAACAAGGTGCGTGCCAGGCCTGGATCTATGGTTTGAGTCCAGCCTAAAGACCAGGGGATTAACTGCAGCACTACCTCTAGCGCTACTCCAACACTAGTCCACAACCACAATAGGGCATTGAGGGTGGTGGCGTACATCGCTAGGGGCAGGGGTCGGTTTGCGTTCTCTCGCTTCCACACAAGTGCCATCACCAGCATCACCGCGCACCAGGCCCAGGAACCAACTACCAGCAGAGCCGCACCGATGTAGAACCAGGGGCTGGCTTGGATCGGAGGATAGAAGGTGTAAAGCACTGAGGCTCGTCCCAAAAGCAGCGGGATCGCAGCCAGCACTGTGCCCAATAAGCTCAGACCAAAACCGGCCCAGGCGAGAGTAGGGTGCCAAATCGGGCGCTTGAGGCTAGTGGCGGCAGTGTAGTAGCCAAAGCCCATGATAAAAAAAGTGGTCAACACATAGGCCATGAGTACCCCGTGGGTGCTGACCGAGGCAAAATACACTTTGGCCGATTGCAAAGCAGGGAAGATCCCACTGCGTTCCACGACCTGGTAAAACCCCAAAATACAAGCGATTAGAAAAGCGCAAAAAGCCACGCTCAGGTGCCAAAGAGTCAAACGGCGGGTTTGGGCATCGATCACGGCCGGCCTCCGAATTCGTGCTTCCAGGTCTGTTTATCCACTACGGTGACTTTGCTCCACATAAAGTCGTGGCCTAGGCCGCAGTATTCGTTGCACAGCAGGGGGTAGTCACCAGGGATAGGGAATTTGGTTGTGACTTGCGCTATATACCCAGGAACGATCATGGTGTTGAGGTTAGTCATGGGCAGATGCACGCCGTGAAGGACATCTAGGCTGGCGAAGCGGAAAGTAATGGGAGTATCAGCAGGAACAACGATGCGGCGCGGATAGAATCCGTAGCGGCCGGCTACCATGACAACTTTAATGCTGCCGTCGGGCTGAATTTTGAGCCCTAATTTGTTTTCGGCAAACTCCTCGCTCAAATGCAGGCGAGCTGGATTTATAGTCTCTACATTACTCGGCGGATAGATACCCCCGATCCAGGCGGTTAAGGCGATTACGCCTAGAAAAAACCCGATTGTTGCCAGGGCGATATACACCCATTTTTTTTCTAATGGATCGATATGCATATCTCAATGTACCGTACCGCGAGGCAGAAAAACCCCAAAATACAGGAACAGCCAGGCTAGCACCATGCCAGCGGCGACGATGAGCATCAAAGTCCACGTACCTTTAGGGGAGGAGTTTAGAATTTGGCGTTTTTCTTCCTCAGAGAGCGACACGGAGCTAACCTCCTCGCAAGTAATTTAAACGAATTAGAGTCTCCTTAAAAAAAGCTTGGTTGGCAAGCCTATTCTGAGAAAAATGCTATGCTGCAAAAAGTAGGCAATGGTAAAACGCGAGGAGAACACACATGGTTCACCACTTGGAAACTTTAACTTCTGGCCGGTTGTCCGGGCATTTACCGGTGGTATGGATAGTCGCGACTTTCTTGGTGCTTTTCTTTGCATTTTCTGCAGTCTATACGCTCGAGAGTGGCACCGTTGGAGTCTTGAGCACTTTCGGTAAATACGATCCAAAGGAGAGGCAACCGGGACTGCACCTGAAGCTGCCTTTTATCCAAAGCGTGCATGTTTTCGATGTACGCTTGCACACGGTTAACTATAGAAGCACCGAGGACGAAGCCGACCAAAGCGGGGTGATTAACATGCCAGCGATTCAAGTGCTGGATAATAAGAATCTGCCTATAAGCGTGGAATTGACGATCCAGTACACGCCGCATCAAGATCAAGCCGCTGAAATTTTAACCCGTTACGGAGCCAATTATTTTGAAAAGCTTATCAATCCAATCGTGCGCGACGTGGTGCGCGATGTGATCGGCAAATACCAGGCTGAGAAGATTGCTGCCGACCGCACTGCTATCGCCAATGAGATTCGGGCTGATCTAGGGGAAAAGTTCCACGATCTTCCGTTTCAGTTCCACGATGTGGCCATGCGCAACATCGTCCTTCCGTCTATCGTGCTGAAAAAAATCGAGGAAGTGCAGCTCGCTAAGCAAGAGGAGCAGCGCCTGGAGATGGTGGAAAAGCAGGCCGAAAAGAATCAAAAAATCAAGACCATAGAGGCCAACACAAGACTTATTGAAGTGACTACCCAAGCCAAGGCGGAAGCTGAACGGCAAAGAATCGAAGCCGACGCTAAAGCTTATCAAATTCTTAAGGAGGCCGAAGCGGTGGCTAACGCTAACCAACTGATCGCCAATTCTATAACTGACAAACTGATCCAGTACAAGTCTATCGAGAAGTGGAACGGTACCTATCCTGCGACCCTGATGCAAGGGGAAGGCAGAGGGTTTTTACTCCAGTTGCCCCAGGTTCGCTAAGCAGGTAAATTGCTGACAGTCTCAATTATAAGAGAAGAGCTGTGATCGAGGGGCTATTGGCAATTGGGGTGGCAGTTTGGTTTTATCGCATAGCTGGGCAATTAGGGCGGGATCCTCTTTTATGGGCGGTGATCGGTGCCGTAGTGTTTTACGGAACAGTGCTGTTGTGGACAATTTTTAATAAAACAGCTTTTATGGAACAGCTTCACCACCAAAGCCTAGCGCTTGGGGTTTTTGTCCATTATTTGGGCAGCGTGCTGGGACTGCTAGCAGTTTGGCTGACCCGAAAATTAGGACTTCGATGAGAATTTATACCCGAACTGGCGATAAAGGGGAGACTACCCTTATCGGCGGGTATAGGGTGAGTAAAGCTTCGTCTCGCATTAGAGCATATGGCAGCGTAGACGAGCTCAGCTGCGTTTTGGGAATAGTGATTAGCCAGTTAGACGAACGCGAGATCAAAGATTGGCTGCTTGCGATCCAAAATGAGCTCCACATCGTTTGTGCGGATCTAGCCAACCCCGACCCCGCCCGGGTCGGCCCTAAGATCGCCGCCTCGCACGTCGTGGGGCTCGAGCACCTCTGCGACCGGATCGATGCTGGGCTTCCCAAGCTCAAGGAGTTTATCCTGCCAGGCGGAGCCTTTGCTGCGAGCTTGCTTCACTTCGCTCGTGCGGTGGCGCGCCGGGCCGAGCGGGAGACAGTGGCGCTGGCGGCTGAGGAAGAGATTAATCCGGAAGTGATCCGGTATCTGAACCGGCTGTCTGATCTGCTTTTCTTGCTCGCGCGCCTGATCAATCACCGGACGGGAGTAGTCGAGAGGCATCCTAAGTATTGAAAAAGCTCTGATTTGCCCTAACAGGCAGATTTCAGTAAGCTTTACCTACCTAAACACTGGGAAAAGGAGCAGTTATATGAAACATGAACTTCCGCCTTTGCCTTATGCTATGGATGCTCTAGAACCTTATGTTTCGAAGGAGACCTTAGAGTATCATTACGGTAAGCACCACAAGGCGTATGTTGACAACTTAAACAATCTGATTCCAGGGACGGAATTCGAGAACCTGACTCTGGAAGAAATCGTCCTCAAAGCATCTGGTCCCATTTTCAATAATGCTGCTCAGGTATGGAACCATACTTTCTATTGGAACAGCTTGTCTCCAAAAGGGGGTGGAGAGCCAGACGGTAAGCTTGCTGACTTAATCCAGCGCGATTTTGGCTCGTTTGGGGCTTTCAAGGAGGCCTTTTCCAAGGCAGCAGTCACCTTGTTCGGCTCCGGCTGGGCGTGGCTGGTTAAAAGCGGTGACAAGTTAGAGATTGTTCAGACCCAAAACGCTGGCAATCCTATGACGACTGGCAAGAAGCCACTTTTGACCTGCGATGTATGGGAGCATGCCTACTATATCGATTACCGCAATGCCCGCCCCAAATACGTGGAGAATTTTTGGAATCTGGTTAATTGGGATTTCGCCCAACAAAATCTTGGCGATTAGTCTTCGTTCATTGAAATGCGCATTTTTTACGAGGGGGCGCGCTGCATCGCGCCCCTGTTTTTTTAGGTTGCAATCCGAGCGAAGTCTTCTATGGTTAAAGAGGTAATTGGATTTTGCGTACTGCAGGGGTAAGTATGAAAAATTGGCTGAGAGCAGTCCTTCTGCTTGGAGTTTTGGGAGCCATGATGGGAGCTATAGCGCAGGAAGAGAGCTATGATGTTAAAGCCCGAAGGAAGTTGGGAATCGGTCTGGGTAATATAGTAAGCAGCTGGCTGGAGATCCCTAAGACCATGATTAACACTTACAACCAAACCAATTTTTGGTTCGGTATCAGCGGCGGGCTTCTTAAAGGACTGGTAAACACTGGTGGGCGAGTTTTAACCGGTACCCTGGACGTATTGACCTTTTACGTTCCTACGCAACCGGTACCGCAGCCAGCTTTGGTGTGGGAGGATTTTGACGCGGACACCCATTATGGACAGGCATTTCGACTCGATACTAAATGAGAGTAAGCAGTAGCCTGAACAAATACCCCTAGGATGGGGGCAAATCAAATTTAAGCTAAGGCATCCAGCGCAGCGATGTCCTCAGGAGCTAAGCGGATTTCCATGGCTTTGAGGCTGTCTTCGATGCTGGAGGGTTTGCTCGCCCCAGGAATGGGTAAAATATATTCCCCCTTGGCCAGCAGCCACGCTAGGGCGAGAGCATAAGGAGAAGTTCTATATCTGCTTGCCAGTTGGTTAAGCAAAGGGTGGGCTTTAAGCCGTTTGTGGCCGTGATGGCCGCCTACTGGGCTGTGAGGGATATAGGTGATTTGGTGCTTTTGGCAAAAAGCAACCAGGCCGCTTTGAAAGTCCCATTGCTCAAGCACGTTGCAGCGGTTTTGGACTGAGACGACGGCGGCCTTCTCCAAGGCGCGCTCAAGCTGGCTCTGGTTGACATTGGAAAGCCCAAGGTAGCGGATTTTGCCCTCTCCCTGTAGGTCAATTAGGGCATCTAAGCTGGCCTCAAGTCCGACTTTGGGATCCACAGCATGGAGTTGGTATAAGGTGATGCAATCGGTATCCAGAGCTTTGAGGCTTTGTTCTACCGATTGGCGTAAGAACTCCGGACGGCCATCGACTATCCAATCGCCGCGCGGTCGCTTAAGCCCTCCTTTAGTTGCGACGATCACTTCCGCGCTTTTACCTAGCCGTTTCAGCACCTTGGCGATCAGCCGTTCGTTGTGACCTAAGTCGCTGTCGTCCAAGCAATAAACGTTGGCGGTGTCGATGAAGTTGCCACCGTGATCGAGGAAGGTTTTGATCACCTGGAAGGCCTGTTCCTCATCCGGGCGGCCAGCCAAGGAGAGCGGCATAGCCCCTAATCCTATCGCCGTAACTTCAATGCCCGTGGTGCCAAGTTGGCAGCGCATGATTACCTCCTGCCCCGCTTTGTGATTTCCCATTAGACACGCCTAAACCTTTTGGTTGTCAGATAGTTGAACTCCACGATTTCTCTTACCAGGCGGCGCTTTTCCTCGAAGATACCTAGAAGATTGTGCTGCTCTTTGGCCTCAACGGCCACTTCCATGAGTGCAATGGCTTTGCGAAGGACCTTGCTTTTAGTAGTGCCTATCGAACCTCTGTATGCGCAATTATCACGTAATATTTTGTATGCGCAATTATTGCGTAATATTTAAGCATGAACGATTCGTCCTTCAAGCATCGTGGAGAGCTACAGGAATACCTGGTAGTCCGCCTGAGGAAAGAGGTTGTCCATCGACTCCAAAGCGATCAGGATTTCTTCATCGATAGTCTCTTTTTCGATCATTTGGGCCAGGGCAAAAAACCGAGCCACATGGTCTTTGACGCGACGTATGGCGTATTGGGTTGAGGTTTCATTGTTGATGATAAATGGCCAGTCTGAACTCTGGGCTAAAAGCAGCTCCCGCAGAGCTTGATTAAGTGCCCGCCAAATCAAGGGATTTTTTGGCTTTTGCCGATAGCGTTGAGCTAGTTTCTCCATCCGGGCCGCGCATTCATAAAGCAGAGGATAGATCCAGTCGGTCTTGCCGTTCAGCCAACCCTCGAAATAGCCTTTATGCCCCCAAGTAGAAGTGGCCGGAACTCCTACTTGGTGAACGGGGTGGCGATCCAAATACTCAGACAGCGTAATAAGCTCTAGCGTATCCTGGTCAAAGGCGGCCTTGCGAATGACAAAATCTAACCACTTTGGCCCTTCGAACCACCAATGGCCGAACAATTCGGCATCGAAGGGGGCAACTACAATCGGCGCCACTTCCATCGTCGAGGCTAGATACTCAATGTGAGAGACCCGTTGATAAAGAAACTCACCGGCGTGTTGGGCTGCTCGCTCCTTGGCTACCTCAGGATGATAAGGCTCTTTCCACGCGGTCGGGCCAGTGATCCGGTAATACTTGATCCCGGTGTCTACCCGCACGCCGTCGGCAATATACGGGTGGATGTAATCAAGTTCAAAGTCGTGGCCGATATCGCGATAAAACTCGCGATAGTCGGGATGCCCAGGAAAACCCTCGCGGGCCGACCAGACTTGCTTGGCACTGCCTTGGTCGCGACCGAAGGCCGCCACCCCACAGGGAGTGTACAGCGGGGCATAAACACCGTAAAAAGGGGTGGTGCTGGCGTGTTCTATGCCATGGGATTCCATGATGAAAAAGCGTATTCCCTCACGCCCCAGAATCTCCTCCAAGCCGGGATAATAACCACACTCTGGAAGCCATAAGCCGGCGGGGCGAAAATCAAAGACGCTCTGGAAGTACTCCAAGCCGGTTTTAATTTGGGCGATGACCGCTTTAGGTTGAGGCGAGAGCAAAGGTAAAAGGCCATGGGTTGCAGCGGTCGTGATCAATTCAAGCGCGCCCATAGCGTGCAATCTTTTAAAGACCAAAGCCAGTCTGCCGCCGCAGCGTTCAAAAACCGCCTGCGTCTCTCTAAACAGGTTATGGTAGGTGCCGGCTAAGTAGTGGAAATGCGGTTCGTTTTGAGTGCGAGCCAGCTCCCTCTCGCTCAGCTCGATCAGCTTGCTAAGATGGAGTGCGTAGCGCTCCATCAGCAGGGTATCTTCTAGCATTGCAAGCAGGCTGGGCGAGATCGACAGAGTCAGTTTACCCGTCACCCGCTCTTCCTGTAGGCGGTCGAAGATTTTGATCAAGGGAATGTAGGTCTCGGTGATCGCCTCGAACAACCACCGCTCCTCTAGAAATTGATCGTACTCGGGGTGGCGTACATATGGCAGGTGGGCGTGGAGGACAAACGCGAGATATCCTTTAGCCATAGGTATTTCCTATATTTTTGAAGGCAATCGCATAGTGCATATAGTGCTGAGCTACGATGTTGGCTAATGAAATTTCTTTGTCTGCTCTTTTCCTAGCAGCTATGCGCGTTAGGTTGCCTTGCGGAGAATTGTGCAAAAGCTCCTGGATTCCCCAGATGAGGGAGCCTGGATTGTCGTAAGTAAGCAGTCCGTTCTGTCCATGGACGATGCAACGGATGCCTGCTTGATGCGTGGTGAGCACTGGTTTCCCAGCATCGATGGCCATTTGCGCTAGCCCCTCATCCTGCCAGGTGCGTGCTGGAATTACCACAAAATCGACCGCTGCGAGCAGGGAGGAAAAAGTTCTGCTGGGGACATCGCCCAGAAACCTCACACGCTGGCCGATCCCACTATGCCAGGCGCGGGCCTCCAGTTCCCCTTTAAGGGGACCGTCGCCAGCGAACACAAATTGTAGTTGGGGATGCCGATGGCACACATAAATCAGCGCTTCCAGCAACAGATCGGCACCGGCAGCATGACAAACCTCACCTGCAAATAACCCTAAAGGTGTATCTGGGTTAAGACCGAGGCCAACTTTGACTTGGGCCGGGTTAATAGTCTCTTCATGAGTTTTTTCGAGCAGCGGGTCCTGGATGATTACAACTTTATCCGGGGCAGCTTCGTACAAGTTGATTACCTGTTGACGGGTGGAAGAATGAGGGGTAATAACCAGACAAGCTTTTTGGACTACTCTCCTCTCCCAGGCGCACACCGTTTCCGAGACGTGGTTGGTTTCAAAGCCGTGAGTCCGTTCATGTTCAGTCGAGTGAAGTGAGAGCACAAGGGGTAGATGCAGTTGCTCTGCTGCTTCCAGTGCACACGCCGCAGAATACCAGTCATGGCAGTGGATTAAGGTCGAGGGATTCTCTCTTTGGACGGCGGCCAAGCCTTCGATTAAGCTTTTGGCGAAGGTTGCCATTTTGTCGATCAGAGCTTTGCTCTCAAATCGGTCGGTTGCTTCCAGACACAGGGGAAACAGGTAAGGCTGTCCGCCGAGCTTAGCTATTCCTTGGGTAAGGCTGTTGCGGATGAAAGATCTTAACGGGCTAGCCGGTGGCTGATCAAAGTCGGTAAACACTAAGGCGATAGCAAGCGTTTTCAAAGTTTTTATTTCGACCAGCGCTTGGTGCATTTTTTCAAAGATCTTGGCGTCGAAGACGTTCTCTACCGGAAACACCCTCTGTAAGGCCCCGCTCACGAACAGTCCCATAGTCTGGTAATTGCCAGCCGGCCGATCGCGCTCAAAGAATACAGGGCTGGAGCGAACCAAACTGACAAAGCAGCCAGAACTTGAGCGCAGTCCAAGTTCAGCAAGGTAGTTCCGGCTGGGCTGGGGAAGGTCAAAATAATAATTACCCGCACGGCTTCCCACTTCGATGTCGAAGAAACTATGGGCATTGGTCCCGTCGAATAAGATATCGGAGACGTCGTAAACGCGGACTACTAAAGATGCGTGGGGCAAACCTTCCTTTGCCATGGCTGCCTTGACTGACTTCTCCTGAATGTGCCAATGCACTAGACCCAGTCGTGGGGTGACCATGGCCAACGCGATATACTCTATCGAAAGCTCAGTTGGATAATGTTGGCCAATTTCCCACGCGATCTCTCTGAGGCGTTGTTGCGAAAGCATGATTATTATCCTTAAATAAATGGTTTTTAACGATCCTCAGGGCCAAGAGCTCGATCGACTGGCAGACTCCAGACCCCTAAATTGCGCTGGCGTGCTATTTTCTCCAAAACGTGGTATTCAAAAGGAGCATCGGGAAGAGCCGCAGCCCAACCTTGGGTTAATAGGTAAGCTGCTAAGTCTTCGCCCTCGCGGAAGGGGCTGTAATTTACCCTACAAATAGCGTTTAGGCTGCTATCTTCGTTTTGACTCATAACTTGGCAACGAACAAAGCCGGAAATTTTGATCTCTAACGCTAAGGCAGGTCGTGATTTGCATACGGTGGGCCTAAAAAACGTAAGACAAGCTGGATCGGTTGAGGGAAGAATGGGAATGTAAATGCCAAACAAATGAATAGTGTGACCTTTTATTCTCAGGCTTGCGTCATCCTGAACAATGGCATACCCTGCAAATTCCTGCGCATGGGAACCCAACGAGGCGCCAGCAAGAGCGCACGCTAATATTTTATTTATCGTTTCCATTCGCCTGAACATGACAAATCTTAAATTAAGCTTCCGATTATGGCCTATCCGATGTGCTCTCTCCGCATCTACGATAGGGTTCACTTTTCTATTTTGTCGGGAGCTAGAGTTTACAACCTCTTGACAACTTAGGGGAGCTTGTTAGACTTTGGGGTACCGCAGGGAGGTGGGGGTGCCCTAGGTATAGGGTG
>JAOAHI010000020.1 GCA_026415315.1 Methylohalobius sp.
GGCCAACGCAGTCTGGGTTGAGAGACTTCCACGCGCACAAAGCGTTTGCCTACCAGCCAAGGTTCAAGACTCAGGCGTATCGCTTCGACTTCGGGAAGCTCCGGCATCGGATGGGGAGGGTAAGGTAGGAGTCAACAGGCGCTGTCCGATACTGCCATAGAAATGGTAGCTCAGCTTTTGCTCAGGGCGCAGTAAGACCAGCTCCGGTTCTCGTTGCAGTACGATGAATTCCAGAACTTTGCCCTCGACCGAGAGACGGATGCGCTCAGCGCTGGGCGGTGGTTCTTGCGGGTAGGAGTTGACCTGGACGGCGCGGGCTGTGCGCCAAGTATCCATCAAGCGCTCGATATCGGCAGAAGGCAGTTGCGGCTCAGAAGTCCAACCTCCGCCTTCTTTGGCTGTAATGCGCCAACCGGGTAGCTCTAAGCTCTGCACGTGGCCGGAGGGTAGTAGCTTGTGCTCAATCCAAGTCGTGGCCGGGGCCGTCAACTGGTAAAACAAAGTATCTTCGATCAGGTAGACGGTATCGCCTATCTGCACGTAGCGCTGAAAGTTTAGAGGATTTTGACCGCCGAAGCGCACTTCGCTCTCCCCCAAGCGGACAGTGGCTTTGGGAGGAATCAGTTCCAGCCGCGCCAGATCGAGCTCAGAGGCTGGGTAACGGGTCTGACTGGATTGGTTAGGTAAGCTCAGCAGTTGCTCCATGTGATAGGCATCGGCCGGAGCCTCGAACGGCTGGACCATGCGCCAACCCTCCTGTCCGCGGGTAAATTCTAAGCGCTCGTTTTGCCTTTCGATCACAATTTGCTGCACCGCATCGGGGGCAAAAGCCGCAAGCAATGGGGGGGAGACTTTTTCTGGCGCCTGCGCCAGCCAGTACACCCATCCCCCAAGTCCTGCCACCAGGAACAGCAAACTCAAAATGACCAGCCAGCGTCTGCGCATGGCTCAGGCCCGCCTGCGTTGCCACCAAATAAGAAAGCCGCAACTGACCAAGGTCAGGGGCAAAAAGATCAAAAATCCTAAGCCGATCAGCGCCATGGCCGAGGAGGAGAGGTCTAAGCGGTTGTCGGGGGCTGTTCTGGCTGGAATAGTAATGAGTTGATCATTATGNGTGAGCCAGCGGATTAAGTTGAGCCCGAGGTCTAAGTTGTTGCCGTTGCCAAGGTAAGCGTTGGCCAAAAAGTCCCCATCGCCGATAACCGCTGCGCGTTGCTCTTGCGGTTCGGATTGATCGGTTTTTTGGTTTGGTGCTTTGCGGGTTAAAGCCAGCCCCAACGTTAGCGGCCCCTCCCGTTCTCCTTGATTGGGATCAAGCTGGATCTCGCCCTCCAGAGGACCAGTTTCGTTCCAAGTTCTAGGCAAGGTCTTGATAATAACCTCAGCACTAAATTTTCCTGCACTGCTTGCCTCTAACGGTCGGGCTCGGGGAAATAAGGAGAGGCTGCGCAGTTCCTGGGTAACAGGATGGATTGGATAGTCAGCCGCGAGAACAAAGGTGGGATCGCGTATGCCTAAAGCCTGGCTGCTTGGGTCGACCACAGTTCCGGGCAAAAAATGGATACCTAAAGCTTGCGCTAGAGGATCTAGCCCTGTGAGGTCCTCGGGTTCGGCCAGCCACAAGAGCGCCCCTCCTCGTTCGAGAAAGGCCATAATGCGCTCGACTTCGCCTGGCAGATAAGCCGTTTGCGGACTGGCGATGACGAGGACAGAGGTGTTCTCCGGCAGGTCTGGATTTTTGGCCAGGTTCCAGACGTTGACTTTAAAGCCGAGGTTTTCTAGCGTGCGCCCAAATTGGCCTAAGTCGAAATTGGCCTGCCCTAAGGGGGAGCGCTCACCATGACCCTCTAGAAACAGAATCTGTTCTTCGGTTTGCTTGGCCAGCCTGAGCAAAGCCGAGGTTAAGGACTGCTCGTTTAAATCTTGAACTTTTTCTGTGCGAGCGCCGTACGCGACGACCAGTTCCCCATCAGCGGTGATTCCCAGTTCGCGTACTCGATCCGGGTAAAGGTCCGGGTTGACAAAATTTAAATGGATGTCGGGTTTGCGGCGCTGGTAGCGGGCCACCAAGTCCTGAATGCGGCTGCGCAATTCATTGTTTTCGCGGGCAAAAGCTGTGATCTCGACTTCGTGGTCGAGGGTGGCTAAGACCTTGATGCTGGCCTCGCTCAGGCTGTGACGCCCCTGCGCCGTCCAGTCAAAAGTGTAATGATAACGTTGGGATAAACCACCCAATAAACCCACCAGGGCCAGAAACAAGACGATAAAGAGTAGATTCTGGAGGCGAATTTGCCGATGAAGTCTTTGGTCCAATCTCACTTCTGTAGCCGGTCGTTGTCTAACTGGTGAATGCTTAATACCAAGAAAGTCAGGGCACAGAGGAGAAAATAGGCCAGATCCGAAGTGCTGACTTGGCCTTTGAGCAAAGTTTCGTAGTGGCGCAGCAAGGACAAGGCGCCAAGCACTTTGCCCGATTCGGTTCCTATAGTGGCACCCCAATCGATGATCCAGAGTAAAAGCAAGGCGCCAAATCCGCCCACCGCGGCTACGACGGGTTGATTGGTGAGGGTGGAAAGATACAGCCCCACGGCTGTGAAAGCGGCAAGGAGTAGGCTTAAGGCAAGTACGCAAGCCGCCAGTTTGCCCCAGTCAAGAGCGGTTCCTGCAGTCAAGGACAAAGGCATCAAGGTGATCATGAGCACTATCAGACCCATGAGACCTAGTGTGCCTAGATACTTGCCTAGGACGATCTCGGTGAGCGACACCGGAGCGCTGAACAACAGGCTTAAAGTACGGCTGCGCCGCTCTTCGCTGATCAGGCGCATAGTCAAAAGGGGGGTGACCAGAAGCAAGATAATACCCGCATTGCCGTACAGGGGGGCGATTACTAGATCGGTGACCCCAGGGCTCTCTGTCAAAGCGGCGATGCGCGGCTCGAGCAGCTTAAAATACTCCACTTGAGCTAGAAATAAATACCCCAGAAGCAGCTGAACCACCGCTAAGATAGACCAAGCCAAGGGCGATAAAAACAGGCTGCGTAGCTCCCGCGACGCGATGATGAGGACATTCATTGGGCCTGCTCTTTTTGCGTGATGTCCACGAAGATCTGCTCGATGGTACGCTTGACCGGACTGAGCTCCAACAGTCCCCAGCCGCGCTCAACTATCAATTTAGCAATATCCTCGGCTGGGTTTTCCCCTTTAGCAAAGAAGACCTGATAACGGTAGTGTTGACCCGGCTCTTGAGTGACGGTTTGGACGCTGTTCACGCGCATCAGAGCGTCAATGTCTAGGGGCTGTCTGGTCTCGACAATCAAACTGGAGGCACGCATCCTCAAGTCCAGCTCAGCGATGGAGGCGTTCAATGCCAATTTTCCTTTGTGGATGATGAGCACTCGGCTGCACACCGCTTGCACTTCGGGCAATATGTGGGTAGAGAGCAACACGGCGTGTTCCCGACCAAGATCGCAAATCAATTCTCGGATCTCTCGAATTTGGATCGGATCCAGCCCAACCGTCGGTTCATCTAGGACCACGACGAGAGGGGAGTGCAGGATCGCCTGGGCGATGCCGACTCGTTGCTGAAATCCTTTAGACAGATTGCCGATTAGGCGCCGGCCGACTCCCTCTAAACCGCAGCGGGCTTTAGCCGTGGTAAGAGCCGAGCGTAGCGCTTGTCCTCTAAGACCGTGGAGACGGCCACAGTAGGTGAGGTACTCATCTACAGTTAACTCCCGATACAGCGGCGGGACTTCAGGCAAATATCCAAGGTGGCGCTTAGCTGCTTTAGGTTCGTCCACTAGGTCGATGCCATTGATGCGGATCTGACCAGCGCTGGGAGCCAGATTGCCACACAACATCTGCATGGTAGTGGTCTTGCCCGCGCCGTTGGGACCCAAAAAACCCAGGATTTCCCCTTTGCTTAAGGTCAAGGACAAATCGGCCACAGCGCACGTGTCGCCGTAGAACCGATATAGGTTCTCAGCTTCGATCAGGTAGCTCATGTCAACTGATCTAGCAAGGCTTGGGTTTCGTGCTGGAGTTTTTTGCGGTTGAGCAGGAATTTCCACCGCGCTCCGCCGCATTGGCGCCATAGCACCGCCGCCCGGATGCCGGCTAAGAGCAAAGCGCGAATTTTATGGGCATTGTCGGGATCGGTCAAGAACATCCGCTCCCCGGATACGATGATCCTCGGCCCCAAGGGGCTGATATTTTTGTGATAGGTCTCGCCTAAGATTTCCAGCACCGTCTCATCCGTGACCGAGGTTTTTTGGGCTTGAAGCACTGCTTTCTCTACCTCTTCACGGATTCTGTGCTGGGCCTCAGGGTGCTTTTCAAGTTTGCTTTCCAAAAATACCAGCATGGCACTGTAGCGAGCGTGCTCTGGGTCTATGCTCTCGCGGCCACCTAATTGCTGGCGCAGCTTGAGCAGGCCATCTTTAAGCCCCGCTAGGCTGCCAAAGACGTCCTCTACGCTCGCAGCGTCGATTTTGAGGATACTACCTATGCTGGTTGCCATCGCTTCCGGATCGGCTTGTCCGCGCTTAGCAATTTGCTGTACTAGGTGTACGGCCTGGGCGAGGCCAGCCAAAGCGATGGCTTGGTTGCGGGTAGTGCGTAACATGCGCAATAAGATACCCCCTGCTGCCTGGGGCGGCAAGATTCTAGTACAAGCTGGCATAGATTTGCTGAGCCCAAGCCAAGCTGTCTAAATAGATGCGACCGATGGCGCTTAAGGGGAGTCCAGCGCAACAAGTTCGGGCAAGCTGCCAGCGCTCATAGTTGAGCGCGCAGCATAGGATTTCTCCTAATGGGCCTTGTTGGTGCAGCCCAGCTTGGACTTCCGGAGCAAGGGGAAGGGTTTTAAGAACCTCGGGTAGCGGCATAGCCAGCAAGGCATCTAGGTTGGAAAACAGCCCGACCAGAAAAGCCTGATTGGGGTCGGCTTTGTTGCTAGCACTGGCTAACTGTTCGCACATCCGAGCTCGGATGAGAGAAATTTGGATCAATTCCTTGGGGCGCTTTTGTCCTTCTGTGCTGAGCATGAGTAGGCTAACCCAACGCTTGATCGACTCCAGCCCGAGAAGGATGACCGTTTGCTCGATCGAGTCGATGTGTTCGGGCAAGGCGAAGTACGCCGAGTTGATGAAATTGAGCAACTTATAGCTTAAGGCCACGTCGCGGCGGATGAGTTCGGCCACCTGGTGAAGATCGGCGGTAGTGTGTAAAACGGAGAGAATTTGCAGGATAGCCTGTTGCGAGGCGCCAAGGCGTCTTCCTGCGACCATCTGAGGGGAGCTGAGAAAATACCCTTGAAAATAATCGCCTCCCTGGCTGTGGTAAAGCTGAAATTCCGCCTCGGTTTCGATTTTCTCCAGCAGAATCTGAACGCCGTAAGCCTTGAGGCGGTCTATGGCTCGCTTAAGCTGGCTCTCTTCCTGGGCGCGCACGTCGAGTTTGACTATATGGGCAATCTGGAGCATAGGCTCCCACCGGGGGTCAAAGACGAAGTCGTCCAAGGCGATTCGATAGCCTTGATCGGCTAGGCGGCGCACTGCGCAGATTAAATCGGCCGTGACCTTTGCATCCTCTAAAATTTCAACGACCACCCTGTCTGAAGGGAGGAGAGCGGCCGCTCCCGTCAGCACGTTGTCGGCGGTGAAGTTAATAAAGGCCCTAGCCCTGCCGGTCAGCTTTTCCAGCCCGAGTTCCAAAATGGCATCGACAATCAACTGTTGTGTGATTACTGTTCCGTTCGCTTGCGGGCCGGTGTTTAGGCTGCGAAAGAGCAGTTCGTAGCCAAAAACGTCCAGATTGCGGTCGAAAATCGGCTGGCGGCCGATTAGAAAATCGGTCATTGGGTAGGCGTTCAGGAAATCGATACTCAGAGTATATCTGGTTTTGCGAGAGACGTGACTCGGAATGGACGACTAGGTAAAATACAATACTTGTTTTTGGGGGGATTTCCCTTCTGTTTCATGCAGCCTAAGTACATTTTTATTACCGGCGGCGTTGTCTCGTCCTTGGGCAAAGGGATCGCCGCATCCTCGTTGGCAGCTTTGCTCGAGGCGCGTGGCTTTAAGGTCACGCTGACCAAACTTGATCCATACATCAACGTCGATCCTGGGACCATGAGCCCGTTCCAGCACGGCGAGGTGTTTGTTACTGAGGATGGAGCTGAGACCGATTTGGATTTGGGGCACTACGAGCGCTTTGTGCGCACGACCATGACCCGCCGTAACAACTGGACCACCGGGCAGATCTATGAGACCGTGATCAACCGAGAGCGGCGCGGTGACTATCTGGGAGCAACAGTGCAAGTGATCCCCCATATCACGGACCAGATCAAGCAAGTCATCCGCGACAGCGCCAATGGCCATGAGATAGCCCTGGTCGAAATCGGCGGCACAGTTGGGGATATCGAATCGCTGCCTTTTCTGGAGGCGATCCGCCAGTTAGGAGTGGAGTTGGGGCCGCAGCGGGTGATATTTATCCATCTGACTCTGGTGCCTTACATCCGCTCGGCCGGCGAGCTTAAGACCAAGCCGACCCAACATTCGGTAAAAGAGCTGCGAGCCATAGGGATTCAGCCAGACGTGCTGCTGTGTCGCTGCGAAAAGGGGCTGCCCAAGGCTGAAAGGAACAAGATCGCTTTGTTTACGAATGTTCCAGAGGAGGCGGTCATCTCGGCGGTCGATGCCGATTTTATTTACCGTATTCCGCTGCTTTTCCACGCCCAGGGATTAGATGAGATCGTTCTGCGCAAACTGGGACTGTCTGCACCGCCGGCGGATCTCTCGGAATGGCAGGCGGTGGTGGACTCTTGGGAGCATCCCGAAAACCAGGTGACAGTCGCTATTGTCGGTAAGTACGTGGAGCACACCGACGCCTACAAATCCTTGCACGAGGCTTTGGTGCACGCCGGAATTCACACCCGTACTCGGGTCGAGATCCGGTACGTAGATTCGGAGGCGGTGGAAAGCTCGGGCCCAGCCTGTCTTGAAGGATCGGACGCGATTTTGGTCCCAGGAGGATTTGGAGTTCGGGGGGTGGAGGGTAAGATCGCAGCCGCTCGGTTGGCGCGCGAGCACCGAGTTCCGTATCTGGGAATTTGCCTGGGGATGCAGGTGGCGGTGATCGAGTACGCCCGCCACGTGGCCGGACTGGAGGGAGCGCACAGCACCGAATTCTGCTCCGACACGCCGCATCCGGTGATCGCCTTAATTACCGAGTGGCAGACCCCCTCCGGCCAGATCGAGCGGCGCAGCCCCACGTCTAACCTGGGCGGAACCATGCGCCTAGGCGCGCAGCTGTGTCGCCTCTTATCCGACAGTTTAGCCATTCACCTGTACGGCCAGGAGATCATCCGGGAGCGCCATCGCCACCGCTACGAGTTCAACAATCGTTATCGCGCGCCTCTAGAGCGAGCCGGCCTTAAGATCTCCGGCGTGTCGCTCGACGGCCAGTTGGTCGAGATCGTCGAGATTCCAGACCACCCTTGGTTTTTGGGCTGTCAGTTCCATCCTGAATTTACTTCGACTCCGCGCCGCGGTCATCCGTTGTTTTGCGGTTTTATTCGCGCCGCTCTGAATTATAAGAACCAGAGAGTATGACGCACTTCACCTTATGTGGCTTTGAAATCGGCCTAACGCAGCCTTTGTTTTTGATCGCTGGCCCCTGCGTGATCGAGAGCGAACAGCTGGCGCTGGATGTGGCTGGCAGACTGAAGGAGATCACTTCAAGGCTCAACGTCCCTTTCATCTATAAATCTTCCTTCGACAAGGCCAACCGCTCTTCGGGTGAGAGCTTCCGGGGGCTGGGAATGGAAAAGGGGTTGGCGATCCTGGAAAAGGTCAAAACCCAAATCGGGGTGCCGGTTCTGACCGACGTTCACGAATACACTCCTCTGGCGGAGGTGGCGGCGGTGGTGGACGTGCTGCAGACGCCGGCATTTTTATGTCGGCAAACCGATTTTATCCAAAACGTGGCTCGTCAGGGGTTGCCAGTCAACATTAAGAAGGGCCAGTTTCTCGCTCCCTGGGATATGAAGCATGTAGTTGCTAAAGCTAAAGCAGTCGGCAATGAGAGGATTTTAGTGTGCGAACGCGGAGTCAGCTTCGGTTACAACAACCTTGTGGTAGATATGCGCTCTTTGGCCGTGATGCGCGAAACCGGCTGCCCGGTAGTGTTCGACGCCACTCATTCGGTCCAGCTTCCGGGGGGCAGAGGTACAGCCTCAGGTGGACAGCGGCAATTTGTCCCGGTGTTGGCACGGGCGGCAGTAGCGGTGGGCGTGGCAGGAGTATTTATGGAAACCCACCCCGATCCCGATCAAGCGCTAAGCGATGGACCCAATGCCTGGCCTTTGGATCGTATCCAGGAATTGATGGAAACCCTGTTGGAGTTGGATCGGATAGTCAAACAGGGTCAATTTTTAGAGCACCTCATCGAGGTGGAAGGTCCTGAGCTTGCAGTTTTCACGCATTGAGTTTGGGAGGAAGCATGACCAAAATCGTAGACATCCATGCTCGCGAGATTTTGGACTCGCGCGGCAATCCAACGGTCGAAGCCGAGGTAAGGTTAGCCTCGGGCGCGGTTGGATGCGCTAAAGTGCCTTCAGGCGCCTCCACCGGCACGCGCGAGGCAGTGGAGCTGCGCGATGGCGATGCAAATCGCTACTTGGGCAAAGGGGTGCGCAAGGCGGTAGCCAACGTCAACACCGAGATTCGCGCTGCTCTCTTAGGAATGGAAGCGGCTGACCAGGAAGCTTTAGACGCCAAAATGATCGCGCTGGACGGTAGCGAAAATAAAAGCCGGTTAGGCGCGAATGCGATCTTGGCGGTTTCTTTAGCTGCTGCGCACGCTGTCGCCCAGGATGCTGGAAAACCCTTGTATCAATACTTGCATACAGGTGGGGAATTTCGCCTGCCTGTACCGATGATGAACGTGATCAACGGTGGCGCTCATGCCGATAACAATTTAGATTTTCAGGAATTCATGATCCTACCGGTTGGAGCGCCTAGCTTTAGCGAAGCTTTAAGGTTTGGCGCCGAGGTGTTCCATCATCTCAAAAGCGTGCTCAAAAAGCGCGGCCTGAACACGGCGGTAGGAGATGAAGGTGGATTTGCGCCGGATTTGGCTGGAGGCGAAGAAGCTATAGAGCTTATTTTGACCGCTATCGAGCAAGCTGGGTATCGACCGGGCGAGGACATCGCTTTAGGCTTGGATGTGGCTAGTTCAGAGTTTTACCAGGAGGGAAAATACGTTTTGACCGCGGAAAAGCGCACGCTGGACTCCGAGGCGTTCGTCGAATATTTGGCTTCGTGGGGAGAGCGATACCCCATCCTCACCATCGAGGACGGAATGGCTGAGCAAGACTCTCGTGGCTGGCAGCTGCTCACCGCGAGGTTGGGCAACCGAATTCAGCTGGTGGGCGATGATTTGTTTGTGACCAATCCTAAAATCCTCCAAGAGGGCATACGGCAACATCTGGCCAATTCAGTTTTGATCAAAGTTAACCAGATTGGCACCTTAAGCGAGACTTGGACGGCTGTAAAGATGGCGCACGATGCTGGCTATACCGCAGTGATCTCGCATCGTTCTGGAGAAACCGAAGACACCACCATCGCCGACTTGGCTGTAGCTTGGGGGACTGGCCAGATCAAAACCGGCTCTTTGAGCCGTTCCGACCGCATTGCCAAGTACAACCGCCTGCTTAAGATCGAGGAAGAATTGGGTGAAAAAGCGGTATATCCCGGTTGGTCGGCGTTTAAACAGCGGCGATGAGGGTAGTGAATTTGGTATTGGGATTTGTTCTGCTAGCTCTTCAGATTCGACTGTGGCTGGGGGATGGGGGATTTTGGGAGCGCCGTCAGCTTAAACTGCAGATCGCTGAGCTCGAGAGTCAGATCAATGCGGCCCGCGAACGCAACCAGGCTTTGGAGGCAGAGGTTGAAGACTTAAAGCACAACTTAATGGCAGTAGAGGAGCGGGCGCGGCGGGATTTGGGTATGATCCGGGATGACGAGATTTTCGTCCTGGTGATGGAAAATCCATGACGCGCTACTTTGCTGTGGTGCCCGCTGCAGGCAGCGGCACGAGGATGGGGAAGAATATGCCCAAGCAATATCTTCCTGTGGTGGGTAAGCCCGTCCTCCAGCACGTGCTCGAGAGTTTAGTGCGAATAAAGTGCGTGGAGAGGGTGGTGGTCGCTTTGGCGCCGGCCGATCCTTATTGGCACAAACTTGAAATCTCAGGCCATCCTAAGATCGCCACCACCATAGGCGGGAGAGAGCGTGCCGATTCGGTCTTAAATGGTCTGCAGGCGTTGAAGGCCGTGGCTCACGAACAGGACTTTGTGTTAGTGCACGACGCTGCCCGTCCTTGCCTGCGGCTAGAAGATGCACTGCGGTTAATTACAACCTTGGCAGAGGACCCAGTGGGGGGAATTTTAGCTTTGCCTTCGGTTGACACCCTAAAAGAAGTGGAGCAAAGTGAGATCGCCTGTACTTTGGATCGGCGAAAGATATGGCGTGCCTTGACTCCCCAGTTGTTTCGCTATGGATTGCTGCTGGAGGCTTTAAATGCAGCTTGTCAAGCTGGACTTCAAGTCACTGACGAGTCCCAAGCGGTGGAGAGAGCAGGATATAAGCCAAAGATAATCGAGGGGAGTCCGGATAATCTTAAGATTACTCGACCGGAAGATCTTGACTTAGCTGAATTTTATTTACAACGAAGATGAATTTTCGCGTTGGTTGTGGCTACGACGCCCATCGTTTTGGGCAAGGAGATCACCTAGTTTTAGGGGGAGTGAAAATTCCTTTTACCAAAGGGATTTGCGCTCACTCCGACGGCGACGTCGCCCTCCACGCCTTATGTGACGCTTTACTCGGAGCGGCAGGATTAGGCGATATAGGCCGGCATTTCCCTGATTCGGATCCGAGTTTCAAAGGGATAGACAGTCGCGTGTTGGTGCGCCGGGTACAGGCGCTTTTGGCGGAGAAAAATTTAGAGCCAATCAACGTGGACCTGACCATCGTCTGTCAAGCTCCGCGTTTGGCTCCCTATATTCCTAGGATGCAAGAGAATATTGCCACCGATTTGGGGATCCATCCCAGTCAGGTCAATGTCAAAGCAACCACTACCGAGGGGATGGGGTTCGAAGGTCGAGGCGAGGGAATCTCAGCCCAGGCAGTGGCTTTAGTCAGGATGAACATTTAAGGAGCATCGCTTTGGACTGCACGCATGCGTTTTGGTTAGCCTTGATGCAGGGGCTTCTGGAGTTCTTGCCGATTTCCAGTTCGGCCCATTTGATCTTATTGCCCAAGGTTTTGGATTGGGAGGATCAGGGTCTGACCTTCGACGTGGCTGTCCATGTGGGGACCTTGCTCGCGGTAGTGATCTATTTTCGAAGGGACCTAGCTTTGATCATCACCGACTGGTTTAAGGCTTTAATGCCGAAGCGAGAAAAGGTGCCTTTGCCCGGCGCTGCTTTAGGGTGGGCGGTGATCATCGGCACTTTGCCGGTAGGAGCAGCGGGACTTGTGGCCAAAGATTGGGTTGAGACAGCCTTGCGCTCACCTGTGGTGATCGCCTGGGCAACGATCGGTTTCGGCGTGCTGTTGTGGTTGGCCCAGATTCTTTCTCCCCAAAGCCGAGGTCTTGCCCAGCTGCGCAAGCGCGATGCCCTAGTTGTCGGCTTGTTCCAAGCGCTAGCTCTAATTCCGGGAACTTCTCGTTCCGGCATTACTCTGACCGGTGGATTGCTGTTGGGTTTAGACCGTACGGCTTCGGCTCGGTTCTCCTTTTTGCTCTCGATCCCGGTGATTTTTCTGGCTGGAGGACTGGAGACGATCGAGCTTTTCCGCTTAGATGTTCCCCCAGATTGGTATTCCTTAGGGTTAGGAGTGGCGGTATCGGCTTTGAGCGCTTACGGGTGTATAGGTTGGTTTCTACGTCTATTGGAGCGGGTTGGAGTGCTGCCGTTTGTGCTGTATCGGCTAGCTTTGGGCGCAGTATTGCTTTATGTTTTCTAGCTCTGAGAACTCATGCCAAGGTACCTAGACGGGCTCATCGATCTAAGACTTTGACGCCGAACCGGCGCAATAAGTCTATGAGCTGGATCAGGGGGAGTCCGATCAGGGCATTGGGGTCATCGCCCTCGATCCTGTGGAACAGAGCGATGCCAAGCCCTTCGACTTTAAAGGCGCCTACGCAGTCGTAAGGCTCCTCGCGGCGAACGTAATCTTCGATTTCCTTTTGCGTCAAAGTGCGAAAGTGGACCTTGTTCTCTGCTACTGTGCTTAGTTGGCGGCCAGTGCGGGAATTGAGAACGCTAACGCTGGTATAAAAACACATGCTGCGGCCGGAAGCTGCGTGCAGCTGGGCCACCGCTGCGGCGAATCGACCAGGTTTTTCTAGCATGCGCCCGCCTAAAACTGCCACCTGATCTGCTCCTATAATTAAGTGGTTTGGAAACTCGCCGGCTGCGGCACGGGCTTTAGCTGCTGCCAAGCGCATAGCTAGTTGCTGGGGAGCTTCGTTGAACAACGGGGCCTCGGCGATGTTGGGTGCGAAGGTGACGAACGGCAACTTGAGCTTCTCAAACAGCGCTTTGCGATAGGGGGAGCCCGACGCGAGCACTAAAGGTTGGGTATCCATGCAACCGGAGCCGAATCAAAAACTGAGAATATTTTGACAGTTTTTGGCGATAGTCGATATTATTTTTTGATATGTCCAGTTCTCTTCCGGGTTTAATTGATCCTTTTGCCTTGGCGAGCAAGGGGTGGCATTGGCAAGGGAGTGTGCCGTTTGCGCGCCTGCCAAGACTGGTTGCAATGATTGTCAATTCGGAAGGTGCGGCTAAAGTGGAGCTGACCTTTTCCCAGATAGGGAAAGTGGTAGCTGTCACGGGGAGGGTAGAGGCAGATTTAGAGGTCGTATGCCAGCGGTGCCTGGAGCCGGTGCGGATTGAGGTGCGCGCTGTAGTCAACTTGGGGGTAGTGACGTCCATCGCTGAGGGCGACATGCTTCCTGAGCCTTATGAGCCGCTTCTCTTGGAGGAGGAAAAGCTTCGCTTTAGCGACATTGTCGAAGATGAACTGATCCTGGCTATTCCAGTTGTGCCGCGCCATGCCGAATGCGAACGAGGTGGACATACAAGCCGAAAGATACAAACGAAAGCGCATTCAGCTCCGTTTGCCGAACTGGCGAAGTTGATGCTCAAATAGAATAGATACTCAAGGAGAAATGTATGGCAGTACCACAAAACCGAAAAACTCGTTCCAAACGTGGAATGCGCCGCGCCCACGACGCCCTTACAAAGCCAACTGTTTCTCAAGATCCTCTGACTGGCGAGACCCACCTGCGCCACCATGTCAGTCCGGATGGCTACTATCGAGGTCGGCGCGTGATTGAAGTTAAGTCAGAAGAGGCGGAGGAAGAATGATTGCCCGGTTCTTATCCTGTCTTCAGTCGCATCTGGAACAAATAGCGTGAACCGATCCTAACGATAGGCGCTGTCTCATGCCTCGTCAGGTACCCGTTATCGCCTTAGACGCTATGGGTGGCGATTACGGTCCGGAAGTTACCGTGCCGGCAGCTTTAGATTGCCTTGAGGAGTTTAAAGACCTACGGTTGATTTTGGTCGGACAGCAAGAGGCGATCGAGGCGCAGCTGGCGCGCTATGCTGTTCCTCAGTCTGACCGCTTGCGAATTTGCCATGCCTCCCAGGTGGTGACCATGGACGACTTGCCTTCCAAGGCGTTGCGCGGTAAGCGCGATTCCTCTATGCGGGTCGCGCTCAACCTGGTTCGCGACGGCCAAGCCTCAGCGTGTGTCAGTGCCGGCAACACGGGGGCTCTGATGGCAATGGCACGCTTTGTATTGAAGACTATCCCTGGCATAGACCGCCCAGCGATCATTGTTTCTCTCCCCTCCAAACACGGCCACACTCATATCTTGGATATGGGCGCTAACGTGGATTGCAGCGCCGAGCACCTGTATCAATTTGCCGTTATGGGTCACGAACTGGTGCGGGCAGTGGAAAATATCGAGGCTCCTAAGGTAGGACTCCTGAACATCGGTGAGGAGGAAATTAAGGGTAACGAGCAGGTCAAGCAAGCGGCTAAGCTTCTTGCCAATTCTCATCTTAATTTCATCGGTTATGTAGAAGGCGATGACATCTTTATGGGGGAGGTGGACATCGTGGTTACCGACGGCTTTGTCGGTAACGTGGCTTTAAAAGCTGTCGAGGGTTTAGTGCGAATGCTGGGTCAGGCGCTTAAGGACGGTCTCCAAAGCAGCGTGTACAATCGGCTGGTTGGGGTCTTAGCGTTGCCAGTACTTAAATCCCTTAAACATCGTTTCGATCCACGGCGCTACAATGGCGCAACCCTATTAGGGCTTAAAGGGATAGTGATCAAAAGCCATGGCGATGCGGACCGGTATGCGTTTGCCAACGCGATCCGCATGGCATTGTTGGAAATCGACAAAGCTGTGCCGCAACGGATCGGCGAGCGGGTGGCCAGCGCTATTTGCGCCCAGGCTGATCTGGGCTTGCCGGCGAGGGTAAAAAGCGCATGACTCAAGTTTACAGCCGGATTGCTGGAACCGGCGGCTACTTGCCTGCTAAAGTGTGCACCAACGACGACATCGCGCGTCAGGTAGACACCTCCGATGCGTGGATTGTCGAGCGTACTGGGATTCGCGAGCGACGCATCGCCGCTCCTGATGAGACTGCTTCCAGCATGGGGGAGCTCGCCGCCCGCCAGGCTATTGCGGCCGCTGGTTGGGAGATGGATGAAATCGACCTGATTATTATGGCTACCAGCACTCCGGATCGGGTTTTCCCAAGCACTGCTTGTTTGCTCCAGGAGCGTCTAGGGGTTCGTAGCCAATGCGGAGCTTTTGACGTTCAGGCGGCCTGTTCGGGGTTCATCTATGCCTTAAGCATCGCGGATCAATTCATCCGTTCTGGTACCTCACAGCGCGTATTGGTAGTGGGCAGCGAGGTCAACTCTCGCTTAGTCGATTGGAACGACCGTACCACGTGCATTTTGTTCGGTGATGGCGCAGGGGCGGTGGCGTTGGAGCCCTCGTCCGAGCCGGGCATCCTCTCGACTCACATTCACTCCGATGGCCGGTATCGCGATCTGCTCTATCTTCCCAATCCGGAGATAGGCATAGGCGGCGAGCCCCCTTACGTTAAAATGCAGGGCAACGAAGTATTCAAAATCGCTGTCAACACCTTGGGTAGGATTGTGGATGAGACGCTAGCCGCCAACGGTTTAGATAAGTCGGAAGTGGATTGGCTGGTGCCGCACCAGGCCAATATTCGTATCATCGCTGCGACAGCGCGCAAGTTGGGGATGCCGATGGAGCGGGTGGTGGTGACCATCGAGCGTCAGGGCAATACCTCTTCGGCCTCCGTTCCTTTAGCGTTGCACGAGGCTATTCAAGATGGGCGTATCCGTCGCGGCCAGATCCTGCTCATGGAAGCCTTTGGCGGCGGCTTCACCTGGGGATCGGCCTTGATCCGTTATTGAGATTTAAGAAGATGAATCACGCTTTGGCCTTCTTGTTTCCGGGGCAAGGATCGCAGACGGTGGGGATGCTTAAGGGCTTGGCCAAGATCTCTTCCCAAGTAGAGGAGACTTTTGCTCAAGCTTCGCAAGCGCTAGGATTTGATCTGTGGCGCTTAGTGCAGGAAGGTCCGGAAGAGCAGCTCAACCTGACGGTTCATACCCAGCCAGCGCTTCTGGCGGCGGGCGTAGCCGTGTGGCGGGTATGGTGCGAGCGCACCTCTGTCCGGCCAGCCTGGATGGCGGGACACAGCTTAGGTGAATTTACGGCCTTGGTGTGCGCTGAAAGCTTGGATTTTCCTACTGCGGTCCAGCTGGTGGCGGAACGCGGCCGCTTGATGCAAAGCGCTGTACCCGAAGGCCGAGGCAGCATGGCCGCCATCCTAGGACTGGAGGATCACATCGTAGTTCGCTTGTGCCAAGAGGTCTCTGCTGCCGGCTACGGATTGGTGACCGCAGCCAACTTCAACGCTCCAGGACAAGTCGTCATTGCCGGCGAGGCGCAAGCGGTAGCCAAGGCGTGCGAGGAGGCTAAAGCACGAGGAGCCAAGCGCGCTCTCCCGCTGGCGGTCAGTGTCCCCTCTCACTGTCCTCTTATGCGTGCGGCAGCTTCCAAATTTGCTGAGCTTTTAGCGCAAGTTCCGCTGGCCTCGCCTAAAGTTGGGGTCGTGCACAATGTGGACGTAGGCGTGCATCCAGCCCCGGAGGTGATCCGCCCTGTATTGGCCGAACAGCTTTATTCTCCGGTGCGTTGGAGCGACACTATTCGTTTTCTGTGCCAGCAGGGAGTTTCAGATTTCGTCGAATGTGGACCGGGCAAGGTATTGACCGGGCTAAACAAACGCATCGCTGCCGGATGCGGGGCGTGGCCGCTGGCTGATCCGGAGGGTGTGACAAGCGCACTGGAGGCATTGGGATGAGCAAAATCGCTTTGGTGACGGGCGCCAGTCGGGGGATCGGCCGAGCCATTGCTTTAGAACTGGCGCGTCAGGGTTTGCTCGTGGTTGGGACGGCGACCTCCCCAGCAGGAGCCGATGCTATCTCCCAGGCTTTGAAGGAGATCGGAGGGGAAGGCTACGGAGTGGTTCTAGATGTTACTAATGCTAGCCAGGTACAGGCGGTGGTGGATGAGATAGGCGAGAGGTTAGGCTCTCCTCTCGTTTTGGTCAACAACGCTGGAATCACCCGCGACGAATTACTGCTGCGTATGAAGGAAGAAGATTGGGCGGCAATTCTAGAGACTAATTTGACCTCCGTCTATCGCCTGTGCAAGTCTTGTTTGCGCGGCATGATGAAAGCCCGCTGGGGTCGGATCGTGAATATTTCCTCTGTAGTCGGCGTAACTGGCAACCCTGGGCAGACCAATTATGCAGCGGCCAAAGCAGGAATGATTGGATTCACCAAATCCCTGGCCAGAGAAGTTGCTTCGCGGGGGATTACAGTGAACGCAGTCGCGCCCGGTTTCATCGTTACCGACATGACCTCAGCCCTGCCGGAAAGCCAGCGCCAGGCGCTGCTTTCGGCTATTCCTTTGGGGAGATTAGGGGAGGTCGAAGAGGTGGCCTATGCGGTGGCTTTTCTATGTTCGGACCAGGCGGCGTATATCACCGGCGAGACCTTGCACGTAAACGGTGGCATGTATATGCCCTAGCATTGTTTTTAACGCGGGCGACGATTAAAATGCCCGCGCGAATGATCCATGAAATGTAACTTCAAGCGAGGTAAGAGAACGCTATGAGCGATGTGGCAGAACGCGTAAAGAAAATCGTGGCTGAACAGTTAGGCGTTAAGGAAGAGGTTTCCAACGACGCCTCCTTCGTCGATGATTTGGGGGCAGATTCCCTAGACACGGTGGAGTTGGTGATGGCTTTGGAGGAGGAATTCGATTGCGAAATCCCCGATGAGGAGGCTGAAAAGATCACCACCGTTCAAGAGGCAATCGATTACATCGAAAAGCATCTGAAAAAATAACGCAGATTTTCTTTAGCTATTTTCCCCTTCGTTTTGGTTGGGTAGGTCAGTTGGACAAAAGGCGAGTCGTCGTCACGGGCATGGGCATTGTTTGCCCAGTAGGCAATACCGTTGCGGAAGCCTGGCGGAATATCCTTGCTGGTAAAAGCGGGATAGGGCCGATCGAATACTTCGATGTCAGCCAGTTTTCTACCCGCTTCGGTGGTACCGTCAAAGGCTTTGACGTAACCGAGTATATTCCAGCTAAAGAAGCCAAGAAGATGGATCCTTTCATCCATTACGGCATCGCCGCTGCTTGCCAGGCGTTCGCAGATGCGGGGTTGGAGGTGAATGCCGACAACGCTGAACAAATCGGCGTGATGATCGGCGCCGGAATTGGGGGGATCACCGGCATCGAGAACGGGCATACGGCGTTCATACAGGGAGGACCGAGGCGAATTTCGCCTTTTTTCGTTCCGGCCAACATCATCAACATGATCTCTGGCAATTTCTCAGTGATGAAAGGGCTGAAAGGGCCGAATTTTGCTGTAGTCTCCGCCTGTGCCACGGCCAATCACAACATCGGTGAAGCCGCCCGCATCATCCGCACCGGCGACGCCGAAGTGATGATTGCCGGAGGGGCAGAATATCCGATTTCCCCCACGGGGCTAGGCGGGTTTGCCGCCGCTCGGGCCTTGTCGCGACGCAACGAAGAACCGCAGCGAGCCAGCCGTCCGTGGGATCGAGATCGGGACGGGTTTGTGCTGTCGGAGGGGGCGGGCGTTTTGGTTTTGGAATCGCTTGAACACGCCAAAAAGCGCGGTGCCCACATCTATGCTGAACTAGTCGGTTATGCCGCCAGCGCCGATGCTTACCACATGACCCAGCCTCCGGAGTACGGGGAAGGGGCAGCTTTGTGCATGCGCCGCGCGCTGCACGCCGCCGGGATCAATCCGGAGCAAGTGAACTACATCAATGCGCACGGCACCTCTACACCTGCCGGCGACCTGGCTGAAACTCGGGCGATCAAGCAGGTTTTTGGCGAAGCGGCGTGGAAGATTCCAGTTAGTTCCACCAAGTCTATGACTGGCCACTTGTTGGGCGCGGCTGGAGGCGTGGAGGCGATCTTTACGATCTTAGCGATTCGCGACCAGGTTGCCCCTCCGACCATCAATCTGGACAATCCGGACCCGGAATGCGATCTAGATTACGTCCCGCACACAGCGCGGGAGATCAGAATCGACATCGCCATGTCTAATTCTTTTGGCTTTGGGGGCACGAATTCTACCCTGATCTTCAAGAGATTTATCGGCTAAAGACCGGCCTATGGCCGAGGCATCGGTGTGGGTTAATGGCCGTGCCACCTCGCACGTAGAGGTAGCCGATCGCGGTTTCCAATACGGCGACGGCTTGTTTGAGACCTTTTTAGTTCATTGCGGTGTTCCTGTTTTTTGGCAGGCCCATCTTGAGCGCTTAAAGCGCGGCTGTGAACGCTTAGGCATCCTTTTCCCAGACCCAGATCGGCTGCGGCAGGAAGCTGAGGTGATCTGTGCTGCGAGGGAGCAGGGCGTTCTAAAGCTGGCTCTGACTCGCGGTATTGGCGGGCGCGGCTACGCGCCACCTAAGGAGGCTAAACCGACCCAAGTGTTCAGTTTTCATTCCTTGCCGGCGAACTTACCTCAGATCCAACGGGGCGTTAAGGTGCGCGCGTGCCGTACGCACTTAGGAATCAATCCGGACTTAGCCGGAATTAAGCACTTAAACCGTTTAGAGCAAGTGCTAGCGCGAAGGGAATGGGACGATCCTAGCATTTACGAGGGTCTGATGTGCGATTGGGAGGGATGGTTGGTCGAAGGAATCATGACTAACCTCTTTTGGCGGCGAGACGGGATTTTGTTCACTCCAAGGCTCGATCGTTGCGGGGTGGCTGGCATCGCTCGGGCTTGGGTGCTGGAACGCGCTGCAGAATGGGGGATAGAAATGCAAGAAGTTCGAGTGGGCCCTAGGGCGTTAGCCGAGGCAGAGGAGGTTTTTTTGACCAACAGCGTAGTGGGGATCGTGCCGGTAGTGGAGCTCGTAAATGGGGGACGTTGGGCAGTTGGTCCGTTGGTGATCCGCCTGCAGGACAGATGGCAACGATCCTTAACGGAGGCTGCTTGGTGAAGCCGCTGTGGCTAGGATTAGGACTTGCCCTGTCTATGGCTTTGGCAGTGGGGGGGTGGGAATTTTATCAGTACCGGGGTGCCGTTCAAAAGCCTCTTGCCAATACCGCACCGGTCTTATTCGAAATCCAACCGGGGGAGCCGCTTTCCACTATCGCGAAACGGCTGCAGTCTCTAAAGTTGGTGGAAAAAGCATGGTGGCTAAAACTCTTAGCCCTCGAACGCGGAGCACTAGGCAAAATCAAGGCGGGAGAATACGAGATTGCGCCAGGTACAACCCTTGAGGGCCTGGTAAATCTGTTCGTTTCCGGTAAGGTCAAGCAGCATAAGTTGACGCTGATAGAGGGATGGACGGTCCGTCAAGTGCTTGCGGCTTTGCAAGCGCATCCTGCAGTGCGTTTTACCCTCACCGGTGTGCCGGTCGAGAACCTTTTGGCCGAATTGGGACTGCCGCCTGGGCATCCGGAGGGGCGTTTTTTCCCAGATACGTATTTTTTTGTACGCGGCACTCAGGATAGGGAGATCCTGCGCCGGGCTTACCGGCGCATGCAAAAGGTTCTGGCCGAGGAATGGGCGCGACGGGATCCGGATTTGCCCATAGCAACGGCTTGCCAGGCGCTGATTTTGGCCTCCATTGTGGAAAAAGAGACCGGTCGAGCGGACGAGCGCGCCAAGATCGCTGGGGTGTTTGTCCGCCGCCTTAAGCAAAACATGCGCCTTGAGTCCGATCCTACGGTCATTTATGGCTTAGGAGAAGCGTATCAGGGAGACATTCGCGCCCAAGACTTGCAGGCCGACACCCCGTACAACACCTATTTGCACTTTGGTCTTCCTCCTACCCCGATCGCTTTGCCTGGACGCGCGGCCATCCGCGCTGCGCTTCACCCCGCCTCCGGTAATGAGCTGTATTTTGTCGCCAAAGGCGACGGCCAGCATGAGTTTTCTGCGACTTTACAAGAGCACAACCAGAAGGTAGCCCGCTACCAGAGGCAGCCATGACTAAACGGGGTCGGTTCATCACTTTAGAGGGTGGCGAGGGAGTAGGCAAGACCACCAATTTGGAGTACATCCGCGCTTTTTTGCAGGAACGTGGCATCGATGTCATCACTACCCGTGAGCCCGGGGGGGTGCCGGTAGCGGAGCAACTAAGAGCACTGATTTTGGGCGAGAAGCTCGTGCCTGAGGCCGAACTTCTCCTGTTTTTCGCTGCTCGCCTGCACCACTTGCGGGAGTTGATTCTCCCTGGGTTAGCTCAAGGTAAATGGGTAGTGAGCGATCGCTTCACCGATGCCAGTTTCGCCTATCAAGGTGGGGGGCGAGGGGTTTCCTGGCAACGCATTCGGTATTTGGAGGATTGGTTGCTTGCGGGGACAAAGCCCGATTTGACTCTATTTTTGGACGCTCCCGTGGAGATCGGATTGGCTCGGGTCAAAGCCAGAGGCGAGAGTAATCGCTTTGAGGAAGAGACAGCGGCATTCATGCACAACGTACGGCGCGCTTATCGGGCATTGTGGCGGCAGGACCCCGACCGGATAAAGAGAATAGACGCCAGCCGTCCTTTGCCTGAGGTTCAATTGGAGATCTCAGGTTACCTTAAAGCGCTGGTAGAGGCATGGAGGGGATAGCGCTTTTTCCCTGGCAGGCTCAGGCTTGGCGGCAACTTGAAGCGTACTTGCGCTTGGCCCGCCTATCCCAGGCGCTGCTCATTACCGGACCCTCGGGCTTGGGCAAAGGGCAGCTAGCGCAAAGGTTCGCCCGCACTTTGCTCTGTCAAAATCAAAGCGCCTGCGGTCAGTGCTCGGCCTGCCGCTTGCTGGAAGCTGGAAACCATCCGGATTACCTAACCCTGATCCCGGAGACAGGCAAAGAGTTGACCATAGAATCCATCCGCGACTTGATCGAGAAGCTGGCTTTAAAACCCCATTATGGGTTGAGGCGGGTGGCAGTGATCCATGCGTGTGAGCGGATGAATCTGGCAGCGGCCAACTGCTTTCTTAAGACGCTTGAGGAGCCTGCTTTAGGGACGGTGATCGTGGCTTTGAGCGCTTTACCGAGTCGCCTTCCGGCCACGATTCGCAGCCGTTGCCAGCATGTGAGACTGGTCGCTCCGCCTTTGGCAGTCTCCGTTCCCTGGCTAGAGCATCAAGGATTTGCTAAAGAAAAAGCTGAACTCGCGCTGCTGCAAAACGGACGGGCACCGCTTGCTGCACGCGCCTGGTTGCACAGCGATCTTCCGGAAAAGCGGTGTAAATTCTTAGAATCCTGGATCCAGTTACTTGCTGGGCAAAAAGATCCCGTCTTGTTCGCACGGGATTGGAGCGATGAGCCGCTGGAGCATATCACCTTTTGGCTTTTAACCCTGGTTGCGGACCTGGCGCGCCTGGCCATGGGCTTGCGAGACTCTTTGCTCAATCCCGATCAAAACGCCCGCTTGCACGCGCTGGCCAAAAAGCTAAACTTAACTCGACTGCTGGCATTTTGGCAGCGCCTGCTTGAGGTGCGCGAGGTGCTCGACAGCCAGCTCAATCAGGCTTTGCTACTGGAATCTCTGTTATTGGCATCGTTAAAACTGAAGGTATGACGCAGCCTAAGACCAAACAGGGGATACTGTCGCTCACCATCAAGGATAAGAATTCCTTATATGCCGCCTACATGCCGTTCGTGCGCAATGGCGGTTTGTTTATTTCCACTAGCCGAGAGTACAAGATCGGCGACGAGGTGTTTATGCTTCTGAGCCTGCCAGAAGAGCCAGAACGGATCCCGGTAGCCGGACGGGTGGTGTGGGTGACTCCTAAAGGAGCAGAGGGCTATCGAGCAGCAGGCATAGGCGTACAGTTTAGCGAGGAGGACAAAGGGGCTACCCGCGACAAAATCGAGACCCATCTTGCCGGAATGGTGCAGTCGGAACGACCCACCCACACCATGTAAAATGTTGATCGATTCGCATTGTCACCTTGACCGCTTAGATCTTAAGCCTTACGCCAGGGACTTTACGCAGCTTATGGAAGAGGTACGGGGTTGTGGGATAAGCCATTTGTTGTGTGTGGGAATCAATTTAGAAACTTTCCCTAGGATGTTGGCCCTGGCTAGGGCCTATCCGGCTGAAATTTCGGTCTCGGTCGGCGTACACCCCAACGAGTGCCGGGGCATGGAGATTGCCTCGGAGAAGCTTCTGGAATACGGGCAAGATCCACAGACGGTGGCGATCGGCGAGACCGGCCTGGACTATTTCCGCAGCGAGGGAGATTTGGACTGGCAACGCGCGCGCTTTCGGCTACACATTCAGGTCGCCAAGGCGTTAGGTAAACCCCTTGTCGTTCATAGCCGGGCGGCCAAGGAAGATACGCTTAGAATCTGGGCCGAAGAAGGGGCTTCTGAGGTCGGAGGGGTGTTGCACTGTTTTACCGAAGATTGGGACTTCGCCAAGCGCGCCCTAGACTTGAATCTGTACATTTCTTTTTCCGGGATTGTCACTTTTCCTAAGGCTGAAGCAATTCAGGAAGTAGCGCGTAGGGTTCCGGAAGATCGGTTTTTGATCGAGACCGATGCCCCTTATCTTGCGCCCGTTCCGTTGCGTGGTAAGCCCAATTATCCCCAGTACGTGCGCTACGTAGCTGAAAAACTTGCCGAATTGCGCGGTGTCTCATCCGCGCGCATCGCCGAGGTCAGTGCCCAAAACTTCTACACCTTATTTCCGTTGGCGGCGACGGCATCCAGCGCCCGATCCAGCTCCTCTTTGGTGTTATAAAAATGGGGTGAGAAACGGACCCCTCCCCCACGCAGGGCACAGATTATTCCTTGCTTTCGCAATTGATGATACACACCCTCAAGGTTGCCTGTTTGTGGGCAAAAGGTGACAATGCCGGCGTGGCGCTTGGGAGGGGTAAGCAAAATTAAGCTTTCATTCGCTTGGATTTTTTTTATAAGGTAAGCGGCATTGGCCAACACTTTTTGCTCGACCGTATCCATCCCAATTTCTAGCAGCAAAGACAGACTGGCTTCGAGGGCGTGAATGCCCAAGAAGTTGGGGCTGCCGCATTCGAACCTTCTGGCATCTCTTGCGATTTCCCAGTCGCGCCGCTCGTAATCTCCCACCTGTTCCACCATGTGCCAGCCGTATTCGTAAAGCTTAAGCCTATCGCGGGCTTGGGGCGTAGTATAGAACACCCCAAGCCCCTCCGGTCCTAAAAGCCACTTGTGACCATCGGCCATGACGAAGTCCGCCTGCCAAGATTGGACATCGGCACGTACAGCACCTAAGCTTTGAATAGCATCCACGCACAGCAATATGCCGCGGCGGCGACAGAAATCGCCAATATGTTCCAAATTCAACGCTAAGCCGCTGCCATACTGAACTGAGCTGACGGCGATCAGCCGCGTGCGGCGATCGACCAGAGAAAACAGAGCCTCTTCTGGGGTTTTAACGCGGTTAAAATCAGCCAGGCGTAGGCTTACCCCTTGATTTTTAAGAGACTCCCACGGGATTCGATTGGAGGGGAATTCCTCAAGGCAGCTGACGATGTTATCCCCTACTCGCCAAGGCAGACCATAGGCTACAAACGAGATGGCTTCAGAAGTGTTTTTGACCAAAGCGATGTCGTCGCACGAGGGGGCATTGAGCAATAGCTGTAGCTTAAAACGCAGGCGTTTTTCGGTTTCCAGCCAGGCAGCGTAATTGACAGCGCCACAGCGGGCATTTTCTTCGGCAAAGCGGACGATCGCCTGTTTAGTCCGCCGTGGCCAAGGGGCTACTCCAGCGTGGTTAAGATAAATCAGATGGGGGTCGAGATCGAATTCCTGTTTGTTCATAACACATTGACTTGCCTACTAAAGGGGCGTAGAGTTGATCTAAGAGGCACACATGAGGGTAACTATGGAAGAGTTTTTTGCTGCTTTCAATGCCTATGCGACTGCCCACCCGAAAATTCTTGAGGTTATGCATACCCTGTTTTGGGTCAAATGGTGGCTGCTTTTGCTTCTGGTCCTGTGGTTCTGCTACAAGATGCAGCAACCGGTGCTGGTCAAAAAACGGCAAGAGCGGCAAGAGGCGGGCAAGCGCCGTTTTATCGCTTGAAAAGCGCGTAGGTTAGCCCCAGTTTTGTAAATCGGGTTAAAAAAGATTGGCTTGGGTTATGACCGAGACCGTTCAGGCAAAAGAAACTATTGGATTTCAGGCCGAAATCAAGCAATTGCTGCATTTAATGATTCACTCCTTGTACAGCAACAAGGAGATTTTTTTGCGTGAACTGATCTCCAATGCCGCCGATGCGGCGGAAAAGCTGCGTTTTTTGGCTCTGGCCGATGAGTCGCTGCTGGCCGAAGGTGGCGAGTTGAAAATTTGGGTGGATTACGATCCTGAGGCGCGCACGGTGACGGTGCGCGACAACGGCATCGGGATGACCCGCCAGGAGGTGATCGATCACATAGGCACCATCGCCAGTTCGGGGACGCGCGAGTTTTTAAAATCCATGACTGGGGATGTGGCCAAAGACAGCCAATTGATCGGTCAGTTTGGGGTGGGGTTTTATTCAGCTTTCATCGTCGCCGACCGGGTGACTTTGGAGACGCGTAAGGCGGGGACGCCAGCGGAAGAAGGAGTACGCTGGGAGTCGGCTGGCGAGGGGGAATACACAATAGAGACCATTACCAGACCTGAGCGCGGCACGTGCGTGACTTTGCACCTTAGGTCGGGAGAGGATGAGTTCTTGAGCAGCTCTAGGCTGCGCGAGATCATCAAAAAATTTTCCGACCATATTCCCCTGCCCATCGTGATGAAAAAGGAGGGGAAGACAGAAGAGGAGGTGGTCAACCGCGCCTTGGCTTTGTGGACGCGACCGCGCGAGGAGATCGGTGCCAGCGATTATGAAGAATTCTACAAACATGTCGCTCACGACTTTAACCCTCCTTTGGCGTATCTCCACAGCCGGGTCGAGGGCACTACCGATTACACGTTGCTCTTGTATATTCCAAGCCGTCCTCCGTTTGACCTGTGGGACCGCGAACCGCATCACGGAGTTAAGTTATACGTCAAGCGGGTTTTCATCATGGAGGATCCCAAACTGCTGCCCCGCTACCTCCGATTTGTGCGCGGAGTGATCGATGCCAGCGATCTGCCACTCAACGTCTCGCGCGAACTGCTGCAGGAAAATCGAACTTTGGAGCGGATCCGAGCTGGAGCGGTGAAAAAAGTACTAGGGCTGCTAGAAGATTTGGCCGAAAAAGAGAAGGATAAGTATCAGCGCTTTTGGCAGGCTTTCGGTACTGTGCTCAAAGAGGGCATCATCGAAGATTCCAAAAACCGCGACCGACTAGCCAGACTACTCCGGTTCGCCTCCACTTACGATGAGGCCGAGAACCAGAACGTCTCGCTTAAAGATTACCTTGGGCGGATGAAGGAGGGACAGGAAAAGATTTACTACCTGGTGGCTGAGAACTACCAAGCCGCCAAAAGCAGCCCCCATTTGGAGGTATTCCGCACCAAAGGGATTGAGGTATTGCTGCTTTGGGATCCGGTGGATGAATGGTGGGTGGGGCATCTTGGCGCGTTCGAAGGTAAGCCTCTGCAATCGGTGGCCAAGGGCGAATTGGACCTTGGCCAACTGGCCGACGCCAACGAAGCTAAAGCCCACGAATTGGTAGAGCAAGCTTATGCCGCCACCATCGCTAAAGTGAAACAGATTCTGGGAGACAAGGTAAAAGAGGTAAAGCTCAGCCGGCGTTTGACCGATTCGCCCGCGTGTCTGGTTTTGGATGCCTATGCTTTGAGCCGGCGCATGGAGAGCATCTTAAAAGCGGCTGGCCAGGAGGTTTTTACTGCGGGGAAGCCGGTGCTCGAGCTCAATCCGCACCACATTTTGGTCAGGCGCCTGCAGGACGAGATCGATCCTAAGCGTTTTCACGATTTGAGCTGGCTTTTGTACGATCAAGCGGTGCTGGCTGAAGGCGGGCAGTTGGAAGATCCGGCCGCGTTCGTACGCCGCTTCAACGACGTGCTGCAAGCCGCTTTTAGGGAGGCTGAGAAAAATAGCGCGGGAAGCGCTGGAGGTAATAATCATTAGGCAACCAGAGGAGGTGAGAGCTATGCTAAAACTTGAACCTAACGTCGGGCGCAAAGATCGCCTCATCCGAATCGTCGCTGGTGTAGCCATCGTCGCATTGGGGGTGTTTTTCAAAAGCTGGTGGGGGCTGATCGGCCTACTTCCCATTGCCACAGCGGTGCTGCGCTGGTGTCCGGCTTATGCGCCATTGGGTATCAATACCTGCGAGCCAGGAGAGGAGGGGGCCGGCAAGGCGCAATAAAACTCTTGCAAGCGGGAAGCAGAAGGATAACAATAATAGCTTTCTAAGGCGCGTAGCTCAGTGGGAGAGCGCTGCCTTCACACGGCAGAGGTCGGCAGTTCAATCCTGCCCGCGCCTACCATCTTTCTTCCCTGATCGGCGGTCTATTCTGCAAGACCCATGGCAAATCAACCGGAAGTCAATTTCAAAGCTTCTCCCGGGCGTAAATTGCTGTGGGCGCTCCTAATGCTCGGGATAGGGATAGGGGCAGGGATAGTTTTGTGGCGCTCCTATCAGCTCAAGCAAGCAGCTATCTTGGCCGAACGAGGAACACCTGCGGTGTCAACCTCCGGTTCCGGTGACAGCTCCACCGCACCTACGACAGCAACGGCCACGCCAGCTGAAGAGTTTGTGTCCCGAGCTGAGACCACTGTGGAGCTTGCGCCTTTGCCGGATTCGCCAAGTGCCAGTGACGGGTGGTTAAGGCAGGAAGTACCGCTTGTTGATCAGAATCCAGAACTTGCTCAGTGGCTGAACCAAACCGATGACCTAGTGCGCCGTTTTGTCGTCCTGGTCAGCGAATGTGCTCAGGGGAAAGTGGCTTCCAAACTGTTTGCTTTCTGGACTCCCCAAGAGCCGCTTCAAGTGCAGGAACCTCGCCCAGGCGAGTATGTGCTCGACCCAGCCAGTTATCACCGCTACGATCGTCTGGCTTTAGCGGTGGAGGGGCTGGATGTGGAACTTGGATGGCAGTTGTATCAACGCCTAAAACCCTGGATCGAGCAGGTTTATGCCGAATTTAGCCCGCCTGGAAGCGATTTCGACCAGGTGTTTCTCCAGGCGATCGAGAACTTACTCCAAACTCCCCAGCCCCAAGGGGAAATCCGTTTGACCAAGCCTTCGGTGACTTATCAGTACGCCGACCCTCAATTGGAGGCTTTAAGCCCGGCGCAAAAACTTTTGCTGCGCATGGGTCCAGTCAACGCTGCCATTGTCAAGCACAAACTGAGCCTTTTGCGGAACAAGCTTTTAAAGCAGGGCTGATTATTCGTCTGGGATTTGGCCTAGACTAATCAACCAGGCAGCGACCTCGCTGTCGCTGGGCGCACGCCAGTCTCCGCGGGGAGACAAAGACCCGCCTGATCCAACTTTGGGCGCATTGGGCAAGCAGCTGCGCTTGTACTGGCTGGATTTGAAAAACCGCTCTAAAAACACGCGCAGCCAGCGTTTGATCTCCGCCAATGAATAGCCCCGCCGTTTGGATTCTGGAACCTCTGGCCAGTTGCCTGATGAGACATCGTGCCAGGCTGACCAGGCCAAAAAAGCAATCTTTTCTGGCCGATACCCAAAGCGCAGCACGTAGTACAGAAAAAAGTCGTGCAATTCATAGGGTCCTATGAGTTCTTCGGTGCGCTGGGACGGCTGGCCGTCGCCGTTGTCTCCTGGGATAAGCTCTGGGCTGATTTCGGTGGCGAGAATTTCCTCCAGTACTATACTGGCTTGCTCTCCTAGAAGCTGGGTTTCAGCAACCCAGTGGATCAAGTACTGAATCAAGGTCTTAGGAACGCTGGCGTTGACGTGATAATGTGCCATGTGGTCGCCCACGCCGTAGGTGCACCACCCTAGGGCCAATTCGCTCAAATCGCTGGTGCCGATCACCGGCGCTCCATGCCAGTTCGCGAGGCGGAACAGATGGCTCGTGCGCTCGCCTGCCTGGACGTTTTCGAACGTCAGATCATAGACTGGCTTCCCCTGCGCGTACGGATGGCCTATGTCCTCAAGCATTTTCAAACAACTAGGGCGGATGTCGATCTCATGGGCCTTGCAACCGATGGCTTTCATCAAACGGTGGGCCTGGTTTAAAGTGCGTTGGCCGGTGGCAAAACCCGGCAGCGTATAAGCCAAAATGTTTTCGCGCGGTAGCCCCAGAAGATCCATCGCCCGCGCGCATACGATTAGCGCTTGGGTCGAATCGAGGCCGCCGGAGACGCCTATCACGACTTTTTTGGCCCCCATGCTTTGCAGCCGCTTGATTAAGCCGTGCACTTGGATTTCATAGACTTCGTGGCAGCGCTCGTCGCGGCGCTTGGGATCGCTGGGAACGAAGGGAAAACGCTCGTAGGTGCGCTCCAAAAGCAGCTTTTCTTGGGTAGGAAGGGCCAGTTCATACGAGATGGTGCGAAACCGCCTCAGTTCTTCCAGATGACGTCGGCGCGCCTGGCCAAAACTTGTCTGACGCATTCGGTCTTGGACGAGGCGATCCAAATCGATCTCGCCCAAGATCAGCTGTGGCTTTAAGGCAAAGCGCTCGCTTTCGGCGAGTAGTGTCCCGTTTTCGTAGATCATGGCTTGGCCATCCCAGGCCAGATCCGTGGTCGATTCTCCTGGGCCGGCAGCGGTGTACAAATAGGCCGCCAGGCAACGGCTCGACTGATCGGCAGCCAGTTGGCGCCGGTAGTCGGCCTTGGCTACGGTGATGTTGGAGGCCGAGAGGTTGACGAGCACCGTTGCTCCGGCCAGCGCTGCGTACGAAGAGGGCGGGATGGGCACCCACAGGTCCTCGCAGATTTCGACGTGGAAGGTGAACAAAGGTTGGGTTTGGGCTTGGAACAACAGCTGGCTGCCGAAAGGCACATCGCGCTGGTCGAGGAGGTCAACGCGGTCTTTAAGCGCGCAATCGCCCGGCGTGAATTGGCGCAGTTCATAAAATTCGCGGTAGTTGGGAAGATAAGTCTTAGGCACCACTCCTAGAATTCGACCGTGGTGCAGCACCGCCGCACAATTGAACAACAGTTGTTCGACCTTAAGCGGCAAGCCGACGATCGCTACCAGCGGCAGGCTAGCGGTGGCTTTTAGGATTTGCGCCAATCCCTCCAAACACCCATCGAGCAGTGCCTCTTGGTGAAATAAGTCCTCGCACGAGTAAGCTGACAGACCAAGCTCAGGGAATACCACCAGGCACGCTTTGCGTTCGGCAGCGTGTTCTAAAAGCGCTAGGGTTTTCTGGGCATTGAAGGCGGGATCGGCCACTTTAAGTTCTGGGACGGCCACCGCAACGCGGATGAAATTGTGGCGATACAGGTTGAAAAAAGAAAGCATACGGGTGAGAAAACGGACGAGGTTTTCGGTATTTTATACGTTCTGGGGAACATCGAGGGGGAATTGCATGCTGCCTTTTGCCGATCGAACCGAAGCTGGCCAGCGCCTGGCGGAAGCCTTAAGTCGCTATGCCGGACGCCGCGATCTTTTGGTGCTGGCCTTGCCGCGCGGGGGGGTGCCGGTGGCGTTTGAAGTCGCAGAACGCCTTGGCGCAGAGTTGGATGTGATCGTGGTGCGGAAATTGGGCGTGCCTTATCAAGAGGAACTAGCCATGGGAGCGATCGCCTCCGGCGGGGCTAAAGTCCTCAACCAGGACGTCATCGCCAGCATAGGTCTGTCCGAGGATGAGATCGAAACCGTCGCCCAGAGGGAAGCCCAAGAGCTGGCCCGCCGCGAGCGCATCTTCCGCGGTGAGCGTCCTTTTCCTCAAGTGAAAGGGCGCACGGTGATCCTAGTCGACGACGGCTTGGCTACTGGTGCCACCATGCGGGCAGCGGTGGCCGCGCTCAGACAACTAGAGCCTTCCGCCATCGTCGTCGCTGTGCCGGTCGCGCCGCCCGATACCGCCGCCAGGCTGCGCGCGGAGGTCGACGACTTAGTCTGCCTGGCTACGCCTGAGGCTTTTTACGCCGTCGGTCAATGGTATGTGGATTTCAGCCAGCTCAGCGATGAGGACGTGCGCGATCTGTTAGCCAAGGCTTGGGAGCGAGGTGCTTTTGGCCATTAAGGTTTTACTTGGCCAAATAAGCTTTCAGCAGCGCCCTAAACAACGGTCCGTGGTTTGGCACCTTAAGGTGCAACAACTCGTGCACGATGACTTCGCGCCGAAACTCGGCGGGCTGACGCAGGAGCGCGGTGTCGAACGTCAGCCGCCCCCGCGAGGAGCAGCTTGCCCATTTGCGTTTCATCGGCTGGATGCGAATCTCGCGCGGAGTAACGCCCAAGCGCTCCGCCCAGGCTAACACTTCCGCGCAGAAGACGTCCACGGGCACGGCTTCCTCCAACGGTTGCCACGCGGGTGCTCCTTGGCTGCTGGTCACGCCTTTACGCATCGGCAGCCCTCCGCAGGAGGTTCAAAATGGCATCCGCCCACGCCACCACCTCCGGCACGCCGATCGCATGCAGCGCTTTGTACAAGCGTATGCGTAGTTCTCTCTCCTGCCGCGGGTCGCTCATCCAGTGGGGAAACTCCGCAAAAGCAGCTTCCATGGACTTCGCTACTTCCTGCGCGCGCTCTGGGGCAATGCCGTGGATGCGCAGCCACCACTCCACGGTGAAGGCTTGTTCAGCGTGTGGGTGCGCGGCAAAGTCACCGCGCTGGCGACGCTCTTGTTCGGCAGCGCGGAGCTGCTGCACTAGCTCACCTAGCTCGCGCAGGGTTTCTTGCGACTCAATCTGCCGCTCCTCGAAGCGGCGGCGAATTTCCTCCGCGCGCTCGCCGATAGAGAGCAGATAGGGCGCGCTGTGTCCCTTCGCTTGCACTAAGCGGTACAGCTCCTTGAGCAAGTTGAAGACCTTGACGGTGTCGGGTTGTTCGGCGTTGAGCAGCGCTACCAGCGCCGCGGGTCCAATCTCATACGTCGCGCTCGGCTCACGCACGAGACTCGTGTGAGTGTGCTGCTGTACGATCGTCGCCGTCTTGCGCAGGAAGGATTTGTCCACGGGAATGTGCGGCTCGTAGCTTGCACGCAGCAGGCGGTACATCTCGACCAGGCGCTGGTAGTCCTGCAAATACGGGCGCAAGAACGGGTCAGGCGAGAGGATTTCGTACACCTCTTCCAACTCGCGGAAGAATTGGTAAAACGCTTCGCGGCGATCTTTGTCGCGGAAGTGCTCGAGTAGCGCTTCGGCGGCTTTGTCCTCGGCTTTGCCCGCGGCGAGCGGAAGGTACTGGCGGCGCCCTTCGTCCATGAGCTCTTCAAAACGCCTCTTGAGCGCGTCGATCCCCTGCACCACGCCGCTTACATCGCGCGAGTCAAACGCCAGCGCGCGCTCCAAGTTGTCGAAGATGCCCACGAAGTCCACGATCAAGCCAGTGGTCTTGCGCTGCCCCTGCTCGCTTTCGTAAGGGCGATTGACGCGCGCAATCGCCTGTAGCAGCACGTGGTCGCGCATCGGCTTGTCCAGATACATGCAGTAGAGGATCGGCGCGTCATAGCCGGTGAGCAGCTTCTCGGTGACGATGAAGATCTGGGGATTCTCACCAGGCTTGCGGAAGGCTTGGCGCAGGCGGCGCTCCTCGTCCTCGCTCAGGTGATAGCGCTTGAGATGCTCCGGGTCGTTGTGCCCGGGGCTGATGACCACTGCGCTCGACTCTGAGGGCAGGTAACGATCCAGCGCCTCCTTGTAGAGGGCGCAACCCTCGCGATCGGGGGCAACGAGGAACGCCTTATAGCCCATCGGCTGCACATACTGCTGAAAGTGATCTGCCACGAAGGCGGCGATCTTCGCCACGCGCTCGGGGTTCTTGAGCATGTTGGTAAGCGTAACAGCCCGGTCCAGCACGCGGTTGATCTCTTCGATGTCGGCAACGCCTTCCAGCTCAGCGGCTGCCCAGAATTCGCGCTCCATCGCTTCACGGTCGGCGAGCAGGTCGTTCGGTGCGAGCTGGTAGTGCAGCGGGACGGTCGTGCCGTCCTCGATGGATTCGCGGATGGAGTACTTGTCCAGATAGCCCTGCGGGTCATCGGTGCCGAAGGTCTTGAAGGTGCCTTTGCCGTGCGCCGTGCGATCGATCGGCGTGCCGGTGAAGCCAATGAAGGTAGCGTTGGGCAGCGCGCCCATCAGGTAGTTGCCCAGATCGCCGCCGGTGGAACGATGCGCCTCGTCCACCAGGACGAAGACATTCCGCCGCGTGCACAGATTCGCCGGCATGTCGTCGAACTTGTGAATCATCGAAACGATCAAGCCGCGCGTGTCGGCGGCGAGCAGCTCGCGCAGGTGGCGCTTGGAGAGCGCCAAGTGCACGCGGCTAAAGCCGATCGCCTCCAGATTCTGGAAGAGCTGCTGTTCCAGCTCGTTGCGGTCCACGATGAGCAACACCGTGGGGTTTTCAAAGCGGGGGTCCTCCAGCAATCGGCGGGCGATGGTGAGCATGGTGTAGGTTTTGCCCGAGCCTTGCGTGTGCCAAAT
>JAOAHI010000021.1 GCA_026415315.1 Methylohalobius sp.
CTGCAGTGTACAGGCGTCCCTCAATGAATTGGAGAATGGAAACCCGCCATTGAGGCTTAAGCCGCTCCAAGCATTCGGCGATATCACTTAGAAGCTCTGCCAGTGGGCAGGCGGCGAGAAGACCCTCCAATACCTTCGTGCGAACGGAGCGCAAATACTCGGCGGTTCTTCGGTGACGCAGATGGTGGGTTAAAATCCAAACCGTTATGATCCCAGCACTGGCAAGAACTAAGGAGATAAGGCGCATGATGCTAAGGGCTACGGTGTGCGCTTTCCAGCCGCCAATCGGTGTAGCTGCTAGTTGCCAAGAGCCACCTGGGAGAGAAACCTCTAAGGTGACGGGATCGGCAGTAAATAATTTAGAGTCGCCGTAAAACACCGGCCCCCAGGCGCTGCTGCCGTCGGTACCGCGCAGAGCGATCTGCAACTTCAGTTCAGGATCCTCTAGCCCAGCCAGTCGGTACAAGACCTGAGCGTCCATCACGGCCGAAATCAGCCCCCAGAAACGCTTTTCACCCGTATCGGTCTCTAAAAACACCGGCTCGCGCACTAGGACCCCGATTCCACCCTGAACTAAAGGGAGTGGGCCGGCCACTACAGGTTGGCCGGTATCGCGGGCGCGCAAAGCAGCCTCGCGTTGATCAGGCACTTTGCGGTAATCTAAGCCTAATGCGGCCTCGTTGCCAGCCAGGGGATAAACCATGCGGATGACCAAATCGGGGGCAGCTGCGATATTGCGCAGATTTTGGCCGTCTACCAAAAGCCTAGCGATGCGGGCAAAAGTTTCCTGGTCGAGATCAGGATGAATGGCAATTACCGCTGCCAATCCGCGGGCGCGGTAAAGGTTGGCGTAAATGATTCCTTCAAGACGAGCGCGGATCGCCGCTAGCTGGGTAAGTGCTTCGCTGCGCTCGAAGAGCGAGGCCGAGCGCGCGAGCAAGCGCTCGCCAAGCTGCTCTAACCCTAAGGCGAGCAGGGATACCAGCACCACCCAAAGCCACGGCAGGCAGGAGTTAAGACCGATTTTAGAGAATCGATGGCCCACAAGGGAGATGGCGAGAAAAGCTTAAGTATGGTCGATCCAGCGATAGATTTCTACGCTTTCAGGAGGGCAAGTTCGGCAGCCTCCGGGGCACAGGGCGCCAGGAGGTAAGCGTTCGACCTGGCCTTTGCGGATCAGACGCTCGAGCATGGCGCGGGTGATTTCTGGGGAGAGCTCAAGCTGGGCTGCTAGCTCCTTTAAAGGAAGCTGACCCCGCTGGCGCAATAGATTGCGAAGCTCCAGGATCACTTGCAGCAACTGCGATGGAACAAGCCCAAGCCCTGCCCAGGACGTGAAATGTGTGCTTGTCTGTGCTTGGAGCCCACGAGCCTAAGCAGAGCATACGCGAGCCCTCCCGCCGCTCCGATCGAGGCGATATAAATTGTCGCCTGAAGCGGGTGGCTGGGAAAAGTTGCGGCTTGATAATATAAGGTAGCGACGGCAAAAGCCAGGCCCGTAGTCCAAAGGACAGCGAACGCCATCCAGCCCCATCCTATCTCGCGGCGAATGGTGGCAGTCGCCGCCACACAAGGGGAGTACAAGAGGATAAATAGCAGGTAAGCGAAGGCTCCAACCGGTCCGTCGAAGCGCCGGACCATGGCACCGAAAGTGGTGGTGCGGGTCTCTAATTCCTGTGCAGCTTGGTTTGGATCGCGGGCAGATTCCAGCACGCGCAAGCCTAATGGATCAGCAAGCTTACTCCAGGCTTTGCTGAGGTTCTCGGGTAGGGTGGCGGCGGCTTCGCGTAGGGCGGTGGGGAGATGAAAGCTTTCTTTATTCTCGCTTGTCGTTTCAGCCTGATCTAGGCGCGAGTATAAGGCGTCCAAGGTGCCTACTACCACTTCCTTGGCCAGCACTCCGCTTAAGATGCCGACGACCGCCGGCCAGTTGTCTTCACGTATCCCTAAGGGAGCAAAAACTGGAGTAATGGCCTTGGCCATCGCCGATAAGGTGGATGACTCCGGAGGCACTCTAGGGTCGATGCGCCCATCTGTACTCCAAGCATTCAAGACGTTGATTACCATCACCATCCCCACGATGTACTTGCCGGCCCCGGTGACAAAGCCTTTCAAGCGCAGCCATGTATGGAGGATCAAGTTGCGCCAACTTGGCCATTGATAGGAAGGAAGTTCGATCAAGAGAGGCTGCGGCTGCCCTGGAAGCAAGGTGGTTTTGAGCACTGTGGCTGAGAACAGGGCTGCAGTAATCCCCACCAGATAGAGGGCAAACACTACGTTTTGTCCGCCGTGGGGGAAAAACGCGGCAGCAAATAAAGCATATACCGCGAGCCTAGCGCTACAGGACATAAACGGCGCCATCATGACTGTGAGCAGGCGCTCGCGCTCACGCTCTAGAGTTCGGGTGGCCATGATCGCTGGGACGTTGCAGCCGAAGCCAACGATCAAGGGGACAAACGCCTTACCCGGCAGCCCCAGCTTGTACATCAACCGGTCCATGATCAGCGCGGCCCGTGCCATGTAACCAGAATCCTCGAGCAAGCTCAAAAACAGATAGAGGAAGCCGATGATGGGGATAAACGTTGCCACTACCTGAAGCCCACCGCCGATACCGTCGGCCAAAAATACCGAAAGCCAGCCAGGAGCGCCTAGACTAGTAAGCAGTTGCCTGAACCCATCCACTAGAATTGCTTGAGCGGCTAGATCAAAGCAATCGACAAAAGCACCGCCTAAATTGATGGTGAAAGTGAACATTAAGTACATCATAAGCAGGAAAAGCGGAATTCCCAGCCAGCGATGGAGAACGATGGCGTCAATCCGATCTGAGAGAGAGATTCCTTTTGCCTTGCTCTGCTTGCTTACCCGCTGGGCGATTTCCCTGGCTTTCTGGTAGCGAGTATGGGCGACGATGAGATCGAATTCCTCTCCCAGCTCCTGCTCTGTTTGCGCGCGCAAGCGTGCGATCTGAGGCTCTAGCGTCGCAGGTTGTTCCTGGCGTGTGAGCTGACCCGCCAAGGCCATGAGCGCGTCTAAGCGCGGCGAAGAGGAAAACGCGGCCATTTCAGCTTCCAAAGCTGCGATGGCGTGCTCTACAGGTGTGGGATAGGCGAGCTTGACAGCTTGACGGGGGCAGTGAGTCTGCTCGACCAGCACCGCTTTGAGGGCTTCTACCCCTTGGCCTGTACGCGCCACCGTGGGTATCACGGCAACTCCAAGCACTTGGCTTAGTGCTTGAGGATCCACGGCTAGACCTTGACGCTGCGCCAAGTCCATCATGTTTAGAGCCAGACACACTGGGATTTCGGTTTCTATGAGCTGCAAGCTCAGGTACAACGATCGTTCTAGGTGAGTTGCGTCGACGATATTGACGATGAGATCAGCCTGACGAGAGAGGATGAACTCCCGAGCGATGCGTTCGTCGGCCGAAGTTTCTGAAGGATCCAGGGAATAAGTGCCCGGCAAATCGATGAGGAGAAAAGAGGCTTGACCGCAGTTGAGGATTCCTTCTTTGCGCTCTACGGTTACCCCAGGCCAGTTGCCAGTGCGCTGGCGGCTTCCGGTAAGAGCATTGAACAGCGAGCTCTTACCCGAGTTCGGATTGCCGATGAGAGCAACTGTGTACATCAAGGGTTCTGAGTATGGACTAAGATGCGTTCTGCTAGAGATCGACCTATCGCTAAGCGGTCATGGTTGTTGCCTACTACCACAGCTCCGGATCGGTTGCTCAAGATAGTCAGGGAGGCCCCGGGCACCAACCCGAAGCTCAGCAACCTAAGCCGGAGGGGTTTTTCCGTAATGCTGGCGATTAAGACGCGTTGGCCGGATGGAATGGAACTCAAGGGCCGAGATGAATGACTCATGGCGAAGGAGCGAAATGAAAATGATTATTATCTTAAATAATAAATCCTAAACAATAAAGAAGGCAACTTAAGTTTGGGCAGTGGCGTTTTGGCTGCATCGGATAGGGAATTACGATAGAATTTCTGTGGATTTTCACTGCCCTAACACGATGCAAACCACAAAAACTTCACTTAAGCCTAAGAAAAAACGTTCTTATAAGACCAGGGCTTTGATTTGGATCTTGGCGCTAATGGTTTTGGACGAACTGGCGGTCATTGTTCCCATATCTGAAGTGATTTTGCTCATCGTCGTTTTGTTTCGTCCGCGCTGGTTTTTAGACATGGTCCATGGGGTGTATGCGTATGTACCTCACCGCCGTGCTTGGCGTTCGGTCGGGGACGTTTGTCGGCGCGAAGTGGTGACAGTGACAGAGGAGATGACGGTGGCCGAGGCGGCCAAAATCATGCGCGATGAACATGTGGGTTGTGTAGTCGTGGTGGCAGAACGCCTATACACCGCATCGGCAGCTGAGATCGAAAGACCACGCCGCCTGCGAGGGCGCAAGCGCTTATCTACTGAGATCCAAGGGGGGGCGGACATAGAGAAAATTTTGGTGCCAGTCGGAATATTAACTGACCGCGATATCACCCTGCGGGTGGAGGCGGAGAATCAGGCCGCCCATGCGCTCAAGGTAGCTGAAGTCATGACCCGTGAGATCGAGGTAGTGGGGCAAATAGAGGATGTGTATGCGGCGGTGGAAAGGATGCGTGAGGCTGGAGCGCGCAGGTTGCCGGTGGTGGATCAAAGGGGGGCACTGGCAGGCATCCTTACTCTGGACGACTTGATCGCTATGTTTTCACAAGGTCTGAGCCAGCTGGTCGAGTTGCTCGAACAGGAAGTGCAAAAGGAAACCGCCAGCGTGAGCAAGTCACGCCCCTAGAGATCTGCCGGATCGAGGATGACTTCCCCCAACTGCACAACTCTGACTTTCATAGCGGCGACTGGGCTGTGTACCCTCAAAATCCCTCGCTTGGGATCGCAGTCGCGCACTAAAGCCAATCCCAATACGGTTTGCTGCTCGTCGGCCAGAGCACACAGCCGTCCAGGAGCTAATAACCTGCTCCTAGGCTCATCACTATCAACGGGCAAGCGCTGAAAAATCAGATCGTCCAAAGGGAGAGAATATTCTTGCGCCTCAGAGAAATAGCGGCGAAATGCTGCCAGGCGTCTTTGGCGACGCAATTCCATGGATTTTTCCTGAGCTTTGAAGGAGGGGGTAAGGTGAAAAATGCGGAAGTGGCGGTGGGCGGCGAGTATGGGTGCAAGCTCTTGACCATGAGCGAGGGCGACGATCGCATCGGGGCGTACAGCATCGATTTTGTAAGCTTTTAATATTTCTCCGACGCCTGAGATTAGGCCACTGGTATTGACGATTACCAAGGGGGAGGTGGTCTGATCCAAAAGCTGCCGCGTGCCTACGATCATAGGCAGTAGGTGAGCTATGGGAGTCACAGCCCCTACGAAATACATCGCCGCTGGTTTCAGTGCAGCGAGCGCTTGATCCAGTTGCGGGTAGCCTAAGGTGATGGTAGCAGGCGGTCCTAGGTCTTTCTGGCCTACGTCTGCGTCGATCAGGGCCGGTTTTACACCCACGTGGAGTGCGCGGAAGCTCAGATAGGCGCAGAACGTGCTTTTGCCCCGGTCCGAAGCTCCCAATACCAGAATCGTGCGCAGCCTGTGGACTAAGATCCAAGAGGCGACACGCTGCCAATCGGGTGGAATATCAATGCCTTCCACGGCTATTAATTTATCATTGCCTGGAAACGGAGTGTATTGGCAGCGGTATGAGCGATGGCAGGGGGTGGGCGATTGTGGTAAATTGAAAAATATGGGGCTGGACAGTATAGCGGCCAAAGATACCTTCGTCCGGCGCAACTGGGTCAAGGTACAGGCGCCGGCGCGGCTGCATCTTGGCTTTTTAGACCCAAGTGGATGGCTGGGGCGTAAATTTGGCAGTGTTGGCGTAGCGTTGGAAATGCTCGCCACGGAAATTGAGATTACCCCGGCGCAGACGTTGACCGTCACCGGCCAAGATACCCAGCGCGTAATCAAGGTCACGCGCAAGCTCCTGGATCAATTGGAACTGCCTGATCAGGTGTGCATTCACGTCACCGCCAGCATTCCTCCTCACGTCGGGCTAGGGTCGGGTACACAACTGGCTTTGGGAGTAGGGGCAGCGCTGATGCGGTTTTGGGGGCAGGGCCTAGATGTGCGTCGGATTGCCTGCCTGAGCGGGCGCGGGGAGCGCTCCGGGATCGGAATTGCCGCCTTTGAAAGGGGTGGGTTCGTCGTCGATGGGGGAAGGGGCGAGGTCACCATTACCCCGCCTCTTTTATGTCGTCTGCCAGTGCCGGAAGATTGGCACTGGCTCTTGGTATTCGACGATTGGAGTGAGGGACTGTCTGGGCGGCGTGAGCTTTTGGCTTTTCAAAAACTACCCCCTTTCCCTCGTGAAGCCGCCGCCGATCTCTGTCATCGCCTTCTGATTCAGGGGCTGCCGGCTTTAGCCGAAGAGCGTTTTGAAGAATTCTGCGCCTGTCTGGCTACGATTCAGCAGGCCAACGGTGAATATTTCACTCCAGTCCAGCGCGGGCGCTATGCCAGTCCTTTGGTCGCAAGCGCGCTCGCTTGGCTACAGGAGCAAGGTTGGACTGGCCTTGGGCAAAGCTCCTGGGGTCCGACCGGGTTTTGCCTGTTGCCCGATCGAGAAACTGCCTGCCAAGTAAAAGAGGGTCTTGAGGCAAACTTTGTTGGTACGTCCTTGCGCTTTCAGATAGTCCGATCGCGTAACACAGGAGCTACAATCTTGGAGGGATGAGCCGTTCCCTCCTGATTCTCGCTAATTCGGCTAGGATGTTGGCCCAGTCGGCTATGCGGGGAGGATATCGATCGGTCGCTATAGATAGGTTTGCCGATTTAGATACCCGCGCTGCGTGTGTAGCGTGTTATCGGACTCTAACCCAGGATTTTGAGGCGCTCAAGCCGGTTTTACACACAGTGCTCGCTGAGCATCAGCCCATAGGTTGGGTGTATGGCAGTGGGTTTGACGCCTTGCTCGATCTGAACGAGTGGCTTTCTGGGCGTTGTCCCTTATTCGGTAACCGTGCGCAGGCGGCCCGAATATGCACGCGCCCGCGGGAATTTTTTTCTTTGCTCGACGCTTTAGCGATCCCTTATCCAGAAACGCGTTGGACTGCACCCTGCGACTGGGAGAGGGCAAACTGGCTGATCAAACGGGGTGGAGAAGGAGGCATCGGGGTAAGCGTGTATCGGGGGCAGGTTGAGGATGGGGGATATTACCAACGCCGGCTGGGAGGAAAAGTGTATACTTTAGCATTTTTAGCCGGTGCAGGCAGAGTGTGGTGGCATGGATTTAACACCTTGTATCAAGAAAATTATAATGCCCGCTGCCCATTTTTGTTTGCCGGAGCAATTAATCGGGCCGATTTGCCAGGTGAGATCAAGAGGACAGCGGTCGGCTACGCCGAAACGCTCAGCCAGGCCTTGGGTCTGCGCGGTCTGCACGGTTTGGACTTCATGCTCGATGGCGGTGCTATCAAGGTGTTGGAGCTTAACCCGCGTCCAGGAGCAGCGCTGGGACTATGGGACGAGGCCCTCCCTCAGGGTTTGTTGTGGGCGCAGATTCAAATCTGCGCGGGGAGAAAAGTAGATGGATTTTTGCCCGTGGAAGTAAAGGGGTTTCGTATCGTGTTTGCTAGCCGACAGATCAAAGTTCCGCGCTCATGGCAGTGGCCATCTTGGTGTGCCGATCTACCGGCACCTGGGACAGAGGTGAGCGAGGGAGGTCCAATATGCAGCGTAATTGCCTCGGGCCATAGGGTAGATCGAGTGGAAGAGCAGCTTAATCTACGAGTCGCATGGGTCAGAGACAACTTGGAAAAGCAAACGGTTGAGAGGGAAAAAAGCGCATGACAAAACATGTTTCGGTTAGCATCAATCTTATTTCTCGTCCCAAAGTCTTGGCTTTGATCCAAGATGCCGCCTGGCTTAAGTTAAAGGTCTGCCAACTGGATAACGGGGTGACGCTGGTCGATGCTGGCATAGAGGCCGAAGGGGGATTGGAGGCAGGCCGGCGTATCGCTGAGATCTGCATGGGGGGGCTGGGCACGGTGACCCTGACCCACAGTTTTCTAACCAAAGATTTCCCGCTTCGGGTTCACGTCCACGCTTCTGATCCGGTGCTCTCTTGCCTTGGCAGTCAATATGCGGGCTGGAGTTTAGCGTACGGTGAAGGCAAAGAGAAATTTTATGCTTTAGGCTCTGGCCCGGCGCGGGCTTTGTGCGTCAAAGAGGCGTTGTTTAGGGAACTTAACTATCAGGACCACGCTGACGCCAGTGTATTAGTGATAGAGACGGATAAATTTCCCCCGCTCGCTCTTTTGGAGAAAATCGCTGTTGACTGCAAGATCAAACCTGAGAGCTTAACTGTGATCTTAACTCCCACCCAGAGCCTAGCAGGCGGCGTACAGGTAGTAGCGCGGGTGCTGGAGGTAGCTTTACACAAAGCGCACGAACTCGGTTTTCCGCTAGAACGCATACGCGACGGCTTTGGCAGCGCCCCAGTATCGCCACCGGCAGCGGACTTTGTGACAGCGATGGGGCGAACCAACGATGCGATCTTGTTCGGTGGCCAAGTTCATTTGTTTGTGACCGGCTCTGATGAAGAAGCTCAAAGTCTGGCTCAAAGGCTTCCCAGTTCGACTTCTCGCGATTATGGGAAACCTTTCGCCCAGGTTTTCAAAGAATACAATTACGATTTCTTTCAAATTGATCCTATGTTGTTCTCGCCCGCCAGCGTGATGGTGACCGCTCTGGACTCCGGCCGGAGCTTTCGCGCCGGTCGCCTAGACGAGGAGCTTCTGGCGCGCTCGTTTGGGGCATGAACAAGATCGCCGTCGTTACCGACGATCCCGGCTGGCATGGAGCGCGGCTCAAGGAAGCTTTGGCCGCCCGAGGCTTTGAGGCATCGTGCATCTCCTTAGCACAAGGCAGATTAGACGTAGTCCCAGATCGTCCGCCTATCGTATTCCCAGGATTTGAGGATAAGCTTCCGGTTGGAGTATTCGTGCGGGGAATCAGCGGGGGCTCTCTAGAGCAGCTGATCCTGCGCTTGGACCTGTTGCACGGGTTGGAAGCTTGCGGTGTTAAAGTCTACAACCCACCCCGGGCGATTGAGCGCAGCGTGGACAAAGGAATGACCAGTCTGCTTTTGGCCCGGGCGGGAATCCCGACCCCCCCCACTTGGGTAACGCCAAGTCTGGCTGAAGCTCTTGCGATCGCACAATGTGAATTCCAACGTGGCCATTGGGTAGTGAGCAAACCTTTGTTCGGTTCCCAAGGAGAAGGGGTAGAACTCCATGTTGGCGTGGATTCTCTACGTGCTTTAAATCCTGCGGGGGGGGTGTATTATCTGCAGCGTTACGTTGGGCGGTGTCCAGCCTGGGATTGGCGCGTGTTTGTGATCGCCGGAAGGGCGGTAGCGGCTATGATCCGGCGTGGGGTGAGCTGGCTTACCAATGTGGCCCAGGGAGGGAGGCCCGAACCGGTGACGCTAGATGCGCTGTTGGCGCGTCTGGCTCAGGATTCGGCGCGGGTTTTGCAGTTGGATTACGCGGGCGTAGATATCATGCAAGACGAGCAAGGTCGGATGTGGGTCATCGAGGTCAACGGTATTCCGGCTTGGAAGGGGCTGCAAACCGTGTGCAGCTTAGATATCACTGAGCTTCTAGTCGAGGATTTCTTGCGGCGGTGTGAACAGGTGCGTTCGAGACAATGATTTCCTCACAAGCTTTGCAGCACTTTTATGTCCAGGCCTGCGCGCTCGATGTCGAGGCGTTTAAGCCGGGCAACGTCAGCGTTTACTCGCCGGGGCACGGAATGCATGCAGACCAGTTTTACTTGAGTGCCCAGGCCAGCGCGCCATATGTAAGCGATCCTAACCGATCTTTAGGTGAGCGCATTTACCTCGCGGTAGAGGCCACACACCACGCTGTAGGATGCAATACCAACTTAGGTATCGTGCTGCTCTCTGTGCCTTTAATTAAGGCGGTGCAAGACGTTCACACCGGTCAGATGCGCGGGCGTTTACGACGCATACTAGAGGCCTCGACGCGGAAGGATGCGGCCTGGGTTTACCGAGCGATCCGACTTGCCAATCCGGGTGGGCTAGGTCAAGTTGCGAGCGAAGACGTCAGTCGAGAGCCATCGCTCACTTTGCTCGAGGTCATGCGTTTGGCTAAAGATTACGACCGGATCGCTTTCAACTATGCTTTTTTTTATCAGGATATTTATGAATTGGCCATTCCCAGGTATCATGATGCGGTTTCTCGCTGGGGGGATGAGCGTTTGGCGGTTGTGGCAACGTTTGTGGCCTTGCTGCGCCGTATTCCTGATACCCACGTTAGGCGCAAGTTCGGATGGCGTTATCAGGAAATGATTCAGGCTAGGATGGCACAGTTGGAAAAGGCGCTTACGCAGGCTGACGAGCTTGAACAAGTTTTGCCTGAGATCTGGAAGATCGATCAGGAGTTTAAGGACAAAGGAATCAACCCGGGTACGACAGCTGATATGGTTGTTGCGACTCTTTTGGCTGCACGCTTGGAGCAACTCATCTCCCCAAAGAGGCCGGGGCGGGCGGGGACCGCAGGTTCTGTATGGCTCGATTGGGGGAGGCAACCATGTCTTTGATTGGGAAAATTCTGTCTCTATTTTCATCATCAACCAAAGAGGAAGCGACAGAGATGGCAAAAATCAACAAGATGCTGATCGGTGAATCTTTAAAAGGCGAAGGCAATGAGGTGGCACATATTGACTTAATCATTGGCCCCCGCGGCAGCGCGGCAGAAACCGCGTTCGCCAACTGCCTAACCAATAACAAAACGGGTCATAACGCCCTGCTTGCGGTAGTGGCGCCAAACTTGATGTGCAAGCCGGCGACGGTGATGTTCAACAAAGTAACGATCAAAAACGCCAAACAAGCTACTCAGATGTTTGGTCCTGCGCAAAGAGGGGTAGCGATGGCGGTAACTGAATGCGTTCGCGATGGCACCATTCCTATGGACGAGGCCGATGATCTGTTCATTTGCGTTGGGGTATTTATCCACTGGTTGGCGGAGGACGATGCCAAGATCCAAGATTACAACTATGAAGCTACCAAAGAAGCGATCAAAAATGCGGTGGCAGGTAGACCGTCTCCAGGGGAGGTGATAGAAAAGGCTAGGACTGTACACCATCCGTTTGCCGCTCACGACTAAGCGCAGACTGACTGGTGGAGCCGCCTTAACTGGGGCGGCTTTTTATTTTGCCGAGACAAGATCGGTTTCAGGTCGAATCAAGCCATAGTGAAGAGCGCGGGCTACGAGGACTCCACCGATTCCCAGGCGCTGCAGGCGAGTCAAGTCCTGAGGGCTGGAGACGCCGCCTGCAGCGATCCAATGGATATGGGGATACTGGCGTTTGAAAGCGGCCAGGCGCGGCCAGTCCGGGCCAGCTTGGCTGCCGACCTTAGCCAGGGTCATCAAAATGACAGTAGGTGGCCAATATTTCGGCTCTTGTAATAAGTCTTTAGGACCGAGAAAACCCTGCGCATTGAAATCCAAAGACAAGATCCAGGGTTTTTGAACCATAGCTAAAGCTTGCCTCCAGTCCGGCCCTAGTGATTCGCTCCCGACCACAGGAATTAAGCCAAGTTTAGGTTTAACTGGAGGCCAGCCTCGATCTACCCACAAGCAAAGATGAGGAAAAGTCTGGCCAAGGCGAGAGATAGTTATACCGTTATCTGGTTCTCTTTCAATAGCATCTAGATCCGCAACATACAAAGTGCGAAACTGACCAAGATTAAGCAAGGCTGACACTACACTGCATGGATCGCTATCCGGGCACAAAGGTGTTTTCAGAGGAAGATAGCGATCGCGTTGACCACGAATCGCCATGACTACTTGACCTTGACGTAAATCGACTGCTGGAATCAGTTCCATGGATGAGTATCGATGAGGATTCTTGTGTTTGAATATATTACCGGTGGAGGATTAGCCACAGAATCCTTACCGGTAGAGCTTCTTAGTACAGCTGAAGCTATGCTCGAAGCCAAGCTTTCGGATCTAGCCGGAAGAACGCTTAAAGTTTTGCGGGACGAACGTCTGCCAACGCTTCCGATCAAAGATAACCAAGAAATAGAGGTTCTCTCAGTAAAGCCAGGGAATTTCGATTCGGTATGGCAAAAAGGACTGCAATGGGCAGAAGGGGTATGGTTGACCGCTCCAGAGAGCGGAGGAATTTTAGCAAAACTGAGCAGTCATGTGGTAAGCGCTGGCAAAAAGCTCCTTGGCTCTTATCCTTACGCTGTTGCGTTAGCTGGTGACAAGTTAGAGACAACGCGTGCATTGACCCGAGTTGGAATCAAATGCGTGCCAACGTGGCCGCTTTTTGAGTTTGCTAACCAGGTGCCGCCGCCGTGGGTAGTCAAGCCTAGAGATGGGGTGGGATGCGTAGGGGCGCGCATAGTGTGGGACCTGGAGGAGCTTGCTACTTTTCCTAAAGATTTCTTGATTCAACCGAGGATGGCCGGGGAGCCAATGAGCATAAGCGCCATCTTTGCTGAGGGTAGGGCGGAGTTGTTGAGCGTCAACCGCCAAAGGGTCAAAGAGGAAGGCGGGCGGTTCGAGCTTCTGGGCTGTGAAGTTAACGCTCTGCCGCAAATTGGCCCGAGATGGCGAGAGTTGTGTCAAAAAATCGCAATGGCAATACCTGGGCTGTGGGGGTATGTAGGAATAGATTTGCTTTTGGCGCACGATGAAATGCTTGTACTAGAAATTAACCCACGTTTGACTTTGTCCTATGCGGGGCTCAGCCAGGCAATTGGAAGTTCTGTTGGTGAGTGGATTGCACAGTTAGCCGAGGGGAAAATCTCGCTTGCTGAAATCGCTTTGCGTCGGAGTAGACATTCTGGTCGGCAGGTTTGGGTGGACGCATGATCAGCTGTGTGGGATGGGACGTAGGTGGGGCTCATGTAAAAGCTACTCTGGTCCAAGATAGGCGGATAAAGGCGGTTTGGCAGGTGCCTTGCCCTTTGTGGCGCGGGCTGGCGAACTTAGATCAAGCGATGGGTTTGGTTTTAGCCAAGCTCCCACAAGGATGTGTTCATGGATTGACCATGACTGCAGAAATGGTCGATTTGTTTGATGACCGCGTATCAGGAGTGCATACGCTATTGACAGCCTTTTCCGGCAAGCTGGGAGCGGCGAAGATTTTTCTATTCGTCGACAATGAATTTATACCGTTATCTGTTTTCATTAAATTAAAAAAGGCCAAGAAAATCGCATCCAATAACTGGCAACTAACTGCACGCTTTCTAGCGCAAAAAGAATCAAAATCGTCCCTATGTTTAGATATAGGCAGCACAACAACCGACCTCATCCCTCTCCATCGAGGGAAACCGATCTATCAAGGAGATGACGATCATTCCAGACTGCGCAGCGGGGAACTCCTGTATACCGGCGTCATTCGAACACCGCTGGCCGCTTTCGCTAAGACTGTCCCGTTTAACGGTAAGTGGCTGCCGCTGATGGCTGAACACTTCGCTACTACGGGAGACGTTTATCGAATTTTGGATCGCCTTCCGCAGTACGCCGACCAGGCTGAGACGGCTGATGGCAAACCTAAAACTAAAAGGGCCAGCATGCAGCGCTTAGCGCGCATGATCGGTTTAGACCGACACGCTGCATCCAGTAGCGCTTGGTTCAAGCTTGCTCAATATTTCCAAGAAATTCAGCTTCAATCTTTTACCCGTGCCAGCTTATGCCAGCTCTCCCGCATCGCCTCTGATCCAGTTTTGATCATCGGCGCAGGGGTAGGGAGATTTTTAGCAGTAGCAGTAGCTGAGCGTCTAGGTCTGAGGTATCGGGATTTCGGGGAGTATTTTGTTTCTGATGTCGGTCAGACCAATTTTACTGCTGCCGATTGCGCACCCTCTGCGGCGCTGGCGTGTCTGCTGCATGCATATTTAGAAAACACGGAAGCTTAGGAGAACTGGATTTTGCTCAGCGGCAGAAAGATAATTGGGTACTAACTTCTAGCTGAACTGGTCTATGGAACGCTTTCTGATCGCGGAGATTCCGTATTACCAAGACAGCTCCGTGCTGTTTTCCCAGTGGTCGCAAGAACCTTGGGCTATATTCCTGGACAGCAGCTATCCCCACACTACCCAAGGCCGATACGACATTATCGTTGCCCGTCCAACAGTCACATTGACCACTCGTGGCCATCTTACTGAAATCCGCGATGCTTTAGGTATACGTTTGTCTCCTGAAGACCCTCTTACGCTGCTTAGAGGCTTTTTGCCGGAACCTTTGCCTCCTGTTTCTGGGTTGCCGTTTTGCGGCGGAGCGGTCGGTTATTTTGCTTATGACTTGGCCAGGCGCTTGGAGAGGATCCCCAAGATTGCGCAAGATCGGGACAACCTTCCTGAAGCAGCAATAGGGGTCTATGATTGGGCGGTGGTGATAGATCATCACCAGCAGCAGGGTATTTTAGTGGGCCGTGCCACACCCCATGTTCGCAATGTGTGGCCAAGGCTTTTAAATAAGTTTCTCCATCCCACCCCTAGAACCAGCCAGGGTTTTTATCTGCATACTCCAATCCGATCAAACTTAAGCTTTGAGGCGTATCTATCCGCTTTTTCTCGCATTCAGCATTATATTCGCGAAGGAGACTGCTACCAGGTCAATTTTGCCCAGCGTTTTGAGGCCAAGGCTTGCGGCGATCCCTGGTGCGTCTATATGCAGCTTCGCCATCACAATCCGGCGCCGTTTGGCGGATTCCTGCGCTTTCCCAAGTTTTGCGTGCTTAGCTCTTCACCCGAGCGATTTCTCAGAGTGCATCAAGGCATAGTCGAGACCAAACCGATTAAAGGTACCAGGTCGCGTTGTCCCAATCCGGAGGAAGACTTGTATCAGATCGAGGCTTTGGCCGAGAGTGCCAAAGACCGCGCCGAGAATCTGATGATCGTCGATCTCTTGCGCAACGACCTAAGCAAAACCTGCAAGCTTGGTTCGGTCAAGGTGCCTAAGTTGTTCCAAGTAGAGAGTTTTGCTACCGTTCACCATTTAGTAAGCACCGTCGTGGGCGAGCTGAAAGACAACTGTCATAGCTTAGACCTTCTGCGCGGCTGTTTTCCTGGTGGCTCCATTACCGGTGCGCCTAAAATTCGGGCTATGGAGATTATTGAAGAGCTAGAGCTTATCCGGCGCGGAGTCTATTGCGGTGCGATCGGTTATATCGGCTTTGATGGTAACATGGATACCAATATTGCCATTCGTACCCTGGTACACTCCCTCTCAGAGCAGCGCATTCACTTTTGGACTGGGGGCGGAATCGTCGCTGATTCTGATCCTAAGCGCGAGTACCAAGAGAGCTTGGACAAAGCAGCAGCGCTCATCACTGTTCTGTCGCGTTTTCAGAAATACCGGATGTCGTGTGGGTAGTTAAACTGGGAGGAAGCTTAGTAGAAGCTAGCGATCACTTATCTTTGTCGGAGTGGCTAAGAGTCTCGGCCGAGCATGGTGGGGGGAGGGTAATTCTTGTCCCAGGAGGGGGGCCTTTTGCTAACCAGGTGCGTAGGCTACAACAGCGTTGGCAGTTCAGCGATTCTGCAGCCCACCGCATGGCGTTGCTCGCCATGCAGCAGATGGCTCTCTTGTTTCTCGATTTAGAACCCCGTTTGGAATCTTGCCGAACGGCAGAGATTCCGTCGGCTTTGGCAAGACGAAAGGTTGCCTTGTGGCGACCAGAAGTGGCTGAACTAGATCAAGATAACGTGGCGGCTAGTTGGACCATCACCTCAGACAGTCTAGCTGCTTGGCTGGCGAGAAAAATCGCTGCGCGGCGGTTGATTTTGGTGAAATCCAAAGTTCCGCCCTCCCAGGACCCTCAGCACCTGCGCGATGCTGGTATCGTCGATGCCTGCTTTTGCGACTTCCTACCTGCCAGCATTGAATTCAACTGCTATTATAAAAACCTGTTTGATCGGTTCGCCCAGGAGCTTTGCACTTTTATGCGGTGAGCTTGTGCTCTTTTAATGCTTTAAGGAGCGTCTCTCCAATGTGGGCAGGGTTTCGCGCCACATACAAGCCGAGTGCTTCCATCGCCTCCATTTTTGCTTTAGCCGTGTCCTCTTCACCTTCGATGATGGCTCCGGCGTGACCCATGCGCCGGCCAGGCGGAGCAGATGCTCCGGCCACGAAGGCGATAAGAGGTTTTTGCATGTTATCTTTAGCCCAGCGAGCCGCAGCGATTTCTTGCGGACCTCCGATTTCGCCTATCATCACCACCGCATCGGTGTCCTCGTCCTGCTCAAAGGCCTGAAGCACGGTAACAAAATCGGTGCCGTTGACTGGATCTCCGCCTATTCCGATCGCAGTCGACTGGCCTAATCCTAAACTGACCATCTGCTCGACAGCCTCATAGTTAAGCGTACCAGAGCGCGACACTACACCAATCCGCCCAGGACGATAAATTTTAGCCGGCATGATACCCACCTTGCATTCGCCTGGGGTAATGATGCCAGGGGTGTTCGGCCCTAGAACGATGCAGTCTCGTCCAACGCGGTAGCGTTGCACTCTTACCATGTCTTGAACCGGAACACCGTCGGTGATGACAACAGCCACTTTGATGCCAGCTTCAATCGCTTCCATGACAGCGTCGGCAGCGAAAGCCGGAGGCACAAATATTCCTGAAACGTTAGCACCGGTCTCCCTGACGGCTTCAGCAACGGTATCGAACACCGGCAATCCCAGATGGGTAGTACCGCCTTTGCCTGGGGTAACGCCTCCTACTACGTTGGTACCATGGGCAATCGCCTCAGCCGCGTGGAAGCTCGCATGCTGGCCAGTAAATCCTTGAAAGATGACTCGTGAATAGCGGTTGACAAAAATACTCATACAGTTTCCCCTTTGACAATCGCCACAGCCTTAGCTGCTGCATCGTCTAGGTTAGTAGCTTGGATAAAAGGCAGGCCTGATGCAGCCAGAATGTACCGCCCCTTTTCTACGTTGGTGCCAGCCAGGCGGACTACGCACGGTTTGTCCAGGTGCAAACTGGTATAGGCTTGAACTAAACCGGTAGCGATCCAATCGCAGCGGTTAATACCGGCGAAAATATTGACTAACAAGGCCTTAACATTGGCGTCTTGAATCACGATTTGGCAGGCATTAGTTACCTTTTCCGGCGAGGCGCCGCCGCCAACATCCAGGAAGTTAGCCGGCCAGCCACCATGGAGAACAATGGCATCCATGGTCGCCATGGCAAGGCCTGCACCGTTGACGATGCAGCCGATGTCACCGTTTAAAGCAATGTAATTGAGGCCGTGTCCGGAGGCTTCTATCTCTTTCGGGTCTTCCTCCTCTAAATCGCGCAGTTCATTGATCTCCGGGCGGCGGAAAAGAGCATTGGGGTCAAAATTAAACTTAGCATCTAAGCAGATTAGACGCTGCTCAGCCTTAACTAGACCTAATGGATTGATTTCGGCTTGGAGGGCGTCTTTATCCCGAAACAGCCGGTAAATCCGTTTCATAATCCGGACCGCCTGGGGCAAAAGCTTGTCCCGTAGCCCTATGGCCGCCGCAACCTTGCGGCATTGAAAGTCTAACAGCCCAACAGCTGGGTCTATGGTTTCGCGGATAATTTTATCTGGGCTTTGACGGGCGATTTGCTCGATTTCTACCCCCCCTTCGGCGGAGGCAATGAGGGTGATGCGTTGGGTGCTTCGGTCGATGGTAAACCCAAGATAGAACTCGCGGTCCACGTCTATGGCCTCCTCTACCAGCACCCGCCGAACAGTTCGGCCTTTGGGTCCGGTTTGAGGGGTAATAAGCGTCGTGCCAAGCATCTCATCGGCGATTCGGCGGACCTCTTCCAAAGAGGTGGCTAGTTTAACCCCTCCTGCTTTACCTCGCCCTCCAGAATGAATCTGGGCTTTGATTGCCCATCTCTCTCCGCCGATTTGCTCGGCTATTGCTAGAGCTTGGCTATCGGAGTAAGCGACGTTACCGGCCGGAACCGGAACGCCATACATTCGGAGCAATTCTTTGGCTTGATATTCGTGAACGTTCACCGATTCAGCTCCTTATTTTACTGAGATTTCTTGCGGTGGTTGATTTGCTCCATTTTAGCGAGGAGGTTTTGCGCCATTCGGATTGAGGCAGCGTCGATCATCCGACCATCCAGTGCTACTGCTCCTTTGCCCTGGTCAGCAGCTTGCTCTAGGGCAGCCAAGATCCTCTCAGCGCGCTCTACTTCCGCAGCCGAAGGTGTAAAGACCTCATTGGCTAGGGAAATTTGTGAGGGATGAATAGCCCATTTGCCTTCACAGCCTAGGGCCGCAGCGCGGCGCGCGGCGGCTAAGTATCCAGCTGGGTCATTTATGTCGCCAAAAGGACCGTCGATGGGTCTAAGACCGTTAGCCCGGCATGCCACCACCATCCGCGCCAGAGCAAAATGCCAGGGGTCGCCGAAATGCAGCTCCCTAGATTCCCCAGGAGAGCCAGTCAAAACCGCATAGTCCGGATTGACTCCGCCAATGCTGGTGGTTCTAGCCTGGATAGAGGCAGCGTAATCGGCCACCCCGAAAACTAGGGCTTCTAAGCGGTCGGGACAAGCGCGGGCGATTTCCCTGACGTTATCTACTCCTGCCGCANTCTCGATCAAAGCGCACAGCCCAATTGGTTTAATATTTTTGGCCTGTTCGATTTGCGAGAGCAAAGTGGCGACGAAAGAGATGTCCTCTGGCCTGTTGACCTTTGGGATGAGAACAACATCAAGCTTAGAGCCGGCTTTCTCTACTACCTCGATGATATCCTGGTAACAGTACGGCGTATCTAGGCCGTTAATGCGGACTGAGACCGAACAGCTCGACCAGTCTAAGCTAATTAGCGCTTCGATGACGTTGCGACGGGCTACTTCTTTGGCCTCAGGAGCTACCGCATCCTCTAGATCCAAAAACACCATATCGGCCCCAGCCGTAGGGGCTTTAGCTAGCATTTTGGGATTGCTCCCTGGAACAGCGAGTTCACTGCGATGGAGACGATTTTTTACAGCCATGTTTGGATCAGCCTGTCTCAAAAGTTAGGTATTATACGATGCTGAGTCAAAAGAGTCGCAGAGGGTATCTTTTTAGTTAAAATATTTAACTTTATCCAACAAAAGTTAGGAAATTTATGGCGATAGAACGTACCTTGTCCATCATTAAGCCGGATGCAGTGGCCAAAAATGTGATAGGTGAAATCCTAAGCCGGTTCGAAAAAGCGGGGCTGGCGATCGCCGGTGCCAAAATGCTTCACTTATCGCGGACGCAGGCTGAGGGTTTTTACGCAGTCCACAAGGACAAACCTTTCTTCGGTGAGCTGGTCGAATACATGACTTCTGGGCCGGTCTTAATCCAGGTGTTGGAGGGGGAGGGCGCCATCGCCAAAAATCGAGAAATCATGGGGGCAACCGACCCTAAGAAAGCAGCCCCGGGGANCATTCGGGCCGATTTTGGTACCAGTTTATCGGCCAATGCGGTACACGGTTCTGACGGTCCGGAGACCGCAGCATGGGAAATTGCTTATTTTTTCAACGAAGATGAAATCTTCCCCCGTTTTGTTTGATCTGAGTTCGATCGGTTCTCCCATAGAGCTTTTGGGCATGAACCGCGAAGAACTGGAGCTGTTTTTTGTCCAATTAGGGGAAAAACCTTTTCGCGCTCACCAGGTCCTTAAGTGGGTCCATAAGCATGGAGTCATGGAATTTGCAGCCATGACCGATTTGAGCAAAGCATTGCGTGCCAGATTGGCTGACCTATGCACGTTGCGTGTGCCACAAGCGGTGCGTGGCCAAACCTCCCGGGATGGAACCTGTAAATGGCTGCTTAAGTTGCCCGATGGCAATTGCATTGAGACGGTTTTCATTCCTGAGGAAAGGCGCGGTACCGTGTGCGTCTCCTCCCAGGTCGGCTGTGCGTTAAGGTGTGCTTTCTGCGCCACAGCTAGACAGGGCTTTAGCCGCAACCTGACGGCGGCTGAGATTGTCGGTCAGCTTTGGTACGCTTGCCGCCAACTTGGTGAAAACCAAATTACCAATGTGGTGCTGATGGGGATGGGCGAGCCTTTGCTTAATTTTGATGCAGTCGTCTCGGCTTGCGCGATAATGATGGACGATCTGGCTTACGGGCTAGCCAAACGTCGCGTGACGATCAGCACAGCAGGCTTGGTGCCAGCTATAGACCGTCTAAGTGAGGCTTCCTCTGCGAGCTTGGCTGTCTCCTTGCATGCCACCACCGATGAGCTGAGAAACGACCTAGTTCCACTCAACCGCAAGTATCCGTTAGCCTCGCTTTTGGCCGCTTGCCGGCGCTTTGCTTTGGCGCCAAAACAGCGCGGACGCAAGATTACCTTTGAATACGTAATGCTCGCCGGAGTCAACGATTCCCAGGCCGACGCCAGGCGGCTGGTCAAGCTCCTGAGCACCATTCCTTCCAAGATCAATTTGATTCCTTTCAACCCTTTCCCGGGAATTCCGTTTCAGCGCTCCACGCCCGAGGCGATAGAGCGATTTTGGGAAATTTTAACCAAAGCCGGCTTTTTGGTCACAGTGCGCCGCCCGCGTGGAGAAGACATCGCCGCCGCATGCGGGCAGTTGGTGGGAGAGGTCAAAAATCCCCCTAAAGGTCAGGCGCAGATGGCTTTGGGGGCGGCCTGATATGCGTATTCTAGCGATCTGCTGGATGGTGGTGGCCCTTTGTTCTTGCGCCGGCGGCCGAGTCAAGGAAACCAGTCCCCGGCACAAGCTCGCTCAGACCTATGCTGAAAAAGGGGCCGCCTATTTGGCTGAAGGCAATTTGGAGATTGCCGGCCAAGACTTAAAAAAAAGCTTGCAGCTGGATCCCAACAACGCATCTGCTCACGGTACCCTTGCTTTATTGTACGAGCGCCTTGGGATGTTGGAGCTGGCTAAGACACATCACGCCAAAGCAGCAAAGCTCAAACCGGACGATCCAGGGATTGTGGGAAATTATGGCCGCTTTCTTTGCCACCATGGACACGCTCAAGAAGGTCTTAGATTCTTAAAAAAGGCTGCCGCTGACAAACTTTATCCCAAACGCTGGATTCCCCTCACCAATGCCGGAGAATGTGCGCTTACGAGCGGTCGCCACGAAGAAGCCGAGCAATATCTACGTCAAGCCATAGACTTCAACCCGAGCAACGCCATCGCCTTAGAAACCATGGTTAGACTCATGTTGGCCAAAGGGGAGTATCTAAGAGCGCGAGCCTTTTTGCAACGCTTAGAGGCTATCTCCAAACCCACCCCGGAGACGTTGGAGCTCGGACTCAAGATCGAGTCCGCCTTGGGGGATACGGAAGCGGCCGCAGGTTATCGCAAGCGTCTTGAGGAAAGGACAGATAAAGCGGGTCTGCCGTCTGATGAGCAGTAAAGTTCAAGCTGTGCGTGGAATGCACGATATTTTGCCGGAAGAGACTCCCCTCTGGCGCAGGGTTGAATCCATTCTAGCGGATACGTTAAGGGCACACGGGTATCGTGAGATTCGTCTCCCTGTTGTCGAGAAGACCGAGCTGTTTAAGCGATCCATAGGCGAGGTGACCGACATCGTCGAAAAAGAGATGTATACGTTTGAGGACAAAAGCGGTGAATCGCTGACTCTGCGTCCGGAGGGCACGGCAGGATGCGTGCGGGCTCTAATCGAGCAGGGGTTGCTGCGCAACCCAGTGCACCGGTTGTGGTATCTTGGGCCGATGTTTCGCCATGAGCGCCCGCAAAAAGGTCGTTTCCGCCAGTTCCATCAGCTGGGCGTGGAGGCTTTTGGCCTGCCAGGGCCAGATGTGGACGCAGAGTTAATTCTGCTCACTCGCCGCTGGTTTAGACAGTTAGGCATAGAAAACCAGTTGGAGCTTCAGCTCAACTGTCTTGGAAGTCAGATAGAGCGACAAGCTTACCGCCAGGAGCTGGTAGCGTATTTTGGCAGCTTCGAGCGCGTGCTAGACGAGGACAGCCAAAGGCGACTCAAGACCAATCCACTGAGAATCTTAGATAGCAAAAATCCTGCTATGCAGGAATTGATCGCCGGTGCTCCCAAGTTGCTAGATTACCTAGGCGAAAGTTCGCTGGCACATTTTCAAGGTTTGACTTCAATTCTTCAGGACTGTGGAGTTAGGTTCACCATTAATCCACGCCTGGTCAGAGGTTTAGATTACTACTGCTTGACTGTGTTCGAATGGGTGGCTCAAGGCGGCGGATCTCAAGGAACTGTCTGTGCCGGTGGCCGCTATGATACTTTGGTAGAGCAATTGGGTGGAAGACCGACGCCAGCGGTTGGGTTCGCCCTGGGGATGGAGAGGCTAATCTCTCTCCTTACAGCTTCGCCACTGGCGCGAAGCGGTGAACTGCCGCCGCACCTTTACCTGATCCGCGCAGGCGCGGAGGGCGAGCGGAATGGATGGCTTCTGGCCGAATGGTTGCGCGATCGGCTCCCAAATTTGCATCTGATCGTGCACTTGGGTGGCGGGAGTCTTAAAAACCAGTTCAAAAAAGCCGATAAATCGGGGGCTTGGTACGCCGTGATCGTGGGTGAAGACGAGGCTGCCCGGGGCGTCGTCGGTCTTAAAGCCCTGCGTGCCGACGAGCCGCAACAAACTCTCTCCCGAGAACAACTGGTCGCTTTTTTACAGAAAAAATTTTCATTTTAAGTTAGGTTCTGGTATGGCTACGCATATTTACGAGCAAGAACAAGTCGAGGCGTTAAAGCGCTGGTGGAAGGAAAACAGTACTTCGTTGATTGCTGGGGTTGCTTTAGGAATAGCGTTGATTTTTGCCTGGAATGCCTGGAAAAGCTATCAGGACACTCAGGTAGAGCAGGCTTCCGAATTGTATCTTAAGCTTTTAAATGCGGTGGCTGAGAGTAACCATGAGCTGGCCGAAGGTTTAGCCTCGCGTTTGACTTCGGACTTTAAGAGAACTGCCTATGCAGATTTTGCCTATTTGCTTCTAGCTAAGGTTACTGCCGAACAAGGCCAGTTGGAGGGTGCCAAGCACCGGCTGGAGTCGCTCCTTACCACTTCTAAGGATGAGGATCTCAAGCATGTTGCCCGTCTGCGGTTAGCTAGGGTGTGGTTGGCTTTAGGCCAGCCCGAAAAAGGTATGGTTGTGCTGACCGCAGCCGACGATCTGGGCCGATTTGCTGCTCAGTATGAGGAAGTCAAAGGCGATTTGTATCACGCCTTGGGCAAACCTGAACAGGCTTTAGAAGCTTATCGCAAGGCTGTAGCAGCTAGCCAAGATTCTCCCTTTTTGCAAATGAAACTGACTGAATTGGGTCTAAAATAATAAGATTTGGCCGTGATTGCGATAAGTAAGGGCGATTCACGAATCGCCCCTACACTCATGCATTTGGTTTTTAAGTGCGCCTTATGCCTGCTGGCCATGACCTTGAGCGGCTGTCAGTCGCCGGGGGCTGCGTTTAGCAACGCCATCTCCCAAGGCATTGACTGGGTCACTGGCGATGAGGTGGCCGATCCGCCGCACGAGCTTGAGCCGATCGAGCCAGAGGTGAAGATTTCCGTCTTATGGGATGAGGACATAGGCGTTGGTGATGGTGGAAACATCCTAGCTTTGACTGTCGCCCACGACTCTGAAGGTAGGGTGTATGCTGCCGATGCGAAAGGAAGAGTAGTAGCCCTAAAGCTGACCACCGGCGAGGAGATCTGGGACAAAGACCTCGACCTGCCCTTGTCCGCCGGCCCATCTGTGGGCTCTAACACGGTTTTGCTAGGCACGAGCGAAGCCCAGGTCGTTGCCCTGGACCGATCGAGCGGAGAGATCCTGTGGCAGGCTCGAGTATCCAGCGAGGTGCTAGCACCGCCTGAAGCTGCCCAGGGGGTAGTCGTCGTTGACACGGGAGACGGCGAGGTGTTCGCTTTGGCCGAGGCTGATGGTCGTACGCTGTGGAGTTTTGGCCGGCACATTGTCCCCCTTTCTATGCGCGGTTGTGGCGCTCCTCGGATTCTGCTCAAAACCGAAACGGGAGGTGAAGATTGGGTGCTAGCAGGCTTTGCCGATGGAAAAATGGCGGCTTTGAGGCTGAAGGATGGCAAGCTGATTTGGGAAAAACAACTGGCCGAAACCAAAGGGATGCTAGAATTAGAGCAGGTAGTAGATATTGATTCGGCTCCTGCGATCCAGGATGGGACGTTTTACGTTAGCGCCTCTTACGGGGGCGTGATCGCTGCCTCTCTGCTTGACGGTGAGGTGCTCTGGCAACGTCCAGTGATTGCCCAGGCCTCGCCTGCCATCGCGCGATACCTGTTTGTCACTGATGTCACCGGCGATGTCTATGCGCTAGATGAAACCACAGGACGCGCTTATTGGAAGCAGACCGCCCTCCATCAGCGTCAATTGTCTGCGCCGGTGCCTTATGGCAACTGGCTGGTAGTGGGAGACTACCAAGGCTACGTACATTTTTTGGCCCAAGAGGACGGCCGGTTAGTGGGGCGCGTTCGCATCGCTCGCAGTCCAATTCGGGCTACTAAAGTCGTAGGGGATGTTGTCCTTGTGTTGGCTAGTTCCGGCTCATTGGCCGCGTTGAAAGTTGAAAACTAATTTACCTGTTGTCACCTTAGTGGGGCGTCCTAACGTAGGCAAGTCCACTCTGTTCAATTGCTTGACCCGAACCCGAGATGCTCTAGTGGCCGACTATCCAGGCCTTACTCGGGATAGAAAATTTGGACGCTGTCGCCTTGGAGATCGCGAATTTCTGATAGTGGATACGGGGGGGATTGGGGCTCCCGGCGCTGCATCCCTCCAGCAGGCAATTTTACGCCAAGTAGAAATCGCCCTTGAAGAGGCAGATTTGGTTTTATTTGTCGTTGACGCACGCGAGGGAGTAACGGCCTTGGACGAGGAAATCGCAGACAGAGTGCGCCGTTTATCCAAGCCGGTGATTTTAGTTGTCAACAAGACGGATGGATTAAATAGAGAGCTGGCCTTTGCCGAATTTTGCGCCTTGGGATTAAAGGAAATGGTGGGTATCTCAGCAGCTCACAGTCGAGGCATCGCTTCTCTGCTCGAGCGCATCGACGCTTTTTTAGTAGAGTCGGACCATGAACCTACTCTATCAGGGGTTCAGGACGACTCGATCAAAATTGCGGTAGTGGGCCGTCCTAACGTCGGAAAATCTACGCTTATCAACCGCCTACTGGGAGAGGAGCGGGTCATTGTTGCCGACTTGCCTGGTACAACCCGAGATGTCATCGCAATCCCTTTTGAGCGTGACGGGCGTCGTTACACATTATTTGATACAGCGGGTATTCGGCGAAGATCCAGGATTGATGAGGCGGTTGAGAAATTCAGTGTGATTAAAGCGCTAAAGGCGGCAGAAAGCGCTCAGGCTGTGATCTTCTTAGTCGATGCAACCGAGGGAGTAACCGATCAAGACTGCCGTCTTATCGGCCAGATGCTGGAGGCGGGCAAGGCTATGGTAATCGGAATCAACAAGTGGGATGGTCTGACTTCAGAGCAAAAGCATAAGGTGAAAACCCAGCTTGAGACAAAGCTTGGTTTTTGCGATTTCGTCGAGCGCCTCTCTATCTCGGCCTTGCATGGAACCGGAGTAGGGGAGTTGTTCGACCGGCTCAAAGCGGCCTGCGACTGCGCCCAGAGGGAATTTTCCACCGCTTGTTTGTGTAAAATTCTCGAGCAGGCGGTCAAACGCAATCCCCCGCCGTTGATGAATAGACGGCGCAGCAATTTAAAGTTTGCCCATCAAGGCGGGAAAAATCCGTTGCGGATCGTAATACACGGCAGCCATGTTGATGCCATTCCGGCCTCTTATGAGCGTTTTCTTACGCGTCATTTCCTGCAATCGCTTGGCCTTAGAGGAGCACCTGTGCGGTTAGAATTTCGCAGCCGCTAACATCCGGTCAAAGATTTCGGTACCGGACGTAGAGGGTATATGTGTCAGATTTTCCCGATTTAGGGTTTGGAGTAGGCGTCTTCCTCCTTCGATGCGGTCTCGGTGGATCGATTGGAGAGAAACTAGGCGTTGGTCTATAGCCTCGGCTATGTGATCAAAACCCAAGGCCAGCCCTTTGCGTATCCCAGAGAGCGCGGCTTTTTCTAACGAGGGTTCGAGTAGGCGATGGCCAAGGCTTGGAATAAGCCAAGCGAGGAAGATTAAAAATCCGCTATGGACGACAAAATCTAACCCCAGATAGGATTGCTGCATATAGCCAAGCACGAGCTGATAGCCTGCCCAGACGCCAGCTGTTAAAGGCAGAAGATACTTAAGTAAACCAAAACAGCGCACTCCAAAACGCTGGAGCCAATGGCCGGGAGAGGCGAGGCTGCGGTGGAGGTGTAGTTGTACCTGGTCGATCATCATCTTGCTCATTTCGTCCCGGCAGAGGGCCATGCAGCGACAAATAGGCTCAGGCTCTAGTCCAAGCTCCTTAGCTTCTAAGATCAGCTTATCTAAGCTGTCCAGCATGGTCTGATCCATCCAGCTATCCCACAACAAAGCTTGAGTTAGCTCCGAATCCTTCAAAGACGAAAAATCGCCTGCTCCTATCCGGGTAGCCAAAGCTTGGATCGGCCACGCCAGTCCAGGGCGCACCGCTTCTATGGTATTCCTCCAAATAGTTTGCCAATTCTGACGAAGTCGCTCAAAAGCATCCGGATCCCCTAGAGCGCGAAGCCACTGAGTTACGCAAATGGCAGCTTGCTCAAGTTGGGCATGCTCGTTTCTGGCGGCCAAGTGTTCTAGCCCCTCGGCGCGCAAGAAAGAAGCAAGAATCTCTTCGAGTTTTCCGAAATCATCCGGTTTGCGTAAATAGATTTCCGGTCGGCTGTCGCAGCGCAGAACGATGGGATCGACAAAGCCTATCGCTTTAAGCTGGTCGATGAAATCCTGAATTTGCTCCTCGCATCCTTGGTCCCAATGATTCATCACAAACAGCCAAGCTAACGCTTGTCGATACTCCAGAAGCAACTGCCAGGCTTCCAAGTCGCGGTATCGTTCCGGGCTGACGACGTAAATCAAAACGTCAATATAAGGCAGCAATGCCAAGGCCAAATCGCGGTTGCTCCGCTCGATGCTGTCTATGTCTGGCATATCTACCCAGACTATACGGCTGCTGCCATTACTGGGATAGTGGGAAATACGGACTTTGTCCACGGGGATGCCTGGAGGGAGTTGCTCGAGCTTGGCCGCTGCGGGAAGGTAAAAGGTTACCTCGCGTGAGGTTGGACGCTCGATTCCAGTTTTAGCTACGCTTTCTTTGGCGAGGCGGTTAAGCAATGTGCTTTTGCCTACGCCGGGTCCGCCGAAGAAAGCCGCCACTAGCGGTCGGTTATGGCCTTGAAATAAAGGGGCTACATCCATCTGATCAAGCGAGGCAGCGTCCTCTGATCGGATCCAACCCTCCTCTACTAAGCATTGAGCCCATGTCCGGATTTGTTGAATCCGGTCAGATGGAGAAGAGTTTGAGTCCATAAGGGCGCTCGTTCAGCTCGGCCTCGACTTTGGCCAAAGCGCTTTTAGGGATACCTAAACAAGTCTTTCTATCTTGGTGTTCACCAAGCGCTGCGATTTTCTCTCCCAGCTTAGTCTCAAGCAAAGCCCTCACCTCCTGCAGTTGAGAGCGCTTGAGGTCGCGAGCTACGCTCTCGATGTACTTGCCCAACGCGCTCTCGGCCAGCCATGAGGTCAAAGAAAGCATCGCTGGGGCCAGCACGAAATCGTGCGGACCGATCCCGCCGGTGTGAAACAATAACGCCAAACCAGCTGCGTCGGTGCACGCTCTGGCTGCGCGTAGGCTGTTTAAGGTGGCCGGCATTTGCTTAAGCCGTTGGTAAAGGCTTTTAGCCGCTTCTTCAACCCGCGGTGCAAAAGTGTGGTAGTAGTTTAAAGCCTCAACTTCGAATAGCCTGAGCAAGGCTGGGTAAGAAGCGTGATAGCGACACGCCGTCTCTTGCCACCAGTAAGCGGTGGTCTCTTGACTGTGTACCTGGTCTGAAATCTGCGCTAAAAGCTGGAGCAGAGCGTGTTCGACGCTGCGTCTGAGAATCAGGAGCTCAGTAGTCGGCGTGGATTTTAAACCCACGTCTGCGGACCGAGCGAACAAGGATTTAATCGGCCAGGTTAGGGCCCGGCGAACGGCCATCATTGGCCGTTTGAGTCCTGGAATCTCGAGCAACACCAAAAGCTCAGCCAGAGTACGCTGAAGGGTTTCGTAGCCCACCGGGTGATCTAAAAAATCCCGGCGGTAAGTCGAGAGAGCAAGATCAAGGGCGGCCTCGACCATGGCTTTGAAACGCTCCTGCGCCTCAAGTTCAGCCCGGATTTGGGCCGTCCACGCTGACCAATAGCGACGTACCAATTTAGTTACTTGAGTTTGCCGGCGGCGGTCGCGCGCTTTACGCAAGAGCGCAACGCAAGCCTCAAGTAGAGGCACAGCGCGCTGCACCTCTACATCGCCAGGATGCGGGCAATATTCGAGGGTCAAAAGCAAAGGGCAGGGGTCTTTTCTCACCCGGCGCCATTTTTCCTCCCAAGACTGGCGCAAAATTTCTTGGGTTCCTGGGCGGATTTTGTTGAGGCAGACTAAAGTAGGTTGTCCTAATCCTTCAACCAGGGATAGAAAGTCCCACACCGCCTGGTCAGCATACTTGTCCTTGCTTACCACGAGCACCAACAGATCGGCCAGAGCCGCGATGCGCAGCACGCTACCTAGGTATTGCCGCGAGCGGATGGAGTCGAAGTCCGGAGTATCCCAGACCACACAAGAGGGTAAGGGCGATTTGTGAATCGCCATTACGCTGGCGACACCGAAGCAATCGAAGCGCTCGCGCGGCAGCTCCTTGAGTTCGAAGCGCTGGAAATCTGGGAAAAATTTTTCCAATAGAGGCACAGCGCGTTGTGTTTCTACGTCGTACAGAAAGGCTTGCGGGTGGGTGGTAAACCCGGCCAGAGGGCTGACTTCGGCTGCCGCCTGGCCTACGATTAGGTTGACCAGGCTGCTTTTGCCAGCCTGGGTGGGGCCGATGACCGCGATCTGCAAAGGTAAGTCGGGATGTGTTTGTATGAGTTGCTGTTTCTCTAAGGCAGCTTTGGTCAAAGTCAGAGAGGGCATTAACCTGGAGAGCGTTGCCGCTAAAGCACTGGTAGCCGGCAGCTTTGCAAGCAGCTCTGATTGACGCTCACACAAGCGCTGCACAAAATCGAGTATTAAATCTGCGGTCACTGAGTTATCCTCCGCGGCCGCCTGCCGGGGAGGGCAGAGAGGCAGGCGAGAGAGCTTGCACGAATTGGTCTGCCTGGCGAATTGAGTGCTCCATCACGGCGATCATTGCCGCGATGTCGGCGCTGACGATAACCCATTCGTGCTGCAGGGCAGCAACCGCTTGCGCATTGAGGTTGTGTTTTAAAAACAGCACTTGATCGCGGAAGGCATCCAGCACCGGGTCGATTTTGCTTTCGGCCTTATGCATGGCACCGATGAGCTGGCGGCAATGGTGCTGGGTCAGCTTGAGCTTTTGCCGGCTTTTATTGCGCAGGGTGCGGTTTTTGTATTGCTCTAACTCCAGTTCCCATTCGTCGAACAGCGCTTGGGCTAAGTTTTCTATGGTCAAAATGTAGCTTCGAACCCGTTCGGCTTGCTGCTCGCAGCGGTCGAACTCGCGTTTCAATTCACGGTAGAACGCGGCCAGGTTGCCGCCGTCAAATTGAATCAGAGCTGTAAACTTGTCTAAGGCGCTTTGAAACTGATCGCGAGTATCTTCTAGGCTATTGCGCGCCTCTTCTACTTGGCAGACCAGAAAGTCGCGCTTGTGGGAACCGACGGTCGATTCCGCCAGGCGATAATAGAAGCGGTGGCAACGGCTAAGAAGCATTTTCCCCAGACGTTCAAGCAAGCTCTTAGGGCGTTTTGCCGGCAGACTCATGGCCTTGGTGAACAAATGCCTTGGACTTTAATATTGTAAACAAACCTGCCTTCTGAAGGTGCGTCATGGCGCTCAGCAACAGCGAGATTGCCGATCTTTTTGATCAGTTGGCCGAAATCTTGGACATCGAGGGGGAAAACCCCTTCCGCGTGCGCGCTTACCACAATGCCGCCCGTACCATTAGAACCCAACCGCGGAGCCTGGCTGAAATGGTCGCTTTCAAAGAGGACCTGACTCAACTTCCCGGCATAGGCCAGGCGATTGCTGAGAAGATCAAAACGATCGTCCAAACCGGCCACCTGCCCCAGCTGGAGCAGGCGCTCAAGCGCGTTCCCAAAAGTTTAGTGGAACTGCTCAAAGTCGAAGGCCTAGGCCCTAAGCGGGTTAAAACTCTGTTCAGTCTACTTAAGATCAAGAACTTGGAAGATCTGGATCGCGCCGCTCGCGGCGGCAAAATCCGAGAGCTCCCTGGCTTTGGCCCTAAGACCGAGGAGCTCATCTTAAAGCATTTGCAGAGACGTTTGCCACAGGAAAAACGCTTTCTGCGCTTCGAAGCTGAAAGTATCGCGGAGGCACTCTTAACTCGTCTGCGCGGCTGTGACGGGATAGATCAAATCGTAGTGGCCGGAAGCTTTAGGCGTTGGAAAGAGACCATAGGCGACTTGGATATCTTGGTTACGGTCCGCAATGGCGAGGAGGTTATGAGGCGCTTTCTCGCCTATGAGGGAATCGAGGAAATACTCTCTCACGGCCCTACTCGCTCCAGCGTTCGGCTCCAGAATGGACTGCAGGTGGATCTTAGGGTGGTGGCAGCTGAATCTTTCGGCGCGGCGTTGCAGTACTTCACCGGTTCTAAGGCGCATAACATCGAACTGCGCACTCTGGCCCTCAGACACGGCCTTAAGATCAACGAGTATGGCGTCTTTCGCGGGGAGCAAAGGATAGCCGGAGCCAGCGAGGAAGAAGTCTATGCCTGCCTGGGTTTGCCCTGGATCGTTCCGGAACTTAGGGAGGGGCGGGGAGAAATTCAGGCTGGCCTGGAAAATCGCCTGCCTAAGCTCGTAGAACTTGCTGACATCAAAGGCGATCTCCATTGCCATACCCGCGAGACCGATGGCCAGGATACGTTAGAAGAGATGGCTAAAATGGCCAAGGCCATGGGCTATGAGTATCTGGCAATCACCGATCACTCCAAACGTTTGACCGTAGCCAAAGGCTTAGATGAGAAAAGGCTGCGTCAGCAGATGGAGCAAATCGAAGCCCTCAACGCAAAGCTCAAAGGGATTACTCTGCTCAAAGGCATAGAGGTAGATATCCTCGAAGACGGCTCCCTAGACCTTCCCGATCGCGTGCTTAAGGATTTGGATTTAACCGTCTGCTCAGTGCATCATAAGTTCCATCTCTCTGAAAAAAAGCAGACCGAGCGCATTCTGCGGGCGATGGACAACCCGTATTTTCGCATCCTCGCCCATCCCACCGGGCGCCTGATCAATCAGCGCGAACCTTATGAGATAGACTTAGAGCGGATCATGCAAGCTGCCAAAGAACGCGGTCGCATTCTGGAGATAAATTCCCAGCCTGAACGTTTAGACTTAAACGACGAGCAGTGCATGCTAGCCCGCGACTTAGGCGTGAAACTAGTCATCTCCACCGACGCCCATAGCGCTATAGGCCTTGGGTTGATGCGCTATGGGGTAGCCCAAGCCAGAAGAGGATGGCTGACAGCGGAAAATATCCTTAACACTCGCCCGTTGAGTGAGCTTAAAGCCTGGCTGAAGCAGGCATAGATCACCTCACCTGTTGCCTTAAAGCGACGAGCTACTTCTCATACCCAAGCGATGGGCCTAGGCTTTGGCCCGATTTTCACTCTTTTTTTTCTTGGCACTTTTATTGCTTAAAACAAACGCAATTTTTCGCGCTTTTTGCCTTAGATGGGCGCTTTTGCCGATTGCTTCACAGTTTTCTTTTCTCTCAACGATTAACCTAGTTCTTGAATCTAGAAATTTAAGGTGGAGAAGGTCTATGAAACGAGTGGCATTGACGGCGATCAGCTTAGGAGTTGTGAGCGGATTGGGATCGGCAGCTAAGGCAGCGCCGTGGCTGTTCCAACCGGTTGCTCCGACAGCTACGTCG
>JAOAHI010000022.1 GCA_026415315.1 Methylohalobius sp.
GGAGGGGGTTATGCATAAATCATCGTGGCTAATCGTGGCGATTTCGATAGCGGTTGCGGGCGAGGAGGCGTGGTCCCAGGAAGGCGGGGCGAAAATTAGGATCCGGCCTGCCCAAGAGCCAAGCGGCATGGCGATGCCGGGAATGCAAGGCGGTATGGGGATGCAGGGCATGATGCCGATGATGGAACAGTGCATGCAAATGCACCAGAAGGTAATGGAGCGCATTGAGCATCTGGATAAAAAGATCGACCACATGTTCAAGGAACAGGAGAGAGAGTCTCATGAACGCTTGGGTGCGATCGAATCTAAGTTGGAGCATGTCCTTAAGGAGCAAGAAGAGGAAACCCACCGCCGCCTAGGGGCGCTGGAGACCAAGCTCGAGCACGTGCTCAAAGAGCAAGAGCAAGAAACTCATTGACGACAATCAGCCCCACTGGTTGGCCATATGCTCTCGTTTTTGCGCCAGTTGGGGCTGAGCTTGCTAGACCTGGCACCGGTTCTGTCGGTGGTTCTAGTGTTCCAGGTAGGGGTCATCCACAAGCCCTTGCCGGACGTTTTGGATTTGATGGCGGGAGTGGGGCTGACGGTGCTGGGGCTGACCTTTTTCGTTCGTGGCCTAGAGCTTGCATTGTTTCCTTTAGGAGAAGCGCTGGCGTATGCTTTTGCCCGCAAGGGCAGCCTATTTTGGCTTTTGTGCTTTGCTTTTGCTTTAGGATTTGCCACCACGATTGCCGAACCGGCCCTGATCGCCATAGCCGACAAAGCCGCTGAAGCGGCCGTAGAAGGCGGTTTAGTAGCCAGCGATCCTTCCACCTGCGCGCGCTATGCCTTGGGTCTGCGCTTGAGCGTAGGGGTCGCGGTCGGGATAGCGTTGGTGATCGGCGTCATTCGTATCATCAAGGGATGGCCCCTGCATTGGTTGATGGTTTCGGGCTATACCGGCGTGCTGGCGGTGACGCCGGTGGCCCCGCCCGAAATCATCGGAATTGCATATGACTCGGGTGGGGTGACGACTTCCACTATTACCGTGCCTTTGGTGACCGCGCTGGGAGTGGGGTTAGCCCATTCCATTGAGGGACGCAGTCCTCTGGTGGATGGGTTTGGTTTGATCGCGTTTGCCTCCTTGACGCCTATGATCTCCGTCATGCTGTTTGGCGTGCTATGGACAACCTAGGTTTAGGTGCCAACCTGCTCACGGCGATTCGCGACTGCGCACCCATCGTGGCGACCATTTTAGTGTTCCAGCTCGCGGTCATCCGCCGCCCCCTGCCGCACCTTCGCCAGGTGATTTTGGGATTTGGTTTTGTTGTTCTGGGTATGGCCTTATTTCTCCAAGGGTTGGAGATGGCTTTGTTTCCTCTAGGAGAGGCGATGGCGACCCAGCTTGCCGGGCCGGAGTTCGTCCGTTTCCCCGACGAAGGGGGGTATGAGTGGGTGTACGCGTTTACCTTGTGCTTGGGCCTTACCGTCACCTTGGCCGAACCGGCGTTGATCGCGATCGCCCTCAAGGCGCAGGAGATCTCCGCAGGTGCCATCCACCCCTGGGGCTTGCGCTTGGCGGTGTCAGTGGGGGTGGCTGTGGGGATTACCTTAGGGGCATATCGGATCATCAGCGGGGGGTCTTTGGTGGTATATATTTTGACCTGTTATGCTTTGGTGTTGACTCAGACTCTGTTTGCGCCCAGGATGATCGTCGGGCTTGCCTACGACTGTGGCGGGGTGACCACCTCCACGGTCACCGTGCCCCTGGTCACGGCTCTGGGAATAGGGCTGGCCAAGTCGGTTCCAGGGCGCAGCGTGTTGTTGGACGGGTTTGGGCTAATCGCCTTTACCTGCCTGTTTCCGATCATGACCGTGCTGGGCTATGCTCAGTTGGCGTCTTGCTTAGCCAGCATGAGGAGGTGAGAAGATGCGCTTTAAACTGCTCGTCGCCTTCGTCGGGGACGACAAAACCGATTTAGTCTTGAGGACGGCTCGCGATTTCGGGGCGACCGGAGCGACGGTGATCACCAGCGCCCGCGGCGAGGGAATAGAGCGCCCCAGAACGTTTCTGGGGCTGACTTTGGAGGCCCAGCGCGATGTGGTCTTGATGCTGGTTGAAGAGCATGTGAGCCGTACGATTCTCGAAGCGATCGCTAAGGCAGCTGGATTCGATGAAACGCCCGGTACGGGCATCGCCTTCCAAATCGATGTCGAAGATGCGGTGGGCGTGCGCCATCAGATGGAGAAATTGGTGCCCTTGGTGAAGGAGGAAATCTGAAGATGGAGCGGAAAAAGCCTTTGATTCGGGTACGCGACATCATGCGCACCGATTTTGGCACTATAGACGGGTTGGCTACGGTGGACGAAGCGCTGCGCCAGATGAAGGCCTTAAAGACCTCGGTGCTCGTGGTCAACAAGCGTCACGAAGACGACGAATACGGCTTGATTACTTCCGGCGACATCGCTCGCCACGTTTTGGCCAAAGACCGTTCGCCGGAGCGCGTCAACGTGTACGAGGTGATGGAAAAGCCGACCATTCTCATTCACCCGGATATGGATATTCGTTATTGCTCTAGGCTGTTTGCCCGCTATAACCTCGTGCGCGCCCTGGTGGTGGACGATCGCCAGGTGGTTGGGATCATCAGCCCCAACACGTTGGTATTGGATGGATTGTACCGCCTACTGGACATCAAATAGCTTTTACTCGAGAAGGCGTACCGCCAACACGTCGCACTTGGCGTGGAGGATGACGCTGGAAGCAGTTGATCCGAGCAAGATCCCAAGCCCTTTGCGGCTGTGGGAACCGACGACGATCAGGTCCACTTGTTCTAATTCCGCCACGCGCACGATCTCCGCTTTAGGACTGCCTACTTCGACCCAGCGCCGGTCTTCAGGAATCCCTAGCCGTTCTCCAATTTGGGCCAGCCTCTCTTTAGAAGCAGAAATAAGTTGTTCCGTGATGTCGATGTCAAAAGGGATGATTGGGCCATAAGTGGAGTCGGTGATCGGCAGGTTGTCCACCACGTGCAAGACCGACAGCTTGGCCTGGTAGCGGGTGGCCAGATCTTTAGCGCGATCGGCTACAAGAGTCGCGTGTTCGGAAAAGTCGGTGGCCAACAGAATGTGCTGATACGCTTGCATTTGGTTTCTCCTTGCAGTTGGGCTACCTGCATCATATCAAAATTTGGCCTTTCTCGATCAAAACCATTCGGAATTAAGGGTTGAGGTAGCGGTTTTTGAGCTCGATGTAGTGTTCGGCCGAGTAGCGCAAAAATTCCCGCTCCTGTTCGCTCAGCGGGCGCACCTGACGGGCCGGCACCCCTACGTACAAATAGCCGCCCTCTAGGTGCTTGCCAGGTGGTACTAAGGCGCCGGCTCCCAAGATGATCTCGTTCTCCAGCACCGCCCCGTCCATGACGATAGCGCCAATTCCTAAAAGGCATAGGTTGCCGATCCGACAACCGTGGGCTACGACTCGGTGGCCTAAGGTCACAAACTGACCTATGGTCAAGGCAAAACCTTCACCGGTGTAAGGGCTAGAATGGGTGACGTGGAGCACACACCCATCCTGGACGTTGGTGCCGGCGCCGACGTGGATGTGGTTGACGTCGCCGCGTACCACCGCTCCAGGCCAGACTGAAACGTCATCGTCTAAGCACACGTCACCTATGACGTGCGCGCTCTCGGCGACATAAACGCGCTGCCCGAGTTGCGGGACAGCCCCTGCAAAGGCTTGCCGGGTCAATGGACACCTCCTCACCAACTATACTTGGAATGATACCTTTACTGCCAAGGAGCCTGCTATGCTCGTTGTGTTAAGTGTACTTGTTGCCTGCGGTCTTGTCCTGTTGGTTTACGGGGTGATTATTTACAACCGCCTCGTTGCGTTAAAGCACGCCGTCGCCCAGAGTTGGTCTAACATCGACGTACTCCTCAAGCAGCGCCATGAGGAGTTGCCGAAGCTGGTAGAGTTATGCAAGCGCTACATGAAGTTCGAGCAGGATACTTTAGAGCGGGTCGTGCGTGCCCGAAGCGCTGTGTTTCAGGCCCAGGAGCGAGGCGACTTAGCTTCCTTAGGGCAAGCGGAAGGGCTGCTTAGGCAGGGGCTAGCTAATCTCTTTGCGGTTGCGGAGAACTATCCACAGTTGACCACCGATCAAGCTTTTCGTCACCTGCAGACGCGTATCACTCAACTGGAGGAGGCGATCGCTGACCGACGCGAGTTTTACAACGCGGCGGTCAATCAAAACAACGTCCGCATCGAGCAGTTTCCCGACGTCGTGCTCGCCCGCTGGTTTGATTTTCGGCCTTTTAGCCTGTTGGAGTTTAGTCCCGAGGAAAAGCGCGATGTAAGCCTGGCGCCTTTGTTTGACTGATGGAGGCGATCGCTGCGCTCATCCTTGCCGCCTCCCCCGAGCGGTTTTGGGGCGGGATAGGTACATTGGTTGTGTTTACGGCGGGGCTGTTCTATTTTGGGTTTAAAAAGCTCTATCTGGCTTGTTTGATGGAGGATACGCCCACAGCCCGTATTCGCTCTGCGCCCCAAGGATACGTAGAATTGGAAGGTTTGGCAGTCGCTTTGGGAGAGCTGTTGCATGCTCCTTTAAGCGGCCGAGCTTGCGTTTGGTATCAATATCGCATCGATCGCCGCCAGACCGGATGGCAGGGTCGCAAGCACTGGGTGAGCCTGGAGGGCGGCACAAGCGAGGCCATCTTTGGCCTTGAGGATGACACCGGTCAGTGCGTGGTTGACCCGGAGGGAGCGGAGATTCATGCAACCCACGAACGGATCTGGTATGGCCACGAACCTTATCCTGGGGCTACTCCACCCGGTCATAGCGATTTCACAGGGCCCTATCGCTATACCGAGAGGTGGGTCGAGCCTGGCGACTCATTATATGCCCTGGGATGGTTTCAGACCCTAAAAGACCCAGGGCCGGGTTTGGAGGCGGACGCGAGAGAGCTACTTAGGCGCTGGAAAATGGACCCCAAAGCTTTGCGTGAACGCTTTGACCTGAATCGGGACGGTGAGGTGGATTCCCGAGAGTGGGACATTGCCCGCAAGCAAGCCGCCCGCGAAGCGCTGCAGGAACGTTGGCGCCAGCCAGCGGAGGAGGCGGTTCACGTGTTGCGCATGCCACCGCAAAAGGCCCCTTTTATTTTAGCAGCGGTTCGGCAATCAGACTTGGTGTGGCGTTACCGGTTGTGGGCTTTAGGTGCGCTGTGCGGGTTTGCGCTTGGGTGTTTGGCTTTGGCTTGGGCGCTGTGGCTGCGTTTTTAATCGATTTTTTCCAAGCTAAAGAGATCATAGGCTAGCGTGGCGTCTATGCGCTGCTTTAAGCAATAGGTTTGCTTATTGGCTAGGCTGTGCTGGATTTCTACCCACTGGCCTGGCTGCCAAGCGCCAGCCGGAGAGAGTAAGCAGGTTGGGCGGTTGAGCACCGGTTGCGGAGGCAGAAGCAATCCCCATCTGCGTCTAGGGTAGGCGGGGGCAGTGGGTTTGATCCACGGGCCGACTACTACCAAGCTGGCGGTAAAGCTGAGCAGTTCTACGCCTACGGCGATTTCTTCGGCGGTCTCTTGGCGGAGCCAACGGATCGCTCCGACCTCGATTTCCCCCTGGGTGTGATTGATCCCTAAAATTTCTCCCACTTTGAGCTTGGGGCAAGTGTGGTCTAACCAGATCAGGCAATACCCACCGGCGCACGCGTCGGCAAACCGTCCCGGAAACTGGATCGTACTGCCCTCGGCGGTAAATGAACATCCCCAAATCTTGTCTTCTGAGGTTGTAGCCTGTTCATTTAAAAGTTGGCACCAAACCTCCGCTTCAAAACGTTCTTCTTCGCGCTGAATCGCTTCTGCGTCTAAGGGCAGCAATTTAAAATCGGCGCGAAACTCGGCGCTAGGATCAAAAAGAGTAGGTGCTGGCAGCAGGCGGGACAATTCCTCGTCCACCTGACCTTCCCGGATTAGGGACGCAATCAGCTGGGAAAATCCGGCGATTAGGAGGCAGTCTCTGCGCTCTTGTCGCCTTCGCCACTTGCGTTGGCTTGGGGCGCCCAACAAGTGCGCTAAGCGCAGCGCTAGTTTTTTCGCCTGAGACCCGGGCAAAGTCTCCTGCTCAGACAAGCTCGAGATAGAGGCTAAGAGTTTCTGAGTGACTTTTTGCGTGTAGAGAAAGCGCATACTGTCCGGAGGTGGACTGACCGGCCTGAGTAATTTCACCGAGCGCGGTGGTCTGGGGAGGGAAATATCGAAAAAAAAACGTGCTCGGTAATTTTCCCGCACAGGTTGGGGACCAATTTCGGCGTATTCGGCAAGGTGCTCGAGAAATTGGTCGATTTGCTTGATCTCCCTTGGTCTGAAACGCCCCAATCCGCACACCCCAAGGAGCAAAATCCGAAATAGCTGGTTCCTGAGGGGGGAGATCTCTTCTGAGTTGGGTAGCGGCAGAAGAGCGTGGGTTTCTAGCCAACAATAAATCTGGTAAACCACCCGCCAAAAGTTTTCTTGAGGTGGGCGGTAGACCTCGGCGCTGTGGCGGGCTAATCGCGCTAGCCACGCCAAAGCCCGCGTCAGTGCTGTTTGCCGACGGGCTGGATTAAGCCTTTCGCCATCAAGGAACTCGGGGGCAAAAACGACTTGGAGATAATTGTCTGCCATTAGGCGGCACAGTTCCAAAAGCTGCTTAGCAGTTTCTTGATCTGAGTTAGCCAAAGGCAGCGCACAGTCGAGGAGGCGATCTTCCAGAGCAGTAGTAAGCTGAAGCACGGGATCGTGATAGCGCTCAAGCAACTCTAGACGCTCTGACGCTGCAAGCTTGATCTTAGCCAGGCGTGTAAGTTGGATGCTTAAGCTGGCAGCACTGGACTCGAGATCGGGCCATGAAAGCTGCGCCAGCCAATTTTGGACGCACTCAGGGTCGGTCAAGCAGGGCTCGGTTTGGGCGGACACATCCAATCCTTTGTCAACTCTCTCCTAATAGTAGCTTAGCCACACGATCTGTCAAAAAAGAGAGCCGGCCTGTAAGCCGGGTTCTGTCGTGGGCAATCATTCCTCTAAGCGATCTACCCGGGAGCAACGTGCGGGCCACACGTGGGGATATTCCCCTGCTCCCCTATTTGATCTTGCTCCAGGTGGGGTTTGCCGTGCCGCGGACTGTTACCAGCCGCGCGGTGCGCTCTTACCGCACCGTTTCACCCTTGCCTGGCACTGAGGCCATAGGCGGTCTGTTCTCTGTGGCACTTTCCGTCGCCTCGCGGCGCCCAGGCGTTACCTGGCACCCTACCCTGTGGAGCCCGGACTTTCCTCCTCCGCGTAGCGGAGGCGATTGCCTGGCCGACTCTCTTATAAATATATTGAACCGGAGACTTAAGACAAAGTTTCAATTTTTTTCTGCCTCGATAAGGCAGCGCGATAGAGAGTTTTGTGCGGCGCTGCAGTGATCTTAGCCGCTAGCGAGACAGCGGTGCGCACAGGGCACTCTTCCAGTAACAGCTCCAAAACGTGGCGCTGCTGTTCCGTGAGCACCTCCGATTCGGTTTCGTTTGCCCCCTCAACGAGCAGAACAAACTCGCCTTTTAACCACTCCGGGTTGGACAGGAAAAGCTCAATTGCCTCCCCCACTGAAGTGGAAATTAGACGTTCATTGAGTTTGGTGAGCTCTTTAGCTATGACCAGCCGACGCTTGGGGGGGAAAACAGCGGCCAAGTCCTCAAGGCAGCTTTTAAGGCGATGACTGGTCTCATAGAAAACCATAGTTCTAGGCTCAGCCTTTAGGCGCCGCAGGTGAGCGCGACGGGCGCTTTGAGTGCGGGGCAGAAAGCCTTCAAACGCAAATCGATGCGTAGGTAATCCGGCCACCGATAGAGCGGCGATGGCTGCACATGGGCCAGGAATGGGAATGACCGGAATGTCCGCCTCGCGCGCGGCTGCCACCAGTGGGAAACCAGGGTCGCTGATGAGCGGTGTGCCGGCATCGGCCACCAATGCGACGTTGCGGCCTGCTTGTAGTTCTTTAAGCAGGCTTGGTGCTTTACCTTGCTCGTTATAGGCGTGAAGAGAGACAAGAGGAGTAGTGATGCCGTAATGGTCGAGCAACCGCCGACTATGACGCGTGTCTTCGGCGGCAATCAGATCCACGTGACGCAGGATTTCTAATGCTCGCAACGTGATGTCGCCCAGGTTGCCGATGGGAGTGGCGACAACATATAAGCACCCTTGCATTCTCGGTATCTTTTAGGGAGTAGGTAAAGAACGCCGACCACTCAGGCGAAGAACAAGCCTGCGACAGCCTAAATAGCACCATTGGCGCATAACCAGCCAATAAATCCCAAGCAAAAGCTTGGCAATGATCACATATCCTGAAATGTATTTCATACCAACTGCCTCTAAATTGTGATGTCTATCGCAGAACTTGCAGGTTTCGCGCCAGGATGAAAATTACTTAATTTTCAATTAGTTGATATTTTTATATCCAACGCGGTGTAAAAAAATTCGACAGAATCGGTGAAAAATTGTCATCAATCTAAGCCTTATGCATGACGGCAGGATGAAAAACCTTAAGCATTCATTCTCCTTAAGACGGCGTTGGGTTACTATTTGTTGCGATTTGTATGTGACTTTGGAGGAAGTTTAGTCCAATGACGACGCCGACTATTTTACCCGCTTGGCAAGCTTTGGCCGAGCATCGCCGAGAGATGGAGGGACAACACCTGCGCCATTGGTTTGCTAGAGACTCAGGAAGGTTTCAGCGTTTTTCATTAGAACTGGGCGATATTGTATTCGATTTCTCTAAAAACTTAATTACCGACAAGACCTTAGGACTGCTGCTCCAGTTGGCCGAACAGTGCGGGCTGGCGGCTAGGATAGGGGCTATGTTTGCTGGGGAGAAGATCAACCGCACTGAAAATCGGGCAGTGCTGCACATAGCTCTGCGCAATCGCTCGGAGCGTCCCATTTGGGTAAACGGTCAAGATGTAATGCCGAAAGTACGGCAGGTTTTGAGCAAGATGCGCCGATTTACCGAGCAGGTGCGCGGCGGCCAATGGCGCGGCTTCAGCGGCAAGCCGATCACGGACGTGGTCAATTTGGGTATAGGCGGTTCCGATCTGGGGCCGAGGATGGTGGCGCAAGCCCTGACTCCTTATCACAACAAAGACCTTAAGGTCCACTTTGTCGCTAATGTAGACGAATCGGATTTGTTGGAAACCCTTAAAGGATTAAACCAAGAAACGACTCTGTTCCTGGTAGCTTCGAAAACTTTCACCACCCAAGAGACAATGGCTAATGCCAATTCAGCCAGGGAGTGGCTGCTCACCGGTGCAGGCGGCGAGCAAAGCGCCATTGCCCAGCATTTTGTGGCCATCTCCACGAACCGCGGTGCGGTTCAGGGATTCGGTATCGATCCTGAAAACATGTTCGAATTTTGGGATTGGGTCGGGGGACGATACTCGCTTTGGTCCGCTGTGGGCCTGTCGATCGCATTGGCAGTGGGTATGGATCGCTTCGAGGAGCTACTTGAAGGCGCCTTTGAAGTGGATGAGCACTTTCGCACTGCTCCTTTCTCCCGCAATATCCCGGTGATCATGGGACTTTTGGGGATATGGTATAGGAATTTTTGGGATGCTGCCTCTTGCGCCATTCTTCCTTACGACCATTACTTACGCTATTTCCCAGACCATTTGCAGCAGCTAGATATGGAAAGTAACGGCAAAAGAGTGGATCTGGAGGGTAAAGTTGTAAGCTATGCCACCGGCCCTATCGTCTGGGGACAGGTAGGCACCAACGGCCAGCACTCCTTCTTTCAGCTTTTGCATCAAGGAACGCATTTGGTGCCTTGCGATTTTATCGTTGCTGCCCAAAGCCACCACGAACTGGGAGGGCACCATGCGATGTTGCTTGCTAACTGTTTAGCTCAGGCCGAGGCGTTGATGAAAGGCAAAAGCGAGGATGAGGTTCGGACAGAGCTTGCCTTTCTAGAACTTCCTAAGGACCACCTTGAGTCTTTAGTAGCGGCCAAGACTTTTCCCGGCAATCGTCCCTCCAATTTGTTCCTAGTCAAAAAGCTGACTCCTAAGACTTTGGGCAGCTTGATTGCTTTCTACGAGCACAAGGTTTTTGTTCAAGGGACGATCTGGAACATCAATTCCTTCGACCAGATGGGGGTAGAGCTAGGCAAACAGCTGGCGGGTGAAATTCTGCCTGCTCTCCAGGATGGAGAGATTGGCCAGCACGACGCCTCTACCCGTGCCCTCATTGAATTCTGCCGCCGCTGGAGAGGTAAGTGATAAATTTTGGGAATTTTGTCTAATGCATAAGGAGAAAACGGATTCATTTGCCTTGGCAGGAAGTGATAGCCAGATTTAGAATATTAGCATATCCTGATTAGGTTGAAGAGGAGACTCACGATGATCGATAAGATTGATCTGAAGCGACGCCGCTTGTTGCAAGCAATGGGAATAGGGACGGCCTTTCTGGCGGCGCCGGTTTTTCCAGCAGTGCTCAAGAAAGACGCCTTCAAAAAAGACGCCTTCAAACAGGTTCGTCCTCAGCTAGGATCGACGCCGGATGTAGAGATCGATTTGATTGCCAGAGTGGACCACGTCCCCATTTTGCCAGGGGCAACGACCCGCGTGTGGAGATACGAAGCAAGCGTCGTCAAAGGTGATCCCAAGGCGGTAATCCCATTGAAAGACAATTACTTAGGTCCGATCTTCAAGTTCAAGACCGGGCAAAAAGTGCGAATTCGCCTTCACAATCGTTTGCCGCAGGAGCACATTACGCATTGGCATGGCGTACACGTCCCGGCAGAGATGGATGGTCACCCTTTGTACCAAGTTAGTTCGGGGCAAACCTATATCTATGAGTTTGAGATCAAAAACCGCGCTAGCACTAATTGGTATCACCCCCATTCGCATCATGCCACTGCGGCCCAAGCTTATGCAGGATTGGCGGGTTTGTTTATCGTCGAAGACGAGGAGGAGCAAAGCCTTCCCTTGCCGCGCGGCGAATACGATTTGCCCATCGTGATTCAAGACCGCACTTTCACTCAGGACAATCAGTTTTGGTACACCAACCAGGGACCGGCGGGTGTGATTGGGTTTTTAGGCGAGCGCATTTTAGTGAATGGCAAACCGGATTTCACCTTAGAGGTGGAAGATCGCGCTTATCGTTTTCGCCTTCTTAATGGTTCCAACTCACGGATTTACAAGCTTGCTTGGAGTGATGGAGAACCGATCACTGTGATCGGCAGCGACGGTGGTCTGCTTGACAAGCCAGTTACTCGTCCGTACTTGGTGATTTCGCCGGGGGAGCGTTATGAATTGTGGCGAGATTTTAAAGGTGCCAAAGGGCGTGAGATAGTCCTGGAGAGCCTGGAGTATTCAGGCGTGATGCCGCTGATGTACGAGCAGCATATGCGGATGATGGCCGGGCATGGACAAATGAGGCACGGGATGATGGGTAATATGGGCAACATGGGCGAAATGATGAGCATGATGATGGGGGACGGCATGGGGGCAATGGCCATGTTTATGCGCCACATACCCGCAGGGAGCCGGTTTACCGTGGCTCGTTTCCGCGTCACCCGCAGCGCCAAGGATACCCTAGAGCTTCCTGACAAGCTGCGCCGCCTGCCGCGCTACCGGGTCGAAGACACTGCCAACTCCGCCCATCCGAGGCCGGTAGCCATAGGCAATCGCGGCCGGAGGTTTACGCTTAACGGCAGGAGTTTTGAAATGGCTGAGGCGTTGCCTGAGGAAACTATACCGATCAACACCATGCAGCTTCTAGAAATCTTCCACTTCCACGGCGAGGGAGGGATGGATCATGGTCAGATGGTCCTAGGAGGCAATGTCCAGGCGATGGATCACAATACCGGCGGCCACCAACAAGGCATGGGCATGGATCACAGCGGCATGATGGGTATGGGAGGTGGCATGGAAATGGCGCAGATGATCGATATGGCTCATCCCATGCATTTCCACGGCGAGTATTTTCAAATTATCGAGCGGATTCCGCCGACTGGCCACGGTCTCCACAGCGGCGCCGGCTACGAGACAGTCAAGGATGGTTTTGTCGACGCAGGCTTTAAGGATACGGTTTTAATTATGCCGGGCGAGCGAATTCGCTTGATTATGCCCTTCCGCGATTACAAAGGGTTGTACGTTTATCACTGCCACAACCTAGAGCACGAAGACGCCGACATGATGCGCAACTTTAAAGTGGTCTAAAGGAGAGGGGCTAGCGGGGTGCGTCATAACGCTCAGCGCGCCCGCGTGGGCTGAGAACGATCTGCCACAGCTGGAGGTAGCGGGCGCGGAAAGCGCCGGCAAAGCTGAGAAGGTAAAACCGCCACATGCGGAAAAAGCGCTCCCCATACCGAGCACGCAGAGAGGGCCAGTTGCGCTCAAAATTAGCGTACCAAGAGAGCAAGGTACGCTCATAATCGGGGCCGAAGTTGTGCAAATCTTCGACAATGCAACGCTTTTCGATAGCTTTGCCGATCTGGGCGAGGGAAGGCAACATCGAATTGGGGAAGATATAGCGCGTCACCCAAGGGTTGCCATAGTTGGCAGACACGTTGGCGCCTATGGTGTGGAGCACGAATAGGCCGTCTTCGGGTAGGCATCTGCGGATCACATCGAAATAAACGGTGTAATTTTTAACGCCCACGTGCTCAAACATGCCTATGGAGTATCCGCAGTCAAAACGGCCCTCGATAGCTCGGTAGTCCTTGAGTTCTACAGTCACCGGCAGTCCTTGGCACAAGGTTTGGGCATATTGGGCTTGGTTTTTTGACACCGTCACGCCATACACCTTAACTCCATAACGCTCAGCGAAAAACTGGGCTGCTCCACCCCAGCCGCAGCCTATATCCAGAACGCGCATGCCGGCCTCGAGTCTGAGCTTGCGGGCGATTAAATCGAGTTTGGCCTCCTGGGCCGATTCTAGGTCATAGGCTTTCTTCCAATAGGCGCAGCTGTAGATCAGGCGTTTGTCGAGCATGGCCTGATACAGGTCATCGCCCAAATCGTAATGGTCCTCGCCGATTTGAAAGGCACGGCGCGGATCCTGAAGATTAACTAGCCTAGCCTTAAGGGAGGCTAATAGATCCCGCCAGGAGTGTATGCGTGCTTGCATTCCGCAACGCAGAATGCGGTACATCAGCTCGTCCAGCTGTTGGCATTCCCACCAGCCGTCCATATACGACTCGCCAAAGCCCAACGCGCCGTCGACGAGAACCCGTGTGAACAAGCGTTCGTCGTGAACGGTTATGTCCCACGGGCGCTTACCGTCGATGTGGATATCAGCTTGGGCTAACAGGGACTCTAGCCGCTTGCGGCATAGATTGAGCAAGGCTTTCATGGATAGCCATCGTCTCCTCCTCTCGCTTTTTTCATAATTACACCGAGAGGAGGGAAAGGTCAACCGAGCCAGCGCCTTGCATTATAGAACAGCCTAAGCCATGGCCCGTCCTCGCTCCACTCCTTAGGGTGCCAAGAATACTGAACGGTGCGAAAGCCGCGCTCGGGATGCGGCATCATGATGGTAAAGCGGCCATCGGCGGTGGTTAAGCCGGTGATCCCACAAGGCGAGCCGTTAGGGTTGAAGGGATAGCGCTCGGTCGGTTGGCCGTAATGATCGACGTAGCGCAAGCAGGCCAAACCTTGCTTGATCAAAAAGCTAGGGTCTTGCTCAAACTCCGCTCGGCCTTCGCCGTGATTGATGGGAACAGGCAATATCGAGCCTTCCATGCCAGAGAGCAAGATGGAGGGAGAGGGAAGCACCTCGACTAACACCAGGCGCGCCTCGAATTGTTCCGATAAGTTGCGAGAGAAGTGCGGCCAGTGCTCAGCGCCGGGGATGAGCTCTTTGAGCCGGGCAAGCATCTGACAGCCATTGCATACGCCCAAGGCAAAAGTGTCTTGGCGTTGGAAGAAGGCTTGAAACTGGTCGCGCGCACGGGAATTGAACAGAACTGCAGCAGCCCAGCCAGCGCCAGCTCCCAACACATCGCCGTAAGAGAAGCCGCCGCATGCGGCTAGACCATGGAAGCGATCCAGGGTCAGGCGCCCTTCGAGAATGTCGCTCATGTGCACGTCCACCGCCTCAAAGCCAGCGCGGTCGAAAGCGGCGGCCATCTCGACGTGGCTGTTAACCCCTTGTTCGCGCAGAATAGCCACGCGCGGTTTTTGGCCTAAAACGAAAGGCAGGCCGATGTTTTCTTGTGGATCAAAGCGCAAGGCCGCATGCAGGCCGGGGTCTTGGTCGTCGGCGATGGCGGCAAATTCCTCTTGGGCACAGTGAGGGTTGTCGCGCAACGCTTGCATCCGAAAGCTCAGCTCGGCCCAAGTTTGCTGAAGAGACGCTCGGGTGTCGGCAAACAGCCGCTGACCGCAGTGATAAAAAGCGATGCGCGAGGCAAGGTTTGGCGCACCGATCACATGGCTACAGTTCTCCAGGTCCATCTCGGCGAGCACTGCGCGTACTTGTTCTAGCTCGGTGCGTCGAATCTGAAGGATTGCGCCTAATTCCTCGCAAAACAAAGCCGCGAGAGGATCGCCACCCAAAGGCGTTAGGTCTATGTCCAGGCCACAGCGCCCAGCGAAAGCCATCTCGCACAAGCAGGCTAGAAGCCCCCCATCGGAGCGGTCGTGATAAGCTAAAATCAGGCCTTGGCGGTTGAGACTCTGAATAGCGTGAAAGAAAGCTTTGAACGATTCGGGCTCATCCAGATCGGGCACAGCCATGTTGCCGTCGGGGATCAGACCGCCATAGACCTGGGCTAAGGCCGAGCCTCCCAGCCGATGTTTTCCTTTCCCTAAGTCGATAAGCATCAGGACGGTGTCTAGGTCGCGGCGCAGCTCGGGCGTGAGGGTGCGGCGAATGTTGTCCACCGGGGCAAATGCTGACACAATCAGCGACACGGGGCTAGTTTGCACTTTATCTTCCCACACCGTTTTCATAGACAAAGAATCTTTGCCCACTGGAATCGCGATTCCTAAAGCTGGGCAAAGTTCCAAAGCCACCGCACGCACCGTGGCGAATAAATTGGCGTCTTCGCCGGGATGACCACAAGCTGCCATCCAGTTCGCCGACAGCTTCACCGAGCTTAAATCCCTGATGCTGGCCGCCGCTAAATTGGTCAAAGCCTCCCCCACAGCCAAACGCCCAGAGGCTGGGGCGTGGACGACCGCCACCGGAGTGCGCTCGCCAAGCGCCATCGCCTCGCCGGTATAGCCTAAGAAGCTGGAAGCGGTCACAGCCACGTCGCTGACTGGCACTTGCCAAGGACCGACCATTTGATCGCGGGCGACGAGACCCGTCACCGAACGGTCACCTATGGTGATTAAAAAGCTCTTGCTGGCTACAGCTGGAAAAGCCAACACGCGCCGGATCGCTTCGGCAAGGTTCACCGTTTTAAGATCAAAACTTAGCGCACGAGGTGGCAAGCTTTGGGCGAAGCGTTGCATTTTCGGAGGGTTGCCGAACAACATTGCCATCGGCACATCTACCGGATGGTTCTCGAATAGGCGATCGTGCACTCTTAAGGTTTCCTTAGCGGTGACGTAGCCGAGGACGGCGAATGGGCAACGCTCGCGCTGGCAAATGGCTGCAAACCGTTCCAAAGAGCTAGGATGGATGGCCAAGACGTATCGCTCTTGAGCCTCATTACACCAAATTTGCATCGGCGAAAGGCCGGAATCAGCGCACGGGATGTGCCGCAGCTCGAACTTTCCGCCACGTCGGCTGGCATGGAGTATCTCCGGCACCGCGTTGGAGAGACCGCCAGCACCTACGTCGTGGATGGAAAGAATTGGATTAGCCTCGCCCAAGGCGCGGCAATGCTCGATCACCTCTTGGCAGCGCCGCTGCATTTCTGGGTTGGCGCGCTGGACCGAGGCAAAGTCCAATTGTTCAGAAGATTCTCCGGAAGCCTGGGAAGAAGCCGCCCCGCCCCCCAGACCGATGAGCATGGAGGGTCCTCCTAAGACGACGATCAAAGTTCCCGGCGGAAGCTCGCATTTGGTCAGGTGGGCGGGACAGATGTGACCCAGACCGCCGGCGAGCATGATCGGTTTGTGGTAGCCACGCCATTCTTTTCCTTGACTTTTTGGGACCTCTTGCTCGAAAGTACGGAAAAAGCCAGCCAGGGAAGGACGGCCGAATTCATTATTAAAGGAGGCTGCTCCGATTGGTCCCTCTAGCATAATCTCTAGGGCGGAGGCAAGACGGCCAGGTTTGCCTGGGTCTTTTGCCTCCCACGGTTGGAGGAAGCCTGGCAGGCGCAGGTGCGAGACGGCAAAACCGACCAGGCCCGCTTTAGGAAAGCCGCCGCGACCGGTAGCGCCGGCGTCGCGGATTTCTCCACCAGCTCCGGTCGCCGCCCCTGGATAGGGAGAGATGGCGGTGGGGTGGTTGTGGGTTTCTACTTTGAGCAGGATATGGGCCGGCTCCTTGAAATAGTCATAGCGTCCTTCTTGGTCGCGTAGCAGCCAGGCGGCCTCTTGACCTTCGATCACAGCCGCATTATCGCGATAAGCCGAGAGGATGCCATGCGAGTGCCTTTCAGACGTTGTCCGGATCATCTGAAACAGGGAAAGCGCCTGTCTCTGACCGTCCAGTGTCCAAGAAGCGTTTAAGATTTTGTGGCGGCAGTGCTCCGAGTTGGCCTGGGCAAACATCATAAGTTCGGCATCGGTTGGATCACGGCCTAGTTCTTTGAAGGCGCGCTCTAGATAGTCAATTTCTTCCAGCGAGAGCGCCAACCCCAGTTCTCGGTTCGCTTGCTCTAAGGCCGCGCGTCCCCTCTCCTGCAAAGGGATGGTCACCAGCGGGGCAGGGGGGGCGTGGGCGAACAAGTCCACTTCCTCGTTTTCGCTGAGCAGCACTTCGATCATCCGATCATACAACGGTGCCAAACTAGCGCGCTGGGGCTTAAGCGAGATTGGGCCGCTAAGGCAGTACTCTATGCCTCGCTCGATGCGTTCTACAGCTTCTAGGCCAGCGATGTGTAGGATCTCGGTCGCCTTGCTTGACCAGGGAGAGATCGTGCCCGGGCGCGGTACGGCCCAAAAATGTTCGCCGCTAAAATTGAGCACAGGCTTTGGACCGTAGTTGAGGAGGCGGTTCAAAATCCTACGTTCTTCAGCAGTCAACTCCCGCTTAAGTTCGAGAAAATGAACGAAGCGCGCAGAGATGGCGCGGATTTGAGGGACAGCCGCTTGCACGCGGATAAGTAGCTTTTCTAGGCGGAAGGGCGAAAAAGCACAAGGGCCGGGAAGATAGAGGATGGTCATTGGGTTAAGCCAGAGAGGGTCTGTTTGAGGCGTTCAAGCAACTCCAAGGTGATACGGTCGGTGCGCGGTTTGCCCTCCAAATCCAAGAGATAAAGGCGAGTGGTGTTATCGTTTGGTTGGAGCAGCAATTGATACTTTTGCTCGCCTGCGGTTTTATTGCCAGTGACAAAATAGGCTAGATCTTCCCATGTGTTGCGATCCACAGCCAATTCTGTCTCCGCAGCAGGGGGGGTGTAAATTAAATACAGGATTCCCCGTTCGGCGTCGCGTCCACTCAGTTCCAAGCGGAGTAAGTTCAGAGCCTTTAAGGTAGTGACCCAAGCGGTTTGGAAGGGTTGGTCCAGCTCGATAAACGGGACAGTCCCAGCTGAAGTGGGTGCCAAGGACGGTGGGGGGGGATTGGGCACCACCGGCGGTGGATTGATAAGCTGAGGGGAAGCTTCAAGCGTATCTGGCCACTTCAAAGGCGGCAGGGGGCGAACCTGGGCGTATTCTTGTTCCCGGTCGGGAACCAGGTAAGTGCAACTTGCCAGCCCAAGCACCAGCAACCATCCAGGACTTTTGCGCATAGCAATTACAGCACGCCAGCAGCGAGCAAAGCTTGGCGCACTTCAGGCTGGTACTGAGGAGCCAGCCAGGTCAGGGGCAGGCGGATCCCTTCTGGAATCTTTCCTAAGGCGTTGAGTGCCCATTTGACTGGAATCGGATTGGACTCCAAAAACAAAGCCCGGTGTAAACCAGTCAGGCGGTTGTCTAAGGCTGCAGCCTGCTCTGCGTCTCCCGCCAGGGCAGCTAAGATCATTCGGTGCATCAAGCGGGGAGCAACGTTGGCTGTGACTGAAATCACGCCAGCCCCTCCTTCCAAGCACAGTTGTCTGGCGCTGGCGTCATCGCCGGAGTAGATGGGAAATCCTGGGCACAGATCTCGGATCTGCCGTGCGCGAGCGATCGGATCAGCACAGGCCTCCTTAAGGCCGACGATGTTGGGAATAAGGCTCAGGCGCGCCACGGTCTCAGGCAGCAAGTCGCAGCCGCAGCGACTGGGGACATTGTACAAAATCTGCGGGATGGCGACAGCCTCGGCGACTGCTTTAAAATGCTGATACAAGCCTTCTTGGGTCGGCTTGTTGTAGTAAGGGGTAACGAGCAGGCAGGCGTCGGCTCCTAGGTCTTTGGCCTTTTGGGTCAGTTCAATCGCTTCCCGGGTGCAGTTAGAGCCGGTACCGGCAATGACTGGCAGGCGTCCTCTTGCCTGTTCTACCACCCAGCGGATCACCTGACAGTGTTCCTCATAGTCCAAAGTCGCCGCCTCGCCAGTCGTACCGACCGCGACGATAGCATCCGTGCCCTGTTCGATGTGAAATTCAACCAATTCCCTGAGGACGGCGTCGTTTAAACTGCCGTCGGCGTTCATAGGGGTGACTAGCGCGACGATACTGCCCTTGATCATAGCCATTGGTAGCTCGGCCTAATAAAACTCATAGTACTGAGCCCACCTGAAAAAGACAAGGCCAACATCAAGGCGCTTGCGCTTTTGCAGTTATTGTTCGGGTATTTCCGGAAGCGATGGCGGGATATACTTGGCTTCCTTGATTTCCGCTTTGGGGTGATGCTTTAGGATTAGCTCGGTGATCTCTTGGGCACGGGACTTGGGCACATCTATCAGCATCATCAGTTCGCCGCGTTCTATGGCTTGTTCGTACTTGCGCACTTCTTCACTAGGAATCGAGATCCCGATCAAACTCGAGGCCAACGCGCCCACCGTTGCCCCAGCCAAAGTGGCGGCCAAAATGACTGCCCCGCCAGCGGCTACGATCCCACCTGGTAAAAGCACTGCCACCAACCCGGCCAAGAGACCGGTGGCCGAGCCTGCCGCCAGTCCCCGTTTGAGGGCTGGAAGCAAATCAGTCTTGTGCGCAAGGCCCGCCTCAGGCAATCCTGTCAGCGGCACTCCTTCCTTGGCAATGATGTGAATTTCTTCCTCTTTGATACGTGCTAACAACAGATCATCGACAATATTCTTGGCGGTGGGGACGTTCGGAACTAGAAGCACTAGCCTTTGCATCTTGCACCTCTTGTCCAAGACGATATTGTTCGAAAATATGCGCTCTTGCTTGGATTTTTGCAAGGTTTTTTAAGTTCGCAGAAGAGATACGACCCCGCCCTGGGCAATTTTTAGGCGCTTGCTTTGTCCAAAAAGGATTTTCCTGAGCTGGTCGCTATGGTCAGTTTGAATTTTTGATGGTATTTTTACCCTCTTTCAAAATTAGGCAAGAGGGCGATGAGAGCACGGATAAAGTGGGTGGAGGATGTTTTGTTCGTGGGCGAATCGGGCAGTGGTCACGGCCTTGTCATCGACGGCCCCCCTGAGCATGGTGGGCGCAATTTGGGACCAAGGCCTATGGAACTTCTGCTGCTGGGCGTAGGTAGTTGTTCGGCATTCGATGTGGTGCATATCCTCAAAAAAGGTCGCCACCCGGTTGCCGACTGCCAGGTGGAAGTCCGCGCCGAGCGCGCCGAGACTGACCCTAAGGTGTTTACTCGAATTTACTTGCATTTTACCGTCACTGGAAAGGGCTTAAGTCCAGCTGCCGTGGAGCGGGCGGTGAGGCTCTCGGCCGAGAAGTACTGCTCAGCCTCGATCATGCTTGGCCAGGTGGCTGAGGTGCAACACACGTTTGAGGTGGTCGATCCTGGTGATTCCTAGATTATTTGGTTAAGCGAGGTATAAGAGACTGATGGAAAAATTGAAACTTCACGGTTTCAACAATTTAACCAAAAGCTTGAGCTTCAATATCTATGACATTTGTTACACGAGCCCGGCCAATAAACAGCGCTACATCGAATACATCGACGAGGCCTACAACGCCGAACGGCTGACCCAAATTCTCACCGACGTGGCTGACATTATCGGCGCCCACATCCTCAACATCGCTCGCCAGGACTACGACCCACAGGGGGCAAGCGTGACTATGTTGATCTCGGAGGATCCCATCTGTCATGGCTCACCTAGCGCTAAAGTGCGCGACCCATTGCCGGAGGCGGTGCTAGCGCATCTGGACAAGAGCCATATCACCGTTCATACCTACCCGGAAAGTCACCCGCATTTTGGCATCAGTACTTTTCGCGCTGACATCGACGTATCCACGTGTGGTCGGATTTCGCCGCTTAAGGCGCTCAACTACCTGATCTCGAGCTTTGAGTCCGATATCGTCATCATGGACTACCGCGTCCGTGGCTTTACCCGCGACATTAGCGGCGCCAAGCTATTCATTGACCACGACATTACCTCGATTCAGAACTTCATCGCCCAAGAGACTAAAGAGCGCTATCAGATGATAGACGTCAATGTCTATCAGGAGAACATCTTCCATACCAAAATGATGCTTAAAGAGTTTAATTTGGACAATTACCTATTTGCGCCGGACGACGTGTTGCTCACTGATGAGGAGCGCGAGGAAGTGCAAGAGAAGGTGTATCGCGAGATGGCCGAGATTTTCTACGGTCGCAATTATGCAGTTTGACCTCGCTCCGGCCTTAGCGCATTTGAGGGTATGACAAAAAATCTGCGGGGGAGAAGACAAATGGGGAGCGACGGGCAAGGGATCGTCTTGAAAGAACAGGTCAAGATCGCGCTGAATAAGTATTTTGCCGAACTCAATGGAGAGAACACAGTTGGCCTGTATGCCATGGTGATGGCGGAAGTTGAGAAGCCCTTGCTTGAAACCGTCCTTAACCACACGGGTGGCAACCAAAGCAAGGCAGCTCAGATCCTGGGTCTGAGCCGCAGCACCCTGCGCAAGAAGCTCAAGCAATATGGGATCGAATAATATGATTAAAGTAAAGCGCGCTTTGGTTTCGGTCTCGGATAAAACCGGATTGGTTTCGCTCTGCCGGGGCCTTTCGGAACTTGGGATAGAAATACTCTCCACTGGCGGCACTGCTGGTTTGCTGCGCCAGTCCGGCCTTGCTGTGACGGAAGTGGCCGATTACACCGGTTTTCCAGAGATTTTGGGCGGACGAGTCAAGACGCTTCACCCCAAGATTCACGGCGGGATTTTAGGTCGGCGGGAAGTGGACGAAGAGGAGATGGCAGCGCACGCCATCTTGCCTATCGATCTCGTGGTGGTGAATCTTTATCCCTTTGCCGAGGTAGTCGCAAACCCCGAGTGTGATTTGGTCACCGCTGTCGAGAACATAGACATAGGTGGCCCAGCCATGATTCGAGCTGCGGCCAAGAATCACGCTGCCGTGGGGGTAGTCGTGGACCCGGCCGACTACGATCGGATACTTGAGGTACTGCGCCAAGGAGAGCTGCCACAGGCGCTGCGGCTGGAGTTGGCCGCCAAGGCGTTTGCGCACACTGCCCATTACGATGCGGTCATCGCTTCCTATTTAGAAAAAACCTTGGGGCACGCCGATCTACCTAAGGTGCTCAACCTACGGATGGAAAAGGCTCACGACCTACGGTATGGAGAAAACCCTCATCAGCGAGCTGCTCTGTATCGGGTAGATAAGCCTTCTGCAGCTACTCTCGGGGCAGCCCGTCAACTCCAAGGCGGATCTTTGTCTTACAACAACTTGGCTGATGCTGATGCTGCTTTGGAGTGCGTGCGGTCTCTAGGCGAGGATCCAGCGTGCGTGATCGTCAAGCACGGAAATCCATGTGGGGTTGCGCAAGCTGAGACCTTACTTGAGGCTTATGAACTGGCGTATGCCACCGACCCGGTGTCGGCCTTTGGTGGGATTATCGCTTTTAACCGCCCACTGGATGCGACCACCGCCCAGGCTATCGTTGAACGCCAGTTCGTCGAGGTGATTTTAGCGCCAGAGGTTGCCGAGGAGGCCAAAGCAGCTCTGGCCCGCAAGCCCAAAGTGCGTGTTTTGGTTTGTGGAGCCTTAAAGCAGTCTCATTCAGAGCTGGAGTTTAAATGTATCTCTGGCGGAATCTTAGTGCAAGACAAAGACCTCGCCCAGGCGAACGAATTTAAACCTGTTACGCAGCGTCAACCTACGCCTGAGGAGCTCAAGGACCTGGTGTTTGCCTGGCGGGTGGTCAAATACGTCAAATCCAATGCGATTGTCTACGCGCGCGGGCGGCGCACCATTGGCATCGGTGCCGGGCAGATGAGCCGGATATGGTCGGCGCGGATCGGTCTGCAAAAGGCGCAAGAAGCAGGTTTATCCTTAGCCGGTTTAGTGATGGCCTCGGACGCCTTCTTCCCATTCCGAGACAGCGTCGATTTCGCCGCCTCCGCCGGAGTGACGGCCATCGTCCAACCGGGCGGTTCGATCCGCGATGAGGAAGTCATCGCCGCCGCCGACGAGGCGGGCATCGCAATGGTCTTCACCGGCGTCCGCCATTTTCGCCACTGATTATTGCTTGCGCACTACCATCGGCCCTAAGGGCCGGCCACCGATAAGGTGAAGGTGAAGGTGAAAGACCTCCTGTCCGCCGTGCTGGTTGCAATTGATGATCAGCCGGTAGCCGTTTTGGGCGATGCCTTCCTTTTCAGCCAGGAGCTTAGCAACATAAAGCATATGCCCAAGCAGCGGCTCGTCTTCCGGTTGGACGTCGTTGACGGTTGGAATCGGCCGGTTGGGGACGATCAGGATATGGGTAGGGGCGGCCGGACGGATGTCCCGAAAAGCGGTAACTTGCTCGTCGCGATAGACGATGTCGGCGGGCAATTCACCGCTAATGATTTTTTCAAACACCGTAGCCATCACTTTTCTCCTTTCTGTTTAAACCAATGTAGATATTGGCCATAGCCCTCTCTCTCCAAGTCTTCCTTAGGGATAAAGCGCAGTGCTGCTGAGTTGATGCAGTAGCGCAGACCGGTGGGTGGCGGGCCATCTTCGAATAGGTGGCCTAAGTGAGAATCGGCCAGGCGGCTTCGCACTTCAATGCGATGCATAAGGAGGCTTTTGTCCTCGCGTTCGATGATGTTATCGGGTTCTAAGGGTCGGCTAAAGCTCGGCCAGCCGGTGCCGGAGTCGAACTTATCCAGCGAGCTAAACAAGGGCTCGCCGGAGACAACGTCCACATAGATGCCCTCGCGTTTATTGTCCCAGTATTCATTGCGGAATGGCGGTTCAGTACCGTTTTCCTGAGTGACGTGATATTGCAGCGGAGTCAGCTTCCGGCGCAAGGTTTCACGGTCAGGTTTGAGAAAACTGCCGTTTTCTTTGGTCCAGACTGAGCAAAGAAACTGATCACGCCCTGATCCCAACCGATAAAAGCGGTAGCGGATTGGGTTTTTTTGGTAGTAGTTCTGATGATAGTCTTCAGCGGGGTAAAATTCTTTAAGAGGCAGGATCTCAGTGACAATCGGTCGCTGGAATCGGCCGGATCGCTCCAAAGCGAGTTTGGATTCTTCGGCTAGACGCCGCTGTCTATCGTTGTGATAAAAGATCGCGCTGCGGTATTGGGGGCCACGGTCGATGAATTGGCCTCCGGGGTCGGTTGGATCGATGTGACGCCAAAACACTATGAGCAGTTCTTGGTAACTGATTTTCCCTGGGTCAAAGCTAACCTGGACCGCTTCTAGGTGCCCCGTGGTGCCGCTTGCGACTTGCTCGTACGTTGGGTTTTTGACTTCGCCACCGGTGTAGCCCGAGATTGCCTCTATGACCCCTTCGATTTTCTCAAAATCGGCCTCCAGACACCAAAAGCAACCGCCGGCAAAAGTAGCCTTCTCGATACCAGTTAAGCTGTTCATGCCGACACCCCGTTCAGGAATAACGAACTTAAGATAAAACCAAGCGTGAATTGCGACAAGATCCGCATGGCCTTTAAACTAGCTCGCGATGGCGCACCACCACTGGATAAAGATCGGCAAACATCTGACCAAGTTTTTCGGCCAGATAGACCGAGCGGTGCCGACCTCCCGTACAGCCTATAGCGATGGTCAAGTAACTCCGATTGTGGGCGCTAAAGCACGGTAGCCAGGTGGTGAGAAAGGTTTCGATCTGGCTCAGGAATCGCCCTGTCTCAGGCAGCTTCTCCAGGTATTGAGCCACTTCCGGATCGCGCCCGGTAAGAGGGCGAAGCTCCGGCTCCCAGTGGGGGTTAGGAAGACACCTAGCGTCGAAGACGAAGTCGGCGTCCAAAGGAAGACCGTGTTTGAATCCGAAAGAGGTAAAGCACAAGGCCAGTTGGCGGTTGTCCTCGCCCAGGCGCGCGAGAACCAACTGGCGCAGTTGATGAATGTTAGTATGAGTAGTGTCTATGATCAGGTCAGCGCAGGCAGCGATGGGCTCCAATAATTTCCGCTCCTGTTCGATGGCCTCAGCGAGAGGAAGGTTGCCTAAATGGCTCAAAGGGTGCTTGCGCCGGGTTTCGCTGTACCGGTTGATGAGGGTTTGAGGATCAGCGAGCAGGAACAGGATGCGATAGGGGATGGCGAATTGCTTTAAGGTATTTAAGGCCTCACCGAACAAGTTGATGTTGCCTGCCAAGTTGCGGCAATCGATGCTAATGGCTGTTTTGCCTAAGCCCTGTACGGATTCGCATATAAACGGTTCGATCAAGCGCACCGGCAGGTTGTCTATGCAGTAGTAGCCGCTGTCCTCCAAAGTGCTCAGAGCAATGCTTTTTCCGGATCCAGACAGGCCGCTGACGATGACCAGGTGCATCACAAGAGGCGCTTGCGTTCGCTGGAGGGGGGAATGTGCATGGCTTCGCGATATTTGGCCACAGTGCGACGGGCGACGTTGATGCCTTTGGCCTGAATAAGCTGGGCGATCTTCAGGTCACTTAAAGGTTTGGCGGGGTTTTCGTGCGCGATTAGTTCCTTAATAAAGGCTTTGATGGCCGTAGCCGAACAACAGCCTCCGGTTTGGGTGGAGACGTGGCTGGAGAAAAAATATTTAAATTCATAGATGCCGCTTGGGGTATGCATGTATTTGTTGGTGGTCACTCGGGAGACGGTGGATTCGTGCATTCCTAGCTCTTCCGCTACGTCTTTGAGCACCATCGGTTTCATCGCGATCTCGCCGTGTTCGAAAAAGGCTTGTTGTTTCTGAACGATGCATTGGGCTACCTTTAATAAGGTTTCGCTTCGGCTTTGTAAGCTGCGCAAAAACCAACGCGCCTCTTGAAGGTGGGCCTTCATGCTGAGGTTGTCTTGGTTTTTGTCGGCGCGTTTGACTAAGCTGGAGTAAAACGGATTGATGCGCAGCTTGGGAGCGAGCTCTGGATTAATCGAAACCTCAAAGCGGCCGTTCTTTTTGGTCACAAACACGTCTGGTATCACGTACGGAGGTTCTTCGTGATCAAAATCCCTGCCTGGCCGAGGATTTAAGCTGCGGATGAGGTCCATGACCTGTTCCAGTTTCTCATCGTCCAGCCCTAAGGCAGACTTAAGCGCGGCGACATTTTGCTTGCTTAAATCTTCTAGGTGCTCGGTAATGATGCGCAAAGCCTCTTCTCGCCAGGGAGTTGTCTCGGGCAATTGACGCAGCTGGATAGCCAGGCATTCTCCCAAGTTAGCCGCAGCCACCCCAGGGGGGTCGAAATTTTGCACCTGATGCAGAACCGCCCTGACTTCCTCGAGTTCCAAGTCGGTAAGTTGTTGGGCTAAGTCCTGGTACAGCTCTTCCACTGGAACTTCTAGGTAGCCGCTGGTGTTAACAGCGTCGATGATCGCGGCGCCGATGATTTTGTCTCGCTCGCTGAGTCGCGACAGTTCTAGCTGCCATTTTAAATATTCGTGCAATCCTTCCGGTAGGCCTTTGGAGACTAAAAAATCACCGTCTGCCTCGTCTTGACCCAAGGTGGTATAGACGTTGTCGTACACGTCCTCCCAGCCCACGTCCAAAGACAGCTCTTCTGGGATGACTTCAGAGTTGGGGACCATTTGGTCTTCTTCTGAAAGAGAGGGCTCTGCTGCTGGCACCGAACGGCCCTCGTCTGCCAACTCGAGCATGATGTTGGACTCTAAAACGTTTTGGATCTCCTGCTTAAGTTCAACTGAAGACAGCTGTAGCAAACGGATCGCTTGCTGCAGCTGCGGTGTCATCGTAAGCTGTTGACCTAGGCGTAACTGCAGACTTTGCTTCATGATTTGAACTTAGAGAGCGTCAACTGATGAACTGATCATAATTTTAGTGCCGAATTGAGAAGGCGGACGAATTGTCTCGTGTGTGCGTCTATGTAATTGAAGACAAAGGGCTTGCGTTACTCTTCGTACTAGTGCTCGCTCGGAATTCGTACCTCTTATCCTTTTCTTCGTTGTTCATTTTGGCTTTGAAGCAGGCGCCTGATTTGTTCTCGGGCTTGGACTTGGGCTTTGGCATCTATAGGAAAGTGCCAAACAAGGCCGATGCAAATCGTTTTCAGCACCGCCGGAAGCCCCGCATACAGCCAAGCTAAGACACATAAGGTTAAGTCTGGCGTATAGCTGAGTTTTGGATTGTAACCGAAAATCTCCAACAGCGGAAACGCGATCCCCACGGAGAGAGCCAGTGCGAATTTGGTTGTCATACTCCAGATGCCAAATAGCAAGCCAGCGCGCATCCCCCCGCCTGCAGCGGTATCGGCGTCCACGACATCGGCCTGCATGGCGACGGGAAGCGCCATGTCGCCGCCCAGCGTTAGGCCGGTCAACGCGACGGTGACGATGAAGAGGTCGGTTTGCTGCGGCCCGAGCCAGGGAACAGGGAGAAAGGATAAGGCTGCAAGCGCCAGCGAGACCGCCCAGGCGCGGTGTTTACCAACTTTGCGGGCGAGTTTAAGCCACAGCGGCACACCCAAGACCCCGGCGCCGAAGTAGAGAAGTAAAAGTGGAAGCGGTTCAGGGATCGCCAGCCGTTGGGTAGTGAACAATAAGAACAAGGTAGCTGGAAGTCCGTTAGCCAAACCGTCTAAAAGGTATGCTAAAAGTAGCCGCCTGAGTGGGCGGTTGCCCCAAAGGAGGTTCACACTCTGGATCCAGGAAGGGGAGCGAAAAGCTGTACTTGGCTCAGACAAGGTGAGGACCGCGATGGCTACGGCAAGTGGCAGGCTGAACATCACTAGAATTAATAGCTGGCGCAAGACCGTACCTAAGTTTTCGCTAGTGCCGGTCGCAAGCGGCAGAGCCAGCGTCAAAAACACGCCTAAGACGCGAAACCCTTCGCGGGTGGTCGCCAGGAGACTACGCTCGTAGTAATTTTCACTTAGCTCGGCGATCCAAGCGGCATGGGGAATGTCTACCAAAGTCCAACCGAGACAAGCTAGGGTCGTTCCAATCAGTAGCCAAGCTGAACTGGCGCCGTCTGGGGGCAGAAACAACATCCAAATTCCTCCAAGCAGGATGGGTGCCCCGGCGATGAGCATCCCGCGCCGTCGCCAGTTTCCGGGAAGTAACCGGTCGCTGATCCAGCCGGCTACGGGGTCGGTGAACACGTCAAGGATCCTCGAAGCCATCAGTATTCCGCCCACCGTCGCCGGGCCAAGCATCAAGTCCCGTGCGTAATAGGTAGGAAGGTAAACGTACAAAGGTAGACCTAAGAGCGCCAGTGGCAGCCCCAGGCAGCCATAGCTTAGAGAATCAAGCAGGCGCAAGCGCTCGGACATATATCGTTTCCCTATTTATCTTATACAATTATTTGACTAATTTTTAAATGTGAGATAATTTTTGTATAAATATTTAATGCTTTTTGAGACCGAGTGTGTTGGAGCATTATTTAAGAGAGATCGCCTCTATCCCATTACTCTCGGCCGAAGAAGAGAGGGAGATTGCTCGGCGAATTCACGATTATCGCCGGCAGTATCAGGCTTTGTCAGCCTGGATTGGCGCTAACCTATCCTCGAACCGAGTCGCTGCTTTGGGTGGTGGACGGAAAGAGGCAGTTAGGTTCGAAGGGGAGGCCGACTTGCAGGCGGTGCTAAAGCGCATAGAGCAGGGCTGGCAGCAAGCGGTGGCGACTTTAGTCAAGCACAATCTCCGCCTGGTTGTTCAGCAAGCATATCGCTACCGGCGCCAGCGCGATTCTTTGCTCTTGGATCTGATTCAGGAGGGGAATTTGGGTCTGTTGTATGCGGCACGCCGCTTTGAGGTCGAACAGGGCGTTCGCTTTTCCACTTATGCTGCATATTGGATTCACGTTTATATCGATCGAGCCTCGTTGCGGCTAAGACATCTGGTGTATTACCCGTTGAGCTTGGCCAGCCAATTTCGGCAAGGGCAACAAATGAATGACCATGACATTACAGTCTCTTTACAGGAGTTTCACAGCGGCGAGGGATCGGGATGGGGTGAGAGCGATGAGTGGAGTGAGCTGGATGCAGGTGAGAGTCTGGATTTTGAGCGTCGGATATTGCTCGTCGAGCAGGCGTTGGCTGCCCTAAGTAGACGTGAGGTGGACGTGGTGCGACAGCGTTTTGGGTTAAGCCACAACGGTGAGCAAACCTTACAGGCTATCGCTGATCGTTTTGGGATTAGCCGCGAGCGGGTGCGTCAAATTGAAAAAAGTGCGCTTTCCAAAATGCGGCGAAAGTTGCACCAGTTTGGTGTCGACGGAGTCTTCTGAGCAGGGACAAAGGTATTTGAAGATAGCCAAGGCTTGAATGAGAGATCGGGCGGGGTGAAGCATGAGGAGATGAAAAATGTACCGAGTCATTTGGATCAATTTTTATTTGGCTGTTTTGCTTTCAGTAATTGGAGGGGCCATAGTTTTGGTTAAGCCTGATTTGATATTTCCAGAGATTATGCAAATTTACGGCCCATTGGCACGTAATTTGCTGATAATCGTGTTGTACCTGTTAGTTTTTCAATTGTTGCTGTGGGCGTTTTGTTATCGGCGTAGCGGTTATTTAGAGGCGTTAATAATGGGAGGGGCGTTGTTGATAGCAGCTTTAGGCATTCCGTTTTATTCCCATGTCAATGGCCTACCCATTAGTCTTCCTTTAGTTTTAGGGATGGCCTACTGCGGTCTCTCTCACTTGCTCTATTTTGCGTACGCCTATTTACATTTCCGTGATGAGAGATGAGGTGTAGTTATGGTCACAAAAGCGAAGCGAGTCGGCTGGCGCGACTGGATGCCGAGTTGGAAAAGCCTAGGAAAAATCGTTTTATACGTGGCGGTACTGTATGCCTTTCAGGCGCTGATTGCTGTGCCTTTGACAGCTTACCTGCTCGGCTCAGATTATTTCACTTCCGCGGAGGTCGTAGAGCCGAGTGAGGCCAAGCAAGCCGCTCAGGATCAATGTCATGGCTATTTGCAACAGAAACTGGCCGTTGAACAGGTGGAGTTCCCCTTTGAGGAGGACAAGGTTTGGGAAATAGGCGATGGTCGTTATTTGGTGAAAGCTAGCGCTCTGGTTACCGGTCAAGATACATTGGCTCATAGAGTCAACTATGCTTGCTATGTGAAATACCAGGGTGGCGACGTATTCGACGCAGCCAATTGGAAGCTGCGTGGCCTAGATTGGCTGATGGCTGAGCAAACTCAATGAGGTACAAGTTATGCATAGCTTATTGAAAAATCTTCTTCTTTGGTTGGTGGTGGGGGCGGTATTGATGAGTGTATTTAACAACTG
>JAOAHI010000023.1 GCA_026415315.1 Methylohalobius sp.
GCCACACGCTGACCGCTAGGATGTCCATCTGCCGCCCAGCGTCGTTGACGTAGTACTCGCGGTGGACCCTAAATCCAACCGCCTCTAGCAAGTTGGCCAGCGTAGCCCCATAGGCTGCCCCCCGACCGTGGCCTACGTGTAAGGGACCCGTAGGATTGGCCGAGACGAATTCGATATGGACCTTCTGCCCCTGCCCCACCTGGCTGCGGCCGAAGTTTTCCCGCTCTCTGAGAACCTGGGCGATGATTTGGAACTGAGCGTTGGGGTCGATAAAAAAGTTGATAAAACCGGGGCCGGCGATCTCCACCTCTCGCACCGCAGGATCGGAGGGAAGCGCTGAGAGGATTCTCTCGGCCAGTTGCCGCGGCGGTTTTCCAGTAGCCTTGGCCAAGATTAAGGCGATATTGGAGGAAAAATCCCCATGCTCGGGTGCGCGCGACCGATCTACCCGAATCGGCGCGTCCGACTCGACGGGCAACTCCCCCTGCGCACGTAGCCGTATCAGGGCCTGCGCTAGAAGCTTCTGTAAGTGTTCCTGCATGAATTCTGCGAAAAATGAAATAAAACATTATCCCGATCCCATGCCTAAGGTTCAATGTGAAGCAGGAAAACCTTGCCCAAACACGTCTTATACAAGTCGTCGATTATCCTACCGAAAACACCGACGAGGCCATCTATGCTGCGATCCACCGCGCAGTTTAAACCTTCAAAAAACAACGGTTGGTAAAAATCAGCTTCAGGTCGAGAAAAAATTTTGGCAAAAATTCTCCTCCGCGTCCGTGTATCAAAGGCGAGTGCGGAAGTACAAACTTACCAAGCTCAACTACACTTGATCTTGCCAACAGGCAGAAACGACTTCATCAACCACACACGAGGAGAGAAATCATGAAAAAGCTGACCACTTTAACCGCTGTGATCTTGGGGTTGGGCGTAGCTACGGGGGTACTGGCTGAAGGCTCTACTATCCAGCAGTCCGTGATCAGCAACCGAGCGACGGTGCAGAACTCTGCTAACATCGCGCAGGGTGGCCTGTTAGGAAGCGCTGAGGCCAACCAGGGATCGGTGCAAATCAAAGGTTCCACTGTAAAACAGTCCGTCATCAGCAACCAGGCAACGGTAAAGAACTCTGCCAACATTGCGAGTGGTGGTCTGTTGGGAAGCGCCACCGCCAACCAAGGCTCGATCCAGGTCAAATAAGAAGCTTAAAGGATTACCAAGAAACTTGGCCAAGGATGGCCTTACCTTATAAAGAGGCAATTTCTTATGAACATCGTAAAAACAATTCTTTTTGCCAGTGCCTTGATCTTTTTGCCGGGCCTTAGCCTAGGCGGCGATTTGGACGACGGCATTGAGCTCGATGAATCGCTGGACGACTCCAATGCCTTGCAGAAAGGCATCAACGTCCCCTTCATTTTGATGAAGGCTAAAGGCAAAGAGCTGACCGGAAAGCGCACCGGTAACAAAATGATCACCAGCCGCGACAGTTCAGCGGGACAAGGCAACATCATCTTCGGCCCGGGGGCCAAGATCGCTCCGGGAACGGTCATCATCAATCGTTCCGACAACCGCGGTGCCACCGCCATCGCCAACGGGAGATAATTTGAGGCTTTAAGCCATGCGTACCCTTCATCCTCTCAAAGTTGCGATTATCGGATTTTCGATGCTCTGGATCAGCGGCTGCGGACTCAACCCCCAAAACGCCGACCGCGACCTCAACGCCACCCTGCCGGAGGTGAAAACCACTATCTTCAGCGAGGCTATCCGCGGCCTAGGCCGGATGAATGTGATCTATGGCCGCGGCGAGCTGCGGGTGATGGCCAAACCTATCGTCGATCAGACCGGCACCTCGCTGCCGACCCAAGGTGAAATCCCGCAGGACATCAGCGAGATGGTCAAAAGTACGCTGAACGGAATCGGTGGCAACATCTTGTATGTTCCTTATGATCCTGAGTTCATGCTTAACACCGCCCAGACCGGTTACTCGCAGTGGGGAGAGAAACTCCTTCCTAACATCGTGCTGGTGGGCGGTCTGACTGAATTCGACCGGGGGCTAGTCACCAAGGAAAAAAATTTAAACTTAAGCGGCACTGCCGAGGAACTGGGTGTTCCTATGGGGCTGGACTTCGAGGACACAAGCAAGAGCTCGCTGGCCAGCATCACTTTAGATTTCAACCTGATCGACTTTAACACCTTCACCGGCATTCCGTTCATGCAGGCGGTCAATAACATCAAAGTCCACAAGACTCTAAAAGAGGATAACTTAGGCTTTACGGTCTACGGCCAAACATTAGGACTGCGCGGTCAGATTAAGAAAGTCGAAGGCCGCCACGCGGCCATTCGGTTGGTAGTCCAACTCGGCATCGTCCAGGTCTTGGGCAAATACCAAAAGCTTCCCTACTGGCGCTTGCTCCCCAACGCTGAACCGGACTCAGTCGTGCTCGATGCAGTGCGTGAGGAATTCTATAACCTCAGCCAACCGGACCGCATCGCTAAAATGCAAGAATATCTGTACATCTACGGCAAAGACGTAGCAGTCACCGGTCGCTTGGATGCAAAAACGCAAGCCGCCATCGAGGAATTCAAAACCGAGCACGGGCTGACGAGCGCCACTCCGGTCAGTGAAGAGGTGTATCTTGCCTTGTTTGAGCATCTACCGCTCGATTTCCAAGCCCAAGCGCGGCGCAAGTCGGTCGATTCTATGTTGGCCAACTATCAGCAGGGGCTGAGCACAGCAGTTGCGCGTGAGGAAACCGTTCCCCCTCGGCCAACCCGACCCGAGCCGGTTTCACCGCCTAAACCCGCTGTCCAGGCGGAATTGGGCGAAGTGAAGTTGTGGCTGAGCAAACAGGCGTTCAAGATCGGCGAACCGATGGAGATCTTCTTCGAGGTCACCCGCCCCATGTTCGTGCGCATCGTCACCATCAATTCAGCCGGACAATTGTCCACCCTGTTCCCCAATCCGTATCAAAACGACAATTACGTTCGCCCCGGCAAGACTTACAAGATTCCACCATCAGGTGCGCCGGTGAGTCTAACCGTGGGGGCGCCGGAAGGAACGGACAAAATCCGCGCCATTGCCTCTTTAGAGCCGATTTCAGCCGATGCCCTGCCTCTGGATGAAAAGGGGGAGTTTGTCGCTGGCGCTGCGCAAAAGTTCGCCCTTGCTGGAACCGAATTTCAGGTGCTCGCCGGTTCCCAGAACCAAGCGGCGTTGAATTCGGGAGTGGCACCATGAAAAGACTCAGCTTTATCGCTCTGGCTTTGCTGACCGCCTGCGAGGTCGCTCCGCTGCGGCGCGAAGAGTACATCGCCAAGCACCCTGAGTGGGAACCGAAAATGGTGGCACTGATCCGCGACGGCCGGATCGCCAAGGGCATGACCAAGGAACAAGTACGCGCTGCCTGGGGAAGACCGTGCCCGCGTGTCGTGTGCCAGGGGACAACTCGAGGGGCGTGGGGGGAATCGTGGGAATACGACACTCAAATCGTGTTTTTCGATACCCAAGGCAAAGTCATCCGCTGGGAGCCCAAATGATTGCATCGCTGGAAGAGAGGAGGGAATGTTGATGACCAAGCAAGCTTCTAAACCGTTACTCACGCTGGCGCTCGCCTTTGCGCTTCAGGCGGGAGTCGCCGAAGAGGTGCGCGTGTTCACTCAGCCACCTTCAGCCGAAGAGATGGGGCAGTTGCTTTTTCCAGACAAAACTGGCCCTAAAACCCGCTCGCTGACCTTTAGCCAAGTTCAAGACTCCTCTGCGACCAAAACAGAGTCCGTAGCCGTCGCCCTTCCAATCCAATTCGACTACAACTCGGCCAAGCTTCGCCCCGAGGCTAAATCCTATCTGGACGAAGTTGGTCGTATGCTTACCATGGAACGCTTTGCCGGCGAGAGCCTCGTAATCCAAGGCCACACCGACGCCAAAGGCTCCGATGCCTACAACTTAAAGCTGTCGCAGCTGCGCGCACAAACAGTCAAACAGTATCTGACTTCGCAGTTTGCCATTCAGCCCGAGCGTCTGCGCATCGTCGGTCTGGGCGAACGCAAGCCTTTGCCTAATAAAGATCCGTACGACCCTCTAAACCGCCGCGTCGAACTGCATCGGGTGCAATAATGAAACAGTTATTTATTTCGCTTTTAGGTCTTCTTATGCCGACTCTGGTTTATGCCCAAGCTTATACGGGAAAAGTCGTGATCGATGGCGTTGAATACGGGGGAGACAGTGTGGTGCGCGGCAACCATCGCCGCGCCGAAGAGACTCGATCGCTATCGTGCTTCGATCGCATCACAGTTGAGGCTGGAGTGGATGTGATCTACCGCCCAGGAAATCGGTGCCAGGCCAAATTGTCGGGAGATTCTAACCTATTAGGTCTGATTTCGACCGAAGTCGGCGGCGATCGCCTGCATATTGGGGTCAGCCGCTCTATTCAAAGTGAAGGACCACTGCGCGTCGAAGTGCAAAGTCCCAAACTGACTGAGCTTGAAGTAGCAGGTTCTGGAAATGTGAAGCTGACCGCCGTGGATACTCCCAAGCTTAAAATCGAGGTCGGCGGCAGCGGCAATGTCCAGGCTGAAGGTCGTGCAGGCCTTTTGGAGGTCGCCGCCGACGGCAGCGGCAATCTGGACTTGGCTAGACTTAAAGCCGAAGAGGTCACGATTGACATCTCTGGCGCTGCGGACGCTAAGGTTTATGCAGCGCGCCGGCTGAAAGCTGATATCTCGGGGGCAGGCAATGTTACTTATTACGGCCGCCCCACTCAAGTGGTCACCGACATCTCTGGAGCAGGCGATGTCGAGCCGGGCGAGTAACCTTTTGCTTTTACCATTGCTGATTGGAACGTTTGCCTCGGTGCTATGGCTCTCCTCAGAGGCGAACGATAGCATGCTCCCGGTGACAGCGCTTTTTCAAAAGCGAGCCGAAAACGGTACTCCCATCCAAGATTATCGCCCTCGCTATGCCAAGGGCGAGTGGATCAAAGTGGGCGGATTTGCCGATTCCAAATATTTCTATGGGCAGGTACAGCTTATCGGAAAGCGCAAAGTAGCGGGGTATTTATTCTTGCCTCGTAAACGCGAGCCCATCGATCCCTCAGCTCTTCCCTTTGCCAAACAAAAGCAGGATTCAATCAGACAAGAGCAGATCTATGTCTATGGTGAACTGATCCATCCTGGCGAATTTCGCGTATTCGATCAAGAAGGAACGCTGTATCGCTTGATAGCAATCCAAAACCCCCGTTAGATGAATCCTGCCCAGGCAGCGGTCTGGTTTTATCTTCTGACCTTCGCCATTCCTTGGCCCCTGGATATCGGGCTGATGGGGCTAGCCGGGCTCGGGGGTTGGGCTGCCCTGAGCTGCAGCCCGCAATTTCCGCGCGGCGCGCTGCTTGCCCTGCTCCCCTGGGTGTTAGTCATAGCCTGCGGTCACTTTTTCTCCCCAGACCCTAACCGCAGCATATCCTTGAGCCTAGCGTTAGTTCCAGCCAGCGCGATTTACCTCCTAATCTGCGGGTATTTGGAGCGTCCTCAATTGCTGGGACTGAGTCTGCTGCTGAGCTTGATGATCTGCCTCCTAGGGGGATGGCTTTTAGGCATCGCCCTAAGCCATCCCAAGCTAACTCCGAGCGAATGGGTGCTGCGTAGCGGTTTAACGGCATTTAGGGTGCCAAACGACGTGGTGTTCTTTTCCATCCTGCTGCCCTTTCCACTGGCGCTTCTGAAAGCGCCACCTAGGATTTTTTGGCCGAGCGCTTTGGCAGCAGTAGCTTGTCTCATCACGCTAGCGGTGGCGGTCGCCTATCAAAGCCGACTGGCGATTCTAACCGCTGGAATAAGCAGCACGGCTTTCTCTCTCACTCTGCACCGGGAGGCCAAACCTATCCTTAAAATGGTGGCACTTCTAGCCTTAGGCGTTGTGCTGATCGATGCTGCTTTCGGTTTTAAACTGCTGGCCAAGTTCCAAGCCTCTTGGACCAGCCGCCTACCCCTGTGGCTGGCTGCCTGGAATATGTTTCTCACCTCGCCCTGGTTCGGCCACGGCTTAGGAAGCTATGCTCTTCTTTATCGGGATTATCTCAACTGGCCCTCTTTGCCCAGCTGGATTGCATTCGACCCGCGCCAAAGTCCCTGGGCTCATAACCTGTATTTGGAAGTTCTGGCCGAATTGGGCGTCTTAGGAGGGATTGCTTTAGCCTTCCTCCTGATCTCCCCTCTCCGAAAACGGCCCAAACACCCATCTACTCCCTCGATCAGAGGATTTGCCTATGCTGCCAAAGCGGCCTTACTCGCTTTTGCCTTAAGCGCTGGTCTCGAGTTAAGCTTATGGCGCCAGTGGGTAGGATTGATATTTTTACTAATCATTGGTTGTATTACCGCAACAAACAAATCCCAAGAGGGCAGCCTATGAAAACATCGGATATAAAAAATGCCTTACGCAAGACCGCCATACTCACCTCCTCCTTGTTAGCAGGAGGCGTGGCTGTGCTCTTTCCAGATTGGCGGCAAGAGCTTTTGGCCGGCTACAACCCCGTCACCGAAGGACAAAACCTCAATCAAACCCAAGCGAGCATGGCAGACGTTGCTTTTGAAGCCTGCTCGCAGCGACAAGAAATTTTAGCGGCAAATTTCCGCGACCGCTGCAACGCTCTAGTCGGTGCTGCCGTGAGGAATCCAGGTAGCTCGGCGGTCGGCCGAGCGCTTTTTCAGATTTCCCCCGAGCAACTGCCTTCCTTTGGCATTCACGCCACCCGCACCACCGCGGCCCAGCTCAATATTGTCAGCACGGCTGTGCTTGGGCGACTGGAGACGCTGCGCATGGCATCGCTCGACACCACCCAACTCGCCGGACTGCAATTTTATCAGGACGGCCGTCCCCTCACCGGTGGCAACGCTGGCAGTGAGGCGTTCGGGCCTTTGGGAGTGTGGATCAACGGCAGCTTCCACCTGGGCGAAGTGGATTCGATGCCGGCCCAGCGCGGCTTTAATTACAAAAACTGGGGGGTTACTGCCGGAGCCGACTACAAGATTTTAGATTCCCTGGTGCTGGGCGGTGCTTTCAGTTATGTCTTGTCGGATAACGATTTCGACCACAAAGGAGGCCACGCCGACAACGATTCCTACATCGGCAGTCTGTACGGATCTTATTATCCGATTGAAAACTTGTTCCTCGATGCCGTGGTCAACTACGGCCACATCAACTTCGACACTACCCGCAACATCAGCTATACGATTCCAGGAGACGTAGTTCACACCCAAGCCCGCGGTGACACCGATGGTAACCAATGGGGATTCACCGTCTCCAGCGGCTACCACTTCCCATTCCAAGCGCTCAATTTCACTCCTTACGTGCGCTTTGCCTACCGCCGGCTGAAAGTCGACGATTATCATGAACAAGGCGGCTTCGGCTGGGGAATGCGCTTTGAAGAGCAACACATCCGTTCGATGAAAACAGTGGCCGGCGCTACGGTTTCTTACGCCATCAGCCTGCCGTGGGGAGTATTAACCCCGCAGTTTCGCGGTGAGTGGCACCACGAGTTTCGCGACCCCAGCCGCACGATCACGGCCAGTTTCTTAGGCGATCCGGCTGCGCAAGGGTTCGCTATCCGCGTCCCGGCACCCGACCGCGATTATGCCACTTTCGGCGGCGAGCTTGCGGCGACTTTCGCTTACGGCATCTCAGCTTTTGTCGGCTACGAGGCGCTGGTCGGTTACCGCCATGTCTCCAGTCATCGTGTCACGGGGGGACTTAGAATCCAATTTTGAAAACAGGGGCGCAGGATCCTGCGCCCCTTATCATAGCCCGGCCTGCATCGCTGCGCCCGAAGGCACAAAGAAGAATTCCCCTGCTTCGTGACCGGCATGACGAATGGGGGAAAATTCAGGCACCTGATGGAAATCCTCGCTCCTTGCGGCGTCGGCTACCAGCGCTGATACCTCGGTATAAAGCCGGAAAGATTCTAAAATCCCTTGATTTTTCTCCAATGCTTGGATAAGCGCTTTGGCAAATACCGAATGCCCACCGCCGCCGCTGTCCAAGACCGGATTGAGGCCGCCTGAAGTCAACGCCATGCGCGACTTGGCCTTGAGCATCAGCTTGACCCATTCAGCTTTCTTCTCTGGCGTCATTCCCCCCTCCAAGCGCGCCACCGAGTTGCGGGTGAGCGATCCTGAGTAACACGAGTCGGCGATCACCATGACGTGCGCTGCGGACATGATCTTAAGCAGATCGGTGATGTCCTGATTGGAAACCCAATTGGCCGTATTCTCTAGCTCGGCATCGACCGGCAACCAAAATCCGCGTTCAGTCGCCTTCTCCAAGGTGCCATGGCCAGCGTAGTAGATCAAAAAATTATCTTTTTCGGTTAAAACCTTGCGATACTCATTGAGGGCTTTAAGAATGTCGTACCGAGTCGCGTCCAGGAGCAGCCGCGTCTTGAAGCCGTAGCGTTCTGCCAACACCTTGGCCAAGGCTTTGGCGTCGTTATGCGGCGTGTCCAAAACCGGAAGATGCCGGTAAGCGTTGTTGCCGATGATCAAGGCATAATAGCCGCCAAAAATTTCTCTGGGCAGCAGAGCCGCGAGCGTTTTGCCTTCAGCGTTTGCCTCATCCACTACCCGCTCAGGAGCTGGGGCAGCGGTCTTAGTATCCCGAAAGATGGTGAATTCCAGCTCGGTCCGACGGCTGTTTTTATCAATGGCGGCCAAATGCACCGGCGTCTCCTGGCCTTTTAGCGGAATCTTCAATTTGAAGGTTCCGTCCGGCTCGGGATTATAGTCCTGATCGTTGACCAAGAACGCCAAAATCCCCGCCGGGGCGTGGACTTTGCCGACCACGGTGCGCGCTTCGACCAGACCGCGAGTAACTACCATGAGGCTGCCGCGCTGGGGGCGCAAAGGAGGATCGATGATCTCGATCTTAGGCCCATCTCCACCTGTGGCTTCCGACCGGGCGACCTGCACTGCCGGCTCTTGGGGCTTTTCCCTTGCAGCCAAAGCCGTTTTTAAGCTTTGAATCAGCGCCTGCTGGCGGCTGAGTTCAGCCTGCTTCTCCTTAAGTTGGGTAGAAAGCAGAGCAAGTTCGGCTTGTCCTACCGTGCGGTCGGATTGCTTCTTCGCCAGTTCCTGCTGCAAAGCTTGCACGGTCTGGTTTTGCGCGGCAAGACGCGCGCTAGCCTCGGTCAATTGCCGACGAAGATCCTCTAAGGATTGATCTTTGAGCGCGATTTGGGTTTGTAAGGTCTGAAGCTGGGCCTCCTTGTCTTGGACTAAATGCTCGGTGTTGGCCAGGCGACCTTCCAGCTCGTTCAAGCGCTTCTGCCTCTGCCTTAGCTCCTGCTGCAAGGCAGCGATTTCCGCTTGCTTGGCTTGGAGCTCGATAGTCAGTTTGGAAAGCTCAGCTTGACCGCCTCCTTGCGCCTGTTTGGTGCTCAATTGCTGCTTTAAAGCCTGCAGCTGCTGCAATTGTGACTCCAAATTGCGGTTGCCTTGGGCTACCTGTTCGCGCAGCTTTTCGGCCTCTGCTTGAGTTTGACTGAGCTTCTGGCGCAACGCCGCCAAATCCCGATCGCGTCGGGCAAGCTCCTGCTCGAGTTGCTGGACTCGGTTTGCCTGCTCTTGAACTTCTCGGCCCGAGTTTTGCCTTAATAAGCTCAGTTGCCGGTCTTGGTCGGCCACTGTTTTCTCTAGCAAGGCCACCTGCCTCTCTTTCTCTCTAAGCGTTGCAAGCTGTTGCTCCAAGCGCTGCTTTAGCTCCCCGCTCTCCTGGGAGCTTGGTTGCTTGGGCGGGGACTCCAGCATCCGACGCAAGCGCTCAACTTTGCGGCGGCTGGCATCGGCCTCACCCCGAGCCCGCCTCAGGCTAGAGAGGGTCTTTTGATACTCTCGCTGTAAGCTCAACAGCTGCTCTTTCAACCCAGCGGCTTGTTGTCGGTATTGCGCGGCTTCTTTTTGTAATTCCTCCATCTTGCGGTTGTAGATTTCAACCGAGGCGGCAAAAGCAAGATCGGTTTGATCTAATCCGGACGCTTTGCGGTACCAATTGAGCGCGGCGATGGGATCTTGAGGAACGCCCAAGCCCTTTTCGTACAAAAATCCTAAATTGATCATCGCCGGCGCATAGCCTTTCTCAGCTGCCTGGCGATACCAGTGGTGCGCGGCCTGGTAGTCAGGTTGGATACCCAAACCCTTCTCGAAAATCTCTCCCACATACGTTTGCGCCTGGGGATCGCCTTCCTGCGCCTTGGGCAACCAGACCTTTAAAGCGGTAGCGTAATTAGCACGGTCATAGGCGACGTACTCGCCGCCGCGTATCTCGCAGTCGATGGCCGTAGTGCGGATCGGCTGGCGAGCGGCCAGATAGGTAAAATGCTCGCCCAGTTTTCGTACTTGAGCCGGAAGCAAGCAATCAACCACCAATAGCTTGTCGGCTTGGCCGGGTTCAACTGCGATCTCCCTCTCGCTCGGGTCTATCGCACAGCCGATCAGAACGCCCGCCACGAAAAAGCACAATGCCAACGACCTCAATCGATTCATGCTAAATTCCTCAAAATTTAAGGTCCTTACCATGATCAGACGTCCTGTACACAAAAATTTCAGTTTAAGACTGGACATGATCGCGCTCCTGGGGGTCGCCTGTCTTGGCCTGACGGGCTGTCTTACTGCCCCCGCCCGTCTAGATCGGCAGGCTGCCGCTTTAGGCTTGAGCCAATTTTTCATCGCTGGTCGAGGATTTACTCATGTAGTTTACGCCAAGGGCGAGCCATGCGCCAACGGCAGGTTGCATGTCTATCTGGAAGGCGATGGAATGGCGTGGTTGCCGGGAAATCGCATCGCTTTTGACCCCACCCCAAGCCACAGCTGCCTGTTGCCGTTGATGGCCTTAGACCCAGAGCCATCAGTTTACTTGGGCCGCCCGTGCTATCACGGTCTGGCACAGGAACCTGGCTGCCGTCCAGAACTGTGGACTCAGGCACGCTATGGAGAGACTGTAGTTGCTAGCATGACGGCCGCGCTTAGGCGCCTCCTCCGAGGCAAGCCCTGCCGCCCCGTACTGATCGGTTACAGCGGTGGCGGTACGCTAGCTTGGCTGATAGCCTCCCGCTTACCACAAACAGTAAAAGGGGTTATAACCTTAGCCGGTAATCTGGACGTGGCGTCATGGACGCGGCTACACGGTTATACGCCTTTGACGGCTTCCTTAGACCCGGCACAGCTGCCTCCCTTGCCAAGTTCGATCTTCCAGATTCATATCGCCGGTGAAAGAGATGATAATATCCCAGCCACCTTAATTGAGCAGCAAACCCATCGCCAACTGAATGCCCTCTTTTTAAAGCTGCCAGGGCAATCTCATACGTGTCCAAGAAAAGACCTTTGGCCCCGCATTCTGGCGGCGATTGAACAGGTGGCAAAAAAAACCAGCCCATGCACGTCTTAAGAGGTAAAAGCATGAACTACGGAGATGTGCCTTGCTTCTATCTATCGCCGCAGCCGCCCAATTTTTTGGGGGGTATGAGGAAACCCTTATGAATGCGAACGACGCAATTGCCCCGCCGCTTCCTCTGTCTGAGGAAGCGGCTAAAAAAGCAGTTTTCGACCACTGGGATTTTTTACAGTCGCTCGCCAGGCGCCGCTTCCCGAACGATTTCAACACTGCTCATTTGGCTTTGGATTATGTGCTGGAAAACCTCCAGGAACAGGGCTGGCAACGGGTTAGAATGTGGAGCGGACAAGGGAAACTTACCACTTTCCTGGCCGTTCTCACCACCCGCTTGATGACCGACTACGTACGTAAGGTTTATGGCCATCAGCGCATGCCCAAATGGCTAGCTGAGAAAACCGATCCAGTTTGGAAAGAAGCCTATCAGGCGGTAATTCTAGAGCGCTATGAGCGGCGGGAGGCGATCGAGTACCTTAAGACCCGTCATCCGGAAATAGAGAATGAAAAAATTCATGCCGTCGTCTCCGAGGTCATTGCCCGCTGCCCGCCACGCCACCGCTACCAGGACTGCCACGAGGTGGCGATCGAAGATATCGCCGAACCGGCTGACTTCAACCTCTCTCCTGAGGTCGAAACGGAACCCAAACCCAGAGAGCTTTTAGAGGCCCTGGCCAGCTATGTCCGTGGGGAGGTCGCCGATTTGCCGGAAGCGGCAGCTCTAATAGCCAAACTGAAGCCGTATTTGCATTTGAGCGAGGAAGATCGCCTGCTGCTGCGCCTGCGCTACCTGGAGGGGCTGCCTTTAGATCAAGTGGCCAAGCTCTTGCACTTAAGCGGTGATCCATACAAGCGTTTGAACAAAATTCTAAAATCACTGCACGCTGCGCACGAGCAAGCCGGATTGATTTAGGTAGCGATTTTTCAAGGAAAACATCAACATGACGAGCGAGAAGACAGTAACCATGAGAGAGGAACAAATGCTGGCCCTGCTCGGGCTGGCCGCCAGTCAATCCAAGTCGACTGAGGCCTGCCCTCCACCAGAACAGTTGGCCGCCTTCATCGACGGCCATCTCCCTAGCAATCAGCGCCGGGAGATGCTGGCTCATTTAAACCGCTGCGAACAGTGCTATCAGGAATGGCTAAAAACGGCGCTCGCGGTAGCCGAGCTTGAGCCAAAACCTACCCCTGCCCGCGCGCAGAAGTGGTGGCAAAAACTAGCCGAAACGTGGCGTGCTCCTTGGACGCTGCCTTTGGCCGTGGCTGTGGCTGCGTCGTTTGCGATTGCGACCGTCGTAATCCAAAAGCCTTCTGAGCAAGAATGGCCTGTTTCTGAGCTTGCCGCGGTGGTCCAAAACTATCCTGATTTAAAACAGGCAGAACGGGCTTTCCCCGAAATCGCTCCCTTAGCCTTTGCCTTTAGCCAAACGCCCCAAGATCCAGCCAAACAAGCCTTGGCCGCCGGCGTGCAAGCCGCCCGCCATTGGCTAGGAGGGTCAAACATGCCTCAGGAAGACCAATGGCTACGCTCTCCCTGGCGCGATTACTACGATTTAGGGCAATGGGCTTTTCTGACCTGGGCCCTGGCCCAAGCCGAGGGTGTTTTGCCCCGAGAATGGCAGGTTTTCGAGCGCTACTGCCAGAACCTCATCCTCCGTTTTGAACGTCACACTGGCGAGCCAGTGGCGCACAAGATACGGGTCTGGTTGCAAGAAACGCATGTGCTTCTCAATAGCTTGGCCAACCATCCTGACCCTGCCCAAGTCGCCCGCCTGGCGCGCAGGATACAGACGACTCTGTCCCAGTTCTTGACTTGATGCGTTTTAAGGCAATCGCTTGGCTGGCTGCAATTTTAAGCGGGCTGTCGCTGGCAGCGAACGCCGCTTCTATCGCGGCCAGCGCCGATTCTTACGTCGCTGCTTACGGCGCCATCGCTCCCGAGCAGGATCCACGCGCAGCGGTGGCCTATCGCGTATTTGACAAGGTCAAAGCCGCTGCCGACAAAAGCGCCCGGCGGATGCCTAAGCTGGTAATCCTTGCTGGCGCCACGGACGCTTGGGCGATTGCCCTACCCAGCGGCCACATCGTCCTCTCGCGCAAGGCTTTGGAGTTATGCTTTAAGGATGCCGATCAAGCGACAGCCGAAACCCGCCTGGCCTTCATTTTAGGTCACGAACTGGCCCATCTGGCGCACGACGACTACTGGCATCATGAGGTCGAAAGTTTCCTCGCGAATGCCCCCGACACCCAAAAAATCGCCCATTTTTTAGACCAGAGTTTTGAAGCCAGACAGGCGGAACTGGCTGCTGACGACAAGGGCTACCTCTATGCCGCCATAGCCGGTTACCCCGTCGCGCGCCTCATCGACGACCGCCGAACCGACTTTTTTACCTTCTGGATGCAGCAGACCCAAGCCAAAATCACCTCCTCACATCCGTTTCCTGAGGACAGAGCCGCACTTTTGCGCGAGCGCCTCAAGATGCTGCAAGAAAAATTGGCCTTTTTCAACATGGGGGTACGCTTAGCCTATTTTGGCCGCTGCGCGGATGGAGTGTACTTCTTACAGGAGTTTAAGCAGGTATTTCCAGAACCGGCAGTGCTGAACAACCTCGGAGTCTGCTCCCTCCAATTGGCACTCCAGAAAATGACCCAAGCCCAGATCGATTTCTACTGGCTTCCTTTTGTGCTAGAGGTAAAAACCCGCGCGCCTAAAACCCGTGGCGAAGGAGCGATACCCGAACCTGAACGTCCGTATCTTAAAGCGTTTGCGACCAGCCCGCAGGCACAAGATCACCTTAAGGAAGCAGCGGAATATTTAGAACGGGCAGTTGCTGCTGCCCCGGATTATCTGGCCGCGCGCCTAAATCTCGCCACCGTTCAGTTGTATCAAGGTCGCTCCCATCAGGCCCGTGCGACCTTGGCCGAGGCCTTAAAAATCGCTCCAGACGATTGGCAGGTGCAAATGCTCGACGCCCTCGCCCTATATGAACAGAGCGAGGCTGGAATTGACCTATGGCCGGCGGCGGTTAAGAAATTGGAAACTTTTGCCGGTGAAATGCCCCCTCCTTGGCGCTACAACCTGGCGCGCCTGTTGGAACTCCGGCCACGTCTCCAGGAAGCCCAGGATCACTGGAACCGGCTGGTCCCCATCGCCTCGCAACTGCCGCCGCCTGTTCGTCAGATCGTTTGCGCCAGACAATCTCTAAAACCTGCCCAGGCTTGCCTGGGCTCCGAGCCCCCAAGTTCAACCCTAGCCTTACCCTGGCGCTGGCCAGTGGCCGGCGAGGGCACCCCACCTTTAACCCCAACCCTGAGGGCTAAACTGTTTCCAGGCTGGGAATCCATCCCATTCGACTGGTTCCAAGCTAAGCTTTATGGTTTTATCCACCGCTCGCCGGACCGTCAGGCCGAGGTCATGGAGATGGATCAGTTCGTGCAGCTGCAAGTAGTTAAGAAAGACCTGGCGGTGAGTTTGGAGCAACTGCCCAAGCTGTGCTCTCGTCCCCTAATACGCCACCGCTTGCTGAGCGAGGAAGTTTTCGCCTGTGATCGGTGGGCGGTGTTAGCGCGTGATGGGCGGGCCATTGAGGCGTGGTGGATCGCTCCGTAAACTGCGCTAGAAAAACTGCAAGACTCACGTTGCGTCTTAATTTTCACCTCGGCAACCCGACAGCCATGACTCAGCATTTCTTAGTGCACATCGTGCCGCCTGAACTTGCTGGCCAGCGCCTGGACCAGGCGCTGGCAAAGCTGTTTCCCCAGTATTCCCGCAGCCTCTTAAAGCAGTGGATTGAGGCTGGACAAGTAAAAGTGGACGGCGAACTTTGGCGGCCGCGCCAACCCGTCCATGGCGGAGAGCGCATCGAACTCGATGCGGCTCAAGAAGCGCGAGAACAATCCCCACCTCAAGCCATTCCTTTGCCCATCGTCTTCGAAGACGAGCATTTGATCGTACTCGACAAACCTGCAGGTCTAGTCGTCCATCCCGCCGCCGGTCATTGCGATGGCACTTTGCTCAACGCCTTGCTTTACCACGCGCCAGAATTGGCCGGTTTGCCGCGGGCAGGTATCGTCCACCGCTTAGACAAAGACACCTCAGGACTTATGGTTGTCGCTAAAACCCTAGCTGCTCACTGCAGCTTGGTCTCCCAACTGCAAGCACGCACTGTAAGGCGCGAGTACTTGGCGCTCGTCCAAGGCCGGCTGACCGCCGGCGGCACCATCTCCGCCCCTATTGGACGCCATCCGCACGATCGCAAACGGTTCGCAGTGGTTCAAGGCGGCAAGGAAGCGATCACCCATTACCGCATCGCCGAGCGCTTTTCCCACCACACCTTGCTGCGCGTCTCCTTAGAGACTGGGCGGACCCATCAGATTCGCGTCCATTTCGCCCACCTGCGCTCCCCCTTGGTGGGGGATCCGCAATACGGCCGCCTGCGCCTTCCACCTGGGGCCAGCACCGAATTGATCGAGACTTTGCGCCGCTTCAAGCGTCAAGCCCTGCATGCGGCGCGGCTGTCGCTTCGCCATCCTCAAAACGGCCAGGAGCTGAGTTGGGACAGCCCGCTGCCGGAGGATTTCCGGCAGCTCCTGCACACCTTGAGGGCAACTGACGTGGGTGCTAGCTTAGAGACCGTTTAATAATTCAAACAGTGTAGGGTAAGAACTATGTCAGCTAAGCGTGCTAAACCGCGTTGGATCCCTATGTTGTGGGTGCCTTCTGCCCCCGTCTTAGCCCACGGGGGGCCGCATCTAGACGAAAAGACGATAGAGGCCATTTTCCAATTGGCGGACCGGTTCTATTTGGGGTTTGTCACCAACTTACCGCTGATTGCGGGTGTACTCGCGGGGGTTTTGCTTCCCCTAGTAGTAATAAGGATCTTCCGTCGCCGCTTGAGATGAATTTCATTTTTCCTGATTGGCCAGCGCCCGAAGGCGTGCGCGCCGCCGTCACGCTCCGCACCGGCGGAGTCAGTCGCGGCCCTTACGCCTCATGGAATTTAGCCGCCCACGTGGGCGACGATCCCGAGGCGGTGGCTTCGAACCGCAAGCTTCTCACACGACGGCTAAATCTTCCTTACGAACCAATATGGCTTAAGCAAGTTCACGGAAATCAAATCGTTGCTGTCGGTACCCGCTACGTCAACCCGCCTGAAGCGGATGCATGCTTTGCCTCCTCGTCCAAAACCGTTTGCGCCGTTTTGACCGCCGATTGCTTGCCAATCTTGCTCACCGACGGCCACACGGTGGCGGCGATTCATGCTGGCTGGCGAGGAATGTTGGCCGGAGTTATTGAACAAGCGCTGACGGTGCCGCCATGGCGCAAACTGCCTATGGCCTGGCTGGGGCCGGCTATAGGTCCTCAAGCCTTCGCGGTAGGCCCAGAAGTCCAAGGAGCTTTCCGGGCTCGTTGTCCAGATTTTGCCTCTGCTTTTTATAAGCACGGTGAGCGCTATCTGGCTGATTTATATCACCTGGCCAAGCTTATCCTGAAAGCTCATAGAGTCCGCGCTATATACGGGGGGAACTTCTGCACCTACAGCGAGCCACAGCGCTTTTTCTCCTATCGCCGCGACGGCGTCTGCGGACGTATGGCAACCTTGATCTGGCGCGATTGAAAACCTTGTCTCTATCCCCATATTCCAGACAAGCCTTCACAATCCTAAAGCGAGTAAAAAACGATGAGAATGGATAAGCTGACCACCAAATTCCAAGAAGCCCTGGCCGATGCCCAAAGTTTAGCTTTAGGTAAAGATCATCAGTTTATCGAACCGATCCATGTAATGATTGCTCTTCTGGATCAGGAAGGAGGAAGCATACGTCCGCTCTTGGCTAAAGCCGGGGTTAACGTGACGCAGCTTCGAAGCGAATTGGGCAAAGCCTTAGACCGCTTGCCTACGGTGCAAGGTGTGGGCGGTGAAGTCCACATTTCTAACGAATTGGCCAGAGTCCTAAACCTGACCGACAAATTGGCGCAAAAACGCGGCGATGCTTATATTTCAAGCGAGCTGTTCGTGCTGGCTGCTTTAGAGGACCGGGGCGCGCTGGCTGAGATTTTGCGTAAAGCCGGTGCCACGCGCAGCCTGATCGAAAAAGCGATCGATGAAATCCGCGGCGGCGAGAGAGTCACCGACCAATATGCGGAGGAGCAGCGCCAGGCTTTGGAGAAATATACGGTCGATCTGACGGCGCGCGCTGAGCAAGGAAAATTAGACCCCGTCATCGGCCGCGACGAGGAGATCCGGCGCACTGTTCAGATCCTGCAGCGGCGCACCAAGAATAATCCATGTCTAGTGGGTGAGCCGGGAGTGGGGAAAACCGCCATCGTCGAGGGATTGGCGCAACGCATCGTCAACGGTGAAGTGCCCGAGGGTCTACGCGACAAGCGGATTTTGGCCTTGGATATGGCAGCCCTCATCGCCGGCGCCAAGTTCCGCGGCGAATTTGAAGAACGCTTAAAAGCGGTGCTCAACGACATCGCCAAAGCCGAAGGCAAAATCATTTTGTTTATTGATGAGATCCACACCATCGTCGGCGCCGGACGAGCCGAGGGAGCCGTCGATGCTGGCAACATGCTCAAACCGGCTTTAGCGCGCGGAGAACTGCGTTGCATCGGCGCTACTACTTTAGACGAATACCGCAAGTACATTGAAAAAGACGCCGCCCTAGAGCGCCGGTTTCAACGAGTTTTAGTGGATGAGCCGACAGTCGAGGATACCATCGCTATCTTACGCGGCTTGAAAGAGCGTTATGAGCTCCACCATGGAGTGGAGATCACCGACTCGGCAATTATCGCCGCCGCTACCCTGTCGCACCGCTACATCACAGACCGCAAGCTGCCGGACAAAGCGATCGACTTGGTCGATGAGGCGGCTGCGAAAATCCGCATGGAGATGGATTCCAAGCCGGAGGCCATGGATCGCTTAGACCGCCGCTTGATTCAACTTAAGATCGAGCGCGAGGCGCTTAAGAAAGAAACCGACCCGGCTTCCAAAAAACGCCTGGAAGCCCTTGAGGAAGAAATCGCCAAACTCGAACGCGAGTACTCCGAACTCGAGGAAATCTGGAAGGCGGAAAAGGCTGCTCTTCAAGGGGCGCAAGCGATCAAAGAAAAGCTCGAGCAAGCCCGCTTGGAATTGGAAAACGCGCGCCGCGCTGGGGACCTGCAGCGGATGGCGGAAATTCAATACGGTCGCATCCCAGAGTTGGAACGTCAACTCCAGGCGGCCCAGGAAGCCGAGCGCAAGGAGTTTAAGCTCCTGCGCAACAAGGTAACTGAAGAGGAAATCGCCGAGATCGTCTCCAAATGGACCGGTATCCCAGTGGCTAAGATGCTAGAAAGCGAAAAGCAGAAACTCTTAAGATTAGAAGAGGAGTTGCACCACCGGGTCGTTGGTCAAGACGAGGCCGTCAAAGCAGTGGCTAACGCCATCCGCCGATCCCGAGCTGGGTTGTCTGATCCCAATCGACCAGTGGGATCGTTTCTGTTTCTGGGTCCGACTGGGGTAGGTAAAACCGAGCTGTGCAAGGCCCTGGCCGAATTTTTATTTGACACCGAGCGAGCCATGGTACGCATCGACATGTCCGAATTCATGGAGAAACACGCCGTTGCCCGCCTGATCGGAGCCCCACCCGGATACGTCGGCTACGAGGAAGGAGGGTACTTGACCGAAGCGGTGCGGCGCAAGCCATATTCGGTGATTTTGTTTGACGAGGTGGAAAAAGCGCATCCGGATGTGTTCAATCTCCTCTTACAGATCTTAGACGATGGACGCCTAACCGATAGCCACGGGCGGACGGTGGATTTCCGCAACACGGTGGTCATCATGACTTCCAACCTTGGTTCGGATCGAATCCAGGAGCTGACTCAGGAAGGTGAGAGTTATTCGGTCATCAAAACCGAAGTCATGACCCACGTTCACCGCCACTTCAGACCCGAATTTATCAACCGCATCGACGAGATCGTGGTCTTCCATCCGCTTGGCCGCGCCCAAATCCACGCCATCGCCGAGCTTCAGGTAGCTCGCCTCAAAGAACGCCTCAAAGCGCGTGACATGCACCTTGAGCTGAGCGAAGGAGCGCTTGATCTGATCGCCGAAGCTGGCTATGACCCGGTTTTCGGCGCCAGACCCCTGCGCCGAGCGATTCAGCACTTGATCGAAGAGGCGCTGGCGGTAGAGATTCTGGCCGGCAAATTCGGCCCCGGTCATACTATCGTGGCCGATGCGGAAGACGGTAGGATCGTTTTCCGCAAGAAGTAAGGAACTACCTCCAGCCGATGGCGCCTGTTCGCCAGGCTGGAGGTCTTCATTGAGGAAATTATCTAGCCAAGCAGGCTACGTTTGAGACGGCGGCCACAACTTCCCCTCTCTGATTTAGAAGCCTGGCCGATACTGTTCCCTGAATGAAATCAGGAGCGATGGCAGTGGCACCTTCGGCGATGTCGCCCGGGTCGCTGTCAAAGTCAAACTCGACCTCATCCCCACTTGTGCTTTGCAGGGGAGCACTAGCGGTGTTGGTGCCAGAGTTGACTACGGCGGAGTAGGCACCGGGAATTAGGTTTTTGCCGTTCACTGAAATTTTGGAGCGATTTGACCGCCTCTCGCAGATCACCAAGATTTTGGTCCCACTTGCATCATCGTCAAAGTCGTCATCGTAAAACTTAGCAAAATCGGCTAACGCGCGGCAGAAATCCGAGTCCTCAACCTCGGCGAACTTAAGTTCGAAGTTCATAGAGTTGCCGCGGCGGTCCAAGATCACATCGAAAAAACGCCCATCTACGTTTGGGTCTAGGTTTTTCACTTCGACGCACGGGATCCTGAGCTCATTGACGCTGAAATCGGCCAGCGGCGCCCCGCTGATGGTGTCCCTTTTATGCTCCTCGTGCCCGAAAGCCGCATTGTAGGCCAAAGCTACCGCTGCCAATAATACCCAACCGGTTTTAGCCATAAGTTTCTCCTCTGCCTCTGGAATAACTTACTCTCCTGACTGTAAATTGCCTGAGTACACTTAAAAGTTCAACTCTTTATTTATTAAAAAAACACTGTTTGAGAGGGCGGGGCCTGTCATTTTTTAAGACCCTGTTATTACTCTTACTCCCAGCTTAAGGCCCCTCCGGTCTGGTACTCAGTGACGCGGGTTTCAAAGAAATTTTTCTCTTTGCGGAAGCCGATCTGCTCTTCCCACCATGGCAGGGATTCTGCCTCAGTTGCTGAATAGAGCGGGGAAAAGCCCAAATCCAAAAGGCGCCGGTTGGCAAGATATCTAGTGTGGCGAAGGTGAAGTTTTAAGTCATAGCCAAGCATGGGTTTTATGGTGTATTCAGCATAAGCTTCTTCTAACTCCATCGCCTCGCGCATTAGGGCGTGAGCTTCAGATTCGGTTAGGCGCGTCTCGGGGTTCTCCCGCCACAGCGCCAAGATCAGGGCACGACCAAAGGCCACATGGCCAGATTCGTCGCGAGCGATGTACTGGAGCTGCTCGCCGGTACGAATCATGAGCCGCCTTCTCTGAAGGGAAAAGATCGGACAAAAGCCTCCCATGAACCAAACTCCCTCAAAGATCATATAGTAGAAGAACAAACCACGGGCGTAGTCTTCCAGGTCTCCGCTTTGTCCCTGCAAACCCAAAGTCTTGGCGTTGCTATATTCGAACTTGGCCCGAATCTCAGGAACCTTTTGGTATAAGAGATAAATTTCGTCTTCGTCGAAGTTGAGAGACTCGATGATGTGCTGGTAGCTCATGGAGTGGATGGTCTCCTGATGCATCTGAGCGATGATCGCCATGCCGACTTCAGGTGCGGTGATCCGCTCATACACCGCCAGAGCCAGATTGCGCTGGTGCAGCGCATCGGCGGTGGTAAGAGTGGCAAAAGTGGTAAAAAAGGTATGACGCTCGGAGGCCGAGAGCTTTTTTAGCGCCATCAAATCCTCGCCCATGCCAATTTCGGTAGGTAACCAGAAATTGCGTTGGGAAGTGAGATAGGCGTCCCAGGCCCAGCGATACTTGATAGGGGCAATGTTGGAAGTCAAACGGCTTCCCCCAACCAGGCATTTTTCAGGTTCCAGGGCCAACTCCGCCGCGCGATCAGCGGCCACGGGCGGCCAAGTCAAACGTCGCCCTGCCTCGACACTCAAATGTGGATTTAAGTTTTCTAATGGATCGTCCCAGGTCAACACGGCGTTTTTCTCCTTTCTTGAATCTCTTACTGACAGACTTCGCACCCAGAATCGAGGATGGAACAAACCTTAGGCGCTTCCTCCCCGAACTTAGAGGTTATGAAAGCGTGCCTTTCTACCCGACTCGCTGCCAGGGTGCGCAGATAATAGGTGGTCTTAAGGCCGCGTATCCAAGCCAGCTTATACAAAGCATCGAGTTTTTTGCCGGAAGGCTCGGCTAAATATAGATTCAAAGACTGACTTTGATCCAGCCATTTCTGGCGGCGTGAGGCCGCTTCTACTAACCAACGCGGATCGATCTCGAAGGCACAGGCATAAAGGGCTTTAAGGTCCTCGGGGATACGATCTATCATCTGCACGCTGCCATCGTAATACTTAAGGTCAGCGATCATTACCTCGTCCCAAAGCCCTCTTTGCTTTAGGTCTGCCACCAAGTACGGGTTGACCACGGTGAACTCGCCAGAAAGGTTGGATTTGACATATAGGTTTTGATAAGTCGGCTCGATCGACTGCGATACGCCGCAGATATTGGAAATGGTCGCGGTGGGAGCAATAGCCAAGCAGTTAGAGTTACGCATCCCCTTTTTGACTCGCTCGCGCAAGGTCTCCCAGTCCAAAGTGCTAGAACGATCCATATCCAAATAGCCGCCTCTGGCTTGGGCCAACAACTCGATAGAGTCTATGGGCAAAACCCCCTTCGACCACAACGATCCCTCAAATGAGGGATAGCGCCCGCGTTCTTCGGCCAACTCCGTCGAAGCCCAGATAGCCCAATAGCTGATCAATTCCATGCTGCGATCAGCGAATTCCACTGCTGCCTCGCTGGCATAAGGGATGCGGAGCTTATAGAGGGCGTCTTGAAAACCCATAATTCCCAGGCCCACTGGCCGATGACGCAAATTCGATCGACGCGCCTTGGGAAGGCTGTAGTAGTTGATATCGATCACATTGTCCAGCATCCTCATGGCGGTCCGGATCGTGTACTTGAGCTTCTCTTCGTCGAGGCCATTTTCGGTTACGTGGGCGGCGAGATTGATCGAACCCAAATTACAAACGGCAATTTCCTCATCGGAAGTGTGTAGGGTAATTTCGGTACACAGGTTAGAACTGTGGACCACGCCCACATGCTGGTTGGTGTAGCGCAAGTTGCAAGGGTCTTTGAAGGTAATCCAGGGGTGGCCAGTCTCAAACAGCATGGTGAGCATCTTGCGCCACAGGCTCACCGCTGACACTTTTTTGAACAGCTTGATCTCACCACGCGCAGCTTTTTCTTCGTAAGCCAGATATGCTTCCTCAAACGCTGCGCCGACTTTGTCGTGCAAGTCCGGCACCTCATCCGGAGAAAATAAGGTCCACTCGCCCTGTTCAGCCACCCGCTTCATAAACAAATCTGGCACCCAGTTGGCAGTGTTCATATCGTGGCAGCGACGGCGCTCGTCGCCCGTGTTTTTGCGCAGTTCTAAAAATTCTTCGATGTCCAAGTGCCAAGTTTCCAAATAAGCACAGATAGCTCCTTTGCGCCGCCCGCCCTGATTGACGGCCACTGCCGTGTCGTTCGCTACTTTCATAAACGGCACGACCCCCTGGGAAGTACCGTTGGTCCCTTTGATATGGGCCCCCATGGCCCGCACTCGCGTCCAATCATTCCCCAAACCTCCAGCGTGCTTGGACAAAAGCGCATCCTCTTTGTAAGCGTTGAAAATGCCTTCCAAGTCGTCGGGGATAGTAGTGAGGTAACAAGAGGATAATTGCGGCCTTAAGGTTCCCGAATTGAATAAAGTCGGGGTCGAGCACATAAAGTCAAAGCTGGAAATTAGGTCATAAAACTCAACCGCACGCGCTTCGCGTTCGATTTCGTTTTTGGCCAAACCCATGGCTACGCGCATGAAAAACGCTTGTGGCAATTCGAAGCGTATGCCTTGGTGATGAAGGAAATAGCGGTCATATAAAGTCTGAAGGCCAAGATAGGTAAACTGAAAATCGCGTGCAGGCTTGAGTGCCTTGCCTAGCCGCTCGAGGTCGTACTGGCCAAGCACCGGATCGATAAGTTCCAGCTCAATGCCGCGGCGGATATAGCGCTCGAAATAAGCGCTGTAAAGCTCTTCCATTTCTTCGCCGGTGGCGGTCTCAGAGTGGCCGCTTAAGAAACCCAAGACCTCAGCGCGAATCTTATCTAAAAGCAAGCGGGCAGCCACTAAACTGTAATCCGGGGACTGCTCGATTTTGAGCTTAGCCGCCAAGATTAAGGTGTCGATAACCTCTGATTCAGGCACACCGTCGTAGAGATTGCGTTTGGCCTCCGCCAGGATCCACTCGCCATTGACCTCCTTTAGCCCCCGGCAGGACTCCTCTACTAAACAGCGCATGCGGAATTCATCAAGCGGCTTGCGCTGGCCTAAAACATCAGTGACATAAATCGCCGTCTCAAGCGGTATCTGGTTTTTTTCTCTCTCCGCCCGCAAGCGCGCCCGCTCCTCACGATACAGTACATAAGCACGCGCCACTTTGTGGTGACCGCCGCGCATCAACGCCAACTCAACTTGATCCTGAATGTCTTCGATATGGATGGATCCACCAGCCGGCAAACGCCGCACGAGTGCCCGCACCACCTGTTCAGTTAAATCCGCTACAGTGTCGTGGATTCGGCGACTGGCGGCCGCCTGCCCCCCCTCGACGGCCAGAAAAGCTTTAGTGATGGCAAGCCGAATCTTGCCCGGATCAAATCCGGTTAGTTTACCGTTGCGACGGATGACTTTAAGCTCTCCCGGGATCATAGCTTGAACCGCCGGGCTCAGCATAGGAGCAACAGGGGTCTCAACCTCGGTGGCACTCAATGGACGTACGCTGTCTGATTGCATGGCTCCCCCTTTGAGAAAGTTCCGCAGTATTGATCTTGAGAACACTATAGACTGTATTTCAATAAACAGTCAACCACAATATGCTGTGTTTTTTCGGTAAACATCTTGTGAATAAGTTGTGTGATTTCACCCTAACAAGCTTTTATCTTCTGGCAAAATATCTTTTAGAGAGGAAAAAAGTTAAAAAAATAACCGGGTTTTCCATGTCCGACCAAAAACCCTTTTATCCCCCGACGACTTCTATCCTAATGGAGTGGCTTTCCAAATGGATTCGGCGCATTTTTCCAACTCCCCAGGCCATCGCATTGTCTGTGTTGCTAGCGTTGGGTTTTCTGGCCGTAGTTTGGTTATCGGACATGTTGATGCCCGTTTTTGCCGCTTTGGTGATCGCCTATCTCCTAGAAGGATTGGTAACCATGCTAGCGCTGGAGAGCTCCTAGGTTAGTCGCCGTATGCGTGGTATTTACAACATTCTTGGCTGGACTTTTATTCAGCATCCTTGCCCTACTACCGCTGCTATTTCATCAGCTGGCCCAACTGGTGCAGCAACTGCCGGTGATGGTGACGCAAGGATTGGCCTTGCTCAACCGCTTGCCCAGGCTTTATCCGCAATTTTTCAGTTATGATCAAGTCAATGAATTGGTCTCAACCATTCGGCTGGAACTGATCTCCGCTGGGCAAGCTTTGCTGAGCTACTCGTATGTTTCTCTAATCAATATTATCTCGATTATCATCTACGTCATTCTGGTACCGGTCCTCGTGTTTTTCTTCCTCAAGGATAAACAAAATATATTGACCTGGTTTAAGCAGTACCTGCCTCGAGACATCCACCTAACCGCCCAGGTATGGCGTAACGTGGACGTCCAAATTGGCAACTATATTCGGGGTAAGGTGATAGAAATTCTGATAATATTTGGAGTCAGTTACGTGACTTTCGCGTTGCTGCACCTCAACTATGCGCTGCTGCTGTCAGTGCTGGTAGGATTGTCTGTAATCATTCCTTACATAGGCGCCACGGTAGTAACTTTTCCCATCCTGGTCGTCGCCTATTTCCAGTGGGACCTAACTACCTCATTTTGGTATGCTACCACCGCTTACTTTTCGATTCAGGCCGTAGACGCACTGCTCTTAGTGCCAATTTTGTTCTCAGAGGTAGTTAACCTTCATCCGGTCGCCATCATCGTAGCTATCCTCTTTTTCGGCGAACTATGGGGTTTCTGGGGAGTATTCTTTGCTATTCCCCTGGCCACCTTGGTAGAGGCCGTACTGAGTTCCTGGCCCAGAAACCGAAGCTATCAACGCTCCAAACCGTACTGCCCAGGTAAAGACCGCAAAGAGCCTGCACTACCTTAAGCTCTTCTAGCACCTCGCCACTCGACTTTCTCTTTGCGTGGATCCTTTTGCTATAGGATGGGTTTAATCGGCTCTAGAATGGCATCGACTTGGAGTTGCTCGCAAAAGTCCAGAAAGTCATCGCGCAGGGCAAGGACAGAAATCTCCTCCGGAATCCGCAACAACAAGTGAATAGTGTAAACTTGAGAGCCCACATATGGCAGTTGGTAACAGCTAGAGCGCAAGTCCTGCACCATAATCCCTTGATCGCCAAGAAACCGGATTAAATCGGCCAAGATCCCAGATCGGTTTCTAGCCACTACATCCGCAACGTACAGCAGCTCTCCCCCATTTTGCTCTTTGGTATCCTCAGGCAGGCGCTTAAAAAACACCTGGGCTCTTTGCTGCAAACTCGTAAGTACATTTTCTAGGCGGGCGATATGATTCCAGTTGCCCTCTACCAGCATAAAACAAGCATAACCAGCCGATAACCGGCTCATGCGGCTTTCCAGGATGTGACAGGCGCTCTCTTGGATACCCGAAATCAAGCGCTCGAATAAGTTAGACTCCTCAATCTCTAGGGCAGTAATGATCAGCTGCATAACTTCTCATTGGCTTTAATCCGCGCAAATTCTTCCGGATTGGTTAAAATAGAAAACAAGTCAACCACACCAACACTTCAAGGCATGCTAGAGATCGAGTATGAACTGCGAAAGCAGGATTTGACTGCTTTCACTGAACATCAGCTTCAAGACAAAGAGCACTACCAGAGAATTCTGCGCCGTCATCAAATTACCTTCCCAGCCATTTTAGCTTTATTGGCGTTTTTCGTCTGGTTCTATTATGCCAATATTCTAGGCACTATTTGCATTGCTCTGATTGCCGTCCTATGGCACTATCTGTCGCCGCTGCTCATCAAATATAGCATTCGCCACAAGACGTTCAAACTATACAGCGATGCCGACAAGGAACAGCTGATCGGGAAATACAAACTGCGCTTAGAGCCCCAGGCATTGGCAGAGATTCGCGGCAAACAAGAAATCCGCATTCCTTGGCGAGATATCCTTAGAATCGAGGCTGCCAAACGTTATGTCTTTATCTACCTCGACGTGGATATAGCCTTAATCATCCCTCGCAAAACCGCCAAAGGCGACCTCCACAAATTCATCCAAATTGCAGATAAACGCATCTCCTCGTCCGAGTAATTCATCTCTCTAACCCCAAATACCGGCTTTCCAACCCAAGAAAAATTTTACCCACTTTGGCAACAGCACGGTAAAATCGCGCTGCATGTGTCTTTTCCAAATCGTCAAAAAACCTGCTTGCCCATGGAGCTAAATGCTTTGCAAATACTTCCCGTTGGCGCGCGTCTCTCTCTTTAATCAGCAGCGCCAAAACCTCACTGATCGCAGCGATATGATCTTCTGGCTCAGGCTGCTTTGGCTCGCGCTCGATCCCCAGGGCATGAAGATCTTCACGCAACCGAGCCAATGAAGCCCCGTGTAAAGACCCTGATAAATACCAAGAACCATAAGGCAAAAGCTCCCCTCGCGTGATCCCTATAAAAAGGTCATGGAACTCCTGCTCGAGTTCCGATGGCTCAATGGCGGCCGCCTGCGCCAACTCTTGAAGTGCTTTGGCCAGCTCCTCCTGCAGTCCAAATTCAAGGAGCCCTTCCATACTTCGCAGTTGGGTCAACAACTCCGGCTTAGGTGACTCCAATAACAATGCCGCCAAGAGTGCATATAACCCGGCCCTGAAGGAATCGATCTCAGTCTCCATTATCCTCGGCCATCGTTATATCGCGGATTCGACACTCTTCGCACAACATTAACCGGCGTCGTTGATGCTCAAAAGCGAACATTGAGTGCGTGCTCATCCGTGCCAATATTACCCCGATCATTTTAGCGGTAGCAAACGGTCTGCCGCATCCTAGGCAGTTGAACGGAACCTCCTCATGTAATATCCGCGCTTGCCTAAGTTCATCCCAATCCGTCAGGAAACGGGGTTTAAGACGAATCGCCTTCTCCGGGCAAGCATGCTTACACAGGCCACACTGTACGCAATTTATTTCCACAAATTTAAGCTGCGGCTTATCTCCCTCGACTCGGAGAGCTTTAACGGGACAAACATAGGCGCAGGCCATGCACAGCGTGCAACTGCCCGAATCCACCTCTATCGCGCCCAATGGTGAACCCTCTGGTAAGGGAATTTCGGCAGGTTTAAAAGAAGCATGACAGGTAAGGTGAAACAAAGCCAAGCGCAACACTTCCCGTTTATCGGCAAGAGGCCAAAACGCGGCGGAAGGGATACCAGGTTGCGCTAGCCACTCTATGTTACCTTGGTCGACATGTACCCACCTTACAGCTTGGGGGTTATAGCCCAGGGCAGCTAAAATTGCCCGAACCCATTGCATCTGAGCCTGAAGATTGGAACGGGTATGATTTAAGATTCCGTTCGCTAAGAGCCACACCGCGCTGGCGCCATAGGCCAGAGCTGCCAACCAAGCATCCGGACCGACTGCCCCCAACGCTTCAACCGCTAGCAGCAATATCTTATCGCCTTGCTGCTCACAGAAAGCCTTGACCACATCGGCCTGAGTATTTTCGTGAACCAAGACCACTATCCCTCGCTTAAAATCAAGATTAGCCTGGGCGCTGATCAAACACTCACGAAGTTTGGATAGAAAGCGGTCACGAGTTGGATATATATAATTGATCGCCCCGCTAGGACAAACACTAGTGCAGTCCCCACATCCTTGACATAAATAAGGATTTACTTGGATTCGTCTTTTTTCAGAAGTGATAGCCTCTGCAGCGCAGGCTGTCAGACAAGAAGTGCAGCCATCATACCTGCTTACAGCATGCGCACAGATTTGCTCTCGATAAGAAAAATACTTTGGTTTATCGAACGCCCCAACCCATTCAGCTAATCCAGCCACAACTGAGCTCAAATCCGAGTCAGCAGAGACAAAAAAATAACCCAGCGGCGGCACTTCCTGCTTCAGTATTGGAGAGACGCCTACATCAAGAATTAAATCAAAGCGCTGAGTAGAGACCCCCATGAGATGGGCAAGATTTTGCCCTTTCCAAGAGATGACTTCAAACTCCCCGAGATACCCTCTTATTTCCTTTGGTGGGAAACCCACCCAGACCTGAACCCGCTGTTCTTTGTGAATCAGTCGAAAACCTTCACGATCTCGCTCACACCTCAACAAAATGTGCGGGTTGACTCTTGCTGGCCATGGACAGGCAAGCAACGTCTGCCAATGCGAGCTGTAATCAGCGATAACTAAACAATTACCATGCGAGTAGTAACTGATCCACTCCGGCATATGCGATAGCCTTATATCCAAAAGAAACAAAAAAGCCCCCTTATGGGGGGCTTATAGGGAATGAAAGGCGTTATTGTTATTTGCGTTTACATGAAGGTTGGGA
>JAOAHI010000024.1 GCA_026415315.1 Methylohalobius sp.
GGCTGGTAGTAATCGTAATAAGAGACAAAATACTCCACTGAATTTTCAGGAAAAAAGTGCTTCATCTCCCCATAGAGCTGGGCCGCAAGCGTCTTGTTGGGCGCCAGGATCAAAGCTGGTCGTTGAACCGCTTCGATCACGTTGGCCATAGTGAAAGTCTTGCCCGAACCGGTCACCCCGAGCAGAGTCTGGTGCAGTTCACCGCCATTTAATCCTTCCACCAATTGACGAATCGCTTCGGGCTGATCGCCGGCTGGTTTAAATGGGCTGTGCACAATAAATTTTTTGGCCGCACAGGGCTGTCGCAAGCGGATACGTTCGGCTATCATGTTGGCGCTATTCAACTGAAAATAGGTATTATGACAATTTCCCTCTCTGCGCGCGTCAAGAAGATCAAGCCTTCTCCAACCTTAGCGGTGAGCGCCAAGGCTTCGGCGCTCAAAGCCCAAGGGCGTCCAGTCATCGACTTAGGGGTGGGCGAGCCGGATTTTGACACCCCAGAGCATATCAAGCAAGCCGCCATCGAAGCCATACGCGCTGGAATGACTAAATACACGCCAGTGGATGGTATCCCAGCTTTGAAACAGGCCATCGTCAATAAGTTCCTTCGCGACAACGGCTTAGATTATCGGCCAGATCAGATCCTCGTCTCCTGCGGCGGCAAACAGAGTTTCTATAACTTGGCCCAAGCGCTGCTGGACCCTGGCGACGAAGTGATCATTCCAGCGCCGTACTGGGTCTCATATCCCGACATGGTGCTTTTGGCCGATGCCACACCGGTGTTTATCCAGGCAGGTCAGGACCAGAGTTTTAAGATTACCCCTGAGCAGCTCGAAGCTGCTATCACCCCTAAAACGCGCCTCGTGGTCTTAAACAGCCCCTCCAATCCCACCGGCAAGGTATACACCGCCGAGGAACTTAAAGCCCTGGCCCAAGTGCTCTTGGCCCATCCGACGGTGCTGATCGCCAGCGACGACATGTACGAGCACATCCTATGGGAGGGAAAATTCGCCAACATTCTCAACGCTTGTCCAGAACTTTACGAGCGCACTATCGTACTGAACGGAGTCTCCAAAGCGTATGCTATGACTGGCTGGCGCATCGGCTACGCCGCTGGCCCCAGGGAGCTGATCGCGGCGATGAAAAACATTCAATCGCAAAGCACTTCCAACCCGGCCTCGATTTCGCAGGCAGCGGCAGTAGCGGCTCTAGAAGGCGATCAACGCTGCATCACGCCAATGGTCGAGGCATTCAAACAACGCCACGATTTCATGGTCGAGGCCTTAAATCAAATTCCGGGCATCGAGTGTCTGCCAGCCGAAGGAGCGTTTTACCTGTTCCCTAGGGTTACCGGCCTAATCGCACGTCTGGGCCTCCGAGACGATCTAGCGTTGGCCGAGTACTTGCTTGAACAAGCCAACATCGCCTTAGTGCCAGGGTCGGCTTTTGGAACGCCTAACCATGTGCGTCTGTCCATCGCTACCAGTTTAGAAAATTTGCAGACTGCCATAGCGCGGCTAAAAGCCGTCTGTCATTGATCGGCGTGCTCCAAACGCCGCTTGTGGCGCGCCAGTTGCTCCTGAAGCAAGCCGATGACTTCGGTGGCAGTGTTGAGAATGTCGCGTGGGGAAAAGCCGGCTTGCGTCAGCTCACGGTAAAAGGATTTGGCCACGATCCGGGCGAGACGGGCCGGATCGGGGCTAATTTGGGCTGGCGGCTCCGATGCCCTCACGGCCTGCCGCACAAAGCGCGAACGCAATAGGTTTTGCAGCTGAAAAAGCTGAATCGCTTGTCCTACAAATAGAGCAAATAAGCGCAAGCTGGCTAGATCCTGTTCATTAAACTGCCTCCCATCACAGGGACGCCTGACGTTGATGACTCCGATCGTTTTTCCGCTGACCAGAATCGGAGCCGACATCAAGCTGCGCCTTCGGTCCTCGGGTTGGCGCGCGACCTCAGCCCAAGGCGAAGCACCAATATCTAACACCAAAAGCGGCTGCCCCGTGTGCGCCACGTATCCGGCAACCCCCTCGCCCATGGCCTGGGTCGTGTGGTGCGCCTCCGGGGGAAGCGGACCGCAGTTGGCGTACACCCGGAGCTTAGGCGGCTCACCTTCCTCAGACTGCTCCAACAGCATGATCGAGCACGTCTCGCAACGCAGCTGCGCCGCGGTAAGACTGGCCAGCTCTTTTAGCCCTTCCTCGAGGGTGGTGTGTTGCTCGAGCACCGCCGGCAGTCCAATCAGGCGCAGGAGAAAATCGGTATCCAGGCTCACGTTCTCCTCGCACGCAGCAAAGTCACAACAGAACTGAACCAGGCCTGCTGGCGCTTGGGCTTGCGCTGGCTTTGGTTTTGCATACGGGCCAAATACTGTTTTAAGTCGGGAGGTGGGCCAGAACGACCTGAGCGGCCGTGCTTGCGGCTGCCCATCCCGCCTCGACCTTGTTGCCAACTCACAACTTATCCTCCAAAAAGTTCGAATCGGTCTGCCAAAACGGCCGCTCGAGTAACGGCTGAATCGGCCCGGCCTGGCGGCTAAGCACCATCGTTACCCAACCGGCGGGAATAGCATAAAAAGCCGGCGGTTTCCGCTGCATAAACGTGGCCAAGCCGATGAGTTGACCATGCTCGTTGAACAAAGCGCCACCGCTGGCCCCGTGCACAAAGCCAGCCTCAAGTTCGATAAGTTGGCCATCCTGGTAAGGGTGAAGGCTGCGAATTTGAGTTTTGGTCACGCTCAAGCCGACGCCACCGGGATAACCATAGAGATAAGCGGCCTCCCCAGCCACCGCTTCGCCTAATTGAACCGCAGGCAGATTGAGCTTTGCTTGGAGCAAGCACACGTCTCGCTCTGGGGCGGCTCTCTGAGCGAGTACCTCATAACGCATGGCGCCTTGGAATAAAGCGATCGCGTGCGCTGTGCGGGTGACGTGGCAACTGGTCGCTCCCTTTCCCTCGCCAACCACCACCCCCGAACCGACCGCCACCCGGTTGGCCTCGCCATAGGCCACAACTTTAACTTCGCTGCGCGTTAGGCGTGGATCCAATCCCTCGACCCCTAGCGCCTTATCCCAGCCAAGGGTTAAGGCGATCAAAAGAAACCGCAACATTGTCAGGTCTCAAGAGCTTTGGTCTTTTAAAGCATAATCAAATTCTAAGAGCTAAACTAGGGTGGAGTTTACCTCCTCTTTGCCGCTTTTTGCCATGAAGCACATCAGGGGAAATTCTGATGACCGAATCGAGTTTACCCATGTTGATAACTTGGGACCGGCTGGTTCTGTATGCAGCGGTGGCCCTGACCGGCGCGGCGGTAATGGTGCTGGAAATTCTGGGCACCCGCATCCTGGCCCCATTTTACGGCACCAGCCTTATCGTCTGGACAGCCCTGATCACGGTGACCCTAGTCGCCCTCGCGGTCGGTTACTTTTTAGGTGGTTGGCTCGCTGGTCGCACCATCCTGAGCTTGGCCGACATCCTAGCCATAGCGGGGGTAACCTGCGCGTTAATCCCGCTTTTAGCCAATCCGGTGCTGGTAATGACCGATCCTCTAGGATTGCACCTTGGAGCCTTAGTGAGCGCGACGCTCTTGTTCGCCTTGCCGCTTTCATTGTTGGCGATGGTTGGGCCTTGGATCATCCATTTAAGCTGCCGACATCACGAACAAGCGGGGGTCACCTCCGGCACCGTTTATGCGATCAGCACTCTAGGCAGCGTGGCTGGGACCTTGGGCTTGAGTTTTTATCTGCTTCCCGTCTTCGGCTCGCACTTTCTGCTTGGTAGCTTAGGAATTGTGCTCCTCGGACTCTCCGCTGTGCTCTTTGGCTGGCAGGCCAAGCGCCTACGCCAACCTTGGCGTCCTATTTGGCTCATCGTAGCTGCCGTTTTTGTCATTGGAGCGCTTTATCTGAGCAAAGCTACCTATTCCAAAGCGCTCTTTCAGCGCGAGAGCCTGTACGGCAAGATCGCAGTCGTAGACGATAAGAAACGCAACGCGCGCTGGCTGCTGGCCGATGCCTCCATCATTGGCGGGATCGACCTCACCACCGGCCAAAGCCGACTGGCGTACCAGGACCTAGTGATTGAAGCGCTCTCTATCCATCCGCTCGCTCAAGACGCCCTGCTCATCGGCCTAGGCGCCGGAACATTGGTGCCAAAGTTGAGCCAGCGAGGACTAGCCGTGGACGTGATTGAGATCGACCCAGCGGTGGCGGAGGCGGCGGCCAGATACTTTGGCTTCCGCCCGCCGGGAAAACTTTGGCTGGCGGATGCCCGAACTCAAGTGCGGCAAATCCCGCACCTTTATGATCTTATCATCCACGACTGCTTCACTGGCGGCAGCGAACCGGTCCACCTTCTGACTCAGGAAGCTTTTCAAGACCTACGCGCTAAGCTTCGCCCGGAAGGGGTTCTGCTACTTAATTTCGTTGGCTTCCGGCAAGGCCCTGGGCGCCAGGCCCTGGATGCCGTGTGGCGAACCTTGCGCTCGGTTTTTTCGCAGGTAGAAGCATTGGCCACCGACCCAGAAGCTGATTTTAACGACTTTTTGCTGCTTGCCTCCGAACAACCGATAAAACTAAGTGACAATCTTGTAAGCTATAGGCTTAATTCTGCTCCCAGCGCCGGACCGATCGTAAGCGACGACCATAACCCCCTGGATCTCCTCCAGCGCCAAAAAGCCAAAACCTATCGCGCCGTCCTGTTCGCCCAAGTGGGCGAGCTTTTCCTCTGAGTTATTTGCCACATCAACCGCGTGAAATAACTCGGTCTTAAAAAATAATGTTTCATAAGGTATTGATCCAAATATATGGAATGTTTTTTGCCAGAAAACATTAGTTAAATTCCCCAAGCCTAAGAGCAAGTAGAAAGCTCTGGTAAATCAAAGCAAATCATTGAAGGAGGAAAAATACCATGTTAAGCCGTAATAAATTTCTGCTCGCTATGGGGTCGATCTACCTAGGATTGACTAGCCAGGCGTTCGCCCACACCCGCCTGTCACCCTCAAGCGCCGACGAAAACCGGGCAAGGCACGCGACTTACGTGACCCAAGCCAATATCGCTCACGGCTGTGGGGAACACAGCGTGATCGGCCATATCTTGCTCATGCCGGATCAGACCGACTCCATCGTCGAAGTTTCCAGCGACGGCGGCCAGACATGGAACCGTCACAACGGGCAGGTGACAGATTTCATTCAAGCCGGTGGGCTTATTCGGGTGATTAAGAGCAACGAAGTGTTCCCTATCCAGCAAATGATTTCCGACAAAAACGGCAATCCTATTGGCTACTGGGCCGGCGGCGGCGAGGGACTGCCACCGCACAATTGGTATGGTCCTATACCGTTTCGCATCCAAGCTGTGATGTTTCAGGACAACGCCTGCGCTAAAAGCATCACTTTCATGCCGGCCATTGCCGACGTGTGTGAAATCAAAAGCCTGGCTGATCCCGAGTTCAATCACGTGACCAACTTCTGGGTCAAAGCGGTGCCCGGGGTCGATCCCAACAGCACCGATGCCAAGTACTTTGGCGATCCCAACCACGCTTACGACTCTCCAGCCACTTTCAAGGTCAACCGCAACTTGACCCAATTCCCGCTGCCAGCGAATTGTGGGCAAGGGGTAGACGTGCGCATCTATCCGTCCATGCGCCAGATTAAGGAGAAACTCAAAGCAGAGTGGAACGGTCAGCAGATCTGGCCGGCACCTTAATTGGTACTTAGGGGGACAGGTATACCCCTGTCCCCGCTTTTGCCTCTTGATTTTGAGGGTGTGAGGATGAGTTTTTTGGCATTGATTGTTTGGTTGATATGGACGAGCAACGGGTTTGCCCACGATGCGACCGGGATTCCTCTGCCAATGCATCCTGAAAGCCCAGATGCTCAGGCCACCGACTTGGCCGATGTGATCTGCGCCGACGACGGCCACGGACCAACTAGTTATCTGTTTGCCCAAGTCCGCGACGACAGCCCTCCCGCACCGGGACTTATGGTCAACCTGCAGGTGATTAAGGGCAGCCAAGCCGCCAACACCACCGACCCGGTGTCGGGCGACGGCGTATACAGCGAGCCGATCTTGCTCCCAGGAGGCGACGGCGTCTATCGAATGCTGGCCAACAAGACCGGCCCAGGCCGGCGGGTGTTTTCCGTGATCTGGCACTGTATGACTTCCGACCACGTCCACACGGGAACCGAGATCCAAGTCCGTCAAGTGCAATGAAACCCCTAGGGAGGAAGGCCATGTCATTAAAAAGCGCACTGCTGATCTGCCTCACTCTGTGGAGCCTGAGCACAAACGCGCTAGAGTTTGTCACTAACCGTGCCCTGGTCGGAGCGGACGACCCGATCGAAGTCGCGCTTCACTTCGATCAAGACGACAGCGGCGATCTATACATGGCGGTGTTAATCTCCGGCAAGTTATTTTTCTACGGAGAGGATAACCAATTTCATGAGCAACCTCTCCCCTTGCGCAGAGACAGCCTCTATAGCGGAGAGATAGGCTTGTTCTCCTTCCCACCCGGCGTAGTGCCTCCTCATCCTTACTTTTTGTACGCGGTCGTGACCGACGCAGGCGCAGATGTGTTCGACATAAGCCGTTGGCATGGTGGCTGGGACGGGGTGGCCAAAGAGTTGGTACAAGTTGGGGAAACCTTTTTCGGTCCGGGCGATTTGGACGACGATGGGTTCTACGACGACGACTTAAACCGCGATGGCTTCCACGACGACGATTTGAATTACGACGGCTGGCACGACAGCCACGGCGACAGCGCCCGCGGCCAGGCATTGTACGTCCAATATTGCGCCAGTTGCCACGGCCAGACTCCCGATGCGCGCCGGCGCGGAAAAAGCGCTGAAGCTATTGCCGGTGCGATCGCACAGAACAAGGGTGGCATGAGCGCGTTGGCCAATGTGCTGACCTCTGCCGACCTACAGGACATTGCTGCGTATTTGGCCCAATGAGAGCTTGGCTACTAGGAACCGTGCTCTTGGCGCAGCTGGCATGGGGGGAAGGAATGCCCGGCTGCCGACTGACCGATTTAAACGGCCACGCTCAAACTCTCCCTCAGGGCAAGGTGGTGTATTTGGATTTTTGGGCTTCTTGGTGTTCAAGTTGCGCCCACTCCTTTCCTTTCATGAATGCTTTGACCGAAGACTTAGGCAAAAGAGGGCTAGCCGTGGTGGCCGTGAATTTAGACGAAAACTTACAAGAGGCCAAAGCCTTTCTCGACCGCCACCCCCCCCGCTTTTTCGTTCTGTTAGACCCGCACGGCGAGTGCGCCCGCGCCTTCAGCGTCGAAGGCATGCCAGCGACTTATCTTATCGACCGCACGGGACAAGTGCGCTATCGTCATATTGGTTTTCGCCCAGGAGACAGCAAGGTGCTTAAAGCCAAAGTCGAGGAACTATTAGCCGAGTCCGAGTAAACGGATGCAGCGCTTTGCGGTAGGAATAACAGCTTTGCTTTTTTTGGCCGGCTGCGTTCAAGTAGCTCCCTGGGAGCGCGGCCGCTTGGCCAAACCGCACATGGCGCTGGATCCTAACCCTAATCAAAGCGCTATCCAGGAACACGTCTACAGCAGCCGCGAGGCAGGGGGAGGCATCAAGGGCGCCGGCGGCGGTTGCGGTTGCTACTAAGGAGGGAGGAAGTGAATAAGAGCCAAGCTTTGACCGCTTTGACCTCGGCGGCTTTGCTGTTGCCAGGGCTAGCGGCCGAAAATAGCCAAGTGAGCTTGCAATACAGCCGTTATCAGGAGGGCAAACGCAATTTATTCGACGTTAAAAGCCAATTCGACCCTCTGCAAGTCGATACCACGCGCTTTTCCTTGGACCTTGGACTATATGACCGTTGGCGCTTGGGCCTCACCTATACCGAAGACGTCTGGTCCGGAGCCACCCCCATCGCCACTGCTCCCCTAGCTGCCCAGCCCAATCGCCCTTTAGATGTCACCTCGGGCGCTTCGCCACTGCTCACCGGCCAAGTCGAACTCGATGCCGATCTCAATCCCTTGCGCGGAGGAATCAAAGATTCACGCCTGGTCCACGTTCTCGCTACCGCCTCGCCTGAGGTGCGGCGGGCGGGAGATTTCCGGCTCGGCTATGAATGGAACGAGGCCGAGCTTTCGCTGCTTGGGGGATTTTCCTTAGAGAACGATTACAAATCGGCCTACGGGGGAGTGAGCGGGCGGCTGGATTTCAACCGCAAGCTAACCACTTTAAGCTACGGCTTTAACTACACCCACAGCGACATCCAGGCCATCCTCGACCACGACTCCTCTCCTTACATCGTCAAGGACAGCTACCGTACCGGCATCAACCTGCGTCAAAAAGGCGGCTTAGGGCTTGAGCAGCTTGTAGGCAAACGTCAGGATTTTGCCCTCAATTTGGGCTTAAGCCAGATATTAACCCGCGATGATCTCTTAAGCCTCAATTTAGGCTATACGAGAAGTGCTGGGTTTCTAGAAAACCCTTACAAAGCGGTGACAGTGCTGTTCATCGACCCAGCGCAACTCGGCCAGCTCGTCCTCATCGGTAACCGAAGGGCGCTGCTTGAGGAGCGACCGGCGCTGCGCAACCAAGGAGTAGTTGGCCTCAAGTGGGTGCATTACCTTGCGTCGTTGGACGCTGCTTTGCACCTTGGCTACCAGTTCGCGCGCGACGACTGGGGAATCGCTGCCCATACTTTCGAGGCGCAGTGGATTCAACCCTTAGGCGGTGGTTGGACCATCGCTCCCAGGATCCGTTATTACTCCCAGGATCAGGCGAGTTTCTACCAACCGTATTTGCTCTCCCTCCAGCCTTTTGAAGCCATCGCCAAAGACTCAAGAGGGCGAGAAATTTGGGTGGACGGTCAAGGACGGGAATATTTCGTAGACAGCGGAGACTTTTTCGATGCATCTGGAAACCCCGTCACTCCACCAGACGACGTGGCTCCTAAACGCATTCGCTTCAACCGCCAGGCTCTGCCCAAACACTTCTCCAGCGACCATAGACTGTCTGGCTTTGGCGCCTTGAGCGGGGGGATCACCATTAGCAAGGTCTTCGCCAAAGGCGTGACCCTCGAGGCAGGTTTTGAGTACTACGCCCATGCTGGCTCTCTGAAACTAAGCGGTGGCGGCGAAGACGCCTACAGCGACTTTGATTTCTTGGTCGCCAACGCCGCCTTGAAGATGGACCTGGAGGCTCTACAGCTGAGCGGCCTGGAGCACCATGCACACCATCATCACGGTACACACGGCCACCATTTTCTCCCAGCCGGCCTCATGTACGCCCACATGATGCCGGCAGCCACCCCGTTCATGGTCGGCTACCGCTTGATGCACCAAAGCCAAAACGGCAATCTTCTGCACGGCTCACGCCGCGCCCGCGACCAGCTGGTCGTCGCCAAAGGCTGCAGCCCTATCGCCTGCCGCTATGTGCCCAAAAAAATGGAGATGGCCATGCACATGCTCGAGCTTATGTATGCGCCGAGCGACTGGCTGAACCTCATGATCATGCCGCAGTTTATGGCGATGGAGATGGACATCGACGAGCTCTCCGGGCGCCCACCGCGCGATCCGGCCGTATTCGAACACGGCGGCAAGCATACCACCGGCGGCGTGAGCGACACGCTGCTGGCCACTCTGATCCGCCTGTGGCACACTCCAGGGCACCATCTCCACTTGGGCCTAGGGCTAAGCGCTCCCACCGGCGACGTGCACCTCAAAATGCGGCGCATGCACCAGCAAGAGATGGGATTTCACCACTTTGACATGCAGCTGGGCAGCGGTAGCTTTGATTTCATCCCTAGCCTCACTTATACCGGAGAGCAAGGTCAGTGGTGGTGGGGAGGACAGCTTCTGGGTACTGTGCGCCTGGAGGAGAACGACGCCGGCTGGCGCCGCGGCCATCTAGCCCAAGCCAGCGCCTGGGGAGGGTATAGCTTGACGGACTGGTTGGGCGCTTCGGTACGCGGAGTCTATACCTTCCAGGGGAAAATGGCTGGCGACGTCGATGGGTTCAGCCTGCGCCTGGGGCCTATGGATTTTCCGCAAAATGCGGGCGGGAAATTCTTCGACCTAGGCTTTGGCTTAAGCGCTATCGTGCCTTCGGGCCCCTTTGCTGGCAACACCTTGCGCTTTGAATGGCTGCAGCCGGTGATGGACGATTTTTACGGCTACCAGCTTAAGCGCGAAGGAGCTTTGACCTTTACCTGGAGCTATACTTTCTGAGGCGGTAGGTATTGATACAACCAGGTCTCGGTGAGCACTCCCTGCTCGTCCCTTAAGAAACAACGCATGTCCACTGCCTCATGGCCGTCCACCACCAGATCGAAGTTGCACCGCCAATAAGGCGTGCCTTTGATCAGCCGCACCGCCGGCTCCAACACTTGGCCGCGCGAGACAGTGATCACCGGCTCGATTTTGGCAGTCTCTGACAACTCGTTCAGCCGCCCTCCGCCGAAATCAATGACGAATTTGCGCGAGGGAATCTGGTTCTTGCGCCCTGGGATGCCACCGACTCCGGTGCGCGTGGCGACCACCCGTGCGCCGTGGGAGGGAGGCTGAGGGTCTTCTCCCCAGCTCAAACGGTAGTGGAAAATATACGCTTGGCCAGGAACTAACGGCTCTTTCGGATGCCAGAACGCCACCGCGTTGTCGAAGGTCTCATCCGGCGCCGGAAGCTCCACTAGTTGTACCGCCCCCTCGCCCCAGGCGCCTTGTGGCTCAACCCAAGTCGAAGGGCGAAGATGGTAATTGGCTCCATCGTCTTGATAATGATCGAAGTTGCGGTCGCGCTGGAGCAAGCCGAACCCTTTGGGGTTTAGGTCTAAGAAGGAATTGGTGCGTACCGTGGGGGGATTCAGCAAGGGCCGCCAGATCCATTCGCCTCCACCGGTCCATATTGCCAGCCCATCGGAGTCGTGGATTTCGGGGCGGAAGTCGTCGGCTACTCGGCGATCGTTTTCACCGCATAAGAACATGCTGGTGAGCGGAGCGATCCCTACCCGCTCGATGATCCGGCGTGGATAGAGATTGGCTTCGATGTCCATCACCGTAGGCTCGCCTGGAGTGACCACAAACCGGTACGCGCCGCTGACGCTAGGTCCAGCCAGCAAAGCATAGATGACGATGGCCGCAGCCGAGGGCTCTGGGCGCTGTAAATAGAACTCGCGAAACTCGGGAAACTCCTCGTCAAAGCCAGTGTTGATCGCCAGGCCGCGGGCAGATAGGCCATATTGCTTGCTTGCCCCTACGGCTCGAAAGTAACTGGCCCCGAGGAAAGCAAACACGTCGCGATCGATATCGCGCTGAGTGTAGACGCGAAAACCGGCATAGCCTAGATCTGGCACCTTCTGTGGAACCTTGAGCTCAGGACCAAACTGGAACCAGTCGGCGCGATAGGGAATAGGCCGCGCTTGGCCTTCGGCCACTTCGTAAAGGCGCACCGGATGCTTGAAAAACAACCCAAGGTGAAACAAGCGCACTTGGAAAGGAAGCCCTAGTTCGCGCCACAAAGCGCGTTCGGGGCGAAAGCGGATCGACTGATAAGCGTCCCAGTCGACCCCGGCCAGCCACGCTGGCAGTTGATCGGGGGCCGGAACAAAAGGCTCGGAAGCAAGCTCCCTCGCTTTCTCTTTAAGCCAATCATAGCTGAAAGCTAACCCTGAAGAAGCACGGCGCTTGTTAGCGCCAACTGACGGCGAGAAAAGACCAAAAGCCGCTAACGCCAAAATCCCCTTAAGCAGGTTTCTGCGGGTCAACATTTCCCTTCGCTGTTATTATTGTTCCGGCACTATGTTAATCAAAAGGCGCCGTTTATGCCAATAGTTTGCCTGCGGCACCGCTTTAAAGCTATGGGCACGATCTGCGAAGTGGAATTATTTGCTCCACCCCAGAAAGCCAAATCATCGGTCTTGGCCGCGATTCTCGCCGAAGTCGAGCGCCTAGAGCAACGCTACTCGCGCTACCGGGCCGACAGTTTGCTGTCAAAGATCAACCGCATCGCTGCTATAGGCGGCAGCCTGGAAGTAGACTCGGAAACGCAGAGCCTACTTAACTACGCCCAAACCTGCTACGAACAAAGCGGAGGATTGTTCGACATCACTTCTGGCATCTTGCGCCGCGCTTGGCGCTTTGACCTCGGGCAGCTGCCGTCCTTAGAAAGGATTGAAGCCCTGCGCGCCCAGATCGGTTGGGACAAAGTGCGCTGGCAACCACCTAGACTCGGCTTCCCCACCCCCGGCGTGGAGCTGGACTTTGGCGGCATCGTCAAGGAGTACGCTGTAGACCGGGCAGCGGCTTTAGCGATAGCAGCCGGGATCCGCTCCGGCATGGTCAACCTTGGGGGGGACATTCGAATCCTCGGCCCGCGCCCCGATGGCAATCCCTGGCGGGTGGGAATCCGTCATCCGCGCTGCGAGGGTCTGCTCACCACCTTGCTCGTTCAGGAGGGTGCGGTGGCCTCTAGCGGCGACTATGAGCGCTGCTTGGTGATAGACGGCAGGCGTTTTAGCCATATCCTTAACCCCAAGACCGGATGGCCGGTGCAGCATCTGGCCGCAGTGACGGTGTTGGGGGAGCTGTGCACTGTAGCCGGCTCGGCCGCTACTATCGCTCTCCTAAAAGAGGAAGAGGGACCTTCTTGGCTCCAAGCCCTAGGACTTCCGCACCTGTGGGTAAGCGTGGACGGAGAAACAGGCGGGGTGCTTTAACAGCGTATGGCAGCGCGACTGAACATCAAATGGAGGCTATGCCCTGACCTTAAAGGACCAATGCCTAGTCCTGCGCGCTTTCAAAGCAATTCGGAACGCCCCGGCGGTTTGATCCCCCCCTTCCGCGTCGGGCGTGCGCATCCTGTTTAGGATGGCAGCGCGGGCCCGCTCGGCTAAGATCTCTCGTGGCTCGCGGGCGGGCAGCGGCGGACTCCAAGAGAGGATAGCCTCTAAGCGATCCAGCTTGAGCACTTGCAGCAAATGCGGCACAAACATCGCATCGGCTAAAAACGGAGCCAATTCGGCGGCCTCCCCTAAATAGCGCACAGCTACCGGCTGTACTGGACAACGGCTTAGGATAGCGGCCTGGAACACGGCCCCGCTGAACGGCAAGACAGCCCTGCCGCAGGTAGTGGTACCCTCTGGGAAAACAACTACCCGTTCGCCCGCTTTCAATCTATCCGCGATAGCCTGCACCAACGCCAGCGCGGCGCGGAGGCTCCCCCGCTCTATGAACAAAGTCCCGCTCGCCCGCGCCAGAAATCCAATCACTGGCCAATCCGCTACCTCGATCTTGGCAACGAAGGTAAAAGGGGCCTGGATGCCTAAGACCACCACATCTAGCCATGAGATGTGGTTGCTGACCACCAAAGAGGCCCCCTCAACCGCTGCGCCGCGGACGACAACGTGGATCTTTAAGATCATTGCCAGCCCCCGGAACCACAAGCAACGAATGGCATCACAGACGGCAGGATTAAACCGCCTCAGCCAAGGGAAAACCACAATCAAGATCCCTGCTCCGCCGAGCAGCCAAACCAAAACGGCGGCGCCCTTAACTAAGACCCTCGGCCAAACCATGCGCTTGGGCGTGCCCCTCGAAAAAGCGTCGCACGTATCGGCCTTGTAAATTGGCCAGCGGCAGCAAGATGAACACATCCATGCAGTTAAAATCCTCATCCCAGTAAGGGTCGCCGCACACCCACGCGCCCAGGCGCAAGTATGTCTCAAGCAAGGGCGGAACACCGCACTCATCGCGCGCACAGTGAAACTCTTTAGGTACTGGCCGGCGCGAACTTACCGTCAACCAGGCAGGGCCTTGCTGCTCTGGTCGCAGCTTGCGGTAGAACGCTTCCACGGCAAATCCATTGGGACCAGGTGGAATACTGGCGCAACCCATAAGATACGAAAAACCGCGTTTTAAGGCATAATCGCTCAACGCGGACCATAATACAGCCAAAACGATCCCACCGCGGCTATTTCGGTCCACACAGGTGCGGCCCACTTCCAGCAACTTGCCAGGGAGTTGTCTGACTGCACCTAGGTCAAACTCCTGCTCTGAGTAGAAACCACCGGCCCGCTCAGCCCCTCGCTCGCTGAGAAGACGCGTGCAACCGACGATCTTGCCGGTATGATGGTCGCGCACCACCAGATGATCGCAAAAAGGATCAAACCGATCCCGGTCGAAGCCGTCCTCGCTTTTAAGCCTCGCGCCCATTTCTCCAGCGAAGACCCGGTATCTAAGCGCTAAGGCCTCATTGACCGTAGCCTCACTCATGGCGATAAAGGCCTCATAGCGGCGCAGTCCCGAAACGAATGAGTGGGAAGCGGAAACATCCGGGTGCATACAATCTCTCGCCAAAATGTTTACTTCGGCGGAGAATAAGGCCAGCCCATGACAAGAGTGCGACAAATCGGTGACGGTTCGTTGACAAGCGGCGAGATTGCCGGCACGCTTGATAGCAGTGGATTTTTTAAAGGAGCTGCTGTGTACGCGATGGCGCTTTTAGTATGGCTGGCCGCTTTACCTTGGCCAGCCAGTTGGGAGGAGCAGGCGCGAGAGCGGATGGTGACTGAGATCGAGGCGGAATTCCGCGCCACTTCCTCGGCAACTGGCAAAATCACGCTAAGCCCTAAGGTAAAACAGACGCTGCTTGAAGTCCCAAGGCACCTGTTCGTCCCCGCCTCTCTTCAGTCCGCAGCTTACGAAAACCGTCCGTTGCCCATAGGTCATGGCCAGACCATCTCCCAGCCTTACATCGTCGCCCTGATGACCGAGTTACTTGATCCCAAACCAGAGCACATCGTGCTTGAAGTCGGAACCGGCTCGGGCTACCAGGCAGCAGTGCTGTCGCGCTTGGTCAAACGCGTTTATACCATAGAGATCATCAAACCTTTAGCTGAACAGGCGCGCCGCCGGCTCATGGCGCAAGGTTATACCAACGTCGAGGTGCACGTCGGCGACGGCTACTATGGTCTGCCCGAACAAGCTCCGTTTGACGGCATTGTGGTCACTGCCGCCGCCAGTCATATCCCGCCGCCCTTAGTCCAGCAGCTTAAGGCTGGAGGTAAAATGGTCATTCCAGTGGGCGGCCAGTTCCTCACCCAATCCTTGCTTGTGGTGGAAAAAAGCCCACAAGGGGAAATATTGACGCGCCAGCTCCTCCCGGTCAGCTTTGTACCCTTGACCGGCGGGCACTAAAAGAGATGACGCCGCCTTGGTCTTTGCTGGTTGCAGTCGCCTTGACCTCAGCCAGCGCCTTGGCCAGCGAGATCGTGCTCATGCGTCTTCTGGCGATCATCCAATGGCACCACTTCGCCTACGTCATCATCAGCCTAGCCCTTTTGGGCTATGGCGCCAGCGGCACCTTGATCACCCTGCTCAAAGAGTTCGTCCGGCGCCGGTTCGCCTGGCTTTTCTCTCTAACCTGCCTGGCTTTCGGAGCCTGCTTGACCGGGGGATTTCTCCTTGCACAGACAATCGCCTTCAATCCTCTGGAGCTCCTGTGGGACCCCAAGCAATGGCTGCGTCTGATGGCGATCTATGTCATCCTGCTATGGCCGTTTTTATTTGCCGCCAGCGCCACCTGCCTGGCTCTGACGCGTTTTGGCGCATACTCTGGCCGCATCTACGCTTTTGACCTCATCGGTGCGGCCTCAGGAGCACTGGGGTCTATCGCGCTGCTTGAGCGGTTCTTTCCTCTCACCGCGTTAGGTTTGATCGGCGCTGCCGCCTGGTTAGCCGCCGCCTTAGCCTGGTCTGGATTGGGTTTAAGACCCAGGATGGGAGCTGGATTGATCCTCATAGCCGCGATCGGCTTGGCTGCGGGAGCACAGCAGGCAAAGCTCCGTCTCTCCCCCTACAAACCGCTCAGCCAAGCGTTGGCGGCCACGGGGTCCAAAATTATCCGCCAGCGCTCCGGCCCCTTAGGATTGTTGACCGTGGTCAAAAATCGCGCGGTGCCGTTGCGCCATGCGCCTGGCCTGAGCCTCATGAACTCCAAGCAAATCCCTCCTCAGCTTGCGGTCTTCACCGATGGCGAAGGACCAAGCGCCCTCACCCATTTCGATGGCAGGCAAGAGCCTCTGGCCTTCCTTGACCAGATGCCTTCGGCTTTGCCTTATCATCTTCTTGAACGACCGCGCGTTTTGGTGCTTGGCGCCGGCGGCGGCATGGAGGTGTTGCAAGCCCTGTACCATCAGGCCCAAAGCGTAGATGCGGTGGAGCTGGATCCCAATCAAGCCGCTTTGGTCAAGCAAGATTTTGCCGATTTCTCAGGTCAGCTTTACCAATTGCCAAGCGTACGCCTGCACCTGGCCGAGGCAAGGGGGTTTGTGACCGCACAACCTATGCGCTTTGACCTGATTCAGATAGCGCTGCTCGATGCCTTCAGTACCGCTTCTTCTGGTCTGCACGCCTTAAGCGAGACCTATCTCTATACCGTGGAAGGGTTGGCCGTTTACATTTCCCGTTTGACCCCCAGGGGAATGCTAGCCATCACTCGCTGGACCCGCACTCCACCCCGAGAAGAATTGAAACTCTTTGCCACCGCTGTGGCAGCTTTGCGACAACTTGGAGTCTCTGATCCGGACCGGCATTTGATCTGGATTCGAAGCTGGAACGTCATCACCTTGATCGTCAAAACATCTTCGATTACGGCCAGGGAAATCGAGATGCTGAAAAGGTTCTGTCGAGAGCGTGGCTTCGATCTCGCCTATTTCCCGGGCATGACGCCGAAAGAGGGCAACCGTTTCCATCGCTTGCCCGAGGACTATTATTATCAGGCCGCCTCGGCCATCTTGCGCGACGATTCCAAATTTTTTGCCGCCTACAAGTTCGACGTGCGTCCGGCTACTGACGATAGGCCTTATTTCTTTCACAGCTTCAAATGGTCGTCGCTTAAGGAGATTTGGGCACAGCGCGCCGCGGGCGGGGCAGCGCTTTTAGACAGTGCTTATTTCTTGCTTGTGGGAAGCTTAGTGCAGCTTTTGATCCTGAGCGGGCTGTTGATCGTCGCTCCGCTTTTCTTTGGCCTTCCCCGAAGCAGTCTGCCTAAGCTCAAAATTTTAGGATACTTTGCCGCCATCGGCACTGGCTTTATGTTTGTGGAAGTCGCACTGATTCAGAAATTCATCCTCTATCTCACCCATCCTCTGTATGCCGTCGCCGTAGTGCTCACCGGCGTATTGTTCTGGGCTGGGGTCGGCAGCATTTCCTTAGAGCAGCTGCATAAGCACGTGCCCGGCCTTTCCCTGGGATGGGTAGTGCTTGGGATTTGGGCTTGGGCGCTTTTCGACATGAGCCTTCTTCCTTGGTTGAGCGAGACTACCTCGGCTGCGCCCGACTGGCTTAAGATTGCTCTCACCCAGCTTTTGCTCGCCCCCCTGGCCTGGTGCATGGGTATGCCTTTTCCGCTTGCTATGACTTATCTCTCCAAATATTGGCCGGAGGGGATTGGCTGGGCCTGGGCAGCAAACGGCTGCGCCTCGGTCACTGGCGCGGTTCTGGCCAGCGTGCTGGCGATCCACTTAGGATTAACCTTAGTTCTGGGAATGGGGCTAGGCGCTTATCTGATCGCAGCCCTGCTTTTGCGAGACTTCCTTGCTCCTGATCCACCCATAGGGCTACACTCAGTTAAATCAAGCAAGACGGTATGACTCTGAGCATTGCCCTGATCGCCGCGTTTTTAGTCCTGGCGTTCGTCGGCGCAGGACTGAAAGCGTGGATCTTGTGGTTGTTAGCCATCCTAGTTGCTTTCAGCTTGCTTGGGTTGGCCAGTCCTGCCGCGCTTTTAGTTGGGTGGTTGCTAATCCTGCCGCCTATTATCATCGGCAATTTTGCCCCGCTGCGCCGCAGGCTCCTGAGCGCCTGGGTGATGCAATGGGCGCGCCGGAAGCTGCCCAAGCTATCGCGCACCGAGCAGGAAGCCCTAGAAGCTGGGGAAACGTGGTGGGAGGCAGAGCTCTTCCGCGGACAGCCGGATTGGCCAAAGTTTTTGAGCTTTCCCCTCAAACCTTTAACCGAGAGGGAGCGGGCTTTCCTCGACGGCCCAGTGGCAGAGTTGTGCCGGATGCTAGACGATTGGCAAATTAGGAACCAGCTTTACGATCTTCCGCCTCAGGTTTGGCAGTTTCTCAAGGAAAACCGCTTCTTTGGTCTGGTGTTGCCTGCAGAATACGGCGGACTTGGATTTTCCGCCCGCGCCCACTCGGAGGTCGTGCTCAAAATCGCCAGCCGCAGCCTTACTGCCGCCGTGACGGTAATGGTGCCCAATTCTTTAGGGCCTGGAGAGTTGATCCGCAAGTACGGTACTCCAGAACAGAAAGCCTATTATCTGCCGCGCCTGGCACGGGGTGAGGAGATTCCGTGCTTTGCTTTGACCAGCCCCGAGGCTGGCTCAGACGCCAGCGCCATGACCGACATCGGTATCGTTTGCCGGCGGGATTTCCAAGGACAACAGAACGTCCTGGGAATTCTGCTCGACTGGAACAAGCGCTACATCACCTTGGCTCCGGTAGCTACTTTGCTGGGGCTGGCCTTCAGGCTGTATGATCCCGAGCGCCTTCTAGGCGCTGGCGAAGATTTGGGCATCACTGTGGCCTTAATTCCTACGGCTACGCCCGGGGTCGAAATTGGACAGCGCCACAATCCCATGGACATCCCTTTCCAAAATGGCCCAACCCAGGGCCATAACGTATTCATCCCCTTAGACTGGGTAGTGGGCGGGCGCGCTGGAATCGGACAGGGGTGGAGGATGCTGATGGAGTGCTTGGCCGAAGGTCGCGGTATTTCTTTGCCGGCTTTGGCCTCCGCCGCCGCCAAGTTAGCCTGTCGCACCACTTTGGCTTATGCCTGTATCCGGCGCCAGTTCGATGTTCCTATCAGCGCCCTCGAAGGGGTAACTGAGGTCTTAGCTAAAATCGGCGGCCTGACCTATCTGATCGAAGCCGGTCGGATCGTGACTTTGGCAGCCATCGATGGGGGAATCCGCCCAGCGGTGGCCTCAGCGATCCTAAAGTATCACACCACTGAAGCCATGCGCTCTGTAGTCAACGCTGCTATGGACGTGCACGGTGGCAAGGCCATCATGCAAGGGCCACGCAATCATCTGGGCACGCTTTACCAGGCGATCCCAATCAGCATCACCGTCGAGGGAGCCAACATCTTGACCCGCGCGATGATCATTTACGGCCAGGGAGCGATCCGCTGCCATCCTTATTTGCTTGCCGAAATGCGCGCCGCCTCGGCTTTAGACCTGGTTGCTTTTGACCAAGCCCTCATGGGGCACCTTAGGCTGGCGCTCAGCAATCTGATACGCGCTACCCTTTTAGGGTTCACCCACGGTTGTCTGGCACGCAGCTTCGGGCCTTATCAGCGCTACCTCCAGCACCTAAGCCGGTTTTCAGCGGTGCTTGCGGCCTTGAGTGACTTAAGTTTCGTGCTTTTAGGCGGAGAACTGAAACGGCGCGAGCGCCTTTCCGCACGCTTGGGGGACATACTGAGCCATTTGTATCTGGCTTCGGCTCTGCTGCGTTACCATTTGGAGGCAGACCCGTCAGAGAGCGAACGTCCCTTGTTGGAATGGGGCATGGCCTGGTGTTTGTTTCGAACAGAGCAGGCGGTGGTAGAGCTTCTGGCCAACTATCCCATTCCCTGGGTGGGAAAAACAGTAAGATGGTTCGTGCTTCCCTGGGGGAGGCGGTTCGGCCCACCCAGCGATCGTTTGGATCAAGCGATAGTCTCTTTGCTCCAAACTCCAGGTCCAGTGCGCGATCGATTAACCGCCGGGGTGTTTTTGCCCCAAGATCCAAACGAGCCTATCACCCGCCTGGAACAGGCTTTGATTGCGACCTTAGAAGCCAGCGCCGCGGAGAGAAAGCTACGTCAAGCGATCAAAGCCGGCCAAGTCCCACCGGGACCTGCTGCGCTCGCAGCAGCCCAAGCGCAAGGGCTGCTTACGCCTGAAGAGGATAAACAGCTGCGCACCGCTCAAGCTCTGGTGCAAGAGGTAATCGCGGTGGATGCTTTCCCAAAAATGACAGAGCAGGCTTCCCCTTGGTTTTCCGCCTAGGAGGTGCAATATCACTTACCAAGCTCGCCCAGTATATGTAGTGGATGGCAGCCGCACCCCGTGCCTGAAAGCCCGGGGGGTACCGGGACCCTTCACCGCCGCCGATTTGGCTGTGCGCGCTGCGCAACCTTTGCTGGCGCGCCAGCCCTTTGCGCCTTCCGAACTGGATCAAGTCATCCTAGGCTGCGCCGCCCCCGGCCCTGACGAGGCTAACCTGGCCCGCGTCGTTGCCTTGCGCTTGGGGCTAGGCAAAACGATGCCGGCTTTTACCGTGCAGCGCAACTGCGGCTCCGGCCTGCAAGCTATCGATTCAGCAGCGCGCGACATCGCCTGCGACCGCAGCGCTTTGGTCCTGGCCGGCGGCGCCGAGGCGATGAGCCACGCGCCGGTGCTCTTCCATGAGCAAATGGCTTTCTGGCTTGGCCAATGGCAAAAGGCACGCACTTTACCGGCCAAGCTGCGTCAGCTGGCGCGCCTGCGTCCGACCCACTTTGCCCCGGTGATCGGCCTGATCCGGGGTCTGACCGATCCCACGGTGGGACTGATCATGGGAAAAACGGCTGAAATCTTGGCATATCGTTTCCACATCGCGCGCCAGGAGGCCGACGCGTATGCGCTAGAAAGCCACCGGCGCTTGACCGCCGCACAAGCTGAGGGGCGACTGGCTGCAGAAATTGAGACCCTGTACGACGGCGAGGGCAATGTTTATGAGCACGACGATGGCGTGCGGCCTGATACCGATTTAACACAACTGGCCAAGCTCAAGCCCATTTTCGACCCCGAGTTCGGTCTGGTCACCGCCGGCAACAGCTCCCAAGTCACCGACGGTGCTGCCTGGGTGATCCTAGCTAGCGAAGAAGCAGTCAAACGCTATGATCTTAAAGTCATGGGGAAAATTTTGGATTGCACGTGGGCCGGATTAGACCCTGCCGTCATGGGGCTGGGACCAGTATACGCCAGCACGGCCTTGCTGGCACGCAATAACTTAAAACTAAAAGCCATAGACTACTGGGAAATCAACGAGGCGTTCGCCGCCCAGGTCCTGGCCTGCCTGAAAGCCCTTGCCTCAGAGCGCTTCTGCCGTGAGGAGTTGGGATTAGAACGCCCGCTCGGGGAGATCGACCGGGAACGCCTGAACGTCGACGGCGGAGCAATCGCCATAGGCCACCCGGTCGGCATGAGCGGAACGCGCATCGTGCTGCACCTTCTGCGCGTGTTGGCTGAACGCGGCGGAAGACTGGGAATCGCCACCCTGTGCATAGGCGGCGGCCAAGGAGGGGCCATGCTGCTGGAGCGAGTCGAGGAGGTAGGTCGTGGGTGAACTCAGGCACTGGCGCTTAGAACACGACGCCCAGGATCTAGCCTGGCTGTGGCTGGATGCCCAAAACCCCGTCAACATTCTTTCGAGCGAGGTGCTGCAAGAGCTGGGCCAGGCGATCACCCTCTTCGATGCCAAACCGCCTAAAGGCTTAGTGCTAGGTTCGGCCAAACCTTCCGGTTTCTGCGCTGGCGCCGACGTCAAGGAGTTCGCCAAAATCACCTCACGGGATCAGGCGTTGACCCTAGTCCACCAAGCTCATGCGACCTTTCGGCGCCTGGCTGAGCTGCCGTTTCCTACTGTGGCTAGGATCCATGGCTATTGCTTGGGTGGAGGTCTGGAGCTGGCTTTGGCTTGTCGCTATCGGGTGGCTTTAGACGATGCTAAAACGCGCTTAGGACTGCCTGAAATCCTGCTCGGCATCCACCCAGGCTTTGGCGGCAGCGTACGTCTAATTCGAACCATTGGCGTTCTTAAAGGGTTTGAGCTGATGCTTTCCGGCAACAGCCTAGATGCGCAAACCGCCTTACGCTACGGACTGTTAGACTACGCCGTTCCCGAGCGTCACCTTGATCGCGCTTGTCGGCATCTGATCACCACCCAGCCGCCGCTTCAGCGTCCTGCCTGGTGGCTGAGGCTGCTCAACTTTGCCCCGATCCGTCCGCTCTTGGCCGCCTATCTTCGCCGCCAAGTTCAAAAGCGCGCGCGTCCTGAGCATTACCCGGCCCCCTATGCGTTGATCGCGCTGTGGCAGCGCTTTGGCGCCCAGGAGGGGATGTTCCTTGCTGAAGCCGAATCGGTGGCCGAGCTCTTGCTGAGCGAGACGGCCCAGAACCTGGTTCGGGTATTTTTCCTGCGCGAGCGGTTGAAAGGCTTTGGCCGCAGTGAAGCAGCTTTCCATCATGTCCACATCATAGGCGCTGGGACCATGGGAGGAGACATCGCTGCTTGGTGCAGCGCCCACGGACTGAAAGCCAGCGTCCAGGACCTTTCGCCAAAACACGTCGCGCCAGCGGTCAAGCGCGCTTACCAATTGTTTTCCCGCACTTTCAAGCGCAGACACGAAGAGACCGCCGCGCGCGACCGCTTTATCCCAGATGTCAAAGGCGTACAACTTTCCCGAGCCGAGGTAGTGATCGAGGCCATTGTCGAAGACCTTAAGGCCAAACAGGTTCTGTATCGTCAAATCGAGCCAAGGCTTCGCGCAGACGCTTTGCTCGCCACTAACACCTCCAGCCTGCCGCTGGAGGAACTGGCTCAGGCCCTAGAGCGGCCAGAGCGCCTCGTGGGACTGCACTTCTTTAATCCAGTTGCGAAAATGCCGCTGGTAGAAGTAGTCCAAGGGAAATTCTCCGACCCCAAAACTGTAGAGAAAGCCTGCGCTTTCGTACGAGCGATCGACAAATTGCCGCTTCCGGTAAAAAGCGCTCCTGGCTTTCTGGTCAACCGGGTGCTGATGCCTTACCTCATGGAAGCGATGCTCTTGTTGGAGGAGCAAATCCCCCAGGAAGCCATCGATCGGGCAGCGGCCGAATTCGGCATGCCCATGGGACCAATCCGCTTAGCCGACACCGTGGGCCTGGATGTCTGCCTGGCAGTGGCCGAGATTTTAACCCAAAAGTTGGGCGGGGAGGTACCCAAGCGTTTGCGTGACAAAGTAACAACTGGAAAACTAGGAGTCAAAAGCGGGGAGGGCTTTTACCGTTATCGCGGCGGAAAACCTATTGTTCGCAAGCGCGTTGTAAGCCCTTTATCCCAGGAACTCATTCAAGATCGATTGATCCTACGCTTAGTCAACGAATGCGTGGCGGCCTTGCGCGAGAAAATCGTGGAAGATACCGACCTCGTCGACGCCGCTCTGATCCTAGGGGCAGGGTTCGCCCCCTTTCGCGGCGGGCCAATGCATTATCTAAAACAACGAGGACTGGAGGCTGCTCGAAAACGATTAGAAGAGCTTGAGCAGGCGTATGGGTCAAGGTTTAGGCTGGATGTGGGGTGGGCTAAGTTAAAATATTAAAAATGAATGCATCGCCTGCTTTGAATCACACCCAAGACTTCATCATTGCGGTTATGGCCCAGGATCGGCCCGGCATAGTCGCCGCCGTCACTCAAGCTGTGTTCGAACTGGGCGGCAACGTTACCGAACTTAGCCAAACGGTAATGCGCGGGTACTTTACCTTGATCCTATGCGCCTGCCTCCCAGCCAAGCTCTCTCCCATAGAGATCCAAGCGCGCATAGAGACCGCGGAGCCTGAGATGGCGCTGTCGGTCTGCGTCAGCCCCTACAATCCACACCCCCTGTTCGTGCCGGAAGAGGCAGCTGGGGTTTATTTTCTCACTGTGCAAGGTCAAGACCGCCCAGGGTTGATTGCCCAGATCACCAGTCATCTGGCCTCCCGGGCGATCAACATCGAAGACCTCTATACCAAAACCGAAGAAGAAAAGATCACCATGATCTTTCAGATCCACCCTCAGAGTCCCCGCAGCGCCGAATGCTTGACGCTGGATTTGGAAGCGCTCGCCTGCGAGCTTGGCATCGACCTTCACCTGCTTCACCAAGACATCCTGCGCGCCACCAGCGAGGTAGGAGCCATTCGCCGACTCGTGCGCCGCACGCAAGGAAGAAACTGATGCGCACCGAAGATATTCTGGCCACTTTGCGCATGTTCCGCGATGAAAACTGCGACGTGCGCACCGTAACCTTGGGGATCAGCCTGCTCGACTGCGCCGGCCCTAATTTAGACGCCTCTTGCCGCAAGGCTCAGGAGAAAATCCGAAGCCTCGCCTCCCGCCTGGTATCGGAAGGCCGGCGCCTATTCCATCATTACGGCATTCCGATCGTCAACTTCCGCCTGGCCGTCACCCCAGTGGCCTGGTGGGCCGCCGGCCACGGTGCTCCGGGCCTGGTCCGGGTGGCTAAGGCCTTAGATCAAATCGCTAAAGAAATAGGCATAGATTTCATAGGCGGCTTCTCTGCCCTGGTGGAAAAAGGAGAAACCTGCGCCGACCGCGAGCTCATTGCCGCCTTGCCGGAAGCTTTGAGCCAAACCGAGCGGGTGTGCGGTTCGGTAAACGTCGCCTCCTCGCGCGCCGGTATCAACGTCGACGCCATCCTAGCGGTAAGTTTTGCCCTCAAGGACCTGGCGGCCAGAACGGCCGACCGCGACGGTTTTGGCTGCGCGAAACTCGTAGTGTTCGCCAATGTTCCCGACGACAACCCCTTCATGGCCGGCGCTTTGCACGGTGCGGGAGAGCCCGAATGCGCGCTCAACGTTGGGGTCTCTGGGCCTGGGGTAGTCAAACGCGCCATAGAGCGCCTGCGGGCCGCAGAGAAACGCCTGTCTTTGGGCGACATCGCCGAAGAGATCAAGTGCACTGCCTACCGAGTCACGCGCATCGGCGAATTGATTGGAACCCAATTGGCCGAGCGCTTGGGCGTGCCATTCGGGATCGTAGACCTCTCTTTGGCGCCAACGCCAGCCTTGGGTGACTCGGTGGGAGAGATTCTGCAAATGCTGGGCATAGAGCAGATCGGCGCTGCCGGCTCCACCGCAGCGCTGGCACTTTTGACCGACGCGGTTAAGAAAGGCGGGGCATTTGCCTCCTCCTCCGTGGGAGGACTGTCAGGAGCATTCATTCCGGTCAGCGAAGATGCCGTTCTGGCTGAGGCAGCCGCTTGCGGCTCCCTGTCCTTGGAGAAGCTGGAAGCAATGACTAGTGTCTGCTCGGTGGGTTTGGACATGGTCGCCATTCCCGGCGATACCTCCGCCGAGACCATCGCTAGCCTAATCGCCGATGAGTGTGCCATTGGCGTGATTAATCACAAGACCACTGCCTGTCGGCTGATCCCTGTTCCCGGCAAGCGGCCCGGCGACCGCGCGGTGTTCGGCGGATTGTTCGGGGAAGCGCCGGTGCTAGCAGTGCGTAGCGGCGGTGAGAGATTTGTCCGCTTCGGTGGCCGGATTCCAGCTCCGATCCACGCGCTGCGCAACTGAAGGCGAGGCGCCCACCATACACTTTCCATCAGGGCTGCAAGTGATACTGCTACTCGGATGCAGCGGGGGGTAAAATTCAATACAATAAATAAATTCTGACAACTCCTGACCGCCCTCCCTTGAAAAACGGCTTTATCCTATACGAGTTCCCTCTGAATGAGCGGATGCGCACCTTTATCCGCTTGGAGCACCTTTTTGCCCAGGTCGGCCATTTCATTAAGGGATCCTCAGAATGGGACAGCCGAGCGGCAGTTCAGGCACTGCTGGATGCTCTTACCATCTATAGCCGCAGCGACGTGCGCTCGGAACTGCTCAAAGAGTTGGAGCGTCACCACAAGGTACTTGCCCGCATCGCCCGCAGTCAGGGAATAGATCGCGAGAAACTGCAGGCGACTGTGGACAAGATCGATCTTCTCCGCCATCGGATACGGGAAGTCAACGGCAAACTGGGCGCCCAACTAGTAGAGTGCGGCCTGTTCAAAAGCATCCTCCAACGAAGCGCAATCCCGGGGGGAACGTGCTGTTTTGATTTGCCTGGATATCACTATTGGCTGCAACAACCGCCTGCTCATAGGCAGCAGGATCTCTCTCTATGGCTGGAGCCGCTTATGCCAATAGAGGAAGGCATCGTTTTTGTTTTAGATACCATTCGCAAAAGTGCCCTGCCCAGCCAGGAGTATGCCCAGGCTGGTTTTTTTCAGCAGAGTCTCGATCGTTCCTTGCCTTTTCAGATGATCCGGATCAGCCTGGACCGGAGTCTCCCTTATTTCGCCGAAATCAGCGGCGGCAAACACCGGTTTACAATTCGCTTCTTGGAGCTAGAATTTTTAGAAAAACCCAGGCAAACAAATGCCAATGTGCCTTTTCGTTTGACCCGTTGTCTGTTTTGAATCGATGATCGTTCGCTGTCCTCAATGTGGCACACCCATCAAATGGAGTACAGAGAATCCAAATCGGCCCTTTTGTAGCATGCAATGTAAGTTGCTCGATTGGGGAGAATGGGCCTCTGGGAACCGATACATCCCTGGGGAGCCAGCTGATAAAGCCCAAAGCGAGCAACAAGTCGATCGTGCTAACGGGAACTTTTTCTTTTAAGGGCTGTCTTAGTTAGTGTTCTAAACAACTCAACGTATAGAGAAGGAGGTAGTTATGGCTGCGACGACGAGTGTGGTGGGAGTGGCGGAGGCGCCGTTGTTGGACAAGCGGTGGCTGGCGTTTGCGTTTGG
>JAOAHI010000025.1 GCA_026415315.1 Methylohalobius sp.
TCCTCTACCCGCACCATGCGCTCGCGCAGCTCAATTTCATACACTATCGGCGGCTTGCCTAAAGAGAGTTCGGCTAGCCAGCTGGCTAAATGGGTTTTAATAAATTCAATGTCTTCTTGAGCAAGCATGGCTTAAATCCGTGATGCAGTTCCTCTCTTAGTTGCCCTTTTTAGGCTAGATTCAAAACTCCTACTTTAGCAAATAAGGGGGTAATCTATGAGGAAAACTCTGATCGGTGTGCTTTGTGCGTATTTTACCGGCCAGGCAGCGTGGGCGGCTGTCGATCTCAATTCTGCCAGTGCTGAAGAAATCGCCGATGCCTTAAACGGCGTTGGCAAGGTCAAAGCCGAGGCGATTGTGGCTGAACGTACCCAAAACGGGCCATTTAAGGATTTGAACGAGGTAGCCGAAAGGGTCAAGGGGATCGGCCCTGCTACACTCGAGCAAAACAAGGATAACATCGTTCTAGGAACCGCCCCTGCCCAACCGGATAACAAGGCTCCGGTCGAGAAAAAATAGCTTGTCAAGCTCCCCTTAAGGCGGGCATGCTAATGCCCGCTTTTTCTTTTCCTTATTCCACTATGAACAGACACATACTTTGGCATCACGGCACTGTGACCCGCAAGGACCGCGAACGACTCAACGGCCATAGAAGCTTTATTTTGTGGTTTACGGGACTGTCTGGGGCGGGTAAATCTACCCTCGCCCATCGGGTTGAAGAGCTTTTATACCTTCGCGGTTGCCGTACCTATGTGTTCGACGGCGACAACGTCCGCCACGGCTTATGCGCTGATTTGGGGTTCAGTCCCGAGGATCGGCACGAAAACATTCGCCGTATCGGCGAGATGAGCAAATTGTTCATCGATGCGGGAGTCATCGCTCTAACCGCCTTTATCTCCCCTTTTCGCCGCGACCGGCAGTTGGTGCGCTCGTTAGTTGAGCCAGGAGATTTCATTGAGATTTTCTGCAATGCGCCTTTGGAGGTGTGTGAGCAGCGCGACGTTAAGGGCTTGTATCAAAAAGCAAGACGTGGGGAAATCAAGGAGTTCACCGGTATTTCTTCTCCTTACGAACCGCCTGAGAACCCAGAGATCGTGGTCAATACTGGCAGCGATCCGTTAGATACCTGCGCCCGCCAGATTCTGGATTATCTAGAGAGAAATCATAAAATTGCTTTAGTACCGGAAGCTGAACAACATTGGGAGTGGATCCGTGAGAATTAGCAAAGCCGTTTTTCCCGTTGCTGGTCTAGGAACGCGGTTCCTGCCTGCGACCAAAGCCAGCCCCAAGGAGATGCTGCCGATCGTGGATAAGCCGCTGATCCAATATGCGGTCGAGGAGGCTGCGACTGCTGGAATCGAGCTTATGGTATTTGTCACCGGGCGAACCAAAAACGCTATTGCCGACCATTTTGACAAGGCGTATGAATTGGAGACCGAACTGCAAAGCCGCGGCAACGTAAAAAAATTAGAACTGGTCCGCAACATTCCTCCGCCTGGCGTCAATTGCGTATATATCCGGCAGGCCGAGGCGTTGGGACTGGGCCACGCAGTCTTGTGTGCCAAACCCGTGATTGGTAGAGAACCGTTTGCCGTATTGCTGGCCGACGATCTGATCGAAAACGGGGGTTGCCTCAAGGAAATGGTGGAGATTTATCAATCTCACGGTCGTTCGGTGATTGCGGTGGAGGAGGTGCCGCCTGAGGCGACCGAAAGCTATGGCATTGTCGCTGTCTCGCAAATGGCCGGTAACGTAGCCAGGATCGAGAGTATTGTGGAAAAGCCTAAACCCGATAAGGCCCCCTCCAATCTGGGGGTAGTGGGCCGCTACATCCTGACGCCTAGGATCTTTGAGCTTCTAGAGACTGTCGGTCGCGGCGCTGGTGGTGAGATCCAGCTCACCGACGCCATCGCTAAGCTTCTCGAATGCGAGCTGGTTTATGCCTATCGCTTGCAGAAGAAGCGCTACGATTGCGGCTCGAAACTTGGGTATCTGGAAGCCACGGTGGACCACGCCCTGCATCATCCAGAGGTAGCTGAGGGTTTTCGCGCTTATCTTAAAAGCTTAGATCTCTTATAAATCGTTAGCACTGCATTGTTTGGGGCAATCATCCTGGGTTTGGTAGGGATTTGATGATCCTATTTGGAGTGCATAGGCAAGCGGTGAAGAATATGGTATTTTTTGCATTCCCTTTGACACATTAGAGGAAACCACAATGAAGCGTTGGATCTGGGTTTTGATTTTGGGCTCTGTCCTGGGCATGGCCGCCTGTGGCAAAAAAGAAGAGCAAAAACCAACGCCGGCGGCTCCTGAGCAGCCAGCCGCTCCCGCCCAACCGGCTGAACCTATCCCAGGCCCTGCCCCAACTCAATAAACTTCAAAAGATCTTAAAGCCGCTGCTTTTACACTTTATAGAGGCAGCGGCTTTCTTCTCGCGACTCGCTTTTCTTAAGTGACCGAGCTGACGGTTGGTATTTAGGCCTTAAGTAAGAGAGAACTTCTAGGTGTAAAACTGCTTGAAACCATTTTATGTGTGTCATATCACACGCATCGCGTGTGATATGACACAGTTTTGATGGTTTGCGTGATAGCTCTCTATAGAAAAGACTAGGAAGAGTCAATGACTTGTGCATAATGGCATAGATTTTGCCGATTACTTGAAAACCTTAATCAAGAGGGGGAATATGCCAAAGCATTCACTTCGCTGGATAGCCATTGCAGGATTGCCGCTGCAGATGGCGTTGGCCCAGTACGAGCAACTGCCCACTTTGATCGTCGAGGGCGAAGTTATGCAGCCAGGTACGGTGAGCCTGCAGCCAGGGACCATTGGCTCTTTAGATGCGGCCAATTTCTTAAAGCATGTGCCCGGAGGCAACGTCAACCGCAACGGTCCTTTGACCGGTATTGCCCAGTTTCGTGGACTTTACGGCGAGCGCGTGAATCTTCTCACCAACCAGATGGCGCTCAAACCTGCCTGCACCAATGCCATGGACGATCCGGCTAGCCACATCCCTTCGGCCTTGTTCAAGTCGGTCACTATTTATCGCGAGGTGACGCCGGTCAGCACGGGTCTGGAGACCTTAGGAGGCACCGTCTTGATGGAGTCGCGCCAAAGCGAATTCACCGATAAAGAGGAGCTTGGGCTGCAAGGTTTTGTCACCTCCGGCTACAGCAGCGTCAGCAACGGCTATTTCGGCGCTGGTCTTATCGGTGTAGCTAATCAAAACTTACGCGCCCATTTCTCCGGCAGCGTCGAGGACGGACGCGACTATCGCTTCGAACGCACGCGGCGGGTCAATCCCACTGAGTACCGGCGCGAGACTTATGAGTTGGGGTTTGGTGCCCGTTACGCTGGTCACGATTTTGGGTTCACCTATGACAAGAAGGACATTGGTTATACTGGCACTCCGGCTCTGCCGATGGACATCATCTGGGATAGGATGCAAATCTATCGCGGCAATTACGCCTGGGACCTGGGAGAGGGGTGGAAGCTGGAGGCGATGACCTACTATCAAAACGTCAACCATGTGATGAACAACTTTACCTTGCGCCCTTCGCCGCTGGACCCACAGCGTTGGCGTGAGGCCGAGACCGGCATCGAAACCGGTGGCTATAGACTGGTGTTGACGGTTCCGGCTGTGGGGCCTGGCAGCTTGCAGCTTGGTTTGGACGGGGATGTGTTTCTGCAGAACGCCACCGTGCGTAATCCCAACAATCCACGCTTTTTCTATACCAATTTCGAAGACACTAATCGCAACCGCTACAGCGCTTTCCTCGAGTGGCAAGGGGAGCCTATAGAGCGCCTGACCGCCAACTTGGGCGTGCGCTACCGCTTTACTTACATGGACAGTGGCAAAGTGGATGCTACTCCTGCCCAACTGGCCCCGACCGGACCGGTGGCCGTCTTGCGCGACCGCTTCAACGCTGCCGAACGCCGCCAGGATCAGCATGACGTGGATATTGCGATGAATTTCCGCTATGGTCTTGATGAGTCGCTAGACCTGGTCTTAGGGTTGGCGCGCAAGACCCAAGCTCCGACTTATCAGCAGCGGTATCTTTGGTCGCCATTTGAAGCCACTGGCGGTCTGGCCGATGGGCGGATCTACATGGGTACCGTCGGCTTAGACAGCGAAAAGTCTTACGAGGCGGTGGCTGGTTTCGACTTTCGCCTGCCGCACGTAGGCGATTTCATCCACGACCTGTACTTCGAGCCGCGCGGCTTTTATCGCTATATCAACGACTATATTCAGGGCCAGCGCGCTACCGATCCGGTGGTGCTAGCGGCAGCCAACGTGCTCCTACCAGGTGGTTCTTGTCCTAACGATCCCTCTCCTGGCGACAACGATGCCGCCGACTGCGTGCTGCAATGGACCAACATCGACGCCCAGCTTTATGGCACCGATATTCGTGCAGGCTTGGCTGTAGGCGAATATTTCCGCTTGGACGGTATCCTAAACTACACGCGTGGTTTGCAGTTAAGCGGCAAGGACGACAATCTCTACCGCATCGCCCCGTTAAACGGGCGCCTGCGCGGCACGCTCTCTCTTTGGGACTTTGCGTTTTCCGCCGAGATCGTCGGGGCCCTGCGCCAGGATAAAGTTGCCGAGTTCAACAAAGAGCGCAAAACTTCGGATTGGAGCGTGGTCAACCTGCGCTTACAGTATCAGCCTTCGTATAAGTATGTGGAGGGCCTGAAGGTGGCGTTTGGAGTAGACAATCTGTTCGACAACGAGCACCGCGATCATTTGAACGGATTAAACCGCGTCAGCAATGTGCGTGACTTGCCGGTAGGATCTAGGCTTCCCAATCCGGGCCGCAACCTGTATGTAACCTTGGTTTACGATTTTTGAACGTAAAGGGAGCGGTGCCCAAGATTTTGCGCCGCGCGCACCGCTGGCTGGCAGTGATAGTAGGAGTTCAACTTTTGGCCTGGGTGGCAGGGGGCGTCTATTTTAGCTGGACTCAGCTTTCTAAAATTCGCGGCGAGCACCTTTTAAACTCTCCCAAGTTAGTACCGTTAGAGGCCATCTCCTGGCCCCAACTGGCCCAGGCCGTTTCCTCTTTGCCAGATCAGGCTTTGCTGGAGAAGTTAGAAAGCGTTTATTTGTTAGGAAAACCCATCGTGCGCGTGTGGCTTAAGGTTGACGGCCAAACGCGCACTCGCCTGTTTGCCGCCGACGGCCGCCCGATCCCGCCGCTTGACCTCGCTCAAGCCCAGGAACTGGCCAAACAGGCGTTTTTACCCGGGGCGGAGATCGCCTCTGTAGCCTATCTCACCGAAGTTCCTGCCGGCCACGAGTACCGCAATCGCCCTCTTCCGGTCTATGCCGTCACCTTTGCTTATCCTGGCCGTCCCACCGTCTACGTCGCTGCCGAGTCGGGCGAGGTCGCGGCCATTCGCCACGACGGCTGGCGCGTGTTCGATTTTCTATGGATGCTTCATACTTTGGATTTCAAGGGGCGCGACAATATTAATAATCCTTGGCTTAGGATCGCCTCGGCAGTGGCTCTGGTTACCGTACTTTCAGGCTATTTGTTGTTTGTGGTCAGCCGCCGCCGGCCGTGATGTGAGCCGTTTTCGGCGCCGCAACCACAAAATCAGCCCAAAAGTTGCCTGCAACAAAAATCCTATCCCTGCAAAGCTCAAGGCTATCTGCCCTAGCTCGCCTGCGATCTGGCCGGTGTGAAGAATATATACCCACTGGCGAAGGCGCATCTGCCAAGCCGCTGAGGGCTCTTGGATTTGGGCTTGGTTGCGCTTGGCGTCGACCCACACCTTCACCCAAACCGGTTCAACGTCGAAATTCCCGGGGCGATGCAGGGTTAGCTCCCAAGTCTCGTCTTCCGCCTGCGGCAGCGCGATCTCGCGTAGGCTAAGTTCCGGAAAACGCTTTTTGGCCCAAGAGGCAATTTCGTCCACCGTCGGTGAGGGACTCAGGGTGACGGGAACAGGGGCGGTTTGCGGACTTGAACCAGAAAGCCACCCGGCAGGCAGGCTCAAAAGCAAACCGGAAATCCAGCTGATTGCCAACAACGGCAAAAGCCCCATTCCCAGCCGGCGATGGAGCGTCCGTACACCTGTGGCACGGATGCGGCGGCGCCAAAGAAGCGCACCGCTCAGTAGAATGTTTCCCAATATTAGGCCGCAGCCAAGGGCAGCCCAACTACCACTATCCCCGAGCAAAAGGCGCGAGTGGAAACGGTACAGACCCTGCCAGAAGGAGCTGGCTTGAGTTTCCGCCAGCACTTTAGCCGTTTTAGGATCGATCCAAAGCACGATCGGCTCAGCCGCTTCGGCAAACAGATCATCGGCCACGAATACGGCCTGTACCGCCTCGCCTGGCCGGCGCGGCAGTTTGAGGCGCCAGCTGCCCGGTTCGGGATGACGGCTGTGTGCGGCCGCTACAATTGAGGTTAGGGAAGGGAGGATGGATATGTCTTGAGGCGGGACATGGGTCGGGGCCTGGAGGCTTTCCTTCCATAGCAGTACGCAGCCGGCCGACATCCACAACGCGATGAATCCGCCAAACCAAAGCGCAAAGACCCGGTGCAATTTGTGTCTCATCGCACTTTGCGGCGATAGCGGGTCCCTATCCAGGTTAGGATACCGATGAGCACAGCGGCTCCTGTCCCCGCCGCCATCCACTTTATAGGCATGGGCTTAAAGCCTACGGTGAGAGGAATGCGCAGTTCATCTGCCAACTCCTCAGCTTGAAATTGTACCAGCAGGGCATAGTGGCCAGGCCTGTCAAACGCCACCTGCACGCTGGCCACTCCTTGGGTATAAACCTGGGCTGGAGTTTCGTTAAGAGTGCGCAGCGCTGTGCCTTGTTTGTCTTCCTCAACGACTTTGAGGGCGATGGGCACGTGGCGCACATCGCGGTCCACGAAATCGACGCTCAAATAAGCGGTGCCAACGCGTGGCAGTTCCTGGCAGTAGCGCTGAAACTTCTCGGCTTTAGATCCTTCCGCGGTGGGTTGAAAGGCGCTGAAATGGACGATGTGGAAATCTGTGCTGATCAGGCATTCTGCCTCTTGTTTGGGCGATGGAGGTGGCTTAGCTTGGATTTCAGCGGCTAAGCAGCCAGTTAAGCAGACGATCCAGCCAAGAAGGCGTATCGGTTTGGGCACTAGTCTCTCCTAATACGGTGAACCGGTAGCTGCCGGTAACGATGTGAGTGTCTGCCGATTGTACGCGGTAGCGCACTACGTACTCTCCAGGGGAAAGCGGTTGCTTAAGGCTTGCTTTGACAATACTGCCGTCAAGCAGGTCTAGTGCCGCATCCCCCTGGTCCACGCGTTGCCGCTTTGCATTGACCACGGCCAAGGCCAAATAGCGTTTGCCTACCGGGGCGTCAAAACGCAGCGTGACTTTTTCCGGAGGCTGAGCAAGTTTGGCGTTTTGGGCTGGCTGAGCGTCGACTAAAATGGCATGGCTAAAGCCAGAGACAGGGAACCAACTGAGCAAGATGATCCACGCAAGCTTCATGATTGGCTGCATTCTAGAAAAATACTTGAATGGTTCCTCGAAACTGACGCGGCATTACAGGGTGAAAATGTACGTCTTCAATCCCTTCCTCCGGCTCGCCCGGCAGGCGTGAAGCGTACCAGTACGCGATGTCGAAATCGTGGCTGTCGGTGAGATTGAGAATGTCGAAGGAGACGCGCAGCCTGTCTTGCCAGAACCGCCAGCCCAGGCCTAAGTTGACCAAGGTGGTGCTTCCAGCCTCGCGCGTGCCAGCCTCGTTTAAGGGGACAGCACCGAAGTGGCGCACCCTGACGGCACCGAAGCCGCCGCTGGGGTGGTCGATGATGATCCCTCCGGTCACGACCCGGCCAACCGAGTTAGGTATGTGGTTAGCGTGGGTGCCGGCGTTTAAAAACCGGGCGCGCGTCAGAGCGAGGTCAAATTCCAGCGTGAGCCAGTCCAAAGGGCGGTAATAATTGCTGAATTCGATACCGTAACGCTTACTCTCGTTGCTCGGCTCCGTGGTACCCGCATCGCCCACAAACACTAGCTCCGAATCTAACCGCAATTGCCATAAGGCCAGGGTAGAACTCAAACCAGGCAGAAGATAGGTACGCACGCCGGCCTCGAATCCGCGGGAGCGCACCAAAGGATCGACGGGGCGCACCAGATCGCCGGTTTTAGGGTCCACCCGTGTCACTGTGCCCCGAGCGTCGTTGCTGTGATAACCAAAGCCATAATTGAAGTACAGTTCGGTATCGTACCATGGACCCAGGACGACGGCGAATTTGGGGCTGATTTTACCGTCGGAGGCCTCGCCGGAGTTGGCGTGAATTTGGCGATTGTGTACGTCGAATAAGAACACATCGCCTCGAAGCCCTAACGTGGTACGCACCTTATCGTGCCAGCGGCTGGTCGCCTCAAGATAGGCGGCGACAGCTGTCTCATCGACCTCGTCGATGCGGGTAGACTCTACGACCTTGCGGCGCTGGGTATGGTACAAGGCTACTTTGGGAATGAAATCGTGGCGCAGCTGGGTCCCTAAACGAAAGCCGTGATCTATGCCAAAGGTATTGATGTGCCAGTGGTGGTCGAGACTAGCTCCGCTCACTACACGTCGGTCTTTTTGCCAGAGCTGGTCGCCGTTTTCAGGGTCGTCTAGGAAAAACGTGAAATTGGAATACAGCTTAAGATCGCTGTAGTAACTATATAAAGTCAGGCGCGTCTGGCCTAAGCGCGAGTCGTTCCAACCGTTGAAGGTCAACCCAAAGCGATGAGATTGTCCGCCATCGCTGGGGTCTATAGTTCCAAGACGCGAGATTAAATTTTGCTCCACGGCACGTTCGGGGATCTGGTCGGTGGCGGTCCAGTCGCTGTAATAAGTGTTGAGCCCCAAAGTAAATCCGCGTCCTGCTCCTTCGAAGGTGTATTTGACCAACCCCTTAAAGCTTTTCTGATCCATCGGTTCGTCCCACGGGCCATCGAACACGGCGGCTTCACCTCCGAGCAATAAGCTGGACTGACCCCACTCGAAGGAGTCAGCAGCCACCGAGCGGAAATACTTGTCGCTGCCGAAGGTTTGACGAAAGAGCCCCTTGGGCAGACGCTTGGCGGTGTGGAAACGGGCGTATCCGGCCGAAGAGAAATCTCCCACGTCAGCATAGTAAGGGCCTTTGCCGAACTCGACGTAGTCGATGAGCTCTGGGATCAAAGGATTTAAGTCTAGATAGCCTTGGCCGTGGCCATGGGTAGGAAGGTTGAGCGGGACACCGTCTAAGAAGGCGGCAAAATCGGTGCCGTGGTCTAAGTTGAAGCCGCGTAAAAAATACTGGTTAGCCTTGCCGTCGCCGCTGTGTTGGGTGGCCAGCATGCCGGGCACGACCTCCACCAGTTCCCCAATCCGCATCCACGGGCGAAACTCAAACTCCGGCCTTCCCACTACCCCCTGAGAAGCAGACTGCATCAAACCCAAAAGGTTATTGCCGCGGCTGACGACCTCCATCTGTTCCAAGACGACCTCGTCTGCTGCTGCCAAACTCAAAAAAAAGGCCAGTCCTTGGCCTAGGACAAGCTTGAGGCTATTGGTAGGACTTGAGAATCCCATCTAAGTATCCTGTGATTTCTTGGGGTTGAGTAGCGGTTTGTTTTTTTAATTTCTTTCCACTTGACTTGTCTCTATCAGGTGCAGATTGGCGATGGCCGGCTGCATGGTGGCTTTTGACTATACATAGAAATTTTAATTTCAATGTGCTTTAAAAGCGAATAAAAGCGGCGTTTATTTTTATTGCAAAGTTTGCGCCAAAAAAATCCATATAAAAAACATATGAGTGCTCACATTATCTTAGCCTGGGTGTGGTAAATACCACAGAGAATGTGGCTTATCACACAGTTTGGTGGGGTTTATCGGCAGCGCTGGGGTCTTTTTTTGAGACAGCCACGCCAGTATTGGGCATAAGCCATGTGGCGGCGGGAATTCTGAGCGCGGGTCAGTGCGGCTTCTGCCGCAGCGGGATCGTCCAAGTGGTAAGCCGCAATACCTAGCCACAACTCGGCCTCGGCTGGGTCGGAAAGACCAGCTTGTAAGGCATTGCGCGCCAGTTTGGCGGTTTCTGACCACGATTGCAGTTCCGCTGCCAGGCGAGCTGCCGTCAGCCAGTCGCTGCCTTTGCCGCTCAGTGAAGCCAGTTGCGCGAATACCGGCAGAGCCTGGCGGCGCTCGCGCGCCATCAGCCACAGCTCGGCCTCTAAGCGTAAGGTGTCCTGAGTTTGCGGTAGGCGCTTTTCGTTTCGCCATTCGGCGATCAAGCGGGCGGCTTTCTCAGGAAGGCCGGCCGCCGCGTGCAGGCGCGCCAAATCCAGAAGCTGTTCTTGAGCCAGCTGACCGGCGCGCCAGGCCAGCACCATCGCTGCGAGCGCCTCTTGCGGGCGGCGCGCCTTCAGTTGCAAAGCCAGCCACTGCCGCCACAATTCTGGGTTTTGAGAGCGGGTTTTGAGCAAGGCCTCGAGCGTTTTGGCTGCCTCACTGTAGCGTTTGTCCTCGACATAACAGGCCACGAGCAGCCGATACCACTCCTCCGGGGGCGCGGCTGAGGCTTTGATCGCTTGCTGTATCAGCGCGGCAGCGTGGTCGTACTGACGCAAGCGGTAGCGCGCATAGGCGGCCAGATACCGAATCTCGTTATCTGCCCCTTTGGCCAGCGCCTGTTCTAAAGCTTCTGCCGCCTCAAGGAAGCGCTCGTTTTGCAGTTGTGCTTGTCCCAGCACCAAAAACAACTTGGGGCGCAACTCTTCCGGTAAACCGGCGTTAGCCAACGCCGCCTGCGCGGCGGAAGCGGCCTGGGCGTGGCGACCTAAGGCCAGGTAGGCGTAGCTTGAATATGCTTCAACCAAAGCCTGCTCTGTTCCTGATTTGGCTTTGGTTTTGATGGTCTCTAAGGTTTTTAAGGACGCAGCGGGATGATTGGCATTAAGGTGGTGTTCGGCGTCTTTGAGGGCGCGGAAAACCTCAGGCGAGACTTTTTCCGCCCCCCAGGCTGAGACCGACAACACAAGCAGCCAAGCTAGGAAGCGAGCTTTCATTGACGCAGTTTAAATTCCAAAGGTTGACGAGCGCGTACAGCAATGGGCCGCCCGTCTTTTTCCTTAGGTTTGAAGCGCCATCCGCGCACGCTCTGCAAAACTGCCTGATCGAACACTCCAGGCGGGCTAGCTTCGATGATGACGGGGTCTTGCACTTCGCCGCGCTCGGTGACGGTAAATTCGACCACCACCCGACCTTCGATCCTGCGGCTTCTGGCTTCAGGCGGATAAAGAGGGGGAGTGCGCACCACCGCCACCAGTTCCGAGGCCAAGATATAACCGGGAAGCGAGGTAGGGACGTGCACCGGGCCGGGCACCGCCGCGGGCTCACCTTCCACCAACAGCGAGGGAAGGCTGGGAGCGGCCAGTTTGACCGAGGCCGCCATGGGGACTTCCACCTTGAGTGCCAACTCCGGCGTGGGCAATTCGCGCACATTGGCTGCAGTGGCTTGGGGCGAGGCCGGAGCTACAGGGGCTTTAGGGGGAGCGGGAGGAGGGGGCGGCCGGCGCAGCTGGCGTTCAGGAGGAGGGTCTTCGCGCTGAGGCAGACGGACGAAATCGATGGAATGGGCGTGGAGGATGGGCTTGAGCACGAGGCGGTGGCGCGCGATCAGGCCAGCCATGAACTGAAATAAGGCTAGATTCAACACTAACGCCAGGCTCAAGTAGGCAAGCCGTCTCACGGTTTGACCGTTGCCGCCACCGCCACGTGTTCCACGCCGGCTAGGCGCACGCCGTCTAAAACCTCGAGCACCACTCCGGTGGGGGATTTTTTGTCGGCCAGGATGACCACGCCTGCTTTCGGGTTCTCAGCATGCAGGCGGGCGACGTTGGCTTGGACTGAGCGCGGATCGATCATTTTTTTCTCCAACCACACCTGGCCTTGGGCATCCACGGCTAGGAACAAGGTGGCGTGCTCTTGAACCACAGCGGTTTTGGCCGCTGGCCGCTCCACTTCTACGCCTGCCTCTTTAACGAAAGAAGCGTTGACAGCGAAGAAGATCAGCAGCAAAAACACCATATCGATCAGAGGGGCGATATTGAGCTGCGGTGGCTCGGGCGGAGAAGATCGGCGCGGTTGATACACGGTTTAGCTCAACATCAATCCCAGGCGGGCGATAGCCGCGCCGATTCGACCCTTAAGATACCCGATTAGGTACAACCCAGACAGCGCTGTGACCAGCCCGGCCAAGGTGGTGATCAGCGCCTCTGAGATGCCGGCGGCCATGGCGCGGACGTTACCAGTGCCGAACATCGTCAGCACAGTAAAGACCTTGATCATGCCGCTGACCGTGCCGAGCAAGCCCAGAAGCGGCAGGATTTGGACGAGCGCTTCGAGCACGCTGAGGCTTCCTCTCAGGCGGCTTGCAGCCAGTTCAAGCAAGGCATGCCGCCATATCTCCCCGTTCACTTTGGGATGCCTGTGACTTTGCCAACGGCTTATCAGCTCGGCGTGCAGTTTGGGCAGTTCGCGTATCAGCCGATCAAAGCCGACAAACAGCAAGTACCACATTGCGGTTGAGGTGACTAAGATGGCCCATAAAATGGGGCCGCCACGGTAAAACAATCCCCAAAGCGCATCAAGCATGATGGCTATACCGCTCGAACAGCTCTGCTCCCTCTTCGGTGATCGATGCCGCAATGCGCTCGGCTCGCCCACGCAAGAAACTATGAACGACAAGCAGCGGAATGGCGACCGTTAAACCTTGTTCGGTCGTGACCAGAGCCAGGGAGATGCCGCTGGACATTAGCTTAGGGTCGCCGGTGCCGAACAAGGCGATGGCATCGAAAGTCTCGATCATTCCTAGCACCGTGCCGAGTAATCCCAAAAGCGGGGCAATGGTAGCAAAAGTGCTTAAGGTCTGCATTCCACGATAGAGGCGCTGCAATTCGTGTTGCACCAACTCGTCCAAATAGACGGCCAGCGCCTCATCGCGTCCTGCTTGGCTCAACTTGCGCTCAGCCAAAGCCTGGCGCAGACGACCGACCGGATTGTCAGCCGCCGGCTCGGGACTTTGTTTTTGCTGGCCGATTTTGCGTTCGGTCACCGTCAAATCCACATAGCGCCACAGCGTGATCAAAAAGCCTATTAGACCTAAGGCGATGATAAAGTAGCCGACTATCCCGCCTTGGTGCAGCCAGCGCTCTAGCCAATCCGGGGTTTGGGCCACCAAAGCCAAGAGCGCGCCGCGGGAAGGATCGAGCGCTGCTTTAGGCCAGCCTGACTGGGCCTGTTCCAACGAGGCGGCTAAGTTCCTGAATCGGAGAGGAGGTTGCTGGGCCGGCTCAAGCAAGCGATCCGAGCCTGCCAGGTAGCGCAGATAACGACCTTCCGAGAAAGCGTTGAACACCCCGACGCGGACGACAGTGCGCTTTTGCTCGCTGCCATCGGGCGCTACTACTGGGGCTTCAAACCGCACCACCCGCCCGCTTTCGGCGATCTCCGAGAGCAATACGTCCCACAGTCGTTTTAAATCTTCCAGGCTGGCGTGGTGGCGGGGGCGGGACAGCTCATCCAAGAACTTAAGCCGACCTGGCTGCTGGGCGTTGACCAGCGAATCGGAGAGTAGCGCCTTGATTGCCGAGGCGTCCTGGCGCGCTTGAGCAAACAGCTCCTCTAAATCTCCGGTTTCGTTTTTCCATTTGGCATCCAGTTCGGCCAGGCGCTTTTCCCCTTCCTCTAAGCGCGCGCGTAAAGAGTCTGCACGAGCTCTGGCTTTGGCCAGTTCGCTTTTGACTTCGTCGGCTAGTCTTTGCCGCTGGCTATGCTCGTCCAAAAACCGGCGCAAGCGCTCTTCCTGATGGGCGCGCTCGGTGATCCCTTCGCGGCGAATTCTCTCGACTAGGTCTTGGAAATCGGCGCCGAACGCAAGCAGCGGCAGCAAACCAAGCAGCCACCACAGCTTTGTCATGGCGCCTCCGGAGCCGGAACCGGCAAGGTAATGAGGTCGGGCGGGGCTTGCTTGGCGGCGATGCGCATCGCCTGCTCCAGAGGTCTTAAATCCTCAGCTTCGAGCTTTTGCCAGGCTTTGGTTTTGGGGTCGAACACCCCGCCTTCGTGGCCATCCAAAGTCAGGTAGTACAGGCCGACTCGCCCGAAGCGCAGAAAACGCACGGTACGGTGGTCGCCGTCGGCAGGCAACGGGCCTTCATAAGTTTCCAAGTTGTGGCCGTATTGCGCCTCGATGCGGTAGGCTTCCATCAGCCTTCGGTATTTCTCGGCGAGATTCACATCGGCGCGGTTCATGGTCTCGCGCAGGGTAGCGAGCCGCGCTTTGCGCTCCTCAGGCAGGAAGGGCGTGTCGGCTTGTACGATTTGTTCCAAGGCGGAGAGCATCTTCAGCAAAAACGGAAATAAACTGCGTTTTAATGTCTCCAATTCAGCCAATTGGCGCTGACGCGCCGCAATCTCTTGCTCCTGGTCGGCGAGGAGTTTCTCGACCTGATCGATATAGGTCTGAAGCTCGTCCAAAGCCGCGGCTTGGGTTCGATACTCTTCCAAAAGCCTTCGGCTGTCGTCGTCCAAAGCGTCGATGCGGCGCTGGATGTCGGCCGCCTGCTGTTGCATCTCTAGTTGCGCCTTAAGCGCTTCATCCAGCTGGGCCAGCGCCAGTGCTGGCAGGAAGAAACCCAATAATAAGATTCTCATTTTCGTTTCAAACGCAATGAATTGGCTACAACCGATACCGAACTCAACGCCATTGCTGCTGCTGCGATCATAGGGTTAAGTTGACCTACAGCAGCGACTGGAATCGCTACGGTGTTATAGAGGAAAGCCCAAAACAGATTTTGACGGATAACTTTCAAAGTAAACGCCGAGATCTCAATCGCATCGGCAACCCTGCTGATGTCGGGTTGGACCAGGGTAATGTCGGCGGCATCGATGGCGATAGCGGTGCCTGAACCCACGGCAAAGCTCACGTCAGCGGCCGCCAGAGCCGGGGCGTCGTTGATGCCGTCGCCGATCATGCCGACGATTTCTCCTTGGCCTTTAAGCTGCGAGAGAATGGCAAGCTTATCTTGCGGCTTAGCGTTAGCCACTACTTGGTCGATGCCCACTTGGCGCGCGATGAAGTGAGCTGGAGCCTCAGCATCGCCGGTCACTATGAGGGTCTTGATCCCCATTTGTTTAAGGCGCGCAATAGCGGCATGAGCGTTGGGCCGCGGTTGGTCGGCTATGCCGATTACGGCCGCAGGCTTTCCGTCGGCCGCAACCAGGACAGCGGTTTTGCCCTCCATACCTAACTTGGCGCTCTCGGCCGCAAACGGCTCTAAAGCCACAGCGTGGCGCGCCATCCAGGCGGAATTACCGATCAATACTTCGTGCCCGTCGATGCGGGCGTAGACTCCTTCCCCCGGCGCAGCGACGAACCCCTGCGCTGGCGGCAGAGGGAGGTTTTCCCTCTGGGCTCTGGCTACCAAAGCCTGGGCTAGAAAGTGCTCAGAGCTGACTTCCGTCCCTCCCACCCACTGCCAAAGCTTGGCCGGGTTCAGGTCTGTCAGCAACACCAGGTCGGTCACCTCGGGGCGGCCTTCGGTGAGAGTGCCAGTCTTGTCGAAGACCAGGGCCGAGAGATGGGCGGCCAGCTCTAGGCTTGGGCCGTTTTTGATGTAGATGCCGCGCCGCGCCGCCTCGCCCGTGCCGACCATGATCGCCGCCGGTGTTGCCAATCCCAAAGCGCATGGGCAAGCAATCAAGAGCACGGCGATGGTTGGGGAAACTGCCGCGGCCAGACCGGCCTTAAAGCTCCAGCCGATTAAGGTTAGGGTGGAGATGCCCATCACTGCTGGGACAAATACCGCCGAGATTTTATCCACCGTCTTTTGGATTGGAAGCTTGCTCGCTTGAGCTTGTTCCACAAGATGGACGATGCCTGCGAGCACGGTATCGGCGCCAACGGCCGTTACCTTCATCTTGAACGCTCCGGCGCCGTTGATGCAGCCGCCAATTACCCTGTCTCCCGGGCGCTTGACTACTGGCAGGGATTCTCCGGTCAGCAGCGCCTCGTCCACCTCGGAGACCCCCTCGATCACCTGTCCGTCGGTGGGGATGCGTTCACCAGGACGAACCAAGAGAAGATCGCCGATTTTAAGTTCTTCTACCGGCACTTGAACTTCGCGCCCGTCCTCCAGACGAGTGGCGGTTTGCGGCTGAAGTTCGATAAGCTTGAACACTGCCTCGTGCGCTTGACCTTTGGCTCGCTCTTCCAGGTACCGGCCAAGCTGGACAAACGTGACAATACCAGCGGCGGCTTCAAAATACAAATCGCGGTAGCGACCGAGCACCAGCGCAGCGGTGCTGTAGCCGAAAGCCGCCCCCGTTCCCAAGGCGACCAAGGTATCCATGTTAGCAGCCTTGACTTTGGCCAGCTGGAAAGCGGTAGTAAAAAATGGCCGGCCGCTGCCCAAAACGACGGGCAATGTGAGCAAGAACTTGAGCCAGTACCAAAACCCACGCTTGGGATGGAGCATGGCGATGGCCATGATCGGCAGACTGAGCAGAGTAGCGCGCACGAAACGGCGTTTTTCCTCCTCGATCCGCGCCCGTTCCCGGGCTAACCATTCTCGGCGTTGGGTTAGGGTGTCCAGCGGATGAGCGCGATAGCCCAGCTTACCAATCAGCTGGAAAAGCTGGTCTTTAGATAAGGTACCGACCACGCAGGCGGTTTGGTTGGCAAAGTTGACGCTGGCCTCTACAACGCGCGGATCGCGCCTTAACAAGAGCTCGATCAAGAGCGCGCAAGATGCGCACGTCATGCCTTCGATGGCGAATTGAGTGGTGGTCGGTGCCTGGGTGGCTGGGCTCGATTTAGGCGTCAGCCACTGGGTTCGGGCATTAGCCAAGTTCTCGAGGAGGGCCTCGCATATCCTCAGGAGCCCAGGCAAAGGCAGTTCTCTTGGCTCAAACCAAATCACCACCGATCCCAACTCGGGAGTAGCTCTGGTTTGCCTGATTCCAGAGCGCTTGGTGAGCAGGATGGAAAAAAGATAGGTTTTTTCCGCATCGCCTTTGAGTACGGGAGAGACGATGCGAATTCGACGCGGCAGCCTGTGGGCAAGGGTAAATTGCGCTTGGTTCACTTTAGTAGGCGCGAACGAACCAGAAGGTAGGTTAAATAGAATACCGCCGCCCATTCGTAACGGTGCCTGATTGGATGGGGAATCCATTCGGTGACTATGCGGTGCCAGTGGATGCGGATCAAGTACAAAACCAAGACGTCGTTAGCAAATTCAAATGCCAGGGCTTTGGGGTCGTGGACCAGCCTGGATCCGCTTTTCAGCCCTCGGCGCACGAGAATTCCAAAGGCGGTCAAAGTTTCGCGCACCTCCTCGATTTTGGCGTGTAGCCATTTAACTGGAGCGCTACGCTTGAGCCGGACTAGCGCTGGCTCGCGCGGCACCACCTGAGGAAGAGTGCCGCTTTGTTCCAAGCGGGTGAGGATAGCGTGTAGGGCGCGGGCCAGCTCGGTAAACGAGCAAAACGCCTCTTGGTAGCGGATAGAGAGCTTATTGCCGTGCAGGCCGACTCGGTAGACGCCGTCTATGGCTTGGACTTCGGCGATCAGATGGGGGGAGATCTCAGGTTGGCACAAGACCTTTGGCAAAGCAAAACGCACGTGCCCAGGCGCTCGATAGCGCAGGATGACTTGGCGCGTGAGCATATTTTAAGACTTATGTCCTTTTTCCTGAGTTTCAGCGACGATGTCTTCGAGCGATTCCTTCTGCTGGAGGATAAAATCCTTGCCCTTCTCGCCCACTTTGACCGCGGTGGCAATAATTTCTTTGCGGTAACGATGGATCAAGATTCCAGCGGCGACTCCCAGGCCAAACCATACCCAAGGATTTCTAGCTAGACGGCGCAAAAACGAGTGACCCGGTTGAGCGGAAGCAGCAACGACGGCGATCGCAGCCGCCGGCTTCATCGGGGCAACAGGATTGCCCATTTTCATCTGGCCCATACCTATGCCCATCATCGGTTCCATCATTTTCCCCATTTCCCCCATCATCATCGGGCACATCTCCATCATTTCCCCCATTCCTTCCATCATGCCGCCCATGCCCATCATGGGTCCCATCGCAGCTTGACCAGATTTAGCTAATTTTTGTGCGGTTTCGGCCATTGCTTTGTTCTCGTGTGCCATGATTGCTCCTTAAAAAATTTAGAGGTCAGAGTCGGATTGTGGGGAGGGATCGTCTATGGTCTCTTTCTCCTCTGCCAACTCGTCTTCGTGCAGCAGCCGGTAGATTCCTAAGCATCCTTCGCAGCAAAAGCGCTTGATACCGCTTTTAGTTTTGAGGGTAAAATCGGGGATCTCCACCGGCAGGGCGCACAAATCGCAGTATGGCTTAGAATTCATATTTGTCGCAGCGATCCTCTCCAACGTCTTAAGGTCGTAAATATACCAAACTGCCATAAAAAAAGCGCCTTCCCTGGCGCTTTTGGCTAAGATATGGACGGTTGGGATCAATCAGTGGCAGCTAAAACCTGCGCTGCCGTCGGTGCACTCCTCACTGCGATTTGAATGGACAATCCGGCTTGAGGCGCGCATCAGCGCCATGCGCACGGCGCCGGTCAGGGCTGCCCCCAGACCCAACCGGCTTGCCAGAGCGGGAGCCAGGATCAACGCGGCTACGGTCAACCCCGTGCTCAAGAGGAGCACTCCTGGGTCGGGTTGCGGGCGGGAGGGGAGGTGAGTCAAAGCGTGGTTAGCCATGGAAGTACCCTTAGGCAGTTAATTAATCTTTAATGATATATACACAATTCATACCAACCCGTTTAATTCATTGGAAAATTTATGGTTAATTTCTTTTCAAAGACTGAAGGCGGCAAAAAAGTGTGTTATTTCACACACTTCTGCTGGAAAACCCGCAGCATCGATCTGTATTTGGCTTGGCACGCGTCAGCGCAACGCTGAATTGCATGATCTTTGCGGCAATGGCTGAAGTTAAGCTTTGTAATACAGAGGGAAGGGTTTCATGCCTGCTGTGAACAAGCGTTGGCTGTACTTGGCTATTGGGGTCGTAGGTCTTGTCCTAGTCGTATACCTGGATCAAAGGATGCGCGGGCATGGCCACTCCCCGTTTTTGGGCGAGATGAGTTACGCCCTGGCCTTTATGACCGGTTTTTTCACTAGCTTCCATTGCGTAGGTATGTGCGGCGCCTTGGTGCTGGGCTATACCACCCACGATGCTGCTCTTGGGCGACCTCAGTATTTGTCTCACCTTTGGTACGCTGTAGGCAAGACCTTGTCGTATACCGTGCTGGGTGCGGCATTTGCCACACTGGGGGGGATAATTGCCTTTACTCCCAGCCTCCGGGGAGGTATCGCCCTGGTGGCAGGCGTGTTTTTAATCTTGTTTGGCTTAAATTTGCTTGGGATCTTACGCTTTAGGGTCCAGCTTCCTACCCCGGCTTTTTTGATGCGCTTCATCGGACGGCAATACAGACAGCGCAGCCATCCTTTTGTCATCGGTTTGGCCAATGGGTTGATGATCGTCTGCGGCCCCTTACAGGCGATGTATGTTCTTGCTGCCAGTACCGGTGACCCACTGCAAGGGGCGGCGCTGTTGTTCTTGTTTGGGATCGGTACCTTGCCTATGCTGATCGGCTTTGGGATATTTGCCACCACCTTGGCCAAAGGAGCTGCCCCGATGCTAGTCAAGCTCTCCAGCGCGGCCGTGGTGGTCATGGGGGCGGTGATGCTCAACCGCGGTCTTATCCTGACTCAAAGCGGCTATGATTTAGACAGCCTGATCACATCGGTTCGGCAGCGTTGGGAGTTCTTTGCGACGGCTCCGGTGACCACGATCACCATGCGGGTGACAAAAGAGGGTTTTGTGCCCAGCCATTTCACCCTGGAGCAAGGGCAGGCCGTGCGTTGGGAGGTCGAGGTGGCCGAGGATGCCTTCTGCCAGAGCCGCCTGGAGATTCCCTCGTTTGGCGTTCATTTAGACCTTCGCCCCGGCCAGCAGGCCATAGAGTTCGCCCCGCCCAGAAGCGGCCTGATTTTATGGCGCTGTCTGCAACCCGAACGTTACGGCGCGTTCACCGTTTTGCAAAAAAACTCTAAAATAGAAAAATCATCGGGAGCCATGCCTCCTGAGTGTCATTGATTGTTGTTTTTCCTACAAAATAAGGAGCCATCATGCAGATACCACTTCAGGTCACGTTTCGGGAACTGCCTCATTCGGATGCCATGGAAGCCAAGATCAAAGAAAAAGTGCAGAAACTGGAACGCTACTATGACCGCATTACCAGTTGCCGGGTAATGGTGGAGCGTACCCATCGCAACCACAACAAGGGCGATCTTTATCACGTGCGCATCGATATCACGGTGCCAGGCAAAGAGATCGTCATCAGTCGCGAGCACCATGACAATCACGCTTACGAAGATGCCTACGTGGCCATCCGCGATGCCTTCGATGCTGCTGCCCGCCAGCTTGAGGAATACGCCCGCATCCAGCGCGGCGAAGTCAAACGCCACAACTATCCGACTCCGGAGTGAGCCTCAGTCGCCTTCTCGGATAACCTCGCAGCAATGAGTCTCGGGCGGGGCCTTAGGAAGCAACACCGCTCCCCGGAGTGGGTTTGGGCGGTACGTCGTGCAGCCTTTAAGGCCCAACTCATAGGCGCGCCAATACACGTTCTCGAACTGGGCGAACAGGTAGTCTTCTGGAACTTGGACGGTTTTGGAAATGGCGTTGTCGACGTGCACTTGCAGCGCCGCTTGCATAGTCAAATGCGCTTCGGGATCAAGCTCGGTTGCGGTCACAAAAGCGGGAGGTAAAGGCTGGCCAGGTCTTTGCCGTTGCCACAAGCGGAAAGCGGCGTCTTCGACCTCGCGCAAGGCCCAGCTTCCATCCGGCAGTTGCAGGCGGCGCTGGTAACGCCAAGCAAAGGCCGGTTCTAAGCCACTTGAGACGTTGCCAGCAAGCAGGCTGATCGAACCGGTGGGGGCAATCGCCAACAGGTGGCTGTTGCGTAAGCCGTGAGCTGAGATGGCTTTGCGAATGTCCTCAGGCAAGGAGGCAACAAAGGGGCCAGCCAGGTATTTCTCCCGGTCGAACTTGGGGAATACCCCTTTTTCTCTAGCCAAATCAATCGAGGCTTTATAGGCCCCCTGGCAGAGGCTCTGCATGACCTGGCTGGCAAAGGCACGGGCCTCCTCGCTCGCGTAGTGCAGGCCCAGCATGATCAAAGCATCGGCTAGGCCGGTGATGCCGAGCCCGATCCGGCGCGCCGCGTGGGCTTCTTGGCGCTGAGCGGGAAGAGGAAAGCGCGAGATCTCGATTACGTCGTCTAAGAAACGGACCGCTAGCGGTACCAGCTCTGTTAAAGCAGCAAAATCGAAGCAGGCACTAGGGGAGAAGGGTTCGCGCACGAACGCGGTCAGGTTAAACGATCCCAAATCGCAGGCTCCGTAAGGCGGCAAGGGCAATTCCGAGCATGGATTGGTGGTATAGAGACGCTCGCAATAGTAGAGATTGTTGAGGCGGTTGATGCGGTCGATGAAGAGCACGCCCGGCTCAGCCACATCATAAGTGGCGCGCATGATCTTATGCCATAGCTGCCGTGCTGGAACGACTTTGAGCACCCGACAAGGCACTGGATGCTCATACCCCGGCCAGTCGCGTAGAACCTCTCCCTCGCCTACCCTGTTGGCCAGTTTTTCCTTAGGAAAAACCAATGGCCAGTCGGCGCCCACACGCACGGCGTCCAAAAAAGCCTCAGTCACCTCGACCGACAGGTTGAAATTGCGCAGCGCCTGCGGGTCGCGCTTGGCGTCTATGAATTCCTCGATGTCTGGATGGTCGCAGCGCAAAGTCGCCATCATCGCACCGCGCCTGGCGCCGGTGGAGAGGAGCGTAGCGCAGGTCACGTCCCAGATATGCATGAACGAGACCGGTCCTGAAGCGATTCCGCCTACGGTTTTGGCGCGGCTGCCGCGTGGCCTTAAGGTGGAGAAATCGTAGCCCACTCCGCCCCCTTGCTGCATGGTAAGGGCTCCCTCTTTCAGCGCCTGGAAGATACCGTCTAAGGAATCCTCGATCACTCCCATGGCGAAGCAGTTGAATAAAGTAACCTGTTTGCCGGTCCCAGCTCCGGCTAGAATCCTGCCGCCGGGAAGAAACTGAAAGTCTTCAAGCAAACGGTAAAAGCGCTCGCTCCAAATCGCGGGATCGGCCTCAGCGCTGGCCACCGCCTGCGCGACGCGCCGCCAAGTATCCTGGATATTATGTTCACCCTCAGCCCGATACTTGCTCTCCCAGATTAAGCGTGAGATCGGATCCAAGTCTAGGTTTGCCGCCACAGCCGTCTCCCAAAATCAATCGGGATGAGACTATTGTGGCACGGGTTGCAAAAACAAAAAAACCTTCGCCGCTGGGCTAGAGCGGCGAAGGGGAGAGTGAGACGTTATATACCCTTTTGTTCCGGCGTCAGCTCTTTAAGCCAGGATTCAACTTCCGAGCTGAGCCGGCCTGTCCCCGAGAGCTTTAAAGTCTCTTTCAACCAACCCGGCATAGCGATCGGCAAAGGCAAAACGCCTTGGCCGCCGTAGCCGTTGAGTCCGGTGATTTGGGAGTCGGTGGGATCGGCGAGGAGGATTTTGCCAGCGATGTCTAAGGTGTCCATGTCCACCACCGTTAAGGCGTTGGAAAATTTGCTTGCCACGTAAGCGTAATAGCCTCCGCCTTTTTTAAACCCGTACTCTACGCCGTGGACGCCAGGATCGGATGGCAATTGTTTGATGACCTTGTTGGTTTTGGTATCTAGGATAGAAATCGTGGCGCTTAAGGTGTTGGCGGTGACCACGTATTTGCCGTCGGGGCTGACCGGGGTCTGGATCGGCAAGAGGCCGTAAGCCGGACCTTTGGTTTGCCCCGAGATAGGATCGTAGTCAGCGGCCAAGTCGATGTCCTGGATCTTCTTCTTGGCCTTGAGGTCGATCACGCTCATGGTGGAAAGCAGAGGCGGCGTGCCTAAGAGATTGGTCACGTAAGCGTGGCTTCCATCCGGGGTGATGCCCACGGCAATGGGGATCACCGCGCCGGTAGGGATGGTAGTTACCTGATCGGTGCTAAGATCGGTGATCGAGACGCTGCCGGCCAGTGCATCGGGAGTGACCATGTAGCGGCCGTCTTCGCTGATCCAATGGCCGTGGGGCCCGGCGTGGGGGCCCAAGTTGACTGCGCCGACGAGATTGGGGTTGGCCCCAGGCGAGAGCTTGGCCACCCGTTCCTCGCCGTTGATCGCCACGTATAGCATATCGGTGCCGGGACGAGTCATGACGTGCGAGGGATCTTGGCCCACGGTGACTACGCTGTAGATCGTGCCTTTATCGCGGTCGAAGGTGGTCAGGCGCTTGTCGAACCACTCGGTTTGGTAGATATAGCGATAGGCGACATCGGTCCACATGTTGTGGGGGTGGTTCAGATTGGTGTCTATGCCTTTGACTTTCTTCTTGATTTTCCAGGTCGCTGCATCGACTTGGGTGGCCGAGCCGAACTTGGTTTTGCCGGCGATTTTCTCAAACTGAGTATTGACCCACACCTCGCCTACCCCTGGGGTTTTGGGATGGTGAAGATCGTTGGGCACCGACACGCTCAATGCGTTTAGAGACACTTGCTGACCGCTCAGATTCAATGGGATGTCGGGAAGCTTGACTTCCCAAGTGGGCTTGCTGTAATCGCGCCACAACGAAGGGGTGGTGATAACGAAAAAAGTGCGAAGCAGCTTTTTGGCGATGTCGCTGGTGGTGGGGACCTTGGCGCCGGTGACGAGCTGAATCTCGCTTCCTATATCTAGCCCTGGAGTGTTAGGGTCATCCACCACCACCGCGCCGAACATGTAGGGATGAACTTTACAGGTGAAGACGTACAAGCCGGGTTTGTCAAACTTGGCGGTGACGCTGGAAGTGGAAGGTTTTTCCTGATCCACCGGAAAGTCCTTGGCCCCCGGTTGCCAGAGCAGGCTGGTGATGGTGTGCTCGGCGTTGACGTCGGTCATCTTGATCAAGACCGCATCGCCTGGCTTGACCACCACTAAGGCATCGCCGTCGGTGGGATCCTTGAACCAGGTACCCGGCTCGTCGGTCATATGCAAGGTGGCTGCAGGTAGAACGCCGGCCACGCTCAAGATTGCCTCTTCCCCGCTCGGTGCGGCCGGTGGTGTTGGCGAGGCGGTGGGGGTCTTGAGTTGGGCCGCATGAGCGGTGGACAAAGCCCCCATTCCAGCAGCGAGTAAAATGGCAAAATATAAGCTTTTGAATTTCATACGTCACTCCTCCTTAATAAAAGGTTATTGAACAACGCGGAACTTGCCCATCATTCCGCTTTGCATGTGCTGCACCACGTGGCAGTGGTAATGCCAGTCGCCTGGACCTACGCCTTCACCGGCCTTGACCACGAACGCGGTACGGCTGATGGGGCCGATGTTGACGGTATCGACGATATGCGTAGTACCAGGCTCTATCCAGCGGTGGCCGTGTAGGTGGAAAGTGTGAAAAGCTGTGCCCATGCCGATGACGTGGAAGCGCACCAGTTCGCCCAAGCGCGCTCCGACGGTGGGGTTGGTCCATAAGGGCACCTGCCGGTTGACGATGTGGTTGAGCTCTTGGCCCCAGAAAGTGGTCTCGTGCATCCACAAGATAAATTCGCGCTTGATGTCCTTGAGATTGACCTTTTGGATCTGACCGTCGATCAGTGCCTCGACTTGGCCGTCTTTAGGGTTGACAATCAACGTGCCGAATAGACCTTGGTCCTCAGCCCCGATCATCGGGTCACCAAAGGCGTGGTCGTGGTACATCCAGGTGCCGACGGTGCCGGTCGCTGCGTTCCACTCGTAAGTGTAAGGTTTGCCAGGATAGGCCACCGAGTCGATGGTTTGGCTCAAGGCCCGAGTGGTGCCATCGCTGTCGAACTTGTAGTGCACGCCGTGAACGTGGACGCTGACTGGGGAATCTGAGCCTTCGATGCCGTGCTCGAGCGTGACCCTAGCAGTGTCGCCTTCGGTTAAAACCAATGTAGGACCGGGAATGGTGGGGCCTTGGGCATAGCGCCCAGTCAAATCTTCAGTTGTGCCGTTGTCTTCGATTTGGTGCTTAACCATCTGGTAGGCCAGTTGCCCGGAAGGCATGCGCACCGCCTTGAGGGTGATGTAGTGGGTCGCCGCCTCAAGCGGCATCCCAAGGCAAAGGCTCACGCTCAAAGCTAAGAAAGACAGGTGCCAGCGCATAAACCTCTCTCCTGGTGTAGTCTTTTTTAAGACAAACCTAGTAAATTAAACTTTGTAAACTTTGTCAATATTTATATTTATAAATGGAGAGAAGAGTATGCTAGCCGAATTCAATCCCCGCCAGCAGCGG
>JAOAHI010000026.1 GCA_026415315.1 Methylohalobius sp.
CTTGAGAAGATATGGGCGCGGGGCGATGCCGCAGATCAGGGCGATGATCCGTTCGCGCTCGTCCATCTCGGGGCGGAAATCGAAGTACTCTTCAAAAGTCATTCCCTTAGGATCGAAGCTCAGCAAGGTAAAGCCAAAGCCCAAAGGGGGGGCGGTCAGCACCCACAGTCCCCGCTCGCGCGCTTTAGAGTAAAGCAAAAAACGCTCCTCAAAGCAGTAAAAATCGAGCGAATCGATCACCACATCCACCCCGGCGAGAAAGGTGTCGATATTTTTTACCCCGATTCCTTCTTTCAACAGGCGGATATCGGCCTCAGGGTTGATGGCAGAGAGAATTTCGGCCGTCACTTCCGCTTTGCTTCGCCCTAAAGTGTGCACAAAAGCCCCAGCCTGCCGGTTGAAGTTGGCCAGTTCAAACGTATCGGGGTCGGCGAGGGTGAAGTTGCCGATCCCCATCCGCGCCAGCGCCTGGACTTGGGCGCCGCCGGTGCCGCCTAAGCCGGCGATGGCGACCCGGGCTTTTTTCAGACGCTGCTGCTCCTCATGGCTCACAAAGCCCAAATTGCGCGAGAACGCGGTGGTATAATCAAACTGAATCATTTCCTTGCCACGATCAGACCGTGACTCAAAGGCAGGTCAGAAAAGCGCTGGATGCGCGCAAAGCCCGCCTGATGGAGCATGGTTTCGTAATCTTTCCAGGGGTGGAGCATGCCCTCGCCGGTGGCGATGGCCAAAAAATAAGGCGAACCCAGCGCGGTGCTCAAGGGGCCGGTTTCCTCGTCGTTTCCCATCATGTTAAAGATCATGGCTGCTCCGTCGTTGGGCAAAGCAGCATGGGTTTTTTGCATCAGCTCGAGATTGCGCTGCATGGACCAGATGGTAAGAATGTGGCAGTAGAGTACCGCGTCGATCCCGGGCGGGAAAGGATCAGTCAAAAAATTCCCAGGCCAGGTGAACACCCGATCGGAAAGGCCTGCCTGCTCGATCTTTTGGCGCGCGATCGCGCATACCGAAGGCGAATCGAACACTGTGACCTTGAGGGCTGGGAACCGCTCAGCCAGCGCGATGGCGTTGGTGCCGTCGCCGCCTCCGGCATCGACGATGTGGTGAAATTGGCCAAAATCGAAAGCCTGCAAAAGGTGCGCATTGGCCTGGCGGGAGAGGGCGCTCATCGCTTCCTGAAAGATTCTCTCCAGCTTCGGGTGGCTGACCAGGCGCTGGTAGAGCGTGTCGCCTGCGCCGGGGAACTCTTCCAGCCCTAGGTTGCGAGATTCTCTCAAAGATTCTACGAAGTGCTGCAAANCGGGATAGACAATATAGGCCTGCCAGCCCAAGATCGGGGCGGCATAGCCGGGTTTGCCTTTGACCAGCATCTGTTCGGTCAGAGGAGCGTTGCTGTAGCGATTTCCTTGTTTTACGATCAGGCCGAGGGCGGTCAGGCCCGTCAGCAGTACGCGTACTGGATACTCCTTAAGCCCTATCTTTTCAGCAAGCTCATGGCGCGTCAGGCTAGGTTCAGCGGAGAGGCAGTCGAACACTCCCAGCTCGACCCCGGCCCACAGCAGTTGAAATGCGGTATGGCCGCCTGCGATGAGGATTAGGCGGTCCAGATCGATGGGGGAGGTGGTCATGAAGCCCTCCTTAAGCTAGGCTGAAGGTATCTTAAGTATAGCCCTTTCTCAGCCTATGGCCTTGTCTTTCTGATTTGGCCAAGCACTCGGTAAATATGCCATTTACATTGTACTTCGAGCGCGAGTTTCGCCGGTACTGTCACTGTTCCTGGTGGCGCACTGACCTTCAGCCTAGCACTATGCGATTGTTATAACCCCAACCTGCCAGGCGCCCAGCGCCTGGACCTGGGCGCCGCCGGTGCCGCCGAGTCTTCTTATAGCGACCCGGACTTCTCGCAGGCGCTGTTGTGCTTCTTGACTCAGAAAGCCCAGGTTGCGCGAGAAGGCGGTGGCATAGTCGAAGTTTGGATCGGGCATGGCAGATATGGTTTGGCGTTCAATTAATAAAGTATAGTTTGCTGCCGAGATTGTTGTATTTAGCTTTTTTAGTCTTTGCTGCAGGCGTTCGCGCGGTCCGAGCACCGTTAACCTCGCCAGCGTTCAGATCCGATACGGGAAAAAACACGCTGACGTCCTCGCTGGGAAAGTCGCGGGTATTGCGGGTGACCAGCACCCGTCCGTGCATCTCCGCCGTTGCCCAGATAAGGGCATCGGGCAAACGCAGCCGATACTTACGGCGCTTCAAAATAGCCCGTTCCGCTACCTCCCAAGTAATTGGAAACACCTCAAAACGGCTTAAAAACGCACGCAGCACCAACTCATCTTTTTCGCCACGAGCGCCTGCCAGTACTTCCATCCAGGTGACTAGGCTGATGGCTGGATCGGAGTGTTGACCAAAAACCTCCCTCGCTGGCTCTAGACCGTTTAAATAATCGATCAGAATGTTGGTATCAAACAGTGCCTTCAAAACCGATCCCATTCCTCTCGCAGGCCATCCTCATAAGCTAAGGCATCGATATTTCGTTCCCGCCACAGTCCGAAAGCTTCGTCTTCCTCAATCGCCTGGACTTTGGTGTGCTCAAGGTACCAACGCAGTGCGCGGCGAATGATTTCGGCCCGGCTGAGCTGGGTTTGCCGACGGAGAGCATCTAGCCTAGCCACTAAGTCTTCTGGAATATCGATGATCGTGCGCATAATCCAATGGATATCGGTGATAATGCTATATACATCATAGCAATCTAGCTTATGCTTTAGCGCTTTATGTTTTTCCCCGGCGTCGGCAAGGAAGATCTTTCAAGCCGCCCAGGGTCAGGTGCTGGTGCCGCCGAGTCCGGCGATGGCGATCCGGGCTTTGCGCAGGCGCTGTTGTTCTTCTTGGCTGACGCCGAAAAACCGCTACGGAGAGCAAAATGAGGCGATTTCTCTAAAAATTGACTTAGCTGTCGCATCTTGGACGATCATATAGGCCCTCGCCAATCAGACTTGTCACTTTCCTCTATCCGGCCCAAATAGTGCTATATTGGCATCGAAATGGAATAATTTTGGAGTAAAACCGATGCCTATGACTTTGTCGATTAAAAATGCGCCGGACGATATAGTGCGACGCCTTAAAGCGCGTGCGGCCCGTCACCATCGTTCGCTACAAGGCGAGCTTTTGGCCATCCTCGAAGAAGCGGTCCGCCGGGAGGCGCCTTTTGGCCCAGAGGAGGTCCTCGCCGAAGTAAAGCGCTTAGGGGTCGAAACGCCGTCCGAATCGGCCGCTCTGGTGCGGGAAGACCGGAATGGCCGTTAAGGTGGTTGATGCTTCAGCGGTGGGGGTGATTCTGTTTGGGGAGCCGGAAAGCGCTGCGGTGGCTGGACGTCTTGCCGGCACCCGGCTGGTTGCGCCGTGGTTGCTTCCGTTTGAGGTCGCCAGCATCTGCTGCAAGAAGCTAAGGTTACATCCTGAGCAGCGCGAGCGCCTGCTGGCCGCTTTCGATCTTTATCCCAATCTGGGGATCGAGTTGATCGAGGTGAAGCAACGCGAGATCGTCCGGCTTGCAGAAAAGACTGGGCTTACTAATTATGATGCCAGCTACCTTTGGCTCGCCGAAGCCTTGAACGCGGAGCTTGTCACCCTCGACCGTCGCCTCGCTGCTGCGCGGTGAGCGATGCGCTGTTCTTTTCGGCCTCGCGCCGCGTGGGGCTAATATTATAGGCATTTTCACCGAACAAAGGGGGCCAAATTGAGCGGTTACTTCTACCTTGCTGCGCCCGAGGGCGTTCAGGAAAGCCCCAGCCTGGCGGTTGAAGTTGGCCAGTTCATAGGCCACTGACCTCGCGCTATGGGATTGTTTTACCTTAACCTGCCATGCGAGCTGGTGAGATAGCCACTCAGCCGAAGCGCGTAGTATTGAATTATTATATGTTGTATAACACATAACTTCCCCAGCGCCGATGTTAGCGGTACGACTTCCTCTCGACATCGAACAACGTCTCACAGCCTTGGCCAAAGCCACTGCCTGCCCCCAAGGCTTTCTCAGGCTATTTTGGAGCACTTGGACGACCTGGAAGACGTGTATCTGGCGCGCAGCGCTTGATAGACCTTAAGGAAGGCCGCTCCGAGACAGTTTCACTTGAGGAAGTCATGCGGCGCCATGGCCTGGAAGATTGAGCTCGATTGCGCCGCTGAACGCGATCTGGACAAGCTCGATCCTTAGGCGGCCAAACGTATCTTGAGATTTCTACGCGACCGCATCGCCTCTCTGGAGGATCCGCCCGCGATCGGCGAGGCGCTCAAAGGCTCGGCCCTGGGAGAATTCTGGAAACACCGCGTGGGCGATTTTCGCATCATCGCCCACGTCGAAGACCAGGCGGTGGGCAGCGGGGATCGCGGGGAGGTGTATTGATGAGATAGCAGGCCTTCTCTGGGATCGGCGGTAACGAGGCGGTCTTACTCAGCACGGCGAGTTGGACCGGGTGCACAATTGTTCTTTGGAGTGTTGCGCACGTGCTTTCGTTACGAGCAAGGACGCCGTCGGCAGCCTTTGGGAACGTTTGGCAGGTTGCCTGGCTCGTCCTACCCGCAAGAGCATAAGCGGCATCCTCTCGGCAAACAAAGCCCGTGCCTTTTGCGCTAAACGCTCGGCGGTTGGCTGAAGGTTGGGTGGGATTTCCCCGGTTCTCAGGCGCCAGAGTTGATCGGACAGCACAAAATAGGGATGGGCCGCAATCTTGTGTTCAGTAAGCGTCAACCATATCCGTTCCAAAAGCCGACCGGCCTCCAGCCAAGCGTCATCGCCTACATCTTTGCTGACCAGAGCAACAGCCGCCCCAGCCTGGGTGAACTGAGCCGCCTCGATGCGCGCCAAAAGCTTATAAGCGCCCAGGCGGTTGAGGGCCGCCATCCGCTCCCACTTGCTTAAAAATCGGCTAAGCCACTTCCCACCCGGGGGCAAGGCGAGGGTTGCCACGTCCAAACCATCCCCGCGCGCTGCTTCCTCTTCGGTAAAGCGCAAAGACCCGGCCAGCCAGCGGTGGATCTCCTCGGTCTGAAAGCGTAGCTCTGAGGCGAGGCGCACCAGTTGGGCAAGTTGGGAAATCGCCTCTTGCTCGGCAAACGCTTGGACAAAGGCACAGCCCTCCCTTTGGGTGGTGAGCGCCGAGACGGTCTCTTTCGGCAACGGCAGGCGCTCGAACGGTCCGCGGTTGGTGTGGCGGGCGCAGATCACGGCAGGAAGCTCGCTTTGGGCCAAAGGCTGGTCAGGAACGGGGATGCGCACCAAGCAACCGGTATCAGCTAGGGAAGAAAACTCCCACCGGCTTGTGTCGATTTTAGCGGCCCGGGCGGCCTGCACTAAGTTCTCAAGCAACGCTCCGAACGCCAACAGCACTGCCGGGTGGGTGCGTCCCAGTTGGCCGCCGCGGGTCTCGTCAAACTCCACCGAAAGACGCTGGCCGTCGAAGACAAAACGCCAGGGTTGGGAGTTGTCGGCCGAAGGGGAGAGCCTGCCGGCTGCGACCAGATACCAAACCCAGGGAGGGATGTTTGCTTCGACCACAGGTACCTCCGATTCAGGAAGGTTGCGCTGTTAAGTGAAAAAAGCCATATAATTTAAAGACCTATATTTAAGAGGAAAGCGACTTGACCCAAGAGGCAGAGAACTTGGTTCTTATGATTCTTAAGGATATCCAAGCGCGGCTTGGGCGACTAGAGGAACGCATGACTAATTTGGAATTGCGCATGACGGCCCAGGAACAGCACTTGGGGACTTTAGTAATTTCCTTGCCCGCCAGCCACGACCGCATTGATGCTCTGACTCGCCGCATAGAGCGTATCGAGCGCCGGCTTGAGCTTCGAGACGAAAGCGGTTAGATTGCTGCCGGCCACCTATGCCCTCATCGTGAAAGCGAAGGAAGCAAAGCCTCTGCCGCCTGGCGCTCGGCAAACGGCCGTTTGGATTCCAAAGCTTGTTTTAAGCTGGCGGCGGCCTCTTGCCTTAAGCCATTTTTCTCTTGAGCCTGGGCCAAATGGTAGCGGATCGAGGGATCGTCCGGGGCCAAAGACGCTGCCTCTTCCAGGACCTTCAAAGCGCGTTTGGGATTTTGGTTTTCGAGCAGCACTACCCCCAGGGTATCGGCGATCTGGGCCGCTTTGGGAGCGGCGGCATAGGCTTGTTCGGCGTATTCCAGGGCCCGTTTGGGATCCTCCTTGCGCAGCAGCCATGCCAGGTCATTGAGAGCTAAGGGGTTTTTCGGATTGATCTTTAAGACCTCAGCCAAGGCGTGCTTGGCCTCCGGCTGTCGGCCTTGTGCTTGATACAGCCCTGAGCGCAGATACCAGACCGCTGCGTCCTTTGGGTACTTGGCATTCCACTCCTCTAAGGTTTGGAAGGCCTGCTCGCGGTTTCCTGCCCGCCACAGCGCGTTGGCCAGGTTGACTACCAGAGCGCTGGCAGGCTGTTTGGCCAGGGCTTTTCGATAGTACTCAGCCGCTTCCTGAGGTTGGCGCTGGCGCATGGCCCACCAGCCTTGAAGGGCAAGGACTTCGGCATCGTCTGGAAAATCCTTGGCCAGGCGCTTAAGTTCTTCATCGGCCTGTTTAGGCTTTTGCTCTAAGGCGAGAAGCTTAATCATGGCGAGGCGTGCCGGCAGGAACTTGGGATCGAGCTTTAAGGTTTCCTCCAGCTCCCGGCGTGTGGCTTGAGCATCTTTAAGCTGGGCGTGGGCTTGGGCCAAGAGGTGATGAGGCAGGGCCGCCTTGGGAGCCAATTTCGCTAAGGCTTGGGCGGTCTCCAGTGCGTGTTTGGGTTGTTTGGCTTCGAGCTGGGCCTTGGCCAGCACGGCCAACAACTCAGGGTGCTCGGGGTAGCGGTGGCGAACCTCTTCCAACACGGTCTGGCTGCGTTCAGGTTGACCAAACTGAAGGTAATACTTGGCCAGCTCCAGACGCGGCTGAAGCGCCTCCGGTTGGGTTTGAATCAGCTTGTTCAGGCGCTCCTCCATCTCCTTGAATTTGCCTTCGCGAAAGTCCATCTCCGAGAGGCGAAGCTGGGCGAGGGCATTATCGGGGTGGGCTTTGAGTACCTGCTCGTAGATTTTACGTACCTCAGCAAACTGTTGGTTTTTAAACGCCAGGCGCGCGAGATTCTCGCCGGTGGTAGGATGTCCCGGATCGAGCTTCCAAGCCTCTTCTAGCGCGGCTTTGGCGGCGGCTTCATCGCCTTGGGCTTGGTGCCACATTGCCTCGAGATTGAACGGCAGAGGGTGTTTGGGGAGTTTGCCTTTTAAGCGGTCGATGGCTTCCTTAGCTTTGGCGAAGTTTTTGTCCCGAATATAGCTCGTGGCCAACAGCACCTCGGGCTGGATGAGGCTTGGATCTTCAGTCAGGGCTTTTTCCATCGCCTTTAGTCCCTCCTCTTTCAACCCGGCGGCAAGCATCCCCATCCCCAGGCGAGCTTCGACCGCGCCTGATTCTGGTTTTAATTCAGCCAGTTTCTGCAGGTATTGCAGCCCCTCTTTGGAATTACCGCTGGCGAATTCGATATTGGCCATCAAGTTCAAGGCAAAGGGGTCTTCCGGGCGGCTCAACAGCACCGGCATGAGCAGGGTACGGGCAGCCTGCAGGTCTCTCTGTCGATATTTGACCAGGGCCAGCAACATGTGGCCTTGGGGCGAACCCGCAAACATCCGGTTAAAGCGCGACAAGTGTTGGTCGGCTTGCTGGAGTTCGTTCTGCGTCAGGGCGATCAACCCCAGGTAAAACAGGGTAAAAGGATAGCGGTCGTTAAGCGATAAGGCTTTTTCTAGAGGCTCCTTGGCCTCCTGGAATTGACCCTGGGCGATTTTTAAATACCCCTCGGCGAAATGGCTCAGGTACAGCTTGGGGGCGGTTTTTCTTAAGATTTCTAGGTCTTCTTCAGCTTCCTTAGGCTTTTTCAACTCGATCCGCACCAGGGCGCGGTTGGCGCGATCTAGCTCATTTCGGCGACGGTGCTGGATCGCTCGGCTGTAGGCGGCTTCGGCTTCTGCCAGCTCGCCGCGTTGGCGGTGAAGATCGGCCTTGAAGCTCCATGCCCTGGCCTCTTCCGGCGCGATCTTCAGCGCTTCGTCGAGCAGCGTAAGGGCCTGAGGCACATCGTTTTGCCCAGCAGCGAGATACGCCAGCCCCAGCTTCGCGCGCGCTGAGGTGGGATCCAAACGCAGGGCTTCCTCGTACTCGCGCTTGGCCTGCTCGAGCTTGTTTAGAGACAGCCAGGCATCGCCTCGGTAAGCAGCCAGAGTGGCTTGGCTCTGGGGCGGTAAGGAGGGGGAAAGGGTGATCTCATCCAGAATGGCCTGGTGCTTGCCCTGGAGCTGAAGGGCTTCGGCCAGGGCCAAGAGCACGCCTTCGCGGGCCACGCCCAATTCCATCGCTCGCCTGAGCTCCTTCTCCGCCGTCTCACCGTCGCCCAGTTTGGCGCTGATTTCGCCTAATAGCCTGCGCGCTTCGGCATTGTTTGGATTCTTTTGCAGTGCGTTTTTGAGCTCGATGACGCTGGTGCGAAGATCGCCCTTATCTTGCGCTTCTCTAGCCCGCGCTAAGTGATCGAGGTCGGTAGTGCGACTGCCGCAAGCCGTCAGTAACCCAACGCAAAGCAGCAAAAGCGCAGACACCCGAATTTTTTTTGTCTCGGCCATGGGTTGGTTCTCTAGTTAGGAATAAGTGATTGGTTTAAGGCGTGAGATATGGATTGATGAAAGTTAGAGTATAGTCACAGAATTAGGCTCTGTCAGCCCCAAAGGGTTTTTTATGGTCTAGATTTAAGACTGGGTAGTCAGATTGCTCAAAGGGCTTAAGAAGATGGAGATGGCCAGTCCTCTGGCGGCAGCGGTCACAGACGATCGGATCGACCTTAAGGCCAAGTTTTACGAATACTTCGAATTAGTGCCGGCCCTTACCGAGGACCTAAAACGCGAAGCGTACAAGCTCAGGTTTCAGGTGTATTGCCTAGAGACGGGGTTTGAGCGCAAGGAGGACTGCCAGGTGGTGTATGAGGACGGGCGAGAGGTTTATCTGGAGACCGACGTTTACGACTGCCGCAGCGATCATTACTTGGTCCGCCATCGCCGCACTGGCTTGTATGCAGCTACAGTCCGCCTGGTGTTGCCGGATCCAGCCAATCCCCTCTCGCCCTATCCCATGGAGGCACACTGCGCTCTCACGGAGCCGGTCACCGATTTAGCCGTCCGCAAGAGGCTGGCAGAAATCTCCCGATTTGCGGTGTCTAAGGACTTCAAGCGTCGCCACGGGGAGGCTGGTACCTTGGCTGGGGTTGGGCCTGAGCCCCAGGTGTATTTTGCCCCGGACGAGCGGCGCATCTTGCCGCACCTTACCGTTGGCCTGTTTGCCGCGATCGTGCGCATGACCCGCGCGCGTGGGATTACCCATTGGTATGCAGTGATGGAGCCGGCCCTGCTTAGGTTATTGCGTCTGTTTGGCATCAAGTTCCGACCCATTGGGCCGGACGTCAACTACCACGGTCTAAGACGCCCCTGTCTAGCTGAGGTGGACAGAGTTCTGCCGATGATGCGCCGCGTTAACCCGCTGGTGTGGGCACTCATTACCGAGGACGGTCTTTACGCTTGAAGGAACGCCTGCCGTAATTTGCTATAATGTTTTATTTGCAAAGAGCGGCTGCGCCCTATAAGTGACCGATATCATCCGCATTGCGACCCGAAAAAGCCCTCTGGCTATCTGGCAGGCTGAACATGTGGCCTGTTGCCTGCAAAAGTTCCATCCCGGGCTAAGAGTCGAGCTGGTGAGCATGATCACCTCAGGGGATAAGATCTTAGACTCGGCTTTGGCTCGGGTAGGCGGCAAAGGGCTGTTTGTCAAAGAACTGGAGCAAGCTATTTTAAACGGCCAGGCCGAGATCGCCGTCCATTCTATGAAGGATGTGCCGACGGAACTGCCAGCTGGCCTGTGCATCGGCGCTGTTCTCGAGCGCGAAGATCCACGCGATGTGTTGGTCAGCTTGCGGTTTTCAGGCTTGGACCGGCTGCCTGAACAGGCGCGGGTAGGTACTTCCAGTTTGAGGCGCACGTTTCAGCTTAAGCGGCATTTTCCTAATTGGCAAATCCTACCCCTGCGCGGCAACGTGGGCACGCGTCTTGAAAAGCTGGGGTCTGACCAATTCGATGCGGTCGTTCTGGCAGGGGCGGGATTAAAGCGCTTAGGTCTTGAGGAGCGGATTACCCAGTGGCTTGATCCAGAGCTGTGTCTGCCGGCGATAGGGCAAGGGGCAATTGGAGTTGAGTGCCGTCGCGACGATCCGTGGATCAATCGGTTGCTTGCCCCCCTTAACCATCCGGGTACTGCGGCCTGTGTGATAGCCGAGCGGGCGTTGAACGCGCGCCTAGGCGGCAGCTGCCAGATCCCGATTGCCGGATATGCGGAATTGCGCGCCGGACGCTTGTACCTACGCGGGCGTGTGGGGGTGCCAGACGGTAGTCGGCTGATCGCAGCCGAGATCGAGGGCGGAAGAGAAGAGGCGCAAGCCTTGGGGTATGCTTTGGCGGAAACCTTGCTTGCGCGGGGCGCCGATCGGGTGTTACAAACGGTATATGGCAGCTAGCCGAGGACTTTTAGGCGTGCAAGTGCTGGTTACCCGGCCTATCGATCAAGGCAGCAAACTGTGTCGGGCGATCGAAGCCCACGGTGGTATTGCTCATCACTGCCCGATGCTGGACATCGTCCCTCTTGATCCTCCTGCCGCCGGGTGGTGGCAGGGATACGACTGGCTCATCTTTATCAGCACCAACGCGGTTCGGTTTGCCCTCAGCGCGGGTTTGCCGCGCCAGGGGCCATTTAAAACCGCGGTGATTGGGAAAGCGACAGCGCAGGCGCTTGAGGACGCTGCGTTGGAAGTGGATGTAGAAGCGCCTCCTCCCCACACCTCTGAGGCCCTGCTGGGACAGGCCCCCTTCCAGGAGGTATTGGGTCAGCGCGTTTTGATCGTCAAAGGCGCCGGCGGGCGCAGCGAGCTTGCCGACACCTTGACCGCTCGCGGAGCCTATGTTCAGAACGTAGAGTTCTACCGCCGGCAGGGTCCATCGCCGGATGCAGTCGCACGCTTGAGACAGCTGCTTGCGCGCGGCCTGAATGCGATATTGGCCAGCAGTGCCGAAATAGTGTGCAACTTGCAAGCCGCTGCGGGCGAACAGCGAGCGAAGCTTCATGCTTTGCCCTTGGTGGTGGGCGGTGCAAGATTAGCCAGGGAGGCGCGCGGGAGAGGGTTTACGGCGGTGATCGAGGCTTCTTCTCCCACGGACGAGGCGATGGTAGAGGCGCTTTTGCTGCGCTTTGGTAGGCAATGAGGAGAGACAATGGCACAATTGCACACAGAGGAATACGAAGAGGAAGGACTGTCCCGGCTTAGTTTTTGGATCGCGGTAGTGGTGGTGGTTTTGCTCTTGAGTTTAGCGGGAGCAGGCTACTACGTGTTTCAAATGTTGCGCGCCGAACAGGCTGGTCTAGGCGGTCAGGTGGGTAAGGAGAGCCAGAGGGTAATCGACCTCACCCATCAGGTGACTGCCTTGCAGAAGGAGATCGCCACTCTACACGAGCAAGTCGCTCGCCTGGAGGGAGCGGAAGCCCACCGCCAACAGCAATGGCAAGCGATGCTTACTGAGCAGGCTCGGGTCTTTGACGAAAAGCTAGCCGCCCAGGCTAAGCAGCTGGAGCTCAGTCACGCCCAACTTAAGACGCACCTTGATAGCCTCCAACAGCAGCTCAACCGCACCAAGAGCGAGGTGATGATCGCCGACGCTGAATACCGGCTCAGTGTGGCCAATCAAAAGTTAAGCCTGGTGGGGGATGCGACTTCCGCCTTAAAAGCCATGGAGACCGCCGACGAACTGCTGCGTCTAGCAGGCGATCCGGCCCTGTTCAAAGTACGCGAAGTTTTGGCGCGTGAGATTGCAGCCTTAAAAACGGTCGAAGCGCCGGACGTGGTGGGTATCTCGGCGCAGATCTTGGCGCTTGAGGAGCGGATCGAGTCTTTGCCCTTGCGTCTGCCGCATATGGGCAGAGTGGCGCCCAAACCGGGTGTCGAGGAAGACAAGGGATTGGTTGAAGGCTGGAAAGAGGTGCTCACCATCCGGCGCCGGCAGACGGACCGTCCGGTGGAGGCGATCCTAACGCCGGAGGAAGTCGAGGCTATTCGCCATGCGTTAGTCTTGAAGCTGGAAACCGCTCGCCTGGCGGCGGTACGGGGCGATCCGGCACTGTATCGCACTAGCCTAGAAGCAGCGGGGAAATGGGTGCACGAGCACTTCGATCCCCAGGCCCCAGCGGTGGCAGAATTTACGGCCCAGCTTCAGGCTGTCTCCCAGCGCAAGGTGGCAGTAGAAATAGCCGAAGTTGGCCAAGCCTTAAAATGGTTGCGTAATCTGCCCCAGCTGCGGTTAGAGCTAGATCAACTGCCGCCGCTCGAATCCCAACCGGCACCGTCTCAGTGAGAACGGTTATGCCTGCATGGAAGAAACAGCTTATCCTCTGGTCCAGCCTGCTGGCGCTGGCAGCGATCGCAGTCTTATTTTTGCCTCGCTTGGAGCTGCTTCGCACCGGGTACGTGTTGATCGGCCTGGGGCGATGGGAGATTGAGCTGACTGCCGTGGCCCTGGCGTTGATTTTGGGTCTGAGTTTTGTGTTGCTGTATGCGGCAGTGCGTTTGACTGGCCTGCTTCTGTCTTTGCCCGCTCAGCAGCGCCGGAAGAAAACGGAAGCCGGGTTTCGCCAGCTGATGGAAGGGCTGCGCCAAGCCGCTGAGGGCAACTGGCATCGAGCCGAGCAGATATTGATTCAAGGTGCAGCCCTGAGCGATCAAGCGCTGGTTCACTATTTGACCGCCGCCCGCCTGGCGCATCAGCGGGGGGCCGAGGCCGAACGCGATGTTTATTTACGGCAGGCCTACGAAGCTGCGCCAAATGCAGATCTAGCGGTGAAGCTGACCGAAGCTGAGCTCAAGCTAGCCGGAGGGAAGTTCGATCAAGCGCTGGAGTCTTTGCTTCAGCTGGAGAAGATCGCCCCTGGAAACGCGCGGATTTTAAAACTGCTGCACGAGGCTTATGCCAAATTGGGCGATTTTGAAGGTTTAAGCCGACTGTTGCCGCAGCTTCGCGAGCACAAAGTGCTGCTGGAAGCCGAGATCAGATTATTGGAGCTTGAGACCTACAGCGCCCTGCTTAAGGAAGCTGTGGCCGGTAAAGATCCAGAGGCGCTCGCGGCGAAATGGCAGGAGTTGCCTGAGCACGCCCGCGATTTACCCGATCTGCAGACGATCTATTTTGCGGCGATGATAGAATGCGGCGGGGGGGCAAACATTGCCGAGTCTCTTTGCCAAGCCATAGAGCGCCATTGGCAAGCGCCGCTTCTGGTGCTGTACGGCGGGTTAGAGTTGGGCGACGCGGAGGCGCAGTTGCGCCGTGCCGAAAAGTGGCTGGCACTTCATCCCGAAGATGCAGTTCTGCACCAAGTGCTGGGCAAGCTGGCCGGGCGTGCTGGGTTAGACGGCCAAGCCGAAGAGTACCTACGCCGCAGCCTGACCCTTAAACCTTCGGTGGAAGCTTACCGATTGCTCGGAGACTTGCTCTACAAGCAAGGCGCGCTTAAGGAGGCGGCGGACTGCTACCGGCGCGGCTTGATGCTCGCTTCCAAAGCGGTGATCGAGGAGATCGAGGCGCATCCTGAAGGCTAGAGGATGTTTAAGCTGTGCCAGATCTCGTCTACCTTTTGCTTGATCTTCTCGTCCATGACGATGGGTCTACCCCATTGGCGGCTGGTTTCACCCGGCCATTTGTTCGTCGCGTCAAAGCCAACTTTGGAACCTAAGCCCGCCATGGGTGAGGCAAAATCTAAGTAGTCGATGGGAGTGTGCTCAATCAGGGTCAGATCGCGCACTGGATCCATGCGGGTGGTGATCGCCCAGATGACGTCTTTCCAGTTGCGGATGTCGACGTCGTCGTCGGTGACGATGACGAACTTGGTATACATGAACTGGCGCAGGAACGACCAAAGGCCAAGCATCACCCGCTTAGCGTGACCGGGGTAGTGCTTTTTGATGCTGATCACCGCCAGGCGATAAGAGCAACCTTCTGGAGGCAGGTAAAAGTCGACGATTTCGGGAAATTGCTTTTGCAGGATTGGCACAAACACTTCGTTCAAGGCCATGCCCAGGATAGCCGGCTCGTCCGGTGGGCGGCCAGTATAGGTGCTGTGGTAAATGGGGCTTTGCCTGTGGGTGATGCACTCGATAGTGAATACCGGAAATTCCTCCACTTCGTTGTAATAACCGGTGTGATCGCCAAAAGGACCTTCCAACGCCATCTCGCCTGGGTAGATAAACCCCTCCAAGACGATCTCGGCGCTCGCCGGTACCCAAAGGGGCGACAACTGAGCTTTGGTCACTTCGGTTTTAGCGCTGCGCAAAAGGCCAGCGAAGGCATATTCAGACAAGGTATCGGGGATAGGGGTAACCGCGGCCAGGATCGTGGCCGGATCAGCTCCCAGGGCGACGGCCACCGGAAACGGTTCGGCAGGATGCACCTTTTGCCACTCCTTAAAATCCAAGGCGCCACCACGGTGAGCGAGCCAGCGCAGGATGGTCTTGTTGCGGTCTATCACCTGCATGCGGTAGATCCCCAAGTTCTGCCGTTCTTTAAACGGCCCTTTGGTGATCACCAACGGCCAGGTGATCAGAGGACCAGCGTCCTGCGGCCAGCAGGTTTGGATGGGATAGCGACTCAGGTCGATTTCTTGTCCGCGCAGAATTATTTCCTGGCAAGGGGCGGATTTGACGGTGCGCGGGGCCATGTCTAAGACCTTGCGCAAGAGCGGTAGCTTGCCAAAAGCATCGCGCATGCCCGTAGGAGGGTCTGGCTCTTTCAGAAAAGCCAAAAGTTGGCCAACTTCGCGCAAGGCTTCAACCGATTCGGCTCCCATGCCTAGGGCCACGCGCTCTACAGTGCCGAACAGATTGCCCAAAAGCGGAATTTTGGACCCTTTGGGACGCTCAAACAGAAGGGCAGGTCCTTGGGCCTTGAGGGTACGGTCGCAAATTTCGGTGATCTCAAGATAGGGATCTACTTCTATAAAGATGCGCTTGAGTTGGCCTTTCTGTTCTAGAAGATATAGGAAGTCGCGTAGGTCTCGATAGGGCATGGGATAAATTTGCAGCGACTAGATGCTGGCTTACAGTTCAGTTTTAGCGGTGGTTTGGGGCAATTTAGGTCCGCAACTCTTAAACGGGGTAGTGCTAGACATAAATAAGCCTGTTATCGCAATTGATATAATGGTTTGGCCATAGGCCTAGGTAAACTTAAAATCCAACCTTTCTGTAAGCTCCCAGCTTTAAGTTTCGTGACCCTTTCGTGGTTCTTGCCTTGGCGGCAGCGTTTTTTAGTCTGGCAATTTGCCCGGCGTGATATTTTGGCACGCTACCGCAGTTCCTGGCTAGGATTAGCCTGGTCGTTTTTAACGCCTTTGCTAATGCTCGGGGTCTATACTTTTGTATTCCAGACTGTGTTTGAGGCCCGATGGGCTAATAGCAACGCGCGGCCGTTAGAATTCGCACTGCAACTTTATGCTGGTTTAATCGTGTTTGGTTTGTTTACTGAAATTTTGACCCGTTCGCCTTATTTGATCGTCGAGCAGCCCAATTTGGTCAAGAAGGCAGTATTTCCCTTGGAAATTTTACCCTGGGGGGCCTTGTTAGCAGCGTTGTTTCACACTTTTTTGAATATCTTAGTACTGCTGATCGCCATCGTTGCAACCCGCGGCGACTTGCCTTGGTCTTTGCTGGCTCTACCGTTAGTCGTGGGCACTTGCTTACCAGTGCTTCTGGGCACCGCTTGGTTTCTCTCCGCCTTAGGGGTATTTGTGCGCGATGTAGGCCACATTATGGGAATGATTACAAGCCTTTTACTGTTTCTCTCCCCGGTGTTTTATCCGTCCGCTGCTATGCCGGAGCACGTACGGATTTGGCTGTTTTTTAATCCTCTTACTTTAATCATAGAACAGATGCGCCGCATCGTCTTGGAGGGGCTTTGGCCTGAATGGGGATTTCTAGCGCTTTATTTTGTCTTGGGTTGCTTTATCGCTATTCTGGGTGCGCTCTGGTTTCAATTAACGCGTAAAGGATTTGCCGATGTCTTATGAGGATTACGCTGTTCGGGCGCGCAATCTGTCGAAGTGCTATGCCCTATTCGAGCGTCCGGTAGACCGCTTAAAGCAGATGTTGTGGCGTGGCCGGCGAAGGTATTATCGCGAATTTTGGGCGTTGCGCGATGTCAGTTTCGATGTTCACCGCGGCGAAGGGTTCGGCGTCATTGGCCGCAACGGGGCTGGCAAATCTACCCTATTGCAGCTGCTCTGCGGTACTATTACCCCCACTGCTGGACGAGTTGAGGTGAATGGACGCATTGCAGCTCTTCTAGAACTCGGTGCAGGTTTTAATCCGGAGTTTACTGGTCGGGAAAACGTCTATCTCTCAGCCTCTATCTTGGGCTTTTCTAAGCAGGAGATCGACGATCGCTTTGAGGAGATTGTCGACTTTTCTGGTATTCGCGATTTTATTGACCAGCCAGTCAAGATTTATTCCAGTGGCATGTACGTGCGTTTGGCCTTTTCAATCGCGACGGCATTCGACCCTGAGATTCTTATCATAGACGAAGCGCTATCGGTTGGCGATGAAGCGTTTGCCCGTAAATCCTTTCAGCGCATCCAAGCTATTCGTGAGCGAGGCGCTACTCTGCTTTTCTGCTCCCACGCCATGTATCATGTTGAAAGCCTTTGTACACGCGCGCTCTGGCTCGATGGTGGTCGCATCCAGCACTGTGGGGATGTTGGCGATACGATCCGCGCTTATCAGGATTTTCTGCGTGCGAGCGAAGCTGTTGAAAATCCCTCAATCTTAGATGGGACTTCGAACAGCAATTCGCCTGTTATGCACTCTGAAGAGTTTACTGAATCTCAGCGCGTACGCGTTCGGCGTTGGCAACTTACAGTCGATGGCAAACCCACGCTTGTTGCGCGCACTGGTTCAAGCGTGGAGCTCATTCTGGAGCTCGGGGGCCCAGCATGCGAACACGTCGCCGTCGCTGCAGCCATCATGACTCCAGATGGTCGCTTTGTCACTTCTACGATCACCAGCGCTCAACCTTTAGACCTCATGCTTGATGCCAACGGATACCTTGCGGTGCGTCTCATCTGGTCGCCTTTATTGTTGTTGCGCGGCACTTATGGCGTGCGCGCTTGGGTCTTCGATGCGAGCGGCATTTTCATTCATGAAGATACCTTTGAGCTTGCCCAGCTTGTCGTCGAGCAAGTTGGGCGCGAACAGGGTTTGTATCTGCAGCCTGGATATTGGGAGCGTTACGCGTGAGTACTATCGAACTGCCACCTTACCCAATCGGATTGCCATGGTACTGGCGTGTTGCGTTTGACTTTGCGGCGTTAGTCGCGCGTGCCAGATTTGGGCGTGACCCAGGGGCAAGTTGGTACACGCCGTTTCCGGATGCCGTCACCTATCGAGACTTTCTGCGCACCCAAGCTTTCTATTTTAGTCCGCGCTATTTCCACAACGTGGTGCCTTGCGTTGCACCAAGCCTGCGGTCGCTGCTCGCCGAAGGCCGGCCGTTGCTTTACGCGGTCATCCATCATGGATTCTTTCCAGCAATACCGTTTGCTATCCGCTATGTATTAGGGCGAGTGTGTGGCGGCGTGGCTACAGGTGTTACGCGTAACCTCAATCCAAAGCGTAATCCAGAACATCTCTATTGGAAATATACTTTTTTCTATCAGGCTAGGCGTCTGCTTGGTCAGCGTATGATTTTCAGTGACGAGCCGCCGCAACTTGCCCTGCGCTGGCTCAGGCATGCAAATCTAGGCGTGGCGATCGATGTCCAGGAGGTGGGTCACGACCGGCGAAGCACAGAGGTGTGCGTTGCTGGAACTACACTGTGGTTGCCGCAAACTGTTACTCGTTTGGCGCGACTCTCTGGCGTGCCTATCGTGCCCACAAGCCTGTATCGCGATGCTGCTGGCAATGTGATTCTTGCATTGGGGGAGCCGCATCGTGTCCGCCATCGTGCAGACGAGGCGCCAGTATTTCAAAGTCTATGTGACGCTTTGTTTGAACCTTATTTTTCCCATCCGGAGCAGCAGTTCTTCGATATCATAGCAACGTTTGGCGCCAGACCGAGACTGACCTCCCCCGTTCAGGCGGACGCGGCGCGCACCGCAGTGCTACCATCTGCTGAAGGATCAAATACCCCTTTAGGAAGCATGCTAACCAACACCTCTGATCCGAAGCAGATTTTGCATGAGGTTTGTTAGTTGCGACCATATCTTTGGGCTTAAGCCTGCCCAAAGGTGGCCTTTGACGTAATTTCTCAGTACACAAGCCGATGTATTTGGATGCCATGCTGGAAGTATAAGGATGGTTTTTAATGTCTTGAAATATCCAATTGTTCTTTCCACTCCTAGACGTCTGACCGATGTCACGGCTTGGCACGGCCTGATTCCGGTGGCGTTTGCTTTGACCTCATTGCACCGGCCAAAGGTATTCGTCGAGCTAGGCACCCACAAGGGTGACTCGTATTGCGCATTTTGCCAGGCAGTGGACGAATTGGCATTGCCTACCCGCTGTTATGCGGTGGATACCTGGCAAGGCGACCCACAGGCAGGCTTTTACGGCGAAGCTGTGTATGAAGAGCTTCGCGCTTATCACGATCCTTTATATGGAAGATTTTCCTCCCTGCTCAGGATGACTTTTGACGATGCCCTATCTCATTTCCCCGATGGAGAGATTGACCTATTGCACATAGACGGCTTGCACACTTATGAAGCAGTCAAGCACGACTTTGAGTCTTGGCTACCCAAGATGACTTCCAGAGGAGTGGTGGTCTTACACGATGTGGCTGTGCACGAGAAGGATTTTGGCGTCTTTAAGCTCTGGCAGGAGATCGTCCAGCGCTATCCTGCGCGCTTGTTTGGTTTCAGCCACGGACTTGGAATCGTGGCGGTAGGCCAGGAGGCAGTGGCTGGGGAGCTCAAGGCGTGGTTTGCCAGCGGGGAGGAAGAGTGGCAGCGGATTGAGCGGCTCTTTGCGGCTTTGGGTGAGCGCCTAACCAGGCAGGATCACATTAAAGTCTTGCAGCTCGAGTTAGAAGGGAAGCGCTGCGAGCTTGCCAGCGCTGCTCAGCAGATCGCTCAAGAACACCAGGCCTGGCAGCGCTGGAGCGAGGAAAAATCCAGCGAAATTACAAGGCTTCAGACGGCCTTGCAGGATCAGCAGGCAGAGTTAGAGCGTATCAGGGCAGATTTGCAGAAAACACGAGCTGAACTGGAACGGACGAGACAGGAAAAGCAGGCAGAATTGCAAGCGCTGAATCAGAGGGCACAGCAGGCTAGAATGGCCGAGCATGTGTTGCAGGAGATTTTAGGCAGCTGGCTGTGGCGTTTCCTGGGCCGCCATCTGCTACCGATCCCCGAATCGGTAGAGGCGAGTTTTATGGAGCCTGTCGGGCTGGTCGAGTATCAAGCGCTTCACCTGCCCGCTTACTTGTGGCCCAGGGCGGGCAAAACCTTGGGTGGGATGCGGAAGTTTCTAGCGCCTGTGGAAATTTTAGGAGAACACATCGCTATAGAAGGCGGCGCATTAGCAGTCCAGGCCCGAGAGGGGCGCCTTTGGGTGCGTTTGGATGGTTTGGTCGAAGCCGGCAAAGTCGTGCTTAAGGTGGCAGGCGGGCAAGCCGTACGCCTTAGGTTGGAGTTCGGTGAGCTTGCCCCGCACTTGTGGCACCCGGTGGCGAAACAAGAGGTGATGTTGCTTCCGGGTCGACCGTGCGTGCTTTATCTGCGCCTGCCCAAAGCCGTGGAGGCAATGGCACTGGTCTTTCCCGAACCGGGCCAGGTCAATTTCTCCCAAATCGCCGTACTCGCTATCAGTCCTTTGGAGTATCGCCTAGGGCCTTGGCTGCAGCCACTGCAACAGGGAGTTGACCTGCTGCGCGCTCGGCCGTGGCGACGCTTGGAACGGGCGGTGAAGCGATATGGTTGGAACGGAACTCTCCACATGGCTCGGCAGAGACTGATGGCTGGGGCCGACGCTGCACTGCCTTCGCCTAAGGTAGCTCCTAATTTTTGCGCACAAGGGGAGGACCCTTATGCCTATATGGCTGGAGGGAGAGAGGTAAATCTCTTTGGTCGTAGGCTGGCGGTTTTGGCTTCTCGCGGCGGCAATTTCTTCATGCGCGAGATCGGCTTGACGATCGCGAAGGCGGCCGAAAAGATCGGTGCCGAGGTAGTGGTAGGCGACGAGCAGGATAAAATCGACCTGCAAAAATGCGATTGGATTGTGGTAGTGGCTCCTCACGAGTTTTTCACCCTGGGCAAAGGGGTGGGGCGCTTTTCTTATTTTGCGCGCTGGGCTGAACGCTTATTGCTGGTCAACACCGAGCAACCCCAAACCCAGTGGTTTCGAACTGCCTGGGAATTTTTACCCTCTGCCCGCGCGGTGTTGGATATCAATTATCAGACCGCCCTCTATCTGCGGCAGATGGGGGTGCGCGCGTATTTTTTGCCGCTAGGATATGCTCCGACCAGTGTGCCTGGGCCGCTGCCGGATCATCCAGCTTTTCTCCATCTGCCGCCCCAGATTCGCAATTGCACCCCTACAAGTTATCAGGAGCGGCCGTTAGATGTAGTGTTCGTCGGTACCGCCTCCCCCAGGCGCAAGGCATTTTTTGCTCGCCATGCGCCGTTTTTTGCCGGGCTTGAAACGTTCATTTACCTGCCGGAGGGGGACAGGCCATTTGTGCCACGGGACCAGCGGACTCTGGACTTTGCTATGCTCTCGGGGTTGATCCAGCGGGCCAAGATCGTGCTCAATGTCCATCGCGACGAGCATCCTTACTTAGAATGGCAGAGGATTGTCAATTTGGGCATTATGCAGCAGACTTTGGTGCTGAGCGAGCACTGCGATTTTTGTCCAGCTGTTAGGGCCAATCAGGACTATTTGGATGTGCCGTTGGACTTGATTCCAACGGTCTGCGCGCACTATCTTGCCCACCCTGAAGAAGCCGAACGTTTTGCTTTAAGCGCATTTGCCCGCGTGCAGAGCGAGTTGCCCATGGAAAAAGTTTTGTCTTGCCTGTTTTTTACCTTAGAGACGTCGTGATTCCTGAAGCGCCGTTTGAAATCCTGTGGCAGGGCGAGCATTCCACCCGTGCTACCGTTCGGGTGAGCGTGATCATCACCTGCTACCGCTATGGCAAGGAATGCCGCGAAGCCTTAGATAGCCTATGCGCTCAGACCGAGCCGTGCTTTGACGTGATCGTCGTCGATGACTGCTCGCCGGACGATTCTGCGGCGCGGGTTCAAGAGTGGATGGCCCAGCACGAAAAAGAGAAGCGTTTTCGCACCCTGAAACTGCTGCGCCACCATGCGAACCAAGGCTTGTCGCAGGCGCGCAACACGGCCCTCGCTCAGGTCAGGACCCCGTATGTGTTTGTCCTCGATGCCGACAATCTGTTATATCCGCGTTGTCTTAAAGTACTGCGTGAGGCGTTGGAACACTCCGGGGCGCAGATGGCCTATAGTTTGATCGAGTGCTTTGGCGGAGAACAGAGCCTGATCGGCAACGAGCTCTGGCAACCGGAAAGGTTCGCTTTTGGCAACTACATCGATGCTATGGCTATGATCCGCGTATCGGCTTTAGAAGCGGTCGGCGGTTACCGGCGCATGCCGTACAATTTCGGCTGGGAGGATTATGACTTGTGGTGCGCTTTTGTCGATCGGGGGTTTGTGGGCTGCCATGTTCCCCAAATCCTGTGCCGTTATCGAGTACACGGCGGGTCGATGTTGCGCAACGTCACTAACCCGTATGTTCTTGAACGCGTCGAGGAGCTGCGGGCGGACATGGAAAAGCACCATTCTTTCAAATTTTACTTTTGAGGCATCGATCATGCGGAACGGAAGGCCCAAAATCGTTTGGTTGTTGATGGTGGCTTTATTGACCGGATGCGCCACCTTGTGGATGAGCCAGGAGGAACGCTTAAGGCAACGCGTCACGGGTTTTTGGGAAGCGCTTAAGGCAGGCGATTTGGTAGCGATGTATGACTACGAGGAGCTGTCGCGCCGTCCTGAGGCTAGCCTGCAAAAATACGTGCAAAGCAAAGGCGGGATCCGCTATTTGAACTACCACATCCAATCGATCGAGTTTCCCAATCCCAAGGAGGCCGAGGTGACGCTAGCGGTGGAGTACATGGCTCCACCGGTGCTGCAAAAACCGGTCAAAGGCCAAATTCGGGATCGCTGGGTCAAGATCGGCGGTACTTGGTACCATGCACCCAAAAGGCCCAGCTCAGAGAGCAAATCGCATTAATTAATACTGAATTTCTCTGAAGTGAATCGCTCGCTCATCCAGGCAAACCGGTGGTTTTGGCTGGAGCCCCTTCTGATCGCTTTGGCGGTAGGGATGGGGTATGGCCACACGTTGGATGTGCCGCTTTACCTCGACGACCATCTAACTATTCAGACCAACTCGGCAGTCAAGCAGTTTAATCTGATTCGCCTCTGGCAGGAGGAGCCGTTGCGCTTTGTCGGCTATCTCAGCTTAGCTTTGAATTATCGGCTGCATGGCCTAGAGGTGGCCGGTTACCACCTGGTCAATATCGCGCTTCATTTTTTAACGGCGCTGGCTTTGTGGCAGCTGGCGAGAGAACTTCTGAAAACGCCAGCTGGCAAGGGAGTGACAGGCCCGTTTCGGACGTGGGTGCCGCTCGTGGCGGCTTTGGTATTTTCCCTTCATCCTGTGCAGACCCAGGCGGTGACCTATATCAGCCAGCGCTTTGCAGTGCTTGCGGCGCTGTTTTATTTAAGTGCCTTGGTGTGCTACCTGCGCCTGCGTATGGCTGCGGATCCTAACCACCGGTGGCTGTGGGTAGCGGCCTTGGTGTTGACCGCCGTGTTAGCCCTGCTCAGCAAGCAAAACGCAGCGAGCTTGCCGTTGGCCGTTTTGCTGGTGGAACTGAGTTTTTTTCCAGGAACGTATTTGACTGCAAAGCGGTATTGGGGGGTCCTTGCAGTAGGGTTGATTGGACTGGGCTTGCTTGCTGCGGTAAGTTATCTTCCGGGGTTGGAGGCGCTGGACCGGTTGACGCGCGAGACCGATTGGTTCAGCCGCTACCAGTACTTAGCAGCCCAGGTCAAAATTTTGTGGTGGTATCTTCGGCTATTTCTCTGGCCGATAGGTTTAAGGCTGGATTATGCTGCCCATCAGCCGCCTTCTTGGTTTGAACTGTGGGTGTGGTTTGCGGCCCTAGGCCATTTGGCGGTCATCGCTTTAGCGCTCTGGGGCATGAAAAGAGGGCCGATTCCGGCCTTTGGCGTTTTGTTTTACTACACCGCCCATTTGGTTGAGTCCTCCATCATCCCGATCCGCGACTTGGTGTTCGAACATCGAACCTATCTTCCCAACGCCGGCTTGGCGTTGGGCGGTGCGTGGCTATTGTTGGTAGCTCTGCCCAAATGGCAGCCGAGGCTGACAGCGCTTGGCCCGACAACTTTGGGAATGGCTTTGCTCGGCCTGGTCTGGCAGACTTGGCACAGAAACCAGCTATGGCGCGATCCGATCGCCTTCTGGCAGGACAACGTGCGCCTGGAACCCAAAGCCCTGCGACCTAAGTTGGAATTAGCGCGCGAGTATTTCAATGCCGGCCGGATGGAGGAGTCCTTAGCGCTGGGAAGACAGATCGCCACCTCTACCCCTTGGCCCCCTAAAGCCCCCTTGCCCCAGAGCGTAGCTGCGAACCTAGCAGCGGCCTATTTAGTGGCGGGAAATTACGAGGTGGCTTTGCGCGCCGTGGACGATACTTTAAAGCACCCTTTATTGCCCCAAGTCAGAAAGCGCCTGCATTGGGTGCGCGGTAGCGTCCATCAGGCCCAAAAGCGCTATGTCCAGGCCGAGGCCGACTACCGCGCAGCGCTCGCGTTAGATCGGGAAGATGCGGCGATGTGGCTGTCTTTGGGCGAGGCGCTTTGGGCGCAGGGTAAGGCGGATCAAGCCCAGACAGCGTACCGGCACGCGCTGGCGTTGCAACCGGAGAATGCTGTGGCCAAGCAGCGCTTGGTACAGCTTGGGAGGGGGTTGTAAAATGCGGCTGAGCGCTGAGCATGTGGCAGTGATCCGAAAAACAGTCGAAGAACTGGTCGGCAGTGCGGCTCGCATCCTCGTTTTTGGCTCGCGGCTAAACGATGCGGTTATTTTCTCCATGTAACATCGCGTAAACTGCCGTGGCCGTTTGAAGGGAAGGCGTTGAAACGCCATCGCAAAGATGAAGCGCTATTTGAAGCGCTAGCTGCATTCAACGAGCGTTTTGCTAAACTTCAGGATGTTTTGGGCGCTGCTATGCGGCATGCCTTTTTGCTCCACGGAGAAAACCCCGAGAATTTTCTCAAGGTGCTGGCCTGGTATGAAAAACAAGGCGTCGTCGACTCTATCGAAACTTGGCAAATTTTAAGAACGATACGCAACCTTGCAGCGCACGAATACGAAATCGATTATGAAAAGATAGCTGAACACTTTAACGCCCTGCATGAAGCCTTGCCGGTGCTTTATCGAATTGCTGCGCGGTTTCTAACTCATTGCCAAAGTCAGTTGCGCATAGGTCCAGCCTCTCAAGATTTCGGCGCCGAGTTTGAGCAAGCGATAACAGAAATCGCGCAAGATTGAATTTGCAAGTTGGACAGCAGAACCTCTATACTGATTTAAAATTTAAGCGTAGGATTGTTGCAGGTTTGGCGTTGTGCAGATGCAACAAGCGAAAGCGAGCAGGGCTGAGATTTTGCGATTCTGTACTTGCCAAAATCCAACAATGCCATTATATTGAAGCTCAGCCTTGAGCTTTTCCTTAATGTCCCGGGACAGGTCAGGGCAGCTATCCGAGTTTGTGGTTTCGCAACAAGTAAGGGAGAAAAGACATGAAGATGAAAAAACTAGCGCTCAGTATGGCCGTTGCCGCTGCGATGGGGGCGACCGCCGCTAACGCTGCAGTAGTTTCAGAGTATTCAGTAGGTTTGCTCGTTCCAAACGTCATTCACAATGGATCAGATGATACTACGGGGGTAGGGATTATCTCCCGCTATAAAGGCACTGTCTATTGGACCTTCTTTGATGAGAATTCCAACCATATTACCAATGGCGAATTTCCCGTTACTGCCAACGATTATCATCCGTTCTTGTGGAGCAATCCAGAAAATTCTGGGGTCGGCTTGGAT
>JAOAHI010000027.1 GCA_026415315.1 Methylohalobius sp.
TCGGCCGCCACTACCAGCACTACAATGTCAGTCACCTTAGCCCCACGCGCTCGCATGGCCGTGAAAGCAGCATGTCCAGGCGTATCTAAGAAAGTAATCTTACCGTGGTCGGTTTTGACTTGATAGGCACCTATGTGCTGAGTAATGCCCCCCGCCTCTCCGGCCGCTACCCGGGTCCTGCGGATAAAGTCCAATAGCGAAGTTTTACCGTGATCCACATGCCCCATTATGGTAACGACCGGTGGCCTAGGCCGCTCGTCGTAGGCTTCCTCCACCACCTGGGACAGCAGCGACTGCTCCAGATCCGCAGCCGACAGCAGCTTGACCCGATGACCCATTTCCTCAGCGACAATGGCAGCGGTTTCCTGATCCAAAACTTGGTTGATGGTCGCCATGACGCCTAGCTTAATTAGGTGCTTGATCACTTCGCTCGCTTTGACCGCCATCTTCTGCGCCAACTCGGACACAGTGATCGATTCGCCGATCGCCACCTCGCGCACTACCTGCGCCGGCACGCGTGCTTCTTCCACCTTGGCTTTTTTCTTAGGACGCGCCTTAGCAGCTGGAAAGAGTTCCTCTGTGATCTGTTTTTTACGCGCCAAAGACTCTTTTTCCTCTCTCTTGGCTTTTTTCGGCGCTGGCTTTTCCGCCTCTACGACCAATTCAGCTGTCTCCTCCTTCGCAGCAGGAGGCAAGGATGCTTTCACCTCAGCTTGAGGTCTAGCTTCCTCCTCGGCACGTCGACGAGCCTCCTCTTCTGCACGTCGACGAGCCTCCTCCTCGTGGCGCCTAGCCTCCTCCTGTTCTTTAAGACGCTGCTCCTCCAACGCTTTCAACGCCTTCTCTGCCTCAATCTGCTCGGACGTAAGCCCGGTTACCTCGCTGCGCTTAACATAAGTGCGGCGTTTGCGCACCTCCACGCTGACGGTCTTAGCGCCGCGCCCTGGCAATCTTCCCTGTTTGAGCTCGGTAATCTCTTTGCGCTTTAAGGTCACGCGACGCGGACCCAAAGCTTCGGCCTCTTCCCCCTTGCCGTGGCTTTGGCGTAAAAAGCTCAACAGTCGCATTTTTTCCTCATCGTTGAGAATGTCAGAAGCCGAGCTTTTGGACAGACCTGCTTGGCTCAACTGAGCAAGAAGGCGTTCGGGAGGGACACCAATTGTATCGGCCAGTTGTCTTACAGTCATTTCACTCATCTCTAGTACCCTATTCACTCACTGACCCGACTCGGTCGCAAACCAAGGCTCGCGTGCTTTCATGATCAGTTGGGCCGCTTTTTCCTCATCTAAGCCAATGTCGAGCGCTAATAATTCATCTACCGCCATCTCGGCTAACTCTTCAGTAGTTCGGATCCCGAAGGCGGCCAGCTTGTAGGCAAGTCCCCTGTCCATTCCAGGCAATTTCATCAGCGCTTCCTCCGGCGCTCTCTCTTCTGCCTGTTCCTCGCTGGCGATGGCCTTGACAAGCAGGGCATCCCGAGCGCGGTGTCGCAACTCCTCTACTAATTCCTCGTTAAAGCCCTCGATCTCTAAAAGCTCTTTGGCCGGCACATAGGCGAGCTCCTCCACCGAAGAGAAGCCCTCTTCGACTAAGACTTCAGCCAACTCGGCATCGAGGTCAAGCTGCTCCATGAAAGTCTTTTTGATCGACTCCGCCTCTGAATGATGCTTAGCCTCCATGTCCGAGGCTGACATTACATTTAACTCCCATCCGGTCAATTGACTCGCCAGACGCACGTTCTGCCCGCCACGGCCTATGGCCTGAGACAAATTCTCGTCGGCCACAGCGACGTCCATAACATGGGCGTCCTCATCGACGACGATAGAGACGATGTCGGCGGGAGACATGGCATTGATTACAAATTGGGCGTCATTTTCGTCCCACAATACAACGTCGATGCGCTCCCCGCCCAGCTCATTGGAAACCGCCTGCACCCGGGAGCCACGCATGCCGATGCAAGCGCCGATCGGATCCAGACGTGGGTCGCGGCTTCTGACCGCAATTTTGGCCCGCACTCCCGGCTCTCGGGCGGCGCCTTTGATCTCGATCACGCCCTCACCAATTTCCGGCACTTCCAGCCTGAACAATTCGACCAGCAACTCCGGCGCGGTCCGGCTAACGATTAGCTGAGGACCGCGGCTTTCTTCCCGCACCTCCTGCAAATAACCGCGCACCCGATCCCCGATTCTAAAAGATTCGTGAGGAATGGTCTCCTCGCGCGGGATGATGGCCTCTGCGTTTTCACCTAAATCCAGGTACACATTGCCGCGCTCGACGCGCTTGACTACTCCCGTCACTAACTGACCGACCCTTTCTTTATAGGCCTGGGCTATCTTACGCCGTTCGGCTTCGCGCACCTTTTGCACGATCACTTGTTTGGCGGTCTGAGCTGCGATGCGGCCAAAGGCGATGGATTCGATCGGCTGCTCTATGTATTCCCCTACTTTGACACCCGGCTTGAGTTTCTCCGCTTCGGTCAGGATCATCTCTTTACTTTTGTCTTTGAGCATGTCCGGCTCGACCACTTTAAAACGGCGAAAAGTTTTGTAATCTCCCGTGTGCCGGTCGATCTCAACCCGCACATCGATTTTGCCCTCGTGCTTTTTGCTCGTGGCCGTGGCCAGGGCAGTCTCCAGCGCCTGAAAAACAGCTTCTTGATCGATGTCCTTTTCGTGGGAAACCACGTCGATTACACGCAGGATCTCTTTGTTTGTCATCGCTTATCCTTTCAGAATCGCTTGGTAATCTGGAAGCAACTTGGCTTTATCGATGTCTGCAAAAGCAAGCGCGATCTCGCGCCCATCCTCACCTATCAGGACCACCAGATCGTTCTTGACCTGGACAATCATCCCCGCGAACCGGCGCTGCCCCCCCATAGGTTTTTTAAGCTTAATTTGCACTTTTTGGCCGGCAAAACGCCGGAAATGATCTAAAGTAAACAATGGTCGATCCAACCCTGGGGAAGAGACTTCCAACAGATAAGCACCCGCGATCGGATCCTCTACATCTAACACTGCGCTCACCTGAGCGCTGACCCGCTCGCAGTCATCGAGCCGAATCCCATCTTCGGCGTCGATATAAAGGCGCAATACCCGCCTGCGGGCGCTTGTGTCCCACTCCATCCCGACCAACTCATAACCCAACCCCTCGACGACCGGGGCGAGCAATGCAGTCAATCGCTCCAACGCTTTGTTCATGCTATGTTTAGCCACAAAAAATGGGCCATCGGCCCATTTTGTTTTTCTTGTCCCCGACGCAAAATAAAAAACCCCATCCGGGGTGCCAAGATTGGTTGCGGGGGCAGGATTTGAACCTGCGACCTTCGGGTTATGAGCCCGACGAGCTACCGGACTGCTCCACCCCGCGATATATTAAACTAATTATACTGAAGGCGTATTTGGTTTGACAACGCCCAAATCCGCATAGCTTCTTCCCCGTGTTCACTTAGTCGGTCAAAGCAACGAAAAGTTCAGCACAAAGCTCCACTGCTCTCGCCTGCTCGCATATCAAAAATGGCGATAACCTATAGGTGGCACAGAGATTATCCTTCCATCTTTGCGCAGGCGCAGCCCCGAATTTTCCTCGATCTCGCCGATACGGTGCCAGGCAAGACCTAATCTCTGTAAACGCTGCTCTAACTGGGCGACATGCTGCGGAGGCACAGTAAAACACAACTTATAGTCATCGCCAGCGCTCAGCGGCAAATGCCAGTCGCCGGTCTCAGCGATATAGCGGCGCACCGCCTGCGATAAGGGCAAAGCCTCCCAATCTATGCTTGCTCCTACCTGGCTGGCCACGAGCACATGGCCTAAATCCTGAGCCAATCCATCGGAGACGTCAATGCAGGCGTGTGCCAACCCCCGAAGCGCCAGCCCAAACTCCACTTGTGGCTGCGGGCGCAAAAAATGTTTGATCGCTCTCTCGTCCCGCCAGTCGACCTCCCCCAAGAGCATTTTCAAGCCCAACCCAGCCTCTCCCAAAAAGCCGCTGACGCACACCCAATCCCCAGGTTTAGCTGCGGAGCGCTTAAGCGCCTGCTGTTCAGGCACCCAGCCGAGTGCCTGAACGGTAATCGTCAACGGGCCGCGGGTGAGATTGCCGCCGACTAAGTCCACACAATAGCGCTCAGTTAAGGCCAAAAAACCACAAGCAAAGTCTTGCAGCCAGGCCACATCTACCTCAGGCAAAGTCAAAGCGAGCAAAACCCAAGCAGGGTCAGCCGCCATCGCCGCCAAATCGCTCAGCGCTACCGCTAAGGCCCGATGGCCTAAACTGACTGGATCGATTTGCGGGAAAAAATGAACGCCGCTGACTAAGGTATCTATAGTGGCAGCCAAGACCTGATCCGGCTGGCAGGCGAGCAAAGCGCAATCGTCCCCCACGCTCAGTCGAGTCCGGCTGCGCTTGGGAGAATGAGTGAAAAAGCGAGAGATTATGTCGAACTCGTCCAAAAGTTTAAGCTGATTGCTGCTTAAAAGCGGCCACCTCTGCGGCCCGAACCTCGTGGGAGAGCTTGTCTAAAACGCCGTTGACATACTTATAGCTTGTGTGAGTAGCGCCAAAAGCTTTGGCCAGATTGATCGCTTCGTTCAGGACTGCTCGGTATGGAACTTCCCGGCAATAGATAAGTTCATACGCACCGATCCGCAAGATCGCCCGCTCTATAGGATCGATTTCCTCCACCGGCCGATCGGCAAAGCGCCCAATAGCCTCGTCGATCTGCGCCCGCTGCGCGACTACCCCGTGCAGCAATTCGGCAAAGTAATCCGGCTGGGCATCGTCTAGGCCGTGCTCCTCTATGAATTGGCGCTCGATTTCAGCCGGGGAGAGACCCGTTGCCTGCCATTGATAAATAGCTTGTAAGGCACAACGGCGGGCCCCGCTGCGGGTAAGTTTGGGCTTTTTGTTCATGCGCTCCTGAGCTTCTTCAGCAGAGAAATCATTTCGATCGCTGTCAGCGCGGCTTCGAATCCCTTGTTGCCAGCCTTGGTTCCGGCTCGCTCTATGGCTTGCTCAATCGTGTCGCAAGTGAGAACAGCAAAAGCCACCGGCAAGCGATATTGCAGCATGACTTGAGCGATGCCTTGGGTACACGAACCGGCAACGTAATCGAAATGCGCCGTGGCCCCCCGAATTACCGCGGCCAGAGCAATAACGGCGTCCACCTTGCCGCACTGGGCCACCTCCTGGACAGCTAGCGGCAACTCGAACGCCCCAGGCACTTTGATCACTTCGATCGCTTCAGGACTTGCGCCATGGCGCAGCAGCCCATCGACGGCGCCTTGCACCAACTGCTCGACGATGAAGCCGTTGAAGCGGGATGCCACCAAGCAAAACCGCATTCCCGCCGCCACGAGCTCCCCTTCCCAAACTAACATTTTTCTCACGCTTCTACGTACTCAACCACTTCCAGGCCAAAGCCCGAAAGTCCCTTGAATTTCCTCGGTGCTCCCAGCACCCTAAGTTTGTGTACTGCAAGGTCGGCTAAGATCTGAGCTCCGGTGCCCGTGGTCCGCCAGTCCTCTGCCGGAACGTCCTCTTTAGGCAATTCAACCCCGTGATCCTGCAATTGATAGCGATGAATCTTTTCCACTAAAGATTTGGTATCCTCCTCGTTGCGGATGACCACCAAGACTCCCCGCCCCTCTTTGGCAATGCGCCGCATAGCACAGCGCAGCGGCATTCCCGGCTCGCGTTTGGAGGCTAACAGATCGCTCAAAAGGTTTCGCGCGTGGACACGCACCAAAACCGGCTCATCTCCCGCCACATCCCCCATCACTAAGGCCAGGTGAAGTTTATTATCGACTTTGTCTTGGAAGGCGATCAAGTCAAACTCCCCATACTCGGTCGGGAACCTACATTCGCTAACGCGCTCCACGGTCTTCTCGTTCTCCATCCGGTAGCGAATCAAATCGGCAATGGTGCCCATCTTAAGCCCGTGCTCGCGAGCGAACCGTTCCAATTCCGGCCTCCTAGCCATAGTGCCGTCCTCGCTTAGGATCTCGACGATCACCGCCGCCGGCTCCAATCCCGCAAGGCGAGCTAGATCGCAGCCGGCCTCAGTATGTCCGGCACGACTTAACACTCCGCCGGGATGGGCCATAAGTGGAAAAATGTGGCCAGGTTGGACCAAATCCTCTGGCCGCGCATCGGGCGCAACGGCCACTTGAATAGTGCGGGCGCGGTCGGCCGCAGAGATCCCAGTCGTAATTCCGGAGGCGGCGTCGATCGAAACGGTGAAGTTAGTCCGATGCGGGGCCTGGCTCTCGTTGACCATGAGCGGCAAGCGCAATTGCTGACAACGCTCCCGAGTCAAGGTCAAGCAGATCAAACCGCGCGCATAGCGGGCCATAAAATTGATGTCTTCGGGCCGGGCAAAACAGGCGGCAAGCACCAAATCTCCCTCGTTTTCGCGGGACTCGTCATCCATGATCACGACCATGCGACCTTGGCGTATGTCAGCGATAATCTCCTCAATGGTATTCATATCAACGTGCGCACTTTTACTTTAAGGATTTGACCCTGAATCGGCTGCCCGTTCACCCAACAGCAGGCGCTCTAAATAGCGGGCAATCAGGTCCACTTCTAGATTTACCTTGGCCCCCACTTGAGTGATCCCCAAAGTGGTCTCAGCTAAGGTATGGGGAATGATATTGACCTCGAACGCTGCTCCCTCCACCCGATTCACGGTCAGGCTCACTCCATCTACGCATATCGATCCTTTGGCCGCAATGTAGCGGGCAAGCTCCTTAGGTGCTTCGATTTTAAACTGCATCGAACGACCCTCTGGCCAGCGGGCGATAACTTTACCTACGCCATCCACGTGCCCAGAAACCAAGTGGCCGCCGAACCGACTCGACGGCGTCAAGGCCAGCTCTAAGTTTACCAGCGTCCCTGGGCGCGCCTCGCCTAGGGTAGTACAGCTTAAAGTCTCATGTGAGACATCCGCGACGAATCCAGCTTGGGTTAAAGCTGCTGCCGTCAAACATACCCCGCTTACGGCGATGCTGTCGCCTACCCGAATTTGATCCAGCGGCAGCTTGCCGCAACTAATGGTCAAGCGCAGGTCGCTGCCCTTGTCAGTAATGGACTCTAGCTTGCCTATGGCTTGAACTAGGCCAGTAAACATCTATTTCCTCCGAGTTAAGCAGAGCTTCAAATCCAGACCCACCCTTCGGACCTCGAGAAACTGTAGTTCTACTTTGTCCGCCAAAGTCTTGAACGCAGGCAGATGGAATAATCCTCTGGCTTCATCCCCTAACAGGCAAGGAGCAAGGTATACCCACCATTCATCCACCAGTCCGCTGCTTGCCAAGGCGCCGTTAAGGACAGGGCCAGCCTCTACCAAAACCTCATTGATCTCGCGCTGGCCCAACTTTTCAAACAGCGCCTCCAAATCCACTCGCCCCACTGCATCGCGCGGAAGCAGCAATACTTCCGCTCCCGCCGCCTCCAAAGCGGCGCGCCGGCTTGGATCCTCGCTCACCGTCGCCACCAAGGTCTGGCCGGGAGCCGAGAGCATTTTGGCTCCAAGCGGCAGCCTGAGCTTGGAGTCGACCACCACTCTGAGAGGTTGGCGCGACACCTCCTTCATGCGCACCGTAAGAAGCGGGTCGTCGGCCAGCACTGTGCCGATTCCGGTCAAAATAGCCGAAGACCTGGCGCGCATGCGCTGGACGTCGCGCCGCGCGGCCTCCGAAGTAATCCAACGGCTTTCGCCGGAAGCTAAAGCTGTCCGTCCATCGAGGCTGGCGGCCAGTTTAGCGACCACCCACGGGCGGCCGCTCTGCATGCGCCGGCAGAAACCGCGGTTGAGCGCGCGCGCCTCTTCCTCCAAGACCCCGCAAGTTACTTCGATTCCAGCGCTGCGAAGCTGAGCCAGACCCTGCCCAGCTACTCTGGGGTTGGGATCGATCATCGCCACTACCACTCGCCGGACGCCGGCTCGAATCAGAGCTTCGGTGCACGGAGGAGTACGACCGTAGTGGCAACAAGGCTCCAAGGTAATGTAGCACTCTGCTCCGCGCGCCCTCTCCCCAGCCGCTTTGAGCGCCTCGATTTCAGCGTGCGGACCACCTGCTAAACGGTGCCATCCTTCCCCTATAACTTCACCTTCGCGCACCAATACACAGCCGACGCGCGGGTTAGGGTCCGTGGTATAAAAACCACGCCTGGCCAACTTCAAAGCCCTAGCCATATAGGAGAAATCCTTAGAAATCACTTCTCAACCGCCCTGCTCCAGTCCCTCGATGACCTTGCGGAATTCATCCACGTCTTGAAAACTGCGGTATACCGAGGCAAATCGGACGTAAGCGATGCGGTCTAAACCCTTAAGCTCTTCCATCACTCTCTCCCCGATTTGGCGCGAAAGCACCTCGCGTTCGCCACTCCGCAACAGCGCCTCTTTTACGCGCTGGATGCTGGCCTCGACGCGCTCGGAGGGTACTGGTCGCTTTTCCAGAGCGCGCAGAATTCCTGCACGCAGTTTGTCCTCGTTAAAAGGCTCACGACGCCCGTCGCGCTTGACCACCCAAGGCAAAGAGAGCTCCACTACCTCATAAGTGGTAAATCGCTCCCGGCATTCAATGCACTCGCGCCGCCGCCGCACCCGACCATCAGGAGTCAGGCGTGAATCGACTACACGCGTATCAGGAGCGTGACAAAAAGGACAATACACAGGCCTTTAATCACTCAGCCAGCAACTTACCCACCATAGACCGGAAAACGCCGGCACAGTTGCACCACTTGCTGTCTTACTTTGTCTAGTACGCGTTGGTTATCGACTTCGTCCAACACATCACACATCCAATGAGCCAACTCGCCACACTCTCTGTTCCCAAAGCCGCGAGTGGTCACCGCTGGTGTGCCGACCCGAATGCCGCTGGTGACAAAGGGCGGTTTGGGATCGTTAGGCACTGCATTTTTGTTGACGGTGATATGGGCTTGGCCCAAAGCTTCTTCAGCTTGCTTACCGGTCAGTCCCCGCGGTGAGAGATCTATCAAAAATAAATGGTTATCGGTACCGCCAGAGACGATTTTATATCCCCGCTCCATGAAAACGGCGGCCATAATACGGGCGTTTTCTACCACTTGTTTTTGGTACTCGCGAAAATCCGGCTCCATCGCCTCCTTGAACGCCACTGCCTTAGCCGCGATCACCTGCATCAGGGGGCCACCTTGTATTCCCGGAAAAACGGTCGCGCCCAGTTTTTTCTCGATCTCAGGATTGGCCCGCGCCAAAATTAGCCCGCCGCGGGGGCCGCGCAAAGTCTTGTGGGTGGTAGAGGTGACTACGTCGGCCACCGGTACTGGATTGGGATATAACCCTGCAGCCACAAGACCTGCTACATGCGCCATATCTACCAGCAAATAAGCGCCAACTGCATCGGCAATCGCCCGAAATCTTTGCCAGTCGATCACCCGCGAGTAAGCCGAGAACCCGGCCACGATCAACTTTGGCCGGTGCTCCTTGGCCAAAATTTCAACTTGATCATAGTCGATCTCACCGGTGTCGAGGCAAACCCCGTACTGCACAGCGTTGAACAATCGTCCAGAAAAATTGACTCGGGCGCCGTGGGTTAAATGCCCGCCGTGGGCCAGGCTCATTCCCAAAACGGTATCACCAGGCTCAAGCAGGGCTAAGAAAGCCGCCTGATTGGCTTGCGAGCCGGAATGCGGCTGCACGTTGGCGTAATGGGCGCCAAATAACGCTTTGGCGCGCTCTATAGCGAGCCGTTCAACTGCGTCCACAAACTCGCAACCACCATAATAGCGTTTGCCCGGATAACCCTCAGCGTATTTATTGGTAAGCACCGTTCCCTGAGCTTGCAGCACTCTCGGACTGGCATAATTTTCCGAGGCGATCAGCTCGACGTGGTCCTCTTGACGATTGAGTTCAGCTTGGATTGCCTCCCACAGCTCATCGTCAAAGCCCGAAATCTCCATCCCTTTGCTGAACATAATTCCTCCGCCATTGCTAAAACGAATCTTATTTTAAGCCCTACCCACCGTAGCGACTAGAAAAATCCGGTACAATTGTGTTTTAAGCTTAAACCTCACGCATCTATTTCATGGCTCAATACATCTACACCATGCATCGGGTGAGCAAGATAGTGCCACCCAACCGATTGATTCTCAAAGATATCTCCTTGTCGTTCTTTCCCGGCGCTAAAATTGGAGTTTTAGGGCTAAACGGCGCTGGCAAATCCACCTTACTTAAAATCATGGCCGGCATAGACAAAGACTACGAAGGCGAAGCCATTCCGGCGCCTGGCATCCATATCGGCTATCTGCCTCAGGAACCGATCTTGGATTCCACCAAAACCGTACGCGAGGTGGTCGAAGAAGGGGTCAGCGAAGTCGTAGCAGCGCTTAGGCGCTTTGAGGAGGTCAGCGCTGCCTTTGCCGACCCGGACGCCGATTTTGAGGCGCTTTTAGGCGAGCAAGCCGAACTTCAGGCTAAGATCGACGCCCTGGACGGCTGGAACCTGGGGCGCAAGTTGGAGATCGCGGCCGATGCTTTGCGTTTGCCGGACTGGGATGTAAAAACCGGCATTTTGTCGGGTGGGGAAAAACGGCGCGTCGCTCTCTGCCGACTGCTTTTGGCCAAGCCCGACATGCTGCTTTTGGACGAGCCGACCAACCACTTGGATGCCGAGTCAGTCGCCTGGCTGGAGCGCTATCTTCAGGAATACCCAGGTACCGTGATCGCAGTTACCCACGACCGCTACTTTCTCGACAACGTCGCTGGCTGGATTTTGGAGCTTGATCGCGGTCACGGTATCCCTTGGCAAGGGAATTATTCCTCTTGGTTAGAGCAAAAGGAGCTGCGCCTGCAGCAAGAAGAAAAGCAGGAGACCGCGCGCATCAAAGCTATGCAGGCTGAACTCGAGTGGGTCAGGAGTTCTCCTAAAGGCCGCCACGCTAAATCTAAAGCGCGCCTTACCCGATTCGAGGAGCTCTCCTCGGTCGAGTTTCAAAAGCGCTCCGAAACGCGCGAAATCTATATTCCGCCAGGACCACGCTTGGGAGATTTGGTAGTGGAAGTCAAGAACTTGCGCAAGGCTTATGGCAACAAGCTATTGATCGACGATCTGAGTTTTAACTTACCGCCGGGGGGCATCGTCGGCGTCATCGGTCCCAATGGGGCCGGTAAAACCACCTTGTTTCGCTTGATCGTCGGTCAAGAGGCGCCGGATGCTGGCACTATCCGCATCGGCGAGACGGTAAAACTCGCCTATGTCGATCAAAGCCGCGAAGCTTTGGACCCAGATAAAACTGTATGGGAAGAGATCTCAGACGGTCTAGATACGATCGAGGTCGGCGGTTATAAGACGCCGTCGCGCGCTTATGTCAGCAGGTTCAACTTCCGCGGCCCAGATCAGCAAAAACGGATCCGCGACTTATCTGGCGGCGAGCGCAATCGGGTCCACCTGGCCAAACTTTTAAAAAGCGGCGGCAACGTCTTGCTGTTGGATGAACCGACCAATGATCTGGACGTGGAAACCCTGCGCGCTTTGGAGGAGGCACTGCTCGCTTTCCCTGGCTGTGCAGTGGTGATCTCACACGACCGCTGGTTTCTAGACCGCATCGCCACCCACATCCTCGCCTTTGAAGGCGACAGCCGAGTGGTCTGGTTTGAGGGCAACTATGCCGACTACGAGGCCGATCGCCGACGCCGCTTGGGTGAAGAGGCTAGCCGACCGCATAGGATCAAATACAAACGCTTAACCCATTAACTTATGGTCGATGCTAGCCTGGCCTTGAGCCTTCTGCCTGATGCTCTGCGCCAAAGACGGGCACAGGCCAAAACGTTTAAAGACCTAACCTACACCCACTACACCGATGACTTCAAGCACATTCCGCGCGGCACTTTTGTATTTGACCAAACGGTGGTCTTCGGCTACCCCCATATCGGCCGCGTCTTAGCGCTGGAAGCTGGGATCAAGGCACACTTTAAGGCCCCTTTTTGGGCCGAAGAGAAAATTAACGGTTACAACGTGCGCATCACCCAAATTCAGGGGCAAGTGATCGCCTTAACTCGCGGCGGCTTCATCTGCCCGTTCACCACGGATCGCTTGCCAGACCTCATGCCTTTGGCCATCTTCCAGCAGCATCCAGAGCTAGTCGTATGCGCGGAAGTGGCCGGCCCTGATAACCCCTACCTGGAGAGCAGCCCGCCTTTTATCGCTAAAGACGTTCAATTGTTTGTCTTCGACCTAATGACCCAAGACCGAATAGGCTTTCTTCCCCAGCGGGAGAAACAGGTCAAAATCCAGCACTTTGGTCTTCCGGCTGTCCCCCTTCACGGTTACTTTCAACCCAACGAAGCTACCAAGATTGCTGAGTTAATCTTAAAGCTTCACCGCGAACGGCGCGAAGGTTTGGTCTTTAAAGAGGACTCGGACCGCGACCATCGCGCCAAATACGTCACTGGCTCCAGTTGTATCGACGATTTGCGCGTCACCAGCGATAACTTGCTCGATTTACCGCCGGAATACTTCATCAACCGCTTGCTTCGCCTTTCCCTGTTTGTAGAGGAACACGCTTTGCCCGCCACCGCTGAGCTCAAGCAAGCCTTAGGCGGAGCGTTCCTCGATGGCCTGAGCGCGGCCATGGAAAGTTACCGCAGCACCCACCATGTCAGCAAGCGCTTTCGCTGTCGCTTCCGGCACAAAGAAAGCGCTCTGACACTGCTTGACCATTTAAAGCACTCCAGTCGCCACATTCAGATCCTCCAGCACGACTTGTATCAGGAGGATGGCTATTTTGTGTTGGAATTTGAGCGCATTTATCCAGCTCTGACTGGGATGCTGGGAGACCTTCTGGCGGGGAGAATGATTTATGACTGATCACGCTGCAGGGCTAGAGGTAATCAATGTCTAAGTTGGCCCACAACCACGACCGTTGTGTCTATGAAGCCTTAAACCTTGCTGAAAAACTTTGCCACGAACGCGGAGTGCGCTTGACCCCCTTGCGCCGGCGCGTATTGGAGCTGATTTGGGAAGATCACCGCGCGATCAAAGCTTATGAACTGCTCGAACGCATCAAGCCATCAAGCCAGGCCAAACCCGCTACCGTCTATCGGGCGCTCGACTTTCTCATCGCCCAAGGATTGATCCATAAGCTCGAGCGGCTCAACGCTTTCATCGGCTGCCAGTGCAGCGATCGCCCGCACGAGGGGGTATTATTGATCTGCAGCCGCTGCGGCCAGGTCAAGGAGCTTCCCGTGCACAAACCGGTAACTGCGCTGATGGTGACAATTCGTCAGACCGGTTTTATGCCCAGACAACAGATCATCGAGGTCCTTGGTTTATGCACGGCCTGCCAAAAGATCTTACCCTCATCCCACGCTATAGAAGCTTGACTTTTTCGTCGCCACAATTGTTACGATATAACATATCAAATAACTCATTAAGCTCAGATGCTCAAGAAATTCTGGCTCGGAATAATCTCCAGCACGGCGCTTGCCCATCAGCCCGCAGTTGAGCTGACGCCTCTGACCGTCACTGCTGCTCACGAGCGCGGCAGCGGGCGCACGTTGTTGGAAAAAGAAATCTTCCAACGTAGCTTGCGCCGCACACTAGGAGAAATGCTCGAGCAACTGCCTGGGTTTTCCAATCAGTCTTTCGGTCCAAGCGTGGGTCTGCCAGTAATCCGCGGTCAAAGCGGGCCTCGGGTGCAGGTGCTGCAAAACTCGCTCGGCGTCAATGACCTCTCCCAGATCAGCCCCGACCACGCCATCGGTTTAGAGCCGATGTTTGCCGAGCAAATCGAAGTGTTGCATGGGCCGGCGGCCTTGCGCTACGGCAGCGGCATCGTCGGCGGCTTAGTCAATGTGCTCGACGGGCGTATCCCCGAGCAGCGTCCCGCAGCGCCGCTGACTGGGCTTGGCGAGTACCAGTACGACTCGACCGCCGACGAACACGCAGGAGTTGCGCGCCTGACGGCTAACTTGGGATCGCTGGTGCTGCGCGCCGACGGGCTGCGCCGGGCTCGCGGCGATCTGATCACCGGTTCCGGCAAACTCCAAGGCACCGACGGCGACGATCGCACCGGGAGCTTTGGGCTTTCCTGGGTCGAAGACTGGGGATTCGTCGGCGCCAGCCTCCAGCGCCTGGAGAAAAACTATGGCGTGCCATCGCTGGCCGAGGTAATGACTGAAGAGGAGTCTGACCATGATCACGATCATGACCATGAACACCATGACCACGATCATGAACACGAAAACGAGGACACCCACCAAGATTTAAGCCACCTACACGGCAGAATCCGCATCGCTTTAAAGCAGAACCGCCACGACCTGCGCGCCGGTTTTAAAAACCCTTGGACCTGGGCCGAGGAGCTGCGCTTGGGTTACGGCCACACCGACTACCGCCATCTGGAACTGGAAGGCAGCACCCGCGGCACCTTGTGGACTCAAAGCAGCCACGAGAGCCGGCTGGAGCTGAGCCACACGCCTTTAGGACCGGCGCGCGGAAGCCTGGGCTTTCAATCCCGCCATGGGAGCTTGCAGGCGCAGGGCGAAGAAGCCGTCGTTCCCCAAACCGCCACTGAGAGCTATGCCGCTTTTGTCGCCGAACACTTCGATTTCTGGCCATGGGAAGTGGATTTAGGGGCGCGCGTGGAGCACGTGCAAACCCAAGCCGAGGGCTTCAATGCCCGCCGGGATCTACCGGTAAGCGGTGCCGCTAGCCTAACGTGGAACATCGACGACCTCAACCGCTTAACGCTCGCTTTTACTTCCACCCAGCGTCCCCCGGCACCGCAGGAGCTCTATTCCTTTGGCGTCCACCACGCCAGTCAAACGTTTGAGATCGGCAATCCTGACTTAAATTTGGAACACTCCCATCAGCTCGAGCTCGGTTATCGCTTTGCTCATCCAGCGCTGACCGCCGAGTTCAACGTTTTTCACTATTGGATCAACGACTATATTTTTTTCCAGAATACCGGCCAACGGGAGGAGGAATCGGGACTGCCGATTTTCACAGCCGCCCAGCAAGATGCGGTGTTTAAGGGCTTTGAAGCGCAACTGCATTTTCCCGTGCTGACCACCGCCTATGGCGATTTAGACCTGATCCTGTTTGGCGATTACACCCGCGGTAGATTCCAGGATGGAAGCGACGTACCCAGGATGCCGCCTGTGCGCTATGGGTTGGAGTTTAAGTTCCACCGCGAGCAAGGCCAGGTGTTCTTGCGCTTGACGCGCGCCGAGCCGCAAGACCACCCCGGTCAAAACGAGGCGCCCACCCCAAGCTACGTCTTGCTCAACCTGGGCGGAGAATACCGCATCTTAACTCGCCAGCGCTTGCAGCTGACGCTGTTTGCCCGCGCCACCAACCTGCTTGATCAGACAGTGCGCAACTCCACTTCGTACTTACGCACCGTAGCGCCAGAACCGGGACGCGGCGCCCAAGTGGGGATAAGAATTGGGTTTTAAGGTACTTTTTTCTCCATGAACGCAAATATCCAAGACCGCTGAGAGATTGGAACGGAGAAACTCTCTCCCCTACCTTGTAAGATAGCTCAAGGATATACTTTAAGAATTATCAATCCCGAAACCCTTCTGGTTACGAAGATAGCGCTAGTTTGACGCCTGAAACTCTCCAGGGCGCGTTTACCACGCCGCTATGGATTTGGATTTACCACGCCGCTATGGATTTGGAATGGCCGCTTTTGATGGAAGCTCAATTTCCAAAGCCCCACGACTAACCCTAATCGATAAAACCGTCGTGCTTGATGGCTGGTGGAACCTCAAAGGATTGACTTTGGCGCCAGACTTGCCAAGACGGTTGACTCACCTGAGCGAATCCCACGATTTGGAATGGGACATACGGGCTGTTTCCGCTCTGGACAGCGCTGGCGCATGCCTTCTATGGCGCACCTTTGGCGGCCGTCTGCCGGAAAAGCTCAAGGCCCATCCGTCGCAGCTCGCCGCCCTCCTGCGCTGGCAGCAACTGGCGATCGCCCCTCTTGCGCCGCCACTTGAACCTTCTTTAAGCCAGCTTGCGGTACGCGCCGTCCGCTCTGTGCTCGGGCATCTGGAAGACGGTCTTGCGCTTTTAGGCCAGATCGCTCTGGATTTTCTGCACGTTCTGCGCCATCCTCAGGACCTTCCTTGGCGCGAGATTTCCGCTCACCTCTACGAGACCGGCGGGCGAGCGCTGGGCATCACCGCGCTGGTAGGATTTCTGATCGGCATCGTAGTCAGTTATCTTTCTTCTCTCCAGCTGCAAGCTCTCGGGGCGCAGATCTACATCGTCGACATATTGGGCCTCAGTATCATCCGCGAACTGGGTCCTTTGCTAGCGGCGATCTTAGTGGCGGGACGATCAGGATCGGCGATGACTGCGCGCTTGGGCGTCATGCGCCTTACCCAGGAACTCGACGCTTTAGAAGCGATGGGGATTTCCCGCTCTTTGCGCCTGATCCAGCCTAAGGTAGTGGCGTTGGTGGTAGGCCTGCCTTTGCTGGTGGTATGGACCGACCTCATCGCCTTGTTCGGCGGGGCACTCTCGGCCCGGTTGGAGCTGGACATCGGCTTTTCCCTGTTCGTCCGCAAGCTGCCCGATGCGGTGCCGGTAGCCAATTACTTTATAGGTTTAGGCAAAGCGGCGGTGTTCGGTTTCCTCATCGCCTTGGTCGCCTCTCACTTTGGCCTGCGCATCCAACCGGATACCGAGAGTTTAGGGCAGGAAACGACCAACTCGGTGGTTGCCGCCATTACTTTAGTCATCCTCATGGATGCTATTTTTGCCATTCTGTTTCGCGGCGTGGGAATGCCATGACCGAAGTCATCCGCTTAGAACACATCTTCACCCGTTTTGGCGATTTGATCGTCCACGAAGACATCAGCCTTAGCCTCAATCAAGGTGAAATCTTAGGGCTAGTGGGTGCCTCTGGCAGCGGCAAGACGGTGCTTATGCGCGAGATGATCGCTTTGCACCCCCCCACCCAGGGCCAGGTTTACTTGTTCGGAGAGCCGATTTTAGAGTTGCCTGAGGCGCGCCGCCAGGAACTGCGCAACCGCTGCGGGATGCTGTTTCAAAACGGGGCCCTGTTCAGCGCCTTGAACGTATACGACAACATCGCCTTCCCGCTGCGCGAACTGGGCTGTTTGGACGAGGAGACGATCCGGGCTTTGGTATATCAAAAGCTAACCATGGTAGGATTGACGGCCGAACACGCTTTCTTAAGCCCGGCGGAATTGTCTGGCGGCATGGTCCGCCGCACCGCATTGGCACGTGCCCTGATCTTGGAACCTGAGCTTTTGTTTTTGGACGAGCCGACCTCGGGCCTGGACCCTGTCTTGAGTGAGGAATTCGTCAATCTACTGGGCGACCTGCACCGCCAACTGGGGTTTACCGTAGTCATGATCACCCACGATCTGCACGTACTGAGAGACATTTGCACTAAAATCGCCCTACTCGCCGACCATCGCCTTATCGCTTTTGGCGATCTGGCCACCGTTCTGGCCTGCGACCACCCCTTCGCCCGCCGCTTCCTGCACGGCCGGCGCGCTCAACGCATTTTCGGAAAGGCAGCCGATGGGTAGAGAAGCCCACTTACTGCTGGCTGGGCTGTTCGTGTTGGGGCTTGGCGTCATCGCAGTGGCGGTTGGCTTGTGGCTGGGCCACGCCGGCGCTGAGTACGATCCTTACCTGGTCGTCAGCCGTTACCCAGTGTCTGGCCTGCACCCAGAATCGACCGTGTTCTACCGCGGCGTGGAAGTCGGCAAAGTCAACCGCATTGAGGTCGATCCTCAAGACATCACCACTATTCGGGTACTGATTCAGGTCAACAAGGGCTTTCCGGTCACTGACCAAAGCTTTGCCCGGCTACGCGTCCAGCCTCTTACTGGATTAGCCCAAATCGAACTGGACAATATGCCAGGTCCAGCCAAGCCTTTGATCACCAACCCGCAAGCACCGGCTATCATTCCCATGCAACCTTCTTTGTTTGAGCAGTTGACCGGCACTGGTCAGGACCTGATAGGGGAATTGCAACGCCTGGCGCTGCGCCTGAACGAACTGCTTAACGAGCACAACCAAACGCGCGTGCAGCACATCTTAGCCAACTTGGAAGCTGCCAGCGCGAGCCTGGTTCAAGTAGAAAAAGAAGTAGCCGGCATCTTGGCCGAAATCCCTAAAGTCTCAGCCTCTGCCCAAAAAACCCTGGCCAAAATAGAGGAGGCAAGCGCTGGGCTGGCAAGCTTAAGCCAAGAGGCTAAGGAAGCCCTTGAAGAAAGCCAGAGTTTTCTGGCCACAGGCAGGCGCCTTGGTGTCACCTTAGACCAGGAAACCCTGCCGCGCCTTCACACTTTGCTTGAAGAAATTCAGGCTGCGTCCTTGAGCCTTAAAAACTTGAGCGAAAAGCTAGAGCAAGATCCGCGTGCAATTTTTTTAGGTCCGCTTGAGCCTGAGCCCGGACCTGGAGAATAAGCGCGATGCGGCTGGTTCTGTGGCCTTTCCTTATCCTGACCGCGTGCAGTCTAGCGCCGCGCCGTCCGCCGGCGCTGCACGACTTTGGCCCACCCCCGGCAGAGACCCACAGTCGAACCCAAGTGGTCGTAACCGCCCCCACGTGGTTACAAGACCGCCGTCTGCGTTACCGCTTCTTGTTTGCCGACCCCACCCAAGTTCGCTTTTATGCCGATCACCGCTGGATCGCTCACCCGCCGGCGCTCCTGCAGCAGCGGCTTAGCGCCCTTTTGAACTCCCCCTATCGTCTGCGCGTTGAACTGCACGATCTGGAGCAAGTTTTCGACACCCCAAACCGGAGCCGAGTCGTATTGCGCTTCTTTGCCGAAGTAACAGCAAGCGAAGGCCAAAGTTTAGGGTCGCGTTTTTTCTCTCTGGAAAAGGTTACCAGTTCGGCGGACGTCCACGGCGCGCTTTCAGGATACGCCGAACTTATCGAGCACGCCGCCACGTCGCTGCGCGCGTGGCTGGAATCCATTCACGCTGAAAGCCAAGCCCCTGCCCGTACTCGGGCGACAAATTCCGAAACCGGCATAGGGCGGGCGAAAAAATAACCCTGAAAGCAATCGCAGCCAAGCGCGCGCAGGGCCTGGCACTGCTCCTCGCTCTCCACCCCCTCGGCAACTACGCGCAACCTCAAGGCCTTGCCTAAACCGACGATGGCGCGCACGATGTCGGCGATCTTGGTATCCTCGTGCAAACGCTGGGTAAAGCTTTTATCGATTTTCAAGGTGTGAAAAGGCAGGCGGCCTAAATACGAAAGCGAAGAGTAACCGGTACCAAAGTCGTCCAAAGCCAGCATAGCGCCAAGCCTAGCCCATTCGCCCAGCACGGTTTCGGCCAGCTCGATGTCGTCCAGGACCAACGACTCGGTGATCTCCACCTCCAACCGGGCAGCCAGCCGTGAATGTTGAGAGAGAAAGCTTCTCATGGTCTCAAGAAATGCGGTCTGGCGAAGCTGCTTGGCACTGACGTTAAAGCTTAAGGTAATTGTTTTAAGCCGCTCATCTTCCGCCCAAGCGATAAGCAGCTGTTGCGCCTGAGCACTCACCCAAACGCCGAGATCCAAAATCAGGCTGGTTTCTTCAGCTATCGGCAAAAAAGCGCCCGGATTAAGTAAGCCTCGCGTTGGGTGTTGCCAGCGCAACAACAGCTCTGCCCCCACGATGCTCCCCTGACCGTTCACTTGCGGCTGGCAAAACAGACACAATTCCTCCCTTGCAATGGCCTGTTTCAAGGCTCGTTCGATCTCAGCGCGCTCTTTGAGCGCTTCTTCCATGCCAGCGTCGAAAAAGCGCACGTTGGCTCGGCCTGAGGTTTTGGCTGCATACATGGCGATGTCAGCCTGTTTGAGCAGTGCTTCGGCCTGGCCAGTGCGACCGTCGAACAACACTATCCCCACGCTCGCCGTCAAGTGATACGTCTCCCCTTCCAAATTAAGCGGTGCCCCAATAATCGCAAGCAGCTTGCGCGCGACTTGTTCGGCCTGCCGAGCCGCTTGCCTTGAATGTACCCCCAAACGCTCGAGGATGACCAAAAACTCATCCCCACCTAGGCGGGCTAAGGTATCGGTCTGACGCAGCACGCTGCGCATTCGGTTGGCGACAGTTTTCAAACACGCATCGCCCATGCTGTGGCCTTTGGTATCGTTGATTTCTTTAAAATTGTCTAGATCGATAAAGCACAGCGCCCCCAGCTCCTGAGTGCGGGCGCTCTCGGCCAAAGCCTGCTGTAAGTGATCGAAGGCGAGGCGGCGGTTAGCCAGCTCAGTTAAAGGATCATAAAAAACCAGTTCGCGGATGCGCGCCTCCGCGGCTTTAATTTCGCTCAAGTCGGAAAACACGCCCACGTAGTGACAAAGCTCACCGTTGTCATCGCGCACGGCCGAAACGGTCAAATACTCGGGATAAATCGAGCCATCTTTACGCCGATTCCAGATCTCACCTGCCCAAGAGCCACTCTCCTTTAAAGCACGCCACATCGCTCTATAAAATGCCAAATCGTGCAAGCCGGAGTGCAAAAGCTCTGTTGGTTTTTTGCCTATAGCTTCCTCTTCGGTATAGCCAGTGATCTGGGTAAAAGCCTCATTGACGCGCTGGATGCGACGTTGTGGATCGGTAATAATCACTCCCTGGCGGGTGTCAAACGTACGTGCCAGAACCGCAATTTCCCTCAGATGCGCCCGTTCGCGCGCTAAAGCTTTCTCCAGGCGGCTTTGAAGCCAGCGGGTGCGGCCCAATAGGATGGCCAAGAACAAAAACGCCAAGCCAGCGGCCAGCAATTGCCAGCGATACTGTTGTATCACCGCCTCCCAGCTGATCGGCTCTGGCACAAACGGTGGCAAGCCCAACGCCTTGAGCATCTCCTCGACCGGCGTATAATCTGCCGGCAGAGTAAAACCGGCTATTCCCATCGCTTTGGCTACGGCTGGTGCTCTCTCCTCCATAGCGTAAAGAGCCAAGCCTAAGCGCAGCGCAAACTTGGCGTCTAAGCCCGCCATCGCCGCCAGCGGCCACTCGGGATACAGCGCAGTTGAGACCGCCAGCGGGTAAGCTCCCAAATTTTGCTTGGCAATCACCCGCACTTGACTGAGGTCAATGCGCCCCTCGCGCGCCATCGCCTCGAGCACGCCGGAGCGGACAAAGCCGACCTCCGCTCGCCCGGAGAGCACGGCCTCTACTACCCGGTCGTAGGGGCGACCTACCGCAATACCTCGGATCGCCTGCTGGTTTATTCCTCGCCGTACCAGCTCGTACGCTTGAAGTTGATAACTACCTAGGGACTCGCGGGAAGCATAAGCGATCGTTTTGCCTTGAAGGTCAGACCAAGAATTGAGATCCTGACGCTCGGCGCGCGCAAACGCTACTCCCCCAAACTCGCGCAACGCCATTCCCTGCTCCCAACGCACTAAGGTCGCCAATGCACGACCCAAGCCATGCCGGCGTTGCAGCAAAAGATAATGCCCAGGGTTGGTTAAAATGGCATCCAGTTGGTGTTGTCTGACGGCTGCATCGAGTTCCGGCAGATCTAAAACGTAAAGTGCAACATCCATCCCAGGCAGTGCTTCTTCCAGATACTGTTCCAATGGCGCCCAACGCGCCACTTCTTGGGGCAGTGGACGATAAGCCAGAATACCTAAGCGCAGGCGTTCTTGTCCCTGTCCCTGCCAGGGTGCTAAAACCAGCAGCAAAATCAGCCAAAAACGCCCCATCAGCGGACTAGCCTAGGAGGTGGTAAAAAGTCATCGCATGCCAATTCTGGCACCGCAGGGCTAGCCAGCAGCTCATGTTGCTTCATCCAGTCAGCCAGCATATGAGCTCTTTGACTCAACCGCGCTCCACCCTCAGTCTGCAGCCAAGCCCGATTCTCAGCTACATCGAACAGTTTGAGCCCATCAAAGCCGGCATAGACCTCCTCTGGCGTCAGACCCAGCCACGGGGTCAGCCGCCAACGAGTATCTTCCTCATACCGCTGCACTCGTTCGAGGCCCCGGAACCAACCCTCGATTAAAGCCGAAAGCGCCGCCCTTTTGCTGTGCAAAGCCTGCTCGCGCACAGCCAGAACGTCTAAAATCAATTGCGGCGTTTTACGGCTATCGAACACCACTACGGCCCCTTGCCGGCGTAAGCGGGCTGAAACTGGATGGAACGTGACCAGAAAATCGACCTCACCCCGCCGCCAGGCTGCCTCCTGCTGATCCAGACGGAACGGCACCTGATAGGCGTCGCTAGGGGTCAATCCTGCCGCATCCAGGAGCTCCCGCGCGAGCAACTCGCTCACCGTTCCTGGCTCATAGCCGATGCGGCGGTTGCGCAATTCAGCTAACTCAACAAGCGGCGCACGCGCCAGCACAACATCCGCCCCAAGCGACTGATCTACAACCAGCACCACACGCAGCGCTACCCCAGAAGCGACCAAACGCAACACCTCATCCAAAGTGAGCAACGCCGCATCGGCCTGGCCAGTGCGCAGGAGCTTGGCCGATTGAGAAGAGCTTGTAGTAAGGCGGCTTTCAATCCACTTTGTCGGCCACAGCTCAAGGCTTTGCGCTAGATATGCCGGAGCATAGCCGGCGAAAGGGTGATAAGCCAACACTAAAGGCGAGGTTGAGCGACAGCCGACTAGCATGGTCAGGCTGGTCAAGGCCAAAACGAAAAATTTTTGAGCGCGTTGAATAAACTCAAAGCCCATCGCGCCTTAAGTTCTACTGCCTAGCTCTTAAAATAGCATAGGTGGTAAAAAAACGCCGGCTAGGTGCCGGCGTCAAGTCTCAGGGGGGAAGAGGCAAGCAACGAAAGCGAGATAAAATCCAATTGCGTTCACCTTAGATATACGTGCTTCAGAGCGAAGTTTTGCCGAAGCTAATTTCCCAGCTTTCAGTTCACACTGGAAGGCTAACTCAATCGCCATGTTCCACCAGCTTCTCCATCACCGGCAAAAGGTGCTCAGGGTGAACAATCATCACCCCCACCTTGTCGGCCCACGTGCGAAGCCCCTCATCGGCCGACAAAAGCACACCGTCTAGCTCATAAGCCAAAAGCAGAACGTCCATGTCCTCGCGGCTGTCGATGATCCCTTGCCGGAGCGCCTCGCGGTAGCGGCCACGCAAACGATTGATGATTTTGCCCACCTCCTCCGATTGGGCTCCGCTTCCCACCATCTTGGCGTGCTCCTCAGCGATCCGTAAGCCCCGGTCGATGCGTGCGCGCACCTCCTCGATAAATTCGTACAGCACCCCAGCCGGAACCAAAATATTGAATCGGCGCGGCGAACGGATACGAACGACCGCCTCAAAGTCTGGCGGCACCTCGCCCTTTTTGACCAAGCATAGCTCCTCATAAACCGAGCTGGGCATATAAAATCTGGCCCGGCTGCGGCGTGCCAGATCCAAAAACGCATCCATTGCCACCTGCGAAGACTGGCCAAACTGCGTGTAGACTTCGGGGTTGGTAAAGACGCTCGTGTCTAAAACAAAATTGTCCATAAAGCTCACCTTGTATTTGCCAGCCCAAGCCGCTATATATTCAGCACAGTTCAACTATACTTGATCTACAGGAGGATTATGCCGACCTACGATTATTTATGCCGTGTCAACCAAAAAATCGTGGAGGTGCGCCACGGAATGAACGAAACCATCCGCACCTGGGGAGAATTGTGCCGGCTGGCCGGAATCGATCCGGGCAGTACCCCACCGGATGCGCCGGTGGAAAAGCTTATTACCGGTGGCAATGTGATCTCCAGCAACAGCCTTAAAAACCCGGAGCCTTGTGGAGCAGGAACGTGCGGGATGGGGGCGTGTGGCGGCGGAACCTGTGCGCTAGATGATTTCTAGCGCGCAGAGGAGAGACTTTAGGCTTATTTGGAGCGGGTGATGGGAATCGAACCCACGTTCTCAGCTTGGGAAGCTGATGTTCTACCATTGAACTACACCCGCAAGGTGTAAAGTTGATTATACTTAAGCCTACACGCAAGACAAGCCCTTTAGCGCTTCCCCAGGCGCTGAGCGCGTGGGCGTGGCGGGTACACGAGAAACTGCTTAGACGTCCGACGTTTGCCTTGGCTGCGGAGCTGGAGCACAGTCAATATCGCTCCCGCCAGGAAATCGAGGACCTTCAGCTTTACCGCCTGCGCGAGCTCCTCAAGACCGCCTTAGCGCATAGCCCTTGGCACGCGCGCCGAATCCGGCAAGCCGACATTGACCCGGATCGCCTGACATTGGAAGACTTCCGTCGCCTGCCCACCATGACTAAGGACGACGCCCGCCTCTATCGTGAGGAGATTGTCTGGAGAGGCGCCCCCGGTGGCATCTTCCGCTACACTACCGGCGGCTCTACCGGCGCGCCTTTGATCTTTTACTTTGGGCGCGCCCGTCAAGCCTCAGATGCCGCGGGCCGCATCCGCGCTCGACGCTGGTGGGGAGTGGAACCTGGCGACCGCGAAGTCCTTCTGTGGGGAGCGCCGGTCGAGCTCACCCGCACCGACTGGCTCAAGAC
>JAOAHI010000028.1 GCA_026415315.1 Methylohalobius sp.
CATCCAGCATGGCCCCCGGCGCACCACCCACACCTATGCCCCCGACCACCTTGCCGCCCGTCCGGATTGGCAGTCCTCCTCCAAGGATCAAAATATCATCGCTCACATTGTGCAGCGCCTGGAGCTCAGGGTCTTTAGCGACCGTGCGCGCCAACTCGTGAGTAGGCCGGCGTAGACTCAAAGCAGTGTAGGCTTTGCGATAACTGCTATCTACAGTGTGTGGACCGGCCTCGTCACTGCGCAATAGCACCAAGAGACGACCGCCGGCATCGACTACAGCGGCACTGACAGCATGCCCTTTCCCCTGGCAATCGGAAACCGCCACCTGGGCCGCTTTCAACGCTGCCTCCATCGACAACGCAGAGCTTGCTGCGGCTAATACGCCCGCAGAGTAGCTCAATATTAGCCCTAATCCTATCAAGCCTGACCACTTTTGCCACATGTTACCCTCTTTTTACTGTTGTTTAGCGCTTAACTCTAAAAACCAAACTTTGGCCAAGGTCTCTATGATCAGAAGAGCGGCTCGCCTAGGAGAGCCCGCATATGCTAAAATTCCATCGCGATGGCCCTGCATGACTATGATACCTTGCTCGGGTCGATTTCTCACTTGCTCCATGACTGCCTCAGCCATGGCCTGAGTTCCATAAGCGGCCTCCTCTGGGGTGTGATCCAGGGCAAGCCGCGTTCCCATGCGCCAAATCTCAGGACAGTGCCCGTGCACGACCGCTTTCACTCTAGGAGACAGGCCTGATACACCGCGGCATGGGTCAATGCCTCAGAAGAAGGAGGATAACGTCCGCGAGCGAGGATGAAATTGGCGGCCAGCTCCGCGTGTTCCACTAGGCAATAGTGTCTAGGTTCAAGTTGCGCCATACCTCCCGTTTGCGTAGCGCTGATCACAAAACTTATGCCCCCCAAGCGCTGACTGACATTGCCGTATGCCAATCCACCATAGCGGCTTGGATCCAGGCCGATCAAACGCAAATTAAACAGGACTCGACGCCACGACTCCATGCTCGGATAACCTTCCCAATAAGGAGGCCTATCCAGAACAAACTGCAGTTTGTATTTGACCACTTCTTCAGCTTTAGACACCGCTGCAGCGCTAAGACAGCTGTTAAAAGCTCGGCTATTTTGCTATATTGATTAAATTTAACGTCACTGCTGTTTTGCTAGTCTTGCATAGTCTCAATACTTTGAAAAGCATATACTTCTGCGAATGTGGCGGAATTGGTAGACGCGCTGGATTTAGGTTCCAGTGGGGCAACCCGTGAGAGTTCGAGTCTCTCCATTCGCACCAATCTTTACACCTGCCAACGTGTTCTGACCATCGTTTCACACGTTTTAGCCCATTGCGAGGTAGATTATCATGCAGATTTCCGTCGAAACCACTTCTGACCTCGGCCGCAAGATTACCGTCCAAGTTCCGGAGGAGAAAATCCAGGAAGAGGTCAGCGCCCGTCTAAAATCCTTGGCCCAAAGGGTGAAAGTAGCCGGCTTCCGCCCAGGCAAAGTGCCCGCCTACATTATCCGCCAGCGGTTTGGCAAGCAAGTCAGAGAGGAGGTGATCTACGACCTAATCGGTGCAGGCTTAACTGAAGCCGTCAAAGAATATGCCTTGCGCGTGGCCGGTGAACCTAAAATCACTTCCCAAGAGACAGCAGAAGGCAAAGGTCTTGCCTTCGAGGCCCAACTTGAGGTCTATCCAGAAATCCAGCTGGCTCCTGTGGAAACCTTAGAAATCATCCAGCCCGTATGCGAAGTGACCGAGGCCGATTTGCAAGACATGCTCCAACGCCTGCGGGAGCAAAAGAAGACTTGGCACGAAGTAAACCGACCGGCACAAGCTGGGGATCGCCTTACCATCACTTTTGCTGCCTTTGCGGGTGACCGGCCGGTTGCCGAAGGGAGAGCAGAACACCTTGCTGTCGAATTGGGCGCCGGCAAAATGATTCCCGGATTTGAGGACAACTTGTTGGGTAGCAAAGCTGGGGATCATTTACAATTTGAGCTCTCCTTTCCCCAGGACTATCACTCCAAAGAGCTGGCGGGGAAAACCGCGCGCTTTGAAGTAGACGTAGAAAAAGTCGAGGAGGGACGCTTACCCGAGATCGACTCGGAGTTCGTCAAAGGGTACGGCATAGAAAGCGGCGATGTGGAGGAATTCCAGCGCGAGGTCAGAGCTAATATGGAGCGACAACTGCGCCGCGCGCTCAAAGAGGAAACCAAGGCCAGGGTGTTAGATGCTCTCCATCAACGCAACCCAATTGCGGTACCCGAAGCTTTGGTTAGACAGGAAAGCCAACGCGTGCTGGCTCCTTTGGCCAAAGCACTGAAACAAACCCCTGAGGCGTTGAACCAATTGCCTATGGAAAGCATCAAAGAGAATGCCAAAAGACGAGTCGCTTTAGGTCTGCTTCTGGCGGAGATCATCAAAGCCAACGAGATTAAATCGGACCCTGAGCGCATCCGCCAAGCGGTGGAAGATGTGGCTGAAAACTATGAGGACCCAGACCAAGTCGTCAACTGGTACTACGCTCATCCTGAGCAATTGGCCCAAGTAGAAAATCAAGTATTGGAAGAGCAAGCCGTGGAGTGGATCCTAAAGCAAGCTAAAGTCAGCACAGAGCCCGTCTCTTTTCAAGAACTGATCCAAAAACACCGCTGAACCTAATATGAGCCAGCCAACCATCTATAATCAACTGGTCCCTATCGTCATCGAACAGACCCCTCGCGGCGAGCGCGCTTTTGACATTTACTCACGCCTGCTTAAAGAGCGGGTCGTTTTCCTAGTAGGGCCGGTGGAAGACCATCTAGCCAACTTAATTGTTGCGCAGCTGCTCTTTTTAGAGTCGGAAAACCCCGACAAAGACATCCACCTTTACATCAACTCCCCAGGCGGAGTCGTAACCGCAGGTTTGGCTATCTACGACACGATGCAATTTATCAAACCCGACGTCAGCACTATGTGCGTAGGTCAGGCTGCGAGCATGGGAGCACTGATTTTGGCCGGCGGCGCGCCCGGAAAGCGCTATTCTTTGCCGCACTCGCGCATAATGATTCACCAACCTCTTGGAGGATTCCAAGGCCAAGCCAGCGACATCGACATTCACGCGCGGGAGATATTGCAAACTCGCGATCGGCTCAACCGGATTTTGGCCAAGCACACAGGTCAGCCACTGGAGAAGATCCAACAAGACACCGATCGAGACTTTTTCATGAGCAGCAACGAAGCTCTAGAATATGGCTTGATCGACAAAGTGCTCACAAGCAGGATTAAGTCCCCATCGGAAAGCTGAGCATTCCCCAACGCCTGGCAATTTTAGCTTTCAGGGTTTATGCTGATAACATAGATTTCCAATAAAACAATCGTATTTTAAGGCTGAGTTTAATCGGTTGAGGTAGCGTATGAGCGACAGGCGCGGTAGGGATAGAGAAGGGAAATTATTGTACTGCTCTTTTTGCGGTAAAAGCCAGCACGAAGTCAGGAAACTGATTGCCGGTCCTTCGGTATTCATCTGCGATGAGTGCGTAGATCTCTGCAACGACATCATCCGCGAGGAACTCCAGGAAAGCCAGATTGGCAACGAAGATCGTCTGCCCAAGCCGAAGGAAATTAAAGAAGTGCTGGATGAGTACGTGATCGGCCAAGAAGTGGCCAAAAAAGTTCTCGCCGTCGCCGTGTACAATCACTACAAGCGCCTGCGCTCGCAGCACAAAAAAAGCGATGTCGAGCTGGCCAAGAGCAACATTCTGCTCATTGGCCCCACCGGTTCAGGTAAGACCCTGTTGGCAGAAACCCTTGCCCGCCTGTTGGACGTCCCGTTTACGATTGCCGACGCCACTACTCTAACTGAAGCTGGCTATGTTGGCGAGGATGTCGAGAACATCATTCAAAAACTGCTACAGAAGTGCGATTACGACGTAGAAAAAGCCGAATCAGGCATCGTCTATATAGACGAGATCGACAAGATCTCCAGAAAGTCCGATAACCCCTCCATTACCCGCGACGTATCGGGCGAGGGGGTACAACAAGCTCTTTTAAAATTGATCGAGGGAACCATCGCCTCAGTGCCTCCCCAGGGAGGACGCAAACACCCGCAACAGGAGTTCCTCCAGGTAAATACTGCCAACATCCTATTCATTTGCGGCGGGGCGTTCGCTGGGCTAGAAAAGATTATCCGCCAGCGCTCGGAAAAAAGCGGCATCGGCTTTGTGGCTGAAGTCAAAAGCAAGGAGGATGCGCGCAATGTAGGCGAGATCCTCGCGGAAGTCGAAGCCGAGGACCTAATTCGCTATGGCCTCATACCCGAGTTCGTCGGCCGTCTGCCGGTCATCGCCACACTCGAGGAGCTGGATGAGCAAGCGCTCATTCGCATCTTGACCGAGCCCAAAAACGCTTTGGTCAAACAATACAAGCGTTTGTTCGAGATGGAAGGCTGCGAGTTAGAAATTCGGGAAGATGCCTTACGCGCCATCGCGGAAAAAGCGATGGCGCGTAAGACCGGCGCCCGCGGATTAAGAACTATACTCGAACACGTGCTGCTTGACATCATGTACGAGCTTCCCTCCACCAATAACATCACCAAAGTCGTCATCGACGAGAGCGTCATCACTGGCGAAGCTAAGCCTTACTTAATCTACGAAAACAGCGACAAACAGAGAGTGCTAGCTGATTGAAACTTTCACGTTACGCCTAAAGCCTTTGGAGGCTTGATTTCGGCGCCAGATTGCTCATATTTTAAACAAAGTCGTCTTTTTCCATTTACCCACGGGACTTTATCCATGGCTTTAGAAAAATTTGTCCCCCTTTTGCCGCTGCGCGATGTAGTAGTTTACCCCCACATGGTTATCCCCTTATTCGTAGGGCGTAAAAAATCCATCGAGGCGCTGGATGCAGCCATGCGCGCCAATAAACAAATCCTGCTCGTGGCTCAGAAGGACGCCAGTCAAGACGACCCAGGCCTCAACGAAATTTATCGAGTCGGTACCTTGGCCACTATCCTTCAGCTGTTAAGGCTCCCCGACGGCACTGTCAAGGTTTTGGTGGAAGGCAACCAACGCAGTCAGATCGAAGACTTAAAGGAAGCCAACGGCTGTTTTGTAGCTTTAGCTGCCGTCTTGCACGATCAGTGTAATTGCAGCGACCAGGAGCTCGACGTCTTGATGCGCACTGCGATCAATACGTTTGACCAATACGTCAAGCTCAACAAACGCATTCCGCCGGAAGTTCTAAACTCTCTAAGCGGTATCGACGAGCCAGGACGACTAGCCGATACCATCGCCGCTCATATGACTTTAAAGCTCGATGAGAAGCAAGCAGTGCTGGAAATAACAGATGTGGCGATGCGGCTGGAAAAGCTGATTTTGTTCATGGAGGGAGAGCTCGACATTTTAGAGCTAGAAAAACGCATCCGTGGCCGCGTCAAACAACAGATGGAAAAAAACCAGAGGGAATATTATCTCAACGAACAAATGAAGGCGATCCAAAAGGAATTGGGAGAATTGGAGGACGCCCCAAACGAAATCGAGGAATTGGCGCAAAAGATTGCCAAAGCTGGAATGCCAAAGGAAACTAGGGAGAAAGCTCAGGCCGAACTCAACAAGTTGAAAATGATGTCGCCCATGTCGGCCGAGGCTACGGTAGTGCGCAATTACCTCGACTGGCTCGTCAACCTGCCTTGGAAAAAGCAGACTAGGCTCTGCCATGATTTGGGGCGGGCTCAAAAGATCCTGGATGCCGATCATTACGGCCTGGAGCGGGTTAAAGAACGGATCCTCGAATATCTAGCGGTGCAGCAAAGGATGCAAAAAATGAAAGGCCCTATCTTGTGCTTAGTGGGGCCACCAGGGGTAGGCAAAACCTCATTAGGCCAATCTATCGCCAAAGCCACAAACCGCAAGTATGTACGCATGGCTTTGGGGGGTATCCGCGACGAGGCCGAAATCCGCGGTCACCGCCGAACTTATATCGGTTCTATGCCTGGCAAAGTGATTCAGAACTTGGCCAAAGTCAAATCCCGCAATCCGGTCTTTATGCTGGATGAAATCGACAAGATGGCGATGGATTTTCGGGGTGACCCCGCCTCAGCTCTGTTGGAAGTCCTTGATCCTGAGCAGAACAAAGCCTTCAACGATCATTATCTGGAGGTGGATTTTGACTTATCGGACGTAATGTTCATCGCTACAGCCAACACTTTAAACATCCCTGCCGCCCTGCTCGATCGCATGGAGGTTATCCGGCTGCCGGGCTACACTGAGGAGGAAAAGCTCAACATCGCTAAGCGCTATCTAATCCCCAAACAGATTAAAAACAACGGGCTGAAATCTAACGAAATCCATTTTAGCGAGGGAGCAATCCGCGAGATCATCCGGCGTTATACACGCGAAGCTGGAGTGCGAAATCTAGAGCGAGAGATCGCCAGCATCTGCCGGAAAGTGGTCAAGCAGCTCCAAAGCAAACCCGCCACCGAACCGATCCGAATTACCTCGCGCGCTCTTTTGAAATACCTAGGCATTCCACGCTTTCGCTATGGCCGGGCCGAGGAAGTTAACCAAGTCGGGCGGGTCACTGGCCTAGCTTGGACGGAAACAGGCGGTGAGCTACTCACTATCGAGGCCGTAGTCGTGCCCGGCAAAGGCAAGCAGATTTATACTGGAAAACTGGGGGAAGTTATGCAGGAGTCGATTCAGGCTGCGCTGACGGTAGTACGCAGCCGCGCCGCAGTGCTGGGCATTGATCCTGACTTCTATCATACTAAAGATGTGCACATCCATGTTCCTGAGGGCGCTACTCCTAAAGACGGACCTAGCGCCGGCATCGGCATGTGTACGGCCCTAGTTTCCGCCCTGACCGGTATTCCAGTCCGCTGCGACGTCGCCATGACCGGGGAGATTACCCTGCGCGGGGAGATACTTCCAATCGGCGGCCTCAAAGAAAAACTCCTAGCTGCTCTACGCGGTAGCATCCGCACGGTGATCATTCCAGAAGAAAACGAAAAGGATTTGCTAGAGATTCCGGCAAACGTCAGACAAAAACTAGACCTCATCCCAGTGCGTTGGATCGATCAGGTCTTAGAACGAGCTTTAGAATATCAACCCGCTCCATTAGCTTCAAAGGTAGAGCTTTTGCCTAAGCAACCTAGTGTAGAAGGCAAAGTGCTTACGGCGCATTGATTTGGAAATTTCCCCAAAACAAGTACAAATTCAGCACCAATGCGGCTTGACAGGGGTTTTGAGGGACTGTTATAAATGCCGCAAATTTGCACGACGTACTGACAGCGCGTACAAATTGGACGTTCTAGACGATTCTGTTGCCAACTAATTACTTAAGGGGGAACTCGATGAACAAATCTGAACTGATTGATGCCATCGCCGATAAAGCCAACCTGACCAAAGCAGATGCCGGCCGGGCTTTGGATGCTTTGATCGACACAGTGACCGATGCCTTGGGCAAAGGCGATGCCGTCACCTTGATCGGTTTTGGCACGTTTTCTGTTAAACAGCGCCAAGCCAGGCAAGGCCGAAATCCTCGCACTGGCGAACCGATGACGATCAAAGCAGCGAAAGTTCCATCATTCAAGGCTGGCAAAACTCTAAGAGATGCAGTACAATGACTTTTTTGAGGGGGTGCTTAGCTCAGCTGGGAGAGCATCGCCCTTACAAGGCGAAGGTCGCAGGTTCAACTCCTGCAGCACCCACCAGCCATTAAAATGGAGTGGTAGTTCAGTCGGTTAGAATACCGGCCTGTCACGCCGGGGGTCGCGGGTTCGAGTCCCGTCCACTCCGCCAAATTGATAAACCCCGCCCAAGCGGGGTTTTTTATCTCTGCCACACGCATGGAACTTCATTATGCTGCAAACGATTCGTGACCGGGCGCAAGGAATCCTAGCTTGGATCATCCTCATTTTGATCACCATTCCCTTTGCTTTATGGGGAATCGGAAACTACTTCGATGCTGGTAAAGAGAAACCTATAGCTGTAGCTGGGGATCGTGAATTCTTCGAGCGAGATCTACTGCGTTTATACGAGCAGCAATACGTCCAGCTGTTAAGCCAAGGCACTTATACTGAGCAAGAGCTGAAGCAGCGCGCCCTTAACCAGTTGATCGACGACGAGCTGCTGTTTCAAACTGTGGTAAGTAAGAAGCTGGCGGTCAGCGACGCCCAGGTGGCCAATTTTGTCCGCAGCCTGCCTATCTTTCAGACGGATGGCCGGTTTGACGAGGAAAAATACCATCGCTTGTTGGTCGCCGAGGGCTTAAGCTCAGATCAGTTCATCGCCCAGGTTCGTCGCTCTCTGCTTACGGAGCAACTCGCTCAAGCAATCATCGCCTCCAGTTTCGTCACCGAGCATGAGACGGAAGCGTTTTACAAGTTACAAAGCCAGCACCGCCAGATCAGCTATCTCATCCTGCCCTTGCCTGAGAGTGAGACCGCTGCCACTGAGCAAGAGATTCAAACTTACTACCAGCAGCACCCAGAGCAGTTCAAAACTCAAGAGCAAGTAGCGATCGATTACTTGCTTTTATCCAAAGAAACCCTCGCCCAAGGCATCGAGCCTACCGAGGAGGATTTACAGCGCCACTACGAGGAACAAAAACAAGCCTTCACCACGCCAGAGCTTCGCCGCCTCCGCCACATTCTGATCGCCGCCTCGCCTGACGCCTCTGATGAGGAAAAACAAAAAGCCCTAGCTGAAGCACGAGAGATCCGAAGCCGGATAGAACAGGGCGAGAATTTTTCTGATCTAGCTAAGCAATTCTCCGACGACCCAGGATCCAAAGCGCAAGGCGGCGATCTTGGCTTCGTGAAGAAAGGGACCCTGGAGAAAAACTTTGAAGAGACAGCGTTTGCGTTGCCAGAAGGAAAAGTATCGGATCCAGTGGAAACACCTTTTGGCTATCACCTCATTCAGGTTATATCGGTCCAACCGGCTAGCATTAGGCCGTATGCAGAGGTAAAAGAGCAAATCCGCCGCGACCTTAAGCAACAGGAAGCAGAAACTCGCTTCTATGCCCTAGCTGAAAAAATGGCGCAGTTGGCTTATGAGAATCCTCACAGCTTAGAACCGGTTGCCGAGGCGCTGGAGCTTAAAGTTGAATCTACGGCCTTATTCACTCGCGAGCAGGGAGAAGGAATCGCGGCTGCGCCTAAAGTCCGCGAAGCCGCATTCAGCGAGGAAGTGTTGACCGGAAACAATAGTGAACCCATAGAAATAGGCAACGAGTCGGTCGTGGTATTGAGGGTTCGGCAGCATTTACCGGCCCAACTACGGCCTTTGAGCGAGGTTCAGGCTAAAATAGCTACTTTGCTGCAGCAGCAGAAAGCTCGCCAAATGGCTGAGGCTCAAGCTCAAGATTGGCTAGTTAAACTAGAGCGCGGCGTTTCCTTAGAAGAAATCGCCAAGCATGTCAAGGCCAAGATCGAAACTGCAGAGCTTACGCGCAATACTCCGATCCCTGCGCTTGGGGTCGGCGCCGATATCGTATTCCAAGCCCCTCGGCCGCAAGCAGACAAACCTGTGTTTTTACGGATTCCCTTGGCCGATGGCCGCCAAGTTCTAGCCAAGTTGCTAGCCGTCGTAGACGGCGATTACGCCAGTCTCAAACCGGAGGATAAAAGGCGCCTCCAAGACAATCTCGCCCGCACGTTCGGCCTCATGACCTTTAAAGCTTACCAAGCGCAATTGCGCGATAAGGCCAAAGTGAAAATCCACTGGCCGGTCGCAGCAGCAGAACAATAGCTTCTAATGTCGTTTAAGAAATATTTGGAGAGTCAGCTATGTTGAGGTTGGTCAAACAAAGCTTTAAATACTTTTTGCTTGGGGTAGTAGCGGTGATTCCGATTCTCGTAACGATTCAGATCGTGCTTCTCACCAAGCAAATTTTAACCGACATCATCGCTAGCCTGTATGGTTATTCCGCCAGCTATTCTTTTACCATTTCCTTGCTGGCATCGAGCATTGCTTTACTCACTTACATCGGCTACTCGTTGGCCAAGTACCAACGCTCCATCATCATCTCCGCCTTTGATACCATCATTGGCAAGATCCCTTTATTGAACACAGTCTATCGGGTTACCCAAAAGGTGCTAGCGATGTTTGCGACCGAGGAAAAAACAGCTAAAAAAGAAGTCGTATATGTTGAGTATCCCAAAGACGGGGTCTGGATGGCAGCCTATGTCACGAACATAATCGACGATATGTACGTGCTTTTCATTCCCACTTCGCCCAATCCGACTTCTGGCTTTACTGTCATCGTCCCAGCCTCGAGAGTGATCCGCTCGAAAATGAGCATCGAGGAGGCCGCTAGCTTCGTGATCAGCGTCGGCGCCGATTATGCCAAAGCCAATGAGGCACCGCTTTTGGGAAAATCATAACTTCATATACCGCAAGCGATTGGCGTTGGTCACCACCGTGACCGAGGACATGGCCATGGCCGCTCCTGCGATCACTGGATTGAGCAAAATGCCAAATAAGGGATACAGCAATCCCGCCGCCACTGGAATAGCCAAGACGTTATAGATAAACGCCCCGAGCAGGTTCTGCTTGATATTGCGCACTGTCGCCTGAGACAGCCTCATGGCTTCAGGGACTTTGAGCAAGGACCCGTGCATGATCACTACATCTCCGGTCTCAATGGCGATATCCGTCCCTGTGCCCACGGCAAACCCCACATTGGCTTGAGCGAGAGCCGGAGCATCGTTGATGCCATCGCCCACCATGCCGACGATTTCACCGCGGGCTTGCAACTCGCGCACCACTTGAGCTTTGTCCTCCGGCAGCACCTGAGCGCGAACCTCATCCACGCCGGCCTGAAGAGCGATAGCGCGGGCAGTTTTTTCGTTGTCCCCAGTCACCATCCACACCTTCACTCCTAAAGCTTTGAGCTCGTGGATGGCCTGCTTGGAATCCGGCTTGATCGTATCGGCTACGACAAGGACTCCTACTATTTTCCCGTCCACCGCTAAAACCATCGGCGTTTGGCCTTGCCCCGCATACGCATCCAGACGCTGGCTAATGGGACCGACTCCTATCCCCTCCGCTTCCAGCAAAGCCAGATTGCCGAACAGGATACGCTGACCATTATACTCCGCTCGCACCCCTTTGCCGGCTATCGCTTTAAAGCCGGTTACTGGCAGCAGTTTCTGCTCGCGCGCCTGCGCCTCGCTAAGGACTGCCCCAGCTAAGGGGTGTTCAGAGTTGGCCTCAACGCTGGCTGCAAATTGCAACACTTGGTCTTCAGTCCAACCTGGCTGTGCCTCCACTGCCGTCACTTTGGGCTTGCCTGCCGTTACTGTGCCGGTTTTGTCGAGCACGACAGTGGTTAAGCGGCCTGCGCTTTGGAGCGCCTCGCCGTTGCGGATCAGAATCCCACTTTGGGCAGCCCGACCTACAGCCACCATGATTGAGATCGGAGTGGCCAAACCCAACGCACACGGGCAGGCGATGACCAACACCGTCATCGAGGTCACAAAGGCATAACCTAGGGCAGGATCCGGACCGATGGCCCACCAAAGCAGAAAACTAAACGCAGCAATCGCCACCACAGCCGGCACGAACACAGCGGCTACCTGGTCTACCAGCCGACCGATTTCAGGCTTACTGCTTTGCGCCCGGCGCACGGATTCGATAATGTGGGCCAGTACTGTGTCTCGACCAATACGTGTCGCCCGCATCAGAAAGCTGCCCATTAAGTTCACTGTGCCAGCGATGACTTCGGCACCCTTCGTTTTCTCTACCGGAATGGATTCACCCGTAAGCATCGATTCGTCCACGCTCGAATGACCCTCAACGATTATCCCATCTACCGGGATCTTCTCGCCCGGACGGACGCGTAGGATCTCCCCTATCCCAACTTGCTCGATCGGAATATCCATTTCCCGACCGTTGCGTACTACCCGTGCCGTCCTGGGTTGTAGGCCGATCAGTCTGCGGATCGCTGCCGAAGCTTTGCCGCGCGCCCGCGTTTCCAACGCGCCACCCAGAGTCACAAACGCGATAATGATGACCGCCGCCTCAAAATACGGATGAGTCGCTTCGTGGGGCAAAACCTCAGCAAAGTCAATCACAATGGTGGAATACAACCACGCAGCTCCCGTCCCAAGAGCGATCAAGGTATCCATATTGGCCGCCCCACCGCGCAAGGATTTAAGCGCGCCACTGAAAAAATGGCCGCCAGCGTAGTACATCACCAGAAAAGTGATCAGCGCGATCACCGCCCAGACGTCGCTGCCTTCTGGAGTGCCGATCCTGGGCCAAATTCCAAACCACTCCCCGAGCATCAAGGGGACACCCCAGGCCGCCGCCAACGCCGACTTGGTTAGCAATGAGCGGTACCGCTCCTCCTCCAGTCGCTCCTGAGCTTCTAGGTCTTCGAAACTCTCCATGGCCGCCGCATCGTAACCGACCTCCTGGAGAACCTCCCTAAGCTGCTCTAAATCGGCCGTTCCCTCGACCACCGCCGTGTGGTCAGCAAAGTTGACATTGACGGCCTTGACTCCCGCCACCCTTTTGAGCGCGTTTTCTACCGTCTTAACACAACCGGCACAGCGCATGCCGATGATGCTCAATCGGATGCTAGGCTCTTCCTGCGCTTGCGCTGACTGATCGACTGCTGCTGCCATCGCTAAACCTCTTTTGTAAGCTTTATTGAAATTCATTCTCGTGCAAATCGAAGGGCAAATCAACGAGGGCTACCCTCGTCTAGGCATACTATGCGCCTTGAGCGGACAGAGCGCTACGTGTGAATTAAGGCCAAAGCGCCCGCACAGCTTGTATTTTTATGCTCCAGCTGAAGAGGAAGATGAAAGATTGACCTCTTAGACGACGGCCAAACCACAATTACTCTACTGAGAGAAACGCTTTGAGGATAAGTACAGATGGAGGGAGTGGCCAGGGACGGAATCGAACCGCCGACACGAGGATTTTCAGTCCTCTGCTCTACCGACTGAGCTACCTGGCCAAAGAGGCCTTATTAAACAAGGCTAGCCTGGTTGTGTCAAGCCAGATCCTTGCTCGACTCAGGTGGCACGTATCCCTCTGGTACAACCTCCGTCCCACCGAACAGAAATTTCTCCCGTTCTCGTGCTAAAAACGCTTTGACCTCAGGCTCATACACGGTCAGGCGATGCTCGTTGATCAGCATGGTTTGGATCTTAAGCCACTCCTGCCAGGCCTGTTTAGAGACATGCTGATAGATTCTCTGCCCCTCCGGACCAGGGAAAGGGGGTTTGTCTAGGCCCTCGGCTTCGATACCCAATTTGACACATTTAACTTTGCGCGCCATTAACGTCTCCTTAGGTTCGTCGAATAAAAATATTACTGGCTCAGTTCAGTTTACTCCTGCAAGCCGGGGATGGTCTTTTAAGCCTCCCACCGAACAAGGCTCTCACCCCTTCCGAGCAAAAGCATACTCCGCAACGATCTTGCCGCCCATAAGGTGCTCCTGGATAATGCGCTCTAGCACCTCGGGCGTACAGGAGCGGTACCAGACCCCTTCCGGGTATACGACGGCAATCGGCCCACAGGTACATACTCTTAAGCAGTTGGCCTTCGTGCGCTGGATGCCGCCACGCTCGGACAGGCCAAGCTCACGCAGGCGGCGCTTGAGATAGTCCCAGGACGCAAGTCCCTGCTCGCGGGTGCAGCATTTAGGCTCGCTCTGATCGCAGCAGAGGAAAATGTGGTGGCGGGTGGCTGCCAGCCCTAAGTTTTGGGCGATGACCTGTAAGGCAGAAGAAGACATGATGCCTCTCCTTATCATTTGAAACGTAAAAAGTTAGGCTACTTAAGCTTTAAGTAGAAAACAATGCTCCCTTTTCATCCGGCGGTTTCTTCCTGGTTTACCGAAACTTTCCAAGTCCCTACTCAGTGCCAGCGCCTTGCCTGGCAAGCGCTCAAAAGCGCAAAGCACGTCTTGATCTCGGCACCCACTGGTTCGGGCAAAACTTTAGCAGCGTTTTTGGCCGCCATCGACGATCTGGTTCGGCAGGCCGAGCGTGGCGTTCTCAAAGAAGCCACTCAAGTAGTCTACATCTCCCCTCTGCGCGCCTTGAGCCACGATGTGGAGCGCAACCTGCTAGAACCTTTAGCCGCCATCCAAAGAAAACTTACACCTTGTCCGCCGATCCGGGTGCAGAGCCGCACCGGCGACACATCCAAAGCGACCCGCGAGGCTATGGCGCGCCGCCCGCCGCACATCTTGGTCACCACCCCAGAATCGCTGTACCTCCTCTTGACGTCAGACAGCGGGCGGCGCGCACTCTCTTCTTGCCGCACAGTGATCGTCGATGAGGTCCACGGGCTGATTGGTGAAAAACGCGGGGCACATCTGGCCTTGTCGCTCGAACGGTTGGAACGCTTGTGCGTCTGTCCTCCGCTGCGGTTGGGACTGTCGGCCACGGTCCGGCCGCTGGAAATGGTAGCCCGTTTTCTCCTAGGTGCACACGGCTTAGAACGCTGTACTCTCATCGACACCGGACACTTGCGCCAGTTGGATCTGGACATTGAACTGCCAGACCTACCGCTGGAAGCTGTGTTGTCGCAGGAGGCGGCCAAATCGCTCTACGACCGCATGGCCGCCTTGATCTCAGCCCACCGCACGACTTTGGTGTTTGTCAACACTCGCCGCCTGGCCGAGCGCGTCGCCCGCGCTTTGAGCGAGAGGCTAGGCGAAGCGCAAGTGACTTCCCATCACGGCAGCCTATCGCGTGCTCAGCGCTTAGAGGCCGAACGCCGCCTAAAGGCTGGGGAAATCAAAGCGTTGGTGGCCACTTCATCGCTGGAGTTAGGGATCGACGTGGGCGAGGTGGATTTAGTATGCCAACTTGGGATGACCGATTCGGTGGCCACGTTGCTGCAGCGGGTAGGACGCGCTGGCCACAGCCTCGCTAAAACCCCTAAAGGACGGCTATTTCCTACCACGCGCGACGAGCTCATCGCCGCTTTGGCGGCGATCTATGCTATCGGCCGGGGAGAGCTTGAGGCGTGCGCGATTTACCCTAAGCCCTTGGACGTCCTGGCCCAGCAAATCGTGGCAATGGCCGCGTGCGAAGATTGGAATGAGGAAGAGCTATTTGCCACTGTTACCCGCGCTACCCCCTACCATGAACTGACGCGGGCAGAATTCGATCAGGTAGTTGCCATGCTTGCCGAAGGGTATGCAACTTCTCGCGCGGGACGCAGCGCTTATCTCCACCGCGACCGCATTTTAAAACGCCTGCGGGGGAAACCCATAGCAAAGCTCACCGCCCTTACCTGCGGCGGAGCCATTCCCGACACGGCCAACTACCGCGTCGTCTTAGAGCCTTCCGGCGAAGTGATCGGCACCGTGGACGAAGACTTTGCCATCGAAAGCCTAGCCGGCGACATTTTTCAGCTCGGCAACACCAGCTGGCGCGTGCTGCGCTTGGAAGCCGACAGCCTACGGGTAGAGGATGCCCAAGGCGCCCCCCCTACTATTCCCTTCTGGTTCGGCGAAGCTCCTGGTCGTAGCTTGGTGCTGGCTCAAGCTGTCTCAAGACTACGCGAGGAGATTTACCGGCGCGGACAAGAGGAGGGAACCGAAGCAACACGAGAAGCTTTACAGCACGCCCTTAAGGTAAACCCTGAAGCCATTCGTCAAGCGGTCGAGTATCTAACTGCTGCCGGTGCTGCCTTAGGTCTTATGCCGACGCAAGAGCGGATCGTACTAGAGCGATTTTTCGATGAAGTTGGCGACCTGCACTTGATCATCCATAGCCCTTATGGTAGCCGCCTCAACCGCGCCTTTGGTCTGGCCTTGCGCAAACGCTTCTGCCGCAGCTTTAACTTTGAACTGCAAGCTGCCGCCACTGAGGAAGCCTTGCTATTGTCCCTAAGCGCCACTCAAAGCTTTCCACTTCCTAGGGTTAAAGACTTCTTAAAATCGTCCACCTGCCGGGCCATTCTGACCCAGGCAGTACTGGACAGCCCCATGTTCACTGCCCGCTGGCGCTGGAATGCCACTGTCTCTCTGGCAGTCCGGCGCTTTCAGAGAGGGCAGCGCACTCCGCCTTATCTCGTCCGCATGCAGGCTGAGGACCTTCTCGTCTCGGTTTTTCCCCAAGCGCGGGCGTGCCTAGAGAACATTCAGGGCGACCGGGAAATTCCCGATCATCCTCTGGTCAAACAGACCCTAGTCGATTGCCTGCAGCACGCAATGGATGTTGAAGGACTGGAACAGCTCTTGACCGGAATAGAAAAAGGCAAAATCGAAGTGGTCGCCAAAGAGACCATCGAGCCTTCCCCACTCGCCGCGGAAATCCTTGCCGCCCGCGTGTACGCCTTTCTCGACGGAGCTCCCCTGGAGGAGCGACGCGTTAGGGCGGTGACTCAGCGGCGCTGGATCCAAGCGGAGAGACCCGAGCTTACCCGTCTAGATCCTAAGGCCCTCGCTCAAGTCCTTGAGGAAATACAGCTTAAGCCGCGCGACGTTGAGGAACTCCACGCTGCGCTTTTGAGCTGCGGCTATTTAACCCTAGCTGAGGTCGCGCCGTTCCAGAGGTTTGTAGAGGATTTGGCGACACAAGGACGGGCATGTTGGCTAAACGGCCTTTGGATCGCTGCCGAGCACCTTCCGCGCTGGCAGGTCATTTACCCTAACGCGACCCCGACTCCTAGGCTTACCCTGCCACCTGATCTGGCCGCTGAGACCTGGGAGTTCGAGGAAGCCCTCGCGGCTGTCTTACGCGCGCGCTTGAATGTAACCGGACCGGTAAGCTGCGAGCGGCTCTCCCGCGAACTTGGCCTTGCCACCTCGGTAATCGAGCAAGCCCTGCTTGGCTTAGAGCAAGAGGGTTATGTCTTACAGACTGAGCTTGGATGGTGCGAGCGCGGGATTTTAGCGCGTCTTCACCGCTTGACGCTGAAAGCCTTGCGTCAGGCAGTGCAGCCGGTAGCCAGTAAACAGTTTGTCCAATTTCTCCTCGCCTGGCAGCACGTCCATCCAGAATATAAGTTGCACGGCCAAGAGGGGTTGGCCGAGGTCCTGGGGCAACTCGAGGGCTTTGAAGCCCCAGCTGGCTCTTGGGAGAGCGCGATTTTACCGGCGCGCGTTACCGATTATGAACCCAATCTGCTCGATCAGCTTTGCTTGTCCGGGCGCTTTGTCTGGGCAAGGCTCTCGCCTTCGGGTCGGCGCACGCCGGTAAAACTTAGCCCGATCGCTCTCATCCACCGCCGCCACCTTGGATTTTGGCTCAAAGAGAGCCAGCTTGAACCGAGCTCCCCCGCCGGCCAAGTTTTAGACGCTCTCACCCAACAGGGCGCCTTGTTTTTCGACGAACTTCTAGAGCAGTGCCGAATTTTGCCATCCCAACTAGAGAACGCGATCTGTGAATTGATCGCCTTAGGCCGAATCAGCTGCGACAGCTTTGCCGCCTTGCGCGCCCTGCTGTTGCCCGAGGCGCATAAACATCGCCTCAAACAACCACTCCAGGCACTGCTCAACACTGGCCGCTGGTATCGGCTACGCTTAGCCGAGGCTGATCCAGAGACTTGCGTTGAGCACCAGGCGCGCAGGCTCCTTAAGCGCTACGGTGTCGTCTTTAGAGCTTTGGTCGCGCGCGATCCAGCCCTTCCTTCTTGGCTCGAGCTGGTGCGCATCTATCGACGGCTGGAGGCGCGCGGGGAGATTCAAGGTGGCCGGTTCCTAGCCGGCCAGTTTGGCGAGCAGTTCGCCCTGCCTGAAGCCGTAACCATGCTGCGCCAAGCTAAACAGGCTTGCGCGGCGACTCTGGCTGCTGTTGATCCCTTAAACCTCAGCGCCATTTTGCCCGGCATGGCGCCAATTCCCTCCCAGATGGGACGCGCGATCCACATTCAAGACGGCAACATCACCGAATTGAGCTTAAAGATACCCTTGTTTTTCTCCTTTAAAAAGGCACTGGAGTAAAGTGACCGTAAAGCCAAGATTCAGGTAAGCGATGATATTTTTGCTCCTAGGTTGAGGGCGCACCGCAAGGAGGTCAATATGATGTCCCCTAAAAATTTGCTTCCTATCCTGTTTCTAGCAGGGGCTTTTGTGGTCGAGACCGGTTACGCTAGCCATCCTTATTCCAACCTCTCGATTCAAATCTACTCCAGCGATCGAGAATATCGCCTTCATCACCACCACTATCACCCTAAACCCTGGCACAAGCATTGGCGTCCTAGGCGCTTCGAATACGGTTACTATTATTATGACTACACACCGCCTCGGTACCCGCGAGGATACTACTATCCAGGAATGAATTACCGGCCCTTCTATGCGCCGCCGCGCTATCCTCCTGGGTATTATTACCCTGGCCTGAACATTGACTGGCGTCTGCGCTGCGACTGAGCCGATCGGCCAGGCGGGTCGCCTCCGGCAAGCGAAAGCGTCGGGTGCAGGCCATTACCCAAGAGACAGCCGAGGGCAAGCTGATCCGATGTCCCGGAGAGACATAGATGGGCTTGACTCCCTCCCGCGTGCGCAAGGCCGCGCCCACTGTCTCCCCTCGGTCAATCAGCGGCACCCAGGCGCCGCGCTGGTCTGGAACGGGGTCGTGACGGCCGACCAAGCGCGTTTTGCCTACACCGATAGTAGGATGATCCAAAAGCACTCCCAAGTGGCTGGCGATGCCCAGCCGCCTGGGATGGGCAATCCCTTGACCATCGCACAGGATCAAGTCGGGAATCATAGGGAGCTTTTCTAAAGCTGCTAGCACTGCTGGCAATTCGCGAAAAGACAAAAGCCCTGGAATATACGGGAAAAACGCCGGAAGCTGCGCACGGGTCGACGCCACAAGCTCCAGGCTGGGAAAGGCCAACACCGCCACCGCAGCGCACGCCGTTTGGCCCCGGTTTTGGAAGGCTACATCGACGCCGGCCACCGTCTCCACTCTAGCCGGCCAATCATCTTCGATTTTGACTAGCTTTTTAAGCCGCAGTTGAATGGCTACTGCCTGTTGGGGAGAGACCTCCCAGGGATGAAGGTGATGCAGATCAAGCTCCATCGCGCTTGGCCTCCTGCCAAAGCGCCTCCAGGCACTCCAGAGATGCCCCGGTTAAGGATTGACCTTGGGCTTTAAGGCGCCTTTCCATATACTGAAAGCGGCGGATGAACTTGCGGTTGCTCGCCCTGAGCGCATCCTCCGGACGAACTTTAAGGTGGCGCGCCAAGTTCACCATCACGAACAACAAGTCGCCGACCTCTTCCTCGACTTGCTTGGCATCTCCTTGGGCGTAGGCTTCTTTTAGTTCCCTAAGCTCCTCCTCCACTTTGGCAAACACCGACTCTACCTCCGGCCAGTCGAAGCCATAACGGGCTGCTTTGGCCTGAATCTTCTCCGCCTGCAACAAAGCGGAGAGATCTGCTGGGATCTGCAAAGGATAATCCTCAGTCATCATCAGAAGTGATAACCGAAATTAGCGAAAAAGCGCTGGCGAAATTCGTCCATAGTAAAGCGGTGGTTCTGCGTGCCGGCGCACTCAACCTTAATCGCTCCCATCAGTGACCCTATCGCGCCTATGGTCTCCCAGTCGTAGCCCTCCAAAAGGCCGAAGATTACCCCCGCCCGATACGCATCGCCGCACCCGGTCGGATCGACCACCTTTTCTGGCTTGGCCGGCGGAATTTTGATCGGCCGGCGATTGACATACACTACCGACCCTTCAGCCCCCTGGGTGACTACCACCGCGTCCACATCCTCGGAAATCTGCGCCGGTGTCAGGTGGGTCTTTTCCTGGATCAACTTGGCTTCATAGTCGTTCACGATCACCCAGGTGGCAAGCTCGATAAAATGGAGAAGCTCTGCTCCATCGAACAAGGGGGTTCCTTGGCCTGGATCAAAGATAAAGGGAATTCCGGCCTGATGAAACTGCTCCGCATGGCGGATCATGCCTTCGCGCCCATCTGGGGCGATAATTCCGATCCGGGCATCGACTTCGGTCGGGATAGGATTTAAATGGGCCTGATTCATGGCTCCGGGGTGGAAAGCAGTGATCTGGTTGTCGGCCAGATCAGTAGTGATATACGCCTGGGCGGTATAAGTGCCTTCGATTTCCTTGAGGTAGCGCGACTCGATGCCAAGTTTATAAAGGCGCTCGCGGTAAGGGCCAAAGTCTTCGCCCACGGTCGCCACCGGTACCGGCTCCACCCCCAGTAGCTTCAAGTTATAAGCTATGTTGCCCGCACAGCCGCCGAATTCGCGCCTTAGTTCTGGTACTAAGAACGAGACGTTTAAAATATGCACCTGATCCGGCAGGATGTGATTTTTGAAGTAATCGTGAAACACCATGATGGTGTCATAGGCCATGGAGCCTGTAATCAACACAGTCATGTTTTATTCCCCTCAATCGAACAGCACAAACCCCCACACCAGCAAAGCTAAAACGATCGAGAGCAGCACGCTGGCGGAAGCGATGTCCTTGGCATAGCCTGCTAGGGGATGAAAATCCATACCGATGCGATCCACCACCGCCTCTACGGCAGAATTTAAAGTCTCGAAGATCGGAATCAAAAGCGCGCTGCCAATCAACAAGGCCCTCTCGACCCCGCTTTCTCCCAACCAAATCCCAAGCGGAAAAGCGAGCACCAAAACTAAGATCTCCTGCCGGAAGGCCTCCTCCTTGCGCCAGCAGGCTTTCATCCCGGAGATTGAATTCCAAAACGCGGCGATCAACCGCGGCACTCCTTTAAGACCAGGTTGTCCCATTGCTGCAAGCAAAATTCAAAGGCGCCATTGTAGCGCAGCCTAAAGGAGTCGCCAAAACACTTAACATGGCTATTCTCCTACCCACCCTCTAAGCCATACCCCTACGGCATATGCCAATCCCGCTGCTGCCCCGCCAACAAGCAAGGTCTCTAGCCCGGATTTCAGCAAGGAGTGGCGCAGAATATGACCTTTGAGCAAGCCAATGGTAAGAAAAGTCAGACCGGTGAGAAGGGAACTGGTCCAAAATATCCGTTCGAGGGGAAATTCCGGCACCAGATAGGGCAAAAGGGGCACCAAGCCCGCCACCGCAAATCCAAGAAAGGTCGCCAGCGCCGCCATCCAAGCCTTGGGTAACTCGAGCTTGAGCCCTAATTCCTCAGTCAGCATGGTATCGACCCAAAGCTTATGATTTTGGGTGATGACTTCCACGATCCTTTCCAGTTCCTCCCCACTAAACCCTTTGGCCGCAAAGATTTGACGCACTTCCTCGCGCTCGCCTTCCGGTACCAGGTGAATGTGCATTTCCTCGATGGCGCGGGCTTTTTCCAATAAACCGCGCTCGCTCTTGGCGCGCTGGTAGTTGCTCGCCGCCATGCTAAAGCCATCGGCGATGAGATTGGCCAACCCCAAGATGATGGCGACCGATGCGGGCAGAGAAGCGCCCGCCGCTCCAGCCACAACTGCAAAGGTTGTCACGCAACCGTCGATCGCCCCCAACACCGCATCGCCTAAGTAGCTGTGCTCTCTTGCCCCAGCCAGGCGCGCTGCAATCGCCTCGACCTGATGCTGAGCGGCCAAGGCGGTGCGATCGGGCATCTGCTTGAGACTGCGCTTCTTTGCCATCGCTCGAATTTAAGCAAAACCGGTTACAATCATCGCAAAGCATGTAGCTGTCACGCAATGACAACCTATCTATCCCATCAGAAAAGCTGACTTTGGCTTCAGGCAAGCGCAGCGCTCAGGATGACAACTACGAGGTTTGCCTTTGGCCTCCTTTTTTTGACGCTGGCGATCTCTAGCCCGTGGGGGCAGGAGAGCTTCCTGTCCGACCGATCGGTTTTGGAACTAGATCCTGAGCGCCAACGTCTGGCCGATATCCGCGTCGAACGGCTTATAAGAAGGCCGTTTTCCTTTAGAATCGCAACGCCAGCCCAAGTCTTAGATCCTAGCCCCCTTATCGAAGCTAGCCATAGGTTCAAGCAAATAAGCCGCGAGTTATACGCTCAGGAGAAAATCGCCGCTATCCTGCAAGGTCGGCTCGACCGCTTAGAACGCGTCGGTCAAGACCTACGCCTTGACCCTCTAGAGCAGGCGCGATGGGACTTACTCTCAGCTAAGACCAGAGTCGAGACCCTAGAGCTTAAAGCCGCCCAGCTCAAGGCCAGGCTCTTGGCTGAATGGGGGGCCTTGCTCTGCGGGTGGGCTGAAAACGGGTCTGAAAACCTGCTCAAACTTGCCCGCGGCGAAGCTTATCTTCTACGCCTGACGCCTGCTCAGAGCGATCTCCCCCTGACCGCGGCGTTAGAATATCAGGGCGAGCTATTTCCTCTAGAATACATAGGCCCGGCTCCTAAAACTGATCCGGTGTTTTCCGGTTCTCCCCGTTACTACCTCACCTCTTCTCCACCTGCTCTGACGCTGGGTTTTCGCCTGACGGCCTGGCTGACCGAGGCAGTTGAGGCGATCCCCATTCCGCGCCAGGCTGTAATCTGGCACCAAGGTGGACCATGGGTTTTCGTCCAGATCTCGCCTGCTCGCTTTGAACGCCGATCGATCCGAGTGCGGTCCCAGACTGAGGAAGGCTATTGGGTCGAACAGGGAGTTGAGGCAGGCGAGGAGGTGGTTGTCCAGGGGGCTCCCCTCCTGCTAGCGGAAGAGCTGAAGGCGGCAATACCGGATGAGGACAACGCCGACTAAGCCTGGTCTTCGATGCTAGCTGCGTTGATTGAGACCGCCATTCGCCTGCGCGGAGCAGTGGTGGCGGCAAGTTTTTTATTGTGCCTGTATGCTGGCCTGAAACTCTCCCACACTGGACTGGACATCTTCCCCGAGTTCGCCCCCAAGCAGGTGGTGATTCAAACTGAGGCCCCCGGGCTGACCGCAGAGCAAGTAGAGCGTCGCCTCACCCAACCCATTGAGTCGGCCCTGGGTGGATTACCTGGGCTCTCCAGCCTGCGCTCGGAGTCGATTGCCGGATTGTCGGTAGTCACCGCCGTGTTCGACGAACGCATCGACCTTTACCGCGTCCGCCAACAAATAGCTGAGAGGCTAGCTAGCCTTGATCTTCCAACGGGAGCCGGCCCACCGGTCCAAGTGCCACTGGCCTCGTCCTCCGCCACCATCCTCACCTTTGGCCTGACTGGCTCTGATCTGATGAGCTTGCGGGACTTAGTAGACTGGACCTTAGTTCCCAGACTGCGTGCTGTCTCCGGCGTCGCCGATGTCAACGTATTCGGTGGTGGGGAGAGGCAACTCCAAATCCAACTTGATCCAAACAGCCTAAGGCGCTTCGGGCTGGGTTTTAATACGGTGTTGACCCAAGTCGAGCAGGCCATTCAGCGCCTGGGTCTAGGCTTCGTCGAGAATGAAAACCAGCGCCTAGAACTGGTGCTGGATTTCGACCGCGACCTGCCCAATCGCCTAAAACGCCTAGCCATCCTCGCTCCCTCGGGTACCTTTTTAACCCTAGATCAGTTAGCTACTATTCAATGGGCGCCTGCCCCAACCATCAGCGCCGCTCAAATCAATGGCGAGCGTGGCCTAGTGTTGATGGTGATCGGACAGTACGGCGCCGATACCCTCACCGTCTCGCGCTCAGTCGAGGCTGCGCTCCAAGACTTTGAGCCGCTCCTCGCTAAACAGGGAGTCCGGCTTCATCTGTCTTTGTTTCGCCCAGCCGACTACATCGAACGCTCTCTCTCCAGCCTGAGCGCTCACCTCTTGGTCGGCGCTGGACTAGTGATTATGGTGCTGTATGGGTTTTTATTTGACCTCAAGGGTGCGCTCGTCTCAGCGCTGGCGATCCCGCTATCGCTTGTAAGTGCGGCCTGGGTTCTGGTGGCTTTAGGCATCAAGCTCAACCTGATGGTACTGGGCGGGCTAGCCATCGCCCTCGGCGAGGTAGTGGACGACGCGATCATCGACACCGAAAACATTCTCCGGCGCCTGCGCGAAAATCGAGCTCTGGCCCATCCTCGCCCGCGCGCTCAGGTAATTCTAGAGGCCTCCTTAGAAGTGCGAGGCTCGGTGGTGTATGCCACCTTTATCGTGGCGCTGGCGTTTTGGCCTTTGCTCTCTTTGGAGGCTGTCTCTTATACACATCT
>JAOAHI010000029.1:0-14476 GCA_026415315.1 Methylohalobius sp.
TCAGATGTGTATAAGAGACAGTACCAGGGGGCTTCGCTTTTTGCCATGGCCCGCTTGACCGAACCGTTCGAAATCATCCGCAGCCAGCGCGAACCGCGAGAGGCATTTGACCTGGATCAGATCATTGCTTTGTACGACGGCTGCGTGCGCTGCTTCGACGACGAAGTACGGAAAATCTTCCACCATCTAAAACGCTGCGGCCTGGACCGCAACACGGTGGTGGCAATCCTCTCAGACCACGGCATGGAACTGTTTGAGCACGGCACCTGGGGACAAGGCAACAGCGCCGTCGGCGAGCAAAGCAATCGTATTCCAGTGTTAATAGTCGCCCCCCAATACGCAGGGCAAGGGCAAGTAGACGCCATTATCCGCGCTCAAGATATTGCCCCTACATTGCTTGACTGCCTAGGAATTGCGCCTTCGTCTTCCATGACGGGCGTCTCCCTGCGTTCTTTTTTGGCAGGCGAACAATCGTTGCGCGACCTTGCGGCTACATTTTGCACCGGCCTGTGGCTGACACGACCGCCTGGTATGGCCGCCAATCATCTATGCTATCCAGATTTGTCTGAACTGCTGTTTATCCCAGACCCCCAAAGCGGCACTTTGGTCATTAAGCCAGAATTCCGGGAACAGATCGAACGTGCCCGGGACGTGGCTATCTGCTGGAGACATTGGAAATTGGTGCGCCTTGCGCTCAACCCAAGACCGCGCTACTTGCTATTTAACTTGGCCGAAGATCCAAGCTGCCATGAGGATGTTGCAGATCGCTTCCCTGAGATCGCAGGAACTTTGCGCAGCTGGTTAGAACAGTCATCTAAGTTTGATTAAACGCTGCTTGAGCAATTTAGCATTAGGATTGCGCTTAAGACCTGCCTGCAATACAGATTTGGCCTCTTCCGTCTTGCCGAGCTTTAAATACAGATCGCTTAATTTACCATACGCTAGAGGAAACTTAGGAGCGATGCGCACGGCATCAGCCAGATCGCGCAGGGCGAGATCTAGCTTGCCTCCCATCTCGTAAGCTTTAGCACGCTGGATGCGAGTATACGCCAAGTAAACGGGGCTGCCCTCATTAGCATTAACGACATACGAAAATTCACCAACTGCTTGCTGTAATCGGTAGTCCCTAAGCTTCTTATCGCCAATCGCCCTTTGTGCCCGAATCATGAATTTCAAACCGTGACAGAAGTGTTGTCCGTGAAAAAATCCAGGCGGGGCGTGGTAAGAACCGCGTGCCAGATGCTGTAAATTCGCTGGAATAATTGGTTTGCAATAGGCCGGAAGCAGCCTAGCCTCATCGGCTTTGACCCCATAATCGTCTGCCTTCGCGTTTTGCATAACAAACATTACAAGAGCTATCAAAGAAAAACAAAAACATATTTTCACTTGCACCATATGCTTTGCAGATCTCTTGTTTTTTCCACCACCCTGGACCAGCTATATTGCGCACGAACAACTTCATAACCCTGGCCTCTATTCGGAAATCTTAAGAGAGCAATTAAGGCTTGCGCCACTTCCTCTACTACTTGGCCATTCACCCGAATCCCCGTTACCTGCTCCGTCACTGCGTCCCCAGTGCCGCCGTCTTTTCCGGCCAAACACGGCTTACCGCAGGCTGCGGCCTCCAAAAATACCATGCCAAAACCCTCGTTGTCGCCGTCGATTTCGCGGTTCGGCATAGCAAACACCGAGCACGCGTTGTACCAACGCGGCAGTTCCTCCATCGGAACGGGTCCTAAAAAATGCACCCGCTCGGTCACCCCCTCCTCCTGCGCGAGTCTCTTAAGATACTCCTCATCCTGACCTATACCCACGATGACATAATGCACGCTAGGTATGGCCTCAAGCACCTTAGGCAGAGCTCGAATTACCTGATCAAACCCCTTGCGGCGCGACAGCCTCCCCACCGATAAAATCAAAGGGGTATCGGGAGCAAGCCCCAGACGCTCGAATAGGTCCTGCGTGGGCAAACCAGGACGAAAGCGTTCGGTATCCACTCCCGGCGAAATCTTAACGATGCGTTCAGGCACCACCCCAAGCTCAAGGAGTTTTTGCCGAGTAAAGTCACTGTTCGCGATGACAAGGTCAGCATGGCGATAGGTGAACACCATCGCCCGGAATTTCTTTGGTTGGCGCCAAGTCGTGATCTCCTCCCCGTGGGCATAAACGACAAGGGGCTTGCGAAACAGCCGCGCTACCCATAACCCCACCAATCCTTCCGGTAAAACCCGACCAGCATGAACCGCATTGATGGGAAAACGCCAAACAATCCACAGCGAAGTCCAAAACAATCTGGCATACATCGCCAGCGACTCGGGCCTAAGCCAAAAGTAGCGGCGAAGATTCAATCGGTGTACAGTGTTGGGATGGGTACGGTCATGCTCTTCCCAACCTGGCACCCGGGCAGTGACGATGTGAATTTCTTTTCCTCCCAGCCGCCGGTAAACCTCGTCAAACCAGACCGCCGTCCCCCCTTTAGTGGGCAAAAACAGCTCGGTAACAACTAAAAGTCCCGGTTTCACCCTTTGAGAATCGATGCGATGCTTTTGATACTGGCCCATGAGGGATCCTCGTAAACAAGGGGCAACACGGCCTGAAAAGCCCCCCAGCGCTTTTTTGCCCGCAGCCTGGCTAACGCCAGGTTGAAGCGAGCTCGTCTGAGCCCCCGTCGGAATCCAGCACGAATTTGCGGAGGAGCCTTGGCAATAAGAGGCTTTAAGGAGCACCAGGCCGCCACGGTCTGGATTTGCGCTCTTAAAGGGTCTGAGCGAGTAGCGCTATGGGGATGGATCACGTAAGCGGCCAAAGGCTGTTTAATCACCCCGGCCACTTGGCTCCTCAAGCACAAACGGATGAGCAAGTGAACGTCCTCACACACTGCAAATTCTTGTGGGTAACCGCCAAGCTCTAAAAACGTGCGACGTGGCAAGGTGAGGGTGTGGGTATCGCCAAAGTGGTTCTCGATGAAATCCCCAAAATCGGTAGCCTTCAGGAAAGCGAACATCCCCTCCTGCGCCAGTAGCCTCCGACCAAGATCAGTAGATTCTAAAGATCTGCGCAAAAGATTTCCCTCTTGGTCGCAGTAATCAAAGTCAGAAGTGACAAAATCCACTTCAGGGTGACGTTGAATTATCTCCGCAGTCAATGCCAGGCGGTCGGGGTAGTAATAGTCGTCAGCATCTAAAAACGCGACCCATTCCCCTTGTGCTGCTTTAACCCCTGCATTGCGCGCTGCGGCAACCCCTTGGTTGGGTTGACGTAGGACTTTGACTGGTGGTCCATAGCGGGAGACAATGCGATAAGTTTCATCGGTCGATCCGTCGTCGACGACAATTATTTCCCTAGGCGGCAGCGTCTGGGCAATAACCGACTCGATCGCGCGCCTTATGGTTCTCTCACCGTTATAAACCGCAATGACGACCGAAAACGCGATTGGACTCATGTACGCAGCCGTGTCCATGCAACCTGCACGCGCTCGTGCAAAGGGATCTGGGGGAGGTCAGCCATTTTGGTGGCAAGTTCGTAAGATGACAAAAAACAGAGCCCGGGTAGGTGGCTCAACGCTCCTTCTAACAAAGTCTCAAGCGCTTTTAGAGAAGAAGCAAGTTTCCCGTTGAGGAAATTAAAGCGATGCGTCTCAAGCAGCGCTGGCTCGCGCCGTGGCCACTTGCCCTCCACGTGGCCAAGCACTTGTTCGGATCTATGTCCTAAGGCTGGCTCAAAATACAGATCACGCACCAAAGCCGTCAAACCCGAGCTTAGCCTTTGCCCATTGACGTAAGCTCGATCGGCTGCCATAAGCTTTCCTGCCTGATCTCGCCCAGGGTAGCGCCGTCCTGGAGTGATCAAAACCTCGATACCTGCCTCAGCATAAGCGCGCTCGACGTTCTCATCCCAAACGAAGGTCGGGGGGACGGCTACTTTGGGAGCTCTACCGAAACACCTAGCAAAGCACACCGTCTCATCTCGTACTGCTTGCCGAATCAATGCCGGCGGCAACGGACGGGAGGGAAGAACGGCTGCATCCATCCACCGACTCTGCAACCACGCTGGGAGTTTTTCCGTGCGCCAGCCGTCATCGATGAGCCAGCGCTTTATCGCTTCATCGTTGTGCCAAGCCGTCATGAAGTTCCCTGGCCAAAAATGCGCCAGACCGTGGAGCTGAAGGGCAAACACCCCCTCTTCTTCTCCCGCCTTAAGCGCCTCAACAATCGAGCGATAACGTGGATCATCGAGGAAAAAGGCATGATATTCCCCCCATTCGACGATCGCTTGTGGGTCGGGCACAGACAAGATCACACTCATCGTCATGACTGGCCGGCGACCCCGCTGGTCCTTAAAGCCCTTAAGAAGCTGTCGAAGCGCCTCTAACGCCTGAGCCTGTTCATCCGATCCTGGTCCCCAGTCGTCGCTCTCGATGATAAACACAGGCGCAGTCAAAGCAGACGCTAAGGCAGATCTCAAGCGCTCCCAAATCATCATTTCCCGTTTCCTGCGTGAGGATAGCAGCCAGGCCAGAATTCAACAAAGATAATGTGCGCAGATCTAGCGTCTCTTATTAAGCAGATGGATCCTGCCACGACGATCCCCAGACAAAAGTTCTAAATACGTCTGCTCTAACTCCTTCACTGGCTTGGTGGTGAATTCCCGCTCCACCTTTTCCCTGCCTGCCTCCCCCATCCGCTGGCGCAGGATAGGATCGTCCACCAGGCGCAAACAACGATCCAGCATAGCAGTAAAATTATTTTTTTCGACCAAGAAACCGTTGCTTCCATCATCTATGATTTCCGGAATCCCTCCTACCCGCGTCGCTACTACAGGCTTGCGGCAAGCGCCGGCTTCAATGTTCACTAGGCCGAAAGGCTCGTTCCATTGTGATGGGACAACCACGATATCGGCGCTGTGATACACATTCTCTACGTCCTCGCGGCGCCCAAGATATAGGATACGTCGGCAGTCGCCGATTTCGGCGCGCAAGGCTTCCTCGGTATAGGCTCCAGCTTCGCCCTTGCACTCACCAGCGATCAGAAAAAAAAGCTTAGGTCGCTGGTGGCTCAGTTCCTTAGCCAGACGAACGAACAAATCCACTCCTTTGATCTTTTTGATTTGACCGATAAAGGCGATTACTGTCTTGTCTTCACCTACACCCAGCTCGGACCTAATTGAGCATCCTCGGTCGAAGCGGCCAAGCTCGATTGGATTGTAAATGACTTTTTTGGGGACTCCCTCGGGCTTGGATTCCTGGGCCGTATAGCGGGAATTGGCGATGATTAAACGCGAGAACTTGACAAACGGCCCCGCCTCTCTCATCACTAAGTGGTAATGGGTAATGACCGGCACACCTAAGAGTTTCGCGGCCAGAATCTCGGCTGGTCGCCAAAAAGCGTGGTTGGCGTGAATCAGCTCAAATTTTTGCTTTTTAAGCAAATGGGCAAATTGAAAAACAGCTTTAAGATAACGCCAATAGTTGCCAGGTTCAGTCAATCCTGGCCAGAACAGATAGTTAACCCCCCACTCTTCAAGCCTTGGTATGATTGGTCCTGAGTGCGGTAGCAATACCCAAGGCTCGAAGCGGCTCTTGTCCAAAAGCCTTAAATTGGTAAATAACACCCGGCTGGCCCCGCCCCAATCGCCAGCGCTTTGGGAAAAATAACAAATTTTAACTTTGTCCATATCCCATTTCCCTAGCCACCTCCTCGACGTGAGGGAGGATGCGTTCGATTTTTTCTCGATTCGGGCTGGCCTTCCACTTGTCGATACCGACGCGGGAAAAGGCGTTATAGGGGTTTTGCAAAACCACCTGGCAATGGCGGCGCAGGGAGTCGTCGAAGGGTACATCGACAGCCGCAAACACTTTGGTAAAGCTTCCCACCGGCTCGACAAGAATGTCTTCGTAAAACACTTCGCACCAACGGTTTTTCACTAAAGCCTTAGCTTTTAAGATGGCAGCGTTCATCGCCCGGTACTGCAGCGCACAAACCTCCTCTATAGACGCATTGAGGTACTTGCGCCATCCTGGGGGCAAAAAAAAGCACCAGCGCCGAAATTTGCCCTCTTCGATATTGACTTGAGCCGGCAGGTCCTTAGCCCACAAACCAAACACTTCCGGTTTTTTCCAGCCTTCAATCAAGGAATGGATGTTATCGCCTGGGTTGCGCTTGACGTACACGAAATAGGCGTCGGGAAACAAAGCGTGAAGGTAAGGAATGGACAAGCCGTTTTGGTTGTTTTTATCGACAAATCGAAGTTTTCCCGTATGACTGTAAAACAGCCGACTGACTGCTTTCCGATCGGCCTCACATGCGGCCTCAGGTGGGATCACATGGCTGTCGAAGCCCCGCTCCTCTAGCGGATGCAAGCTCGCCCAAAAGTCATGGGTTTCCTTGTGCAGAGATCCCAAATGGGCTGATTCTGACAAGGTTTTGTACACCAAGGTCGTGCCGGCGCGGCTGCAGCCGACCACAAATATCGGTCGGTTAAGCCTTGGCTTAGTCCAATCAAACCAATGACCACGCAGCACGCGCAGCGCTTTGGCTTGATAAAATGCCGCTGTCTTATAAACTTTCTCTATAAGCTCTTTCATTCACTTCCTTCTGCTATTTTAAGGATGGCACTGTGTACGACATCGTTGGCTGGTTTGGCGCCTCTCTCTCAAAGGATAGCCCAAATGCTCTGATAAATACTATGCTGGGACCACCAGCAGAAACCCAAATCCAGGAGGAGTTTACCTTTGCTTCCAAACAAGTCGGGAGGATCGGGGCTTCAGATTCGGTCTGCTTGCTGCTTTGCGGCTACCCCGTCTGGCAGAATCAGACCTTAGCCGATGAGGCGCTCCGAATAGGCGATGCCAAACTTTTAGCCCGTCTGTGGCACACAGAGGGTCTTGCTACCTTCAATCGGATCGGCGGCAGCTTTGCTCTGGCGCTTTACGACCGAGCCCGCAACGAGGGGGTTTTGGCCATCGACCGGATGGGCGTCTGCCCTATGGCGTATGCCGAGGTTCCCCAAGGACTGATATTCAGCACCGATCTTGACGTGCTGCTCCGGCATCCAAGCATCGCTACTGAACCTGATCCCCAAGCTTTGTTTGCCTATCTTTATTTCCACACGATCCCGGCACCTCTGTCTATCTACCGCGGAGTGCGCAAGCTCTTACCCGGCCAGTGTCTTATTTGGCGCCAGGGCGCTTTAAAGCTGAGTTTTTATTGGCAACCGGATTTTACCGACGATGTTCGAGCCGAGGCTGAACTCGCTTTGGAACTTCGCACAAGGCTACGGCAAGCTGTAAGCGCTTGCATCAAAGATCCCCTTCTTACTGGTGCATTTTTGAGCGGAGGATTAGACAGCAGCACTGTGGTCGGATTTTTGCGCGAACTGGCTCCCCAATCGGCGGCAGCTTTTACCATCGGCTTTACGGCCCAGGGCTATGATGAAATGGAATACGCTAGAGCAAGCGCATGCCATTTCGGTGTACCCTTGCATGAGTATTATCTCACTCCCCACGATGTCATCGAAGCTGCCCCTAAGATCGCCGCTTTTTACGACGAACCTTTCGGCAATGCCTCTGCCATCCCAGCTTATTATTGCGCCAGGCTGGCGCGTGAGCACGGCAAAACATGTTTACTTGCCGGCGATGGCGGCGATGAGCTGTTTGCAGGCAACACCCGCTACGCTAAGCAGAAATTGCTTGCATTCTACGACCGCCTGCCAAGCTGGCTGCGCACCCTGGCAATTGAACCGTTGGTCCAAAGAGGCGGCTTCTTGCCTGGCCTGTCCAAGCTCAAAAGCTACGTCTGGCAAGCCAAGATTCCCTTGCCTGAGCGGTTAGAAACCTACAATTTCCTCCACCGCACCCCTCTCTCAGAGATCTTTGAATCCGACTTCTTGGCCACTGTGTATCCCGATTGGCCGATCGATCATCTGCGGGAAATTTATTGTCGCCCCAAGGCCTCTATGCTCAAACGAATGCTGTGGCTGGACTGGAAGATCACTTTAGCCGACAACGACTTGCGCAAGGTGAATCGGACCTGCGCTCTGGCCGGAGTAGAGGTGCGCTACCCCATGCTGCAAGAACCGGTGGTGCAATTAGCAGCTACAATCCCCGATCACTTCTTGATGCGTGGTCTGGAGCTTCGTTCCTTTTACCGTCGCGCTTTAAAAGACTTCCTAGCCCCGAAGACTTTAAACAAATCCAAGCACGGTTTTGGCCTGCCATTTGGCGTATGGCTTAAATCTTACCCTGATCTTCAGGAACTTGCTTACACTAGCCTCGATCACCCGGCGCTCTCTGGCATTATCCGCCGAGACTATATTGCAAGGCTCAAGCAAGCTCACCTGAGCGAGCACGCCAGCTATTACGGAGTTATGATCTACGTCCTGATGATGTGGGCCCAATGGGCTGAGCACCACTAAAGCGCGCACTTAGGCCGTAGACAGGAATAGCTTTGTTCGGCTCCGGCTGTTTAGCCAATCGTTCTTGTACGGCTTGGCGGGTAATGACCTTGGCCAGCACGATCAAGGCGAGCAGATTATAGTAAAGATCAAAGTAGGCCAACCCTAAAAAGGCGCCGGCGGAAGCATACCCTACTAAACTGACTTGGAGCATGGAAGCCAAATCGTAAACCCATTTCAAATCCTCGTGCCGCTTGGTCTGACGCATGATCCACTTACAGCTGCGCCAAGCACTGTATCCGATCGCCAAGAACAGAGCCAGACCAACAAACCCGTGCTCACCCAAGACTTCAAAATAAATGCTGTGCGCGTCGTGGACATTTCCAGGATCGGGCGCATACATCGCAAAAGTGGGGTGACGAAAACACTCAAACCCTCCGCCGAAAAAGCGGTCTTTGGCAAGATAATATGCCATCCACCACGCATTGATGCGCCCCATGGCTGAGCCATCCTGCTCATAAGTTTTAATAGTGTCCATGCGCTCATGCCAAGATTCAGGCATAAAAGCATAGATCGAAGGCAAAGCGATCAGCATAACGAGCAGAAGCGTCCATTTTTTGCGGCTGTTTCTGATTAAAAACAAAGACATCGCGGCCACCCCGAGAAAAGCCCCTCGCGACTGGGTGCCAACAACCGCAATTAAACATAAAATCATGCCGACCAATAGCAGGCGTTTAGCCCAAAACTTATCGGTGGTCAACTGACAGTAGCGCAAAAGGGGGATGGTCATAATTAGCGCTAGACCGATTTCGTTGTTACCACCGATAAAAGTCCCCTCCGGCCCATAGACCGCATAGGCCCCGCCCGTCGTAACAGTGAATATTCCCCCCTTGAAACCGTAAAATCCAAGCGACAAAGCGATCACCCATACCCAGGTCTGGATCCGCCATTGATTATGCATGGTCATCAGACTGATAAAGGTCATCAGCTGGATCTTCCAGACCTTGTTCCACTGTTCCCAGGCCAGATCGGGATACATGGCGAATAAGGTGGTTACAAACATCCACAGATTGAAAAGAAGCAACAAGACCGTCTCCGCCGTCCACGGAATCTTCTTGGGTTCTTTAGAAATCAACCAAGAAAATATCGTGGTCAGAGCTACGATTTGGGCATAGGGAAGATCGCGGGCAAACCCCCAGGAGAGCTTGTGGGGGTTCATATAGCCAAGCCAAGACCACATTAAAATCCCAATCTCTGGCTGCCGCAGGATAAACGGCAAAGAACCGAAAACGACGACCGTTACAAAAAGATCACGCAGCGGCATACCCACTCCTGCTAGTCAATCGGCGGTTAAAACTTTTTGGTAGAGGGCGATCCATCGCGCCAGCACCACTTCCCAGCTATTGTGCTGCTTAACACGACGATAACCGTTTGTTGTTAGATGCTGACGCAGCGCAGCGTCGCCCAAAAGTCTAAGCACCGCCTCAGCCATGGCATCGGCATCGTCAACCGGCACGAGCAACGCCGTAGTACCGTGTTTTACCAAACATGGAATCCCACCGGCGTTGGTGCTGACGATGGGCACTCCAGACGCCATTGCTTCCAGCAGCACGTTGGGCGCATTGTCGATTCGGCTAGGATTTAGCATCAGATCCGCCGTAGCATATAGCGCTCTCATCTGATCGTGGGTCAATTGGCCAGTAAAGGTGACGTGATCGGCGATGCCCAGCTCCTTGGCCAATGAGCCTAGCCTAGCGCGCTCTGGGCCTGTCCCAGCGATCAGGAGGCGCGCTCTAGGGCAGCGTACCAAAACTTTGGCAAACGCTACCAGCGCCACATCAATTCCATAAATGGCCTCCAGATGGCGGCAAACGATAATCGTTGGCCCTTCGGCATAAGTTTTCTCCCCGGGTGCAAAGCGCTTTAAGTCCACTGGGTTGGGGATAACTTCGGTACGCACGCCGTAGCGAGAGAATATCTCCTTGAGAAATTCGGAAGGCACGACAACCTCAGCACAACGCGCAAGCGTGGGCTTCACCCAGAAAAAGGACTGAGCAAAAAAACGTTCGGCTTCGCCTCCGCGGTAATTGAGCACCACTTTACGACCCCGCAAAAATGCGATCCACACTGCTGGAGCCGCAAACAAATGCCACGACCAACCAGAATTGGCCATCACATGGAACACTCCACCGCGCCTAGCGGTCCGCCACAGCTTAAGCAAATAAGGAAGCAAACGAAAAACCGCCCGCACTCCTTTGATGTACCCGACCCAAGCTGGCCAGTATGGGCGATTGGTCGGCACCAGCTCGACTTCAATCCCTTGGGAAGCAAGTTTCTCATACAGCTGGAGGGTCTGATTGGCCATACCGCCAAACGGGGGGGGCACAGGCCCAACTACAATCACGCGCATGGCTGCTTATAAAGCCCTTGATAAACACGCAGATAGCGCGCTGCGCACACCTTCCAACTGCGTTCGGCTTCCACGTACTGACGCGCTCTCTTGAGTATAGCCGGCCAGTCGTTTTGCTGCGCGAGTGCACAGACAACAGCTTCAGCTAAGGCTTTAGCCTCGCCTGCGCGAAACAAGATCCCAGTCTCATGCGGCCGAATCAGTTCTCGGTGTCCACCCACATCGGAGGCGATGACGAGCTTGCCCTGCGCCATCGCCTCTAGAGGTTTTAAAGGGGTAACTAGCTCGGTCAGCCGCATCGGCAGGCGGGGATAAACGAAAACATCGACCAAGCTGTAATAACGCGGTACTTGATCGTGAGGAATGCGACCGGTAAAAATGACTGTCCTGTCTAGTCCCAGACGATGGCTGAGCTCACGCAGCTGGTCTTCCTGGGGACCACCGCCTACCAACAACACTTTCACTTCCGGGCGCTGCGCCAGAACTTGAGGCAGTGCCTTAAGCAGCAAGTCAAGCCCTTCATAAGCGTAAAAGGAACCGATGAACCCCAGCACAATTTCGTCTTTTATGCCCAGCGCGCGACGCAATCCCAAATCAGGAGCTACAGCAAAAGCAAATCTCTCCACGTCCACTCCATTCGGGATCACCGTTACTTTGCCTTCGTCGATCCCTCGAGCAACGATGTCGCTTTTCAACCCCTCGCAAATCGTAGTCACCGCGTCGGCGCAGCGAAACACATAGGTCTCGAGCGCCCGGGTGAGACGGTAACGCAAACTACCTTCGGTTGTAGTGCCGTGATCCACCGCCGCATCTTCCCAAAAAGCTCGGCATTCATACACCACGGGAAGGCAGTAACGACGACCGGCTATCAGCGCTGCTAGCCCGTTGAGTGGCGGAGAATGAGCATGAAGCCAGTCTGGGTGCAGTTTGGGAATCAACTCATCCAAGCGCCTCCTAAGGGCATGCACTACTGCCAGATGCCTGATTCCAGGCATCCTGTCTAACCAGATTGGTACAGCGTGGGTACGGTAAAACTCAAAATCGTCTATTTTCTCCACCGCAGCGTTGCTGCCTCGGTGTTTAGGCGAGGTCAAGTGGAAGGTTTCAAAACCCAAAAAACGCTGCTCTCTCAGAATAGCACACGTGCGAAAGGTGTAGCCGCTGTGCAAAGGAAGGGAATGATCGAGGATATGGAGCACGCGCATTTAAAGTGTCTTGATTACCAAATATCAAGATTGCATAGAAACAATCAAATGGGCTATATTTTTTACATAACTTTCAATGGTATGATTTTCTTCATAATATTTTTTTGCATTCGATGAAATCTGGTCGGAAATACTTCTATTCTGCATCAAATAAAGTATTGCGCTTTTTAGATCATCTAAATCACCTAACTTACAAAAATATACTGTTTTAAGATGAGAGCCATATTCTATTGTAGATCTCGTTTTTGTAATTATTACAGGTTTCCCCAACGCCATTGCCTGAAGCAGAACCATCTGTCCTGCAGATATATCACTCACGGCTAAAGGGATAACTATTAATCTAGCATTATTAAGGATAGAAATGTAATTTGCACCATAACATCCACTAATTACCTCAATATTTTTGGTATTGCAATTTATCGACACTAATCTTGGATTATCACAAATAATTTTGAATCTATACGGAAGATCAGTAGCGACCTGAATAAGAAGTTTGTAATCCCTATTTGAACGACCAGCACTCACAATATATTCTTCTTCCCAATTATTATCGTCTTTTGGCTTATATACGTGAAGAGCATAAGGAATATAGTGAATTTTTAATTTTGATAAGTTAAAGTATCTATCATAAACTTTCTTTTCATACGTAGAGTGACATATCGAAATGGATGCCAAAGATAATACTAACTTGAAATAAAACCTTCTTATAACTTTTAACTGTCTTGATTTTCTTCTAGTAAATATAAATCCTAAAAGTATTATTTTTGACTTCTTTAGCAAAAGAAATTTTATAAGCGATACAGCAATAACTTCTACGTCTGAATTAACTATTATGAAATCTGGATCTCTTTTGGTAAGCGCTCGGTATGAGTTAATCAATGCAAATAAAAAAAGCTTTGGGTAATTTTTAATGAGCAGCTCAAACTTGTTCCTATAATTAAGTGATAAATTACCAGGATAAAACTTGACATCCATCCCCGTAGACAACCAAGCCTTGTGTAAAGGAGAGCCTTCAATATTCTTAAATAATGGCTGGAATATATCAATTTTCATCAACATCAGCTTGCATTCAACCCTGCCTCAAAAAAGACTCGAACATCAACAGCGACCAGATCGGCGCGCTAAAATCGCGCAGACCCGCCTGATGTTGATCCACGATAGTGCGAAGAAATCCCGAATCGAACCAACCCGAATCAAGCATTCTTTCTCCCAAAAGAGCCGACCGCACTTTGTCCCGCAAAGGTCCGCGAAACCAGGACGCCAAAGGCACGGCAAAACCCATCTTAGGGCGATACAGCACGCTTTCTGGAAGATAAGGCTCCAAAGCTTTTTTGAAAATGTATTTCCCTTCTCGACCGCGCAATTTCAACTGCGGGGGCAAAGTTGCCAACCACTCCACTAAGAGGTGATCTAACATCGGCACCCGCACCTCTAAGGCATGGGCCATGCTGGCACGGTCCACCTTGGTCAAAATATCGCCAGGAAGGTAGGTTTTCAGGTCTAAGTATTGCACCCGAGACAAAGGCTCGTCGGGAGCATTTTCAGCATGGCAGCGCAACACTTGTACGGCATGATACCCCTGCAATTCCCGGCGCAAGGCCTCGCTATAGAGGCGAGTGCGGAAGCCATCATCCATGATCGAAACGCTGTGAAAATAGCCCTCTATCGAGTCACGGGCCAGAGCTTGCAAAGTAGACTTAGCGCGCAGGAACTTAGGCGCCCAATCAAGTTTAGGATAGATTTCTCCTAACAAGCCGAATACGGGCCGGCGAACAACCGCTGGGAACAAAGAACGCATCCTTTCCTCATAGACGTGCCAGCGGTAGCGGCGGTATCCGGCCAAATTTTCATCTCCGCCGTCTCCGGACAGGGCCACGGTTACCTGCTTTCTGGCCAGCTCGCACACCCGATAGGTGGGCAAAGCGGAACTGTCCGCATACGGTTCATCGTACAATCCAGCTAGCCGGTCAATCAGGGAGAAATCGTCCGGCTCTACCTGCTGAAGCCAATGGCGAACGCCATAGCGACGGGCGACTTCTTGAGCATATTGACTTTCATTGAAAGCCGGGTCACCGAAGGAAATCGAACAGGCATCGACCGGCTTATTCATTAAACCGGCCATCATCGCCACCACAGCGCTAGAATCCACCCCACCAGACAAAAACGCCCCGAGGGGCACATCAGAAATAAGCTGTAATTGCACTGCCTCGCGCAGGCGCTCGATTAAAGCATAAGCCGCCTCATTCTCGCTGAGTGCGGGATTGGGAGCAAAGCACACCTCCCAGTAACGCACAGGCTGTGGGACAGGATTCTCCGGCTCGACAGTCAGAGTATGACCCGGTGGAAGCTTAAAGGCGTTGCGGTAGATAGTTTTAGGGTCAGGAATATAGCCGTAAGCGAAATAATCCTCCAGCGCTTTGGAGTCTATGGTTCGCTCCAGACCAGGGTGAGCTTTGAGCGCCTTAAGTTC
>JAOAHI010000029.1:14570-23951 GCA_026415315.1 Methylohalobius sp.
TCGTCCCACAACCCAAAAGCAAAAATCCCCCGAAAACGTTTAACACACGCTTCCCCCCACGCTAGCCAGGCGTACAAGATCACCTCGGTATCGCAGTGAGTATGGAAAGTGTAGCCTTGGGCTTCCAGCTCCCGGCGCAGTTCCTGAAAATTGTAAATCTCGCCGTTGTAAGTCACCGTCACTTGTCCATCCGGCGTGGACATGGGCTGAGCCCCGCCTTGGAGATCGATGATCGCAAGCCTTCGATGAGCTAGGCCAATGCCTGGCTTCAAATACGCCCCCTCCCCGTCCGGGCCGCGGTGAAATTGGGTTTGGTTCATGCGCTGCAGCAAAGACCCATCGACCGGCCGCTTGCCCCTAAGGTCCATTAAACCGACGATGCCGCACATCTTGACCTTTTAAGTAGTAGTTGATCGTAGGTCTCCTCATATGCCATTCCCATGCTCGCCAAGCTGAAATGAATTTTCGCTCGCTGCCTGGCAGCCTGGCCGTGCGCATGGCGCAAATTGGAATTTTGCACATACTCGGTCAATGCCTTAGCTAATGTGTCCGGTGCTTTAGACGGCACAAGCGTTCCATTCACCCCCTCATGCACCAACTCCCAATTTCCCCCTACCTTAGTGGCAATCACTGGCAATCCCGTCGCCATCGCTTCCAAGATAGTGTTGGAGATGCCTTCGGCTTGGGAAGGCAAAACAAAAATATCCAAACCGCGCAAGACTTGTGGAATATCGTCCCGCTCCCCGGGTAACCAAGCCAGTTCAAGCAGCCCTGCCTGAGCGAGTAAACCCTGGCATTCGGCTCGTAAGGGGCCATCACCTACTAAAATAAGGCGCACTTTGGCTTTAAGTTCCGGCCACTTTTTCAGCAGTGCGATGAACGCCCGCGCTAAAGTCGGCTGATCCTTCACCCCGTGCATCCTGCCCACAGTACCGATGAGGATTAACTCCTGGTCAGTAAAGGGACAACCCGGAATAGGCTCGCGATCACCTGCTGGCGGATGAAAGAGATCAGTATCCACGCCATTGCAAATCCGCACCACTTTAGCGGCGGGCACTTTAACCTGCTCAATCAAATAATCCTCGAGCTGCCTGGAAAGCGCTACGTACTGATGGATGAGAGGACAAAAAAAGCGCCTAAACCACAGATACTTACGGTTGGTGCCGTCGGGATCAAACACATCCCAGCCATGCTCGCTATGGATGCGAACCGGCACTCCCGCCAGCCAGGCAGGAAGTTGGCACTCTAGGGCAGCTAGGTTTCGGGTATGAACGATGTCCGGTTTAAGTTCCCGAAACAGCCGCCATACGCGCAAATAAAGCCCAAAATCATGGCCTTCGCGCTTGTGCAGCTCGTAGATTGGCACAGCGCGACGCAGGCGCTGTTTGAACTCAGTCGCCTCAGTCAAACAGATGATGGCATGGCGGTATTTTTCTTCCGGGAGGTGATGGATGAGGTTAATCAGACCGTTCTCTAAGCCACCCATCCCTAGGCGGTAAATCACATGCACGATCAAAGGCATTGTCATCGATACCTTTCCATGGCCACGCTCTCAAGCATGGGGCCTAAGTGGGGCAGCATCGTTTGCGTGAAAGCATGCAGCGTGTCGCTGGCCTCCCGGCAACTGTCCTCGCACGCAGCCGCCACCACGATGCCAGCCGCATCCTTAGGGCTGCCGAGCAGTCTATCTTTAGCGTCCAGGAGCTTGGCCAGCGGATCGCTAACAGTGAACGTGTCGGACACCCAATTCCAGCGCCAGACCAAAAGCGCTTGGCCTGAAGATCTAAGCAAACCTTCACGCACTTTCAAGCTATGCCCGGCCAGCGTCACCCTTCGCGGCTTTTCCCACGGCATTTGCCAGACTGGGTGCTTTTGCGGAATCAAAACGTTTTGAGAGTTGACCAATTCTTTGCCTTGGGCCTGGGTACGATAGTAAAGCAGATATAGCTTAGCTTGCCGCTTCCCATCGCTATAGCTTGCCTCAGCTACCGCGTCTGGAGACAAGTAATGCGGCTTCCAAGGAGTCAAATCGGCCTCGCTTTTCCGCCAGCCACCTGCCTCTTGCGGCAAAGTCAAAACCGGTGGTGCCAATTCAGCCTGAGCCAGACTGCGCAAATAGGCTGCATAAGCCGGCCAAACCGTAAGCACAGCCAGCGCAGCTAGAGTCGGTAAAACCCAAACACGCGCAGGCAGAATATGGTCTATCGCACTTTTACTTAGCGCCTGCCAACCAGGCTCCGGTTTTCTCTCTTGCCAAAACGAACCGATCCAAAACAAGATTAACATCACAAAGCCGAAAAACACCCATCCGTAGATATAATGATCCACCCCAAGCGCCAGCTTCATGTCAGAAAAGTGAGCGATCATTACGATCAGATAGGCGCGTAGCCCATTGGCGACAATAGGGAAAAACGTCGCCAAAGCAATAAAACTCAACCTCCGCCACATCGACTGGTAACTTAGATAAGCATACAGGCAGCCCAACGTGATCGAAGCGATGAGGTACCTTAAGCCGCTGCACCCCTCTACTACCGACCAGTCGCCTGAGGGAAGGCTGAAAAACGTCCCCTCGCGGTAAACCGGAATACCGGTCAGTTCGATCATCTTGACGGTAAAATCGGCGGTAAAATTCATCAAGGGAGGAATTAAGAATTCCCCAATAGGAACGGCGAAAAACAAAAATCCCAGAGGAAACGCGATCTCCCGCACGACCTGCTCGCCCAGCACCGTCCACACCAAGGCCACAATCAGAGCGATAAAACACAGCTGCTGGACCACCAAAACATCCACTACGTTGGCAAGCAGCCACCCAAAGCCTAACCCGGCTATGGCTAAAATTCCCCGCCAATCCGGATACAGCCTTGTTTTGAGAAGGTGGAAGCGACGCCGCCAAATCAGCCACAGGCTGATAGGGAAGATTAAATAACCGTGGGTGAAGGTCTCCGAGCGCTCCCAGATTTGGACCATGGACAGGAAAGTCGGAAAATACCCGGCAAATAAAACCGATAGCCCCACTCCAAGGCTTGTCAAAGCTGGCAGCCAACCAACTCCAAGCCCCTCTAGCTCAGCTTGCCTGATCTTTAAGCTTGGCTCGACCTTAAGCTTGATGCTCATAATGCGTTCAAAATCGCGTCGAGGCGTTTAAGGTGCCTGTTCCAACTATAGCGCATTTCTATAAACTCCCGGTTACGAGGAGAGTAGCGAGGCAAAAAGCTCGGCTCGCGCAGAGCTTGAACGACCAGATCGGCCACCTCGTGCACCCCATCGGCCACTTGAATGTCCAAACCAGAGGGCATCTCCAGTCCATCCATCGCCATTGAAGTGGCCAGCACCGATTTACCCATAGCCAGTGCCTCTAGAACTTTGTTCTGTATCCCACGCGCTATCCGAAGCGGTGCCACCGCCAAACGGGCATGCGCTAAATACGGTCGGACGTCGGGAACCGCTCCGGTCACTATTATCCCCTCACGCCTTTCCAAGGCTTTAACTTCTGGCCTAGGGCGGGCTCCGACGATGTAAAAACGAGCTTCCACACGATACTGCAGCACTTTAGGAAACACCTGGTCGGCAAACCAGCGCACCGCATCCACGTTGGCCCAGTAATCCATAGCGCCGGTAAAGACTAAAGCCTCCTCCTCTGGACGATACGGAGAAACAAACTCATGCTCCGGGTTAAAGTAAGCTGTATCCACGCCGTTTTCGACAAAATCCACACGACCTGCCACCTCAGGCGCCAGTTCTTTGAAAAGCTCTGCCTCGGCTGGCGAGACAAACAGACAAAGATCAAATTCTTGAGCCACAGCCCGGTCGTACCGCAACAGCTTTTCCCCTTCACGCCGATAAATCCAACGGCTAAAAAAAGGCTTTTTCGCCGCATACTGACGCCACTTGTCCGAATCTACGTCAACGAAATCGATGATCTTAGGCAGCTGCCATCTTGGATCGACAAACTGGGCCATAGCTGAGGAGAAGACGAATACCAAATCAATTTTGCCCCCCTCAACTAACCTTCGACACCAAGCGGTGAGCTGGGCATCAGCATAGCAAGCTTGAGTCAAGGGTTGGCCACGCAATAAGCCAACTATACTCCGCCAAACTTGAGAGCGGACAGAAAAAGGCCGAAGACAAACCTCTTCGGTACGTTGACTCAGCCCTTTGGCATATTGCCAGTCCTCGGGGCAATCGACGAACGCCCCTAAAAACACGCGATGGTTTGCACTGAAGTGTTTAAGCCAATGAAACGATCGGATCTTGTCGCCTTTGTTCGGAGGGTAAGGAATGCGGTGGACCAAATAAAGGAGATTGGCCACTTATCCCAAGCTCCTGGCCAACCAGGGGCCAATAAGCTTGCTCACGGGCAACGGAAGATGGCGCCAGATTTCAATAAAGAGTCGGTACTTAGGATTTAAAGGATTCACCTCTGGGATTTTGTTAGCTTGAATCAATTCGTATTCGTAATACAGAGGCTCCGGGGTAAATCCCCAGTGCGTCTTGAAACGAAAGCTGCCGGTTCCCCTCTTGCTGCGTCCGTAGTCAAAAACCTTCACGCCTTTTATCGTTGCCCGGCGCATGATCTCCCAATAGAGAAAATCGTTGGCGTGCAGTTCGCGTGCCATCCTTGTCCCGCCGCCGTAATAAGGCAATACCTGATCGCGAAAGTAAAAACTCATACAGGCTGCTACCGGCCGGCCACGGTGCTCTACTACGAGAATTTCGCATTGCTCTCCAAACACATCCTTGAGCACCTTAAAGTACTTTTTGGGAAACACCGGTGTACCTAAATTGCGCACGCTTTCGGCATAAACTTCGTAAAAACGGTCAACGGCCGTATCGATTACGCTCACAAGCCCAGCCTCCATGCCTTTGCGCACCATTGCGCGCTGCTTTCTCGGGATGGCCTTGAAATTAGCCTCAACATCCGAAGCTAAAGCCTTACGAAAAGTAACATACAAATCCTTGGTCGGACGGCCCGAACCTGAGGGCTTAAGATGGCGCAATTCCAACCACTCGACCTGCAGCCTTCGCGCCAGATCAATAGCTGCTCGCTCCAGACCCGATCTCACCTCCAAATTGATCGCCAGCGCCCCGCCATAAACGCAAAAAGGAATAGAAATCAAAGCATTACCGAACAGGCGACTGCTGATATGGCCCAAAGGGAGAACACCCACGACTTCCTCTCCCTGCGCGGCATACAAATAATAGGTTGGATGACCAAATACCTCCTCCAATACCCTCTTCCAGCCCACTGTATGAAAAAAAGTCGCTTCTGGATGAGTAGCTACGAACTTTTCCCAACGCTCATACGCTTCTTGACTCAGGCTGCGGATCTGCATTCAGCTGGCTTTAAAAACACATTGTGCACCGTATCCCAACAGAAATCGCGCAGCAACGCTTTAAGGCGAGCCTCCATGCGCTTAAGGTTTAAATAGTGGCGAAGGTGCGTTTTCAGCCCAATGCCTTGAGGACGTGGCTGCGCCGGATCGATCTCCCACGGGTGAAAGTAAAACGCTGCTGGCCTCCCCTCCTTGCTGTTGATCTGGCGCAGAGCCCAACGAGAGAGCCAATAAGGATAAAGGCGAAAATATCCTCCGCCACCACAAGGGTAATTGCGCTTAGCCAAACGCACAGTGGCAATGGGGATTTCTAGGAGCTTGGGCGCTTGCTTAGGGCGGAAAGGAAACCTCGGTGCCTCTGGCCAGCCGTATAAGTCGTGGCGGACTGGATAAATGCTGGAGCTGTACTTGAACCCGAGTTCCTCAAGAATGGTTAAGGCCCAAAGGTTGGATGGGCCGATCGAATAACTGGGCGCACGGTAGCCAATCACTCCCACCCCGGAGACATCCTCCAAGATCCGTTTAGCGCGCGACACATCCTGGCGGAATTCCTCCAGAGACTGCAAGTTCACCCGCACATGGTCATAGCCGTGGCAGGCCAATTCGTGCCCCCGCCTAACGATCTCGCGCACCAGATTGGGATACCGCTCGGCCACCCAACCTAAAGTGAAAAAGGTGGCTCTCACCCTGTACTGGTCAAACATGTCCAACACCCGCAGCGTGTTGGTAACTACCCGCTGTGGCCACAGATCCCAGTCCTTGCGCTTGATGTGCGGCTCAAACGCCGACACCTGGAAATAGTCCTCTACGTCTACGCTCATGGCGTTGACAAAAGTCATAAGAATCTCTCTTCGACCACCCGTACAATACGCTCCGCCGCTCGACCATCCCACAAAGGCGGAATGCGGCCGCGCTTGCCACCGGTCATCAAAGTGTCTTCAACGGCCGCCCAAATCCGGTCGGGATCGGTCCCAACAACAGTGTTAGTGCCCTCGCTCACCGTCACCGGTCGCTCAGTATTCTCGCGCAAAGTCAAGCACGGTACCCCGAGGGCAGTGGTCTCCTCCTGCAAGCCCCCGGAATCGGTTAGTACCAACTGCGAGGCCCGTACCAATCCCAGCATCTCTAGATAACCAAGAGGCGGCGTCACAAGAATTTCCGCTTCAGCCAAAAGCCCCTTAAGGCCATAGCGCTCAATCATCTTGAGAGTTCTAGGGTGGCATGGGAACACCAAAGGTAGCTTACGGCTGACCATCACTAACGTTCTTAACAAACGCTCAAGAGTCCTTGCATCATCCACATTACTTGGACGGTGCAAAGTCAACACGCCAAATTGCGCCCCCAGATTCCAGCCGTATCGGGCCAAGGTCTCCTCAGCCGGCACAGATCGACCCAAATGCGTAAAGAGCGCATCGATCATAACATTGCCGACGAAATGGATCTTATCCTCCGCGATCCCCTCGCGCAGCAAGTTTTCTTTAGCCGAGCGCTCAGTAGTGAACAGCAGTTCCGAAATCTGATCGGTCAAGACCCGATTGATCTCTTCTGGCATCGTGCGGTCAAAGCTGCGCAGCCCCGCCTCCACGTGAATCAGCGGCAACTGTTTCTTGACCGCCACTAGGCCACAAGCGATCGTGGAATTGACATCCCCTACTACCAGCACTGCAAACGGAGCGACGTCGTCTAAGATCGGCTCGAACCGCTGCATGATCTGTGCGGTCTGGAAAGCGTGGCTGCCAGAGCCAACTCCAAGATCGATATCTGGCTCGGGAATCCCAAGCTGGCGGAAGAACAGATCCTTCATCGCCTCATCGTAATGCTGGCCGGTGTGGACCAAGAACGGGTCCACGGTTCGGCTGGACTTCAGAGCGGCATAAATCGGCGCGATCTTCATGAAATTGGGCCTTGCGCCGACCACGCATACCAATTTTGGCAGCGGATTCACGATCCCTCCTGAACCGCGGGCACGGCTTCAGGCTTGTCCTCAACTTTACCTGTTTGGGTAATAGACGAGAGAGTCTCAACGGGTGTATATGCGGCATCCATATCTAATTGGAGCAAAATCGCTCTGCGTAGTAAGCCTTGTTCTTTCTGTACAATCCTTTGCAGCTCAGCTACTGCCCGTTCGAGTTTCTCGATCCGCTCCAAATAAGGCAAAACGTGTGGCCCCATCGGAATAGCTTGGCTTAAGATCGGGCTGATCGCCTCCTGCGGGCGAGCGGCTTGAATCTCGGTGGGCGCTGAAGACTCTTGTTTAATCTCGTCGACCACAGTTTGAACGACTCTCCCGTCGATCTCGTGCAACTCTTCCAAGTACGAATAGAGCAATAAGCGGTCGCACAAGGTATTGATCACCCTGGGGACACCGCTAGTAAAGGCATGAATTAGAGGAAATGTTTCATCCTGAAAGTGAGGGTCAAGTTGCCAGCCCGCCTGCCTTAAGCGATGCAGGATATAATCTTTAGTCTCCTCCAAGGTCAGAGGACGCAGATGATACGTGGCAATCACCCTTTGCCGCACTTGGATTAACAGATCGGACTGGAGGGACTTGCGAAATTCATCTTGCCCCAAGAGAAAAACCTGAAACAAAGACCTGCCGCCCAATTCGAAGTTGGACAGCATCCTAAGCTCCTCCAGGGACTGAAGGGGAAGATTCTGGGCTTCATCTACCACTAGCAGAACCCGCTTTCCCTCGCGCGCTTTTTCCTTGAAAAAGCGCTCTAGATTCCTAAGCAAAGTGGCCTTGTCATCGCCATCATAGGATAGGCCAAACGTAGCTGAAATGATTCTTAAGGCATCCTCCGCCCCGACTTGGGAGGTCACCATTAAGCCGGCGATGACATTCTGTTGCTGCAGGTTTTGAAACAAGGCCCGGACTAAGGTGGTCTTGCCTGTTCCAGGGGAACCGGTTACGACGATAAAGCCTTCTCCTTGATGCAGGCCATATTCGAGATAGGCCAAAGCGCGCTTGTGCACTGGACTGTTAAAGAAAAATTCCGGGTCCGGAGTAAGTTGAAACGGTTTTTTGTTCAGCCGATAGAAGTCGGTGTACATACTTAAAACCCCATATTCAGCGCGGCGATAACCCGGTTCTCCTCGTAGCCGAATCCAATTCCGCCCGAAGACTGAGCTTGATGGCGGTATTCCAGATAAGCGTTCATACGCTCACTCAAGCGCCGGTTTAAACGCAGGCCAGCGGTCCAGAAAACGTTGCTGAGGTCTTGCCCATTCCTAGCTCCAGAAAAGTCTGAGCGCTGCCAGATACCATCAAAAAGTATGTTAGTTCGCGCTCCAAAGCGCCAATTCCAGTTGCCAGAAACTCCCAATATCCTGGAATTGTTTTGGCTGAGCTCAAAAATCCTTCTCTCGCTATAAACTTGGATGCTGAGTGTGGTTTTGGCTGTATTTCCAGTAAAGGAGAGTTCACCCCGCTTACGCAGTAGAACCTCGTCTACTAATTCTGGGACGTTAATGATGACTAAAACCGGTTGGTTAGTAAGCGGATCCAAAATAGGATTTCCAAACGCATCGAACCTCGGAATAACCTGTTGCTCAGCCAGGACTGCTTGGCTAGTGGTTATAGTCTCAAAATACTGCCCTTGCCAAACAGTGCGGCGGGTATGATGACGAATCAGTCCCTGAAAGACATTGCCGGTGAGAGCGCCGACGTTGTTGCGCTGGTAGGTTCCCTGGAGCAAGGTACGGCGGGTGGGCTGAAGAGTGACGGTGGCAAAACTGTTGCGCCCACCCCCAGCTTCTAAGGTCAAAAACCGGCTTGGGCTCCAAATCACGCCAGCAGTCCAAAATAGACCGTCGCGATTGGTGTCTCGGGTAGATTGAAACTGATTATCGACAAATCCGCCTTGGACGAAGGTACTAAAAGCACGGGTGAGACGGTAATTGATTTGGCCAATGCCAGAGCGAAACTCCACGTCCTGGCCATCGGCGCGAACCTGGCGCTGGTTTTGCACGCCTCCGCTCCAAGTGAGAATATTAAAACGCCGCCCGCTGCGCAGGAAAGCCGATTGGGTATAGGTATGGGTTGCCG
>JAOAHI010000002.1 GCA_026415315.1 Methylohalobius sp.
GTCCTGGTCCTGGGCGATAGCTTGAGCGCCGCTTATGGCATCCCGGTGGATCAGGGCTGGGTGGCGCTGCTTGAGGCACAGCTCAAACAAAAACACAAAGACTTGCGCTTTGTCAATGCCAGCATCAGCGGCGAGACCACCGCCGGCGGCAAGCATCGCCTGCCAGCCTTATTGGCGCAGCACCGGCCACACGTCGTGATCCTGGAATTGGGCGGCAACGATGGCCTGCGCGGCATCACGCCGGTTGAGACAGAACAAAACCTGGCGGCGATGATCGAGGCAAGCCTGGCCACCTCGGCCAAAGTCATCCTCTTGGGGACGAAGTTGCCACCCAACTATGGACCAAAGTTTGTCGAGATGTTTGAGGTAATCTACCAGCGCCTGGCCCAGCGCTATCCGATCACGCTGCTGTCCTTTTTCCTGGAGGACGTGGCTTTAAACGCCGAGTTGATGCAGGCCGACGGCATTCATCCCAACCTAAGGGCCCAACCCCTTCTGGCCCAGAAAGTTAGGCAAGCGCTGGCAGAAGTGTTAGATTGAGCCTCTATGGTTCCTATGCTTTGTGATGCCGCTGACAGCTTGTTGGTGCTCATCGACCTCCAGCCCGGCTTGGCCGAGGCGATGCCGGTTAAGGAATGGGAGCGCACGCGCCACAATTGTCTGACCCTGCTTACAGCCGCGCAGGTCTTGAGCGTCCCCGTGCTGCTTACTGAACAGCATCCGCCCAACCTCGGCGCCACCTTCCCCGAAATCTCAACCCGGCTGCCACCTGGAACCAGGCCATTGAGCAAGGCCAGCTTTTCCTGCATTGGCGCGGAGGGTTTTACCGCGCGGCTGCAGCAAAGCGGGCGTACCCAGGTTATCCTGGCCGGCCAGGAGGCCCACGTAAGCGTGCTACAAACCGCCATAGCGCTGCTTGCTCTTGGCTTTTCCGTGTTCGTGGTGGAAGACGCAGTGGTGTCGCGTCACCCAGAACACAAGCTCTACGCCCTAGAACGGATGCGCCAAGCCGGTGCCGTGGTGCTGCCTGGGGAGTCGGTGTTGTTTGAATGGTTAGGCAGCGCCCATCATCCACGCTTTAAAGAGCTGGTCAGCCTCCTTTAAGAAGCTAGGCTGACCCGGTTGCGGCCGGCGCGTTTGGAATGATACAAGGCCATGTCGGCCGCCTCAACTAACCCCTGGGCCTGCTCTTTCGGCTTAGGATATTGAATGGCTATACCAGCACTGATGGTGACGACGCCAAAAGGGGAATCGGGGTGGGAGATCCGCAAGGCTTCAACCTTTTGACGCAAGTTCTCGGCAATAGCGAGCGTACCTGTCTGGGCGGTATCAGGCAGCACGATGGCGAACTCCTCTCCTCCATAGCGAGCAGCCAAGTCATTGGAACGCTGCGTTACAGAAGCCAAAACGGTGGCGACTTGGCGCAGAGCCTCGTCGCCGGCTTGGTGGCCAAAGCGGTCGTTGTAGGCCTTGAAGTAATCGATATCGACCATGATTAGAGAAATCCCCGTTCCGGCGCGCTGGGCACGTTTGAACTCGCGCTCTAGAAACTCATCGAAATAACGGCGGTTGTGCAAGCCGGTCAACGCGTCGTGGAAGGACAACTGGCGCAATTGCTCATTGGCGGCCTTGAGCTTTTCCGCCACGGCGATCAGCTCTTTGGCCTGGCGCTTGCGCTGATCGATCTCGGCTTTAAGCCTAAGCGCCGAGCGAATGCGAGCCATCAGCTCCACGCTCTTGAAGGGCTTTTCGATGTAATCCATCGCGCCGGCGTCAAAGGCTTGCTGTAGGTGTTCCTCATCGTCGCTGCCGGTAATTACGATCACAGGAATATCGCAGGTTCTAAGATCCCCTTTGATCCTGCGGCACAGATCTATCCCTGACGCATCGGGTAGGAAGATGTCCAGCATTACCAAATCCACCTGAGATTCGTGCTCCCCCTCCCGATCTATTCCTAGGCAGACGAGCGCCTCATTTGCCGTGCGAGCACTCAGCACTTGGTACCCTGCCGTCTGCAGCCGCACACCCAGCAACTTAGCCAGCTGCGGATCATCATCTATGAGCAAAATAACAACGCTTGTTCCCATGCATACTTACAGACGGCACGAGTAGGCTTTAGTTCAGCACGAGCTTACGGTTCTGCTAACTGAGTCACGACGAATTAGGTCAAGGCAGCCTGAGGCGATTGTCTACTTTTTTTACTCCCTCCACGTACCAGCAATCGTGTTCGGCGAGCTTGATCTGTTCGGCTACTGGTACCACCCCGTCTAGGACCACTTCCCCTGCCCGGCACTGAATCGCAAGTTGCAAATAATCTACAAACGGATCCACGTCCAACGCCAGCAGGATTGCCTCTTTTAACTGGTCGTCGTTGTCCTCCTCAGGTGGGGTGACCTGAAGCTGGTTCACGACATTGCAGCTCCCAGGCACCCACCATGCCATGACTTCTGCCAAGCGCCGGTCGCACAGCGATCGGACCTCACCGCCAAGATACACCGTCCCGCCCTCTACCTGGACGCGGAAAAAACCCGCCTGATCGTCCAAGCGGCGCAAAACCTCTTGTTCCCCTTTAGGAGTTATCGCAACCAAACTGTAGTGCTTGAAAGCCAAATCCTCGCCCAACATTTTGAGCAAATGGGTTAAAATCTCTGCATCGCCCATCGCCTCTGCGGGCTTGACTTGCAATCTATCGTCCACGGCGGTCACCCCAGGGACGGCTAAAGCGGCATAGTAAGCGCGGCGCTTGGCCGAAATATCGGCCACCTCGCCGGTCAAAACGATCTGCCCCCCTTGATGGGCAATGGCGATCCGATCGCGATGAGGATTGACTTGGGGGTCGATTTCAAACGCTGCGGCTACCGCTTTAACCAGGCTATCGTTTAAGCTCATTTTCACTCCTTTTAAGAATTGATAAAGTTTAACGTTTATTTTATCTGCGACTTGCCGCTATGAGAGATATGGTTAGAAAATCCATTTCCATCTTGGTTACGTGGTTGATAACTGCCATAGCGGTGGCCGATTCTTACTCTTTGCCGCCGGGGGCTGACCTAATCGGCCAATTGCAAACCATCAAGGCAAACCGCAAAGATACTTTCCTGGAGATCGCGCGCCACTTCAACCTCGGCCAAAACGAGATCCGTCTTGCCAATCCCAATCTGAACCCCTGGCTGCTTCAAGACGGTGCGGAGGTTCTCTTGCCTAAGTTGTTCGTGCTGCCAGACGCTGTGCGGCAGGGAATCGTTCTCAATATCCCCGAAATGCGGCTATATTATTTCCCTGCTGTTCGCTCTGGAGAGTCTTTTAAAGTCATCACCCACCCCGTCAGCATCGGCCGTATGGATTGGGCCACTCCTTTAGGCACCACGCGCGTCGTCGCTAAGGTCAAAGATCCGGTTTGGATCCCGCCTGAATCCATCAAGAGAGAACACGCCGCCGACGGCGACATCCTCCCCGACGTGGTTCCCCCCGGGCCCGACAACCCTTTAGGCAAGTACGCGCTGCGCTTGGGAATTGCCGGTTACCTAATCCACGGCACCGATGAAGCCAAGGAGTTCGGCATCGGCATGCGCGTCACGCACGGCTGCGTGCGCATGTATCCTGAGGACATCGAGCGTTTGTTTCCCCAAATACCGGTGGGCACTCCGGTCACCTTCGTCAATCAACCGATCAAGCTCGGCTGGCTTAACGACGAACTCTATATCGAAGTGCACCCTCCCTTGGAGGAGAGGGGGCATACCTACTCCTATGAGGATATGCTAACCCAGGCCTTGGCTTTGATCGAGCGCAAAACGCAAGGAATGCGCCTTCGCATTCAGGGCTCGGCGCTGCGCAAAGCCCTGGAGGAGCAAACCGGCGTCCCAGTCAAAATCGCTGACCGCGCCTTGCCTCGAACTTAAAAAAAGCCCCGCATCGCGCGGGGCTTTATTCCTATTGGTTGATTCCAAATTACTTCAACATGCGTTTTTGGAACATGCGGTCGAGCTTTTCGCTTTGGGCCTCGCAGCACTCCAAAGCCTTCTCAGCCTTCTCCTCGGCGCGGCCCGCATGATCATGAGCGCTGCGGATGTCTTTCATCATCTCGTTGTGCCCGCTCTCCACTTTCGAGACCCGCGACTCCAAGTTGGAAACGCGATCTTTGACCTCGTTCAACTGCCCGCGGGTAGCACAGCCGGCCAACAGCCCAACCGCAAGAGCCACTGCTGAGATCTTAGCAAGAGTTTTAAACATAAACTTCTCCCTTTCGTTGATTGTTGGTTACGACGCGACAAAATCATCACATAAATACCACATTTAGTCAAAAGCTTGATCGCTTAGCGAATGACCACCGTCGTGCCCACCCCAATCCAGCGACTCAAGCGATCAATCTGATCATCAGTTAAGGCAATACACCCTTGCGTCCAATTAAACACTCCGTGAATGCTGCGATCGGCCCTGCCCACGCCGTGAATGCCCACAAACCCCCCTAAAGGAGTATTTTGGGGAGGAACAGCGCTTTCGAAGCTGGCGCGAATGAGCGACCGGTACGTCGGGTCGTCCAACCAACCGCGCAGCCAACCCCGGGTAGCGTGGGACAAGGTAGGATAATTCAGGCCGAAAAACCGGTGATAACGACTGCTTTCCTTGACCCAGCCGATGCGGAATACCCCTAATGGGGTTTTGTGGTCGCCGCGGCGTTTAGCCTTAGTCACCCCCCGGCTGCCTATGGAAATGCGGTCAAACGTCTCTATGACCCTGTCGCCCCGCATAACGTGCAGCAAAAGCTTTTTGGTGTCCACCAACACCCACACGTCATCTTTCTCCTGGGCACCTGCCACAAACGCCCAGAACCACAAGAGCAAAGCCCCCCATTTCCACATGTACCCCTCTCCTCCTTGGTGTTACACTCATGTCAAGACAAAGTTTAAAAAATGATATACGAAAAATCGACGAGGGGATGAGCCTATGGACATCGAAATCTGCACCACTACGCCTTACACGGACCAAAAGCCTGGTACCTCCGGTTTGCGCAAGAAAACTAAAGTTTTTCTAGACAATCCCAACTATCTTGAGAATTTCATTCAGTCGATTTTTGACTGCCTGCCAGAAAAACAGGGCAAAACTCTGGTTCTAGGAGGAGATGGTCGCTTTTATAACCGCCAGGCGCTGCAAACCATCATCAAAATGGCAGTCGCCAATGGCTTCGGTACCTTGCTCATCGGTCAAAACGGCCTGCTCTCAACCCCAGCCGCCTCCCACTTGATCCGCAAGTATAAAGCACTCGGCGGAATCATCCTCTCAGCTAGCCACAATCCCGCTGGGCCAGAGGGGGACTTCGGCGTCAAGTACAACATCCAGAACGGGGGTCCTGCCCCGGAGAGCTACACCAATACGTTCTATCAGCGCAGCCTGACCATTACGGAGTATAAACTCGCCAAAATGCCCGACGTCGACTTGAAACGGCTGGGGGAACACCGATTCGGCCATACTACCATCCGGATCATCGATCCAGTTAGCGATTATGCCCAGCTGATGGCGCATCTATTCGACTTCGACCGGATCCGGAGCGTGCTGCGAAGCGGTGCCGTGAGAATCTGCTTCGATGCCATGCATGCCGTAACTGGGCCGTATGCCATAAGGATTCTAGAGGAAGAGTTAGGGGCTGGCCCAGGCTCGGTTATCAACGCCGCCCCCCAAGAAGACTTTGGAGGCGGTCACCCCGATCCTAACCTAACCTATGCCAAAGCGCTGGTCGAAAAGATGTATGGTCCGCACGCCCCCACCCTAGGGGCAGCTTCGGACGGCGACGGCGATCGCAACATGATCTTAGGTCAGAGGTTTTTTGTCACTCCCAGCGACAGCCTGGCCGTCCTGGCCGCTAACGCCCACCGCGTTCCCGGCTATCGGGACGGGCTGCGTGGGGTGGCCCGCTCCATGCCTACCAGCCGCGCGGTGGACCGGGTTGCGGAGGCTTTCGGCATTCCCTGCTACGAGACTCCTACCGGTTGGAAATTCTTCGGCAATCTATTAGATGCCGGAAAGATTACTCTATGCGGTGAGGAAAGCTTTGGCACCGGCTCAGACCACGTACGCGAAAAAGACGGCCTATGGGCGGTGCTGTTTTGGCTCAACTTAGTAGTGGCTACCCGCCAGTCAGTCGCCACCATCGTCCGCGACCATTGGCGTCGCTTCGGCCGCCACTATTACAGCCGCCACGATTATGAGGCCCTCGACGCTGCGCTTGGCCGAGAAATTATGGAGCACTTACGAGGCCAATTGCCTACGTTTCCCGGCCAAAGCCTAGGCCGTTATACTGTTAGCTTGGCCGATGACTTTTGCTATACCGATCCTGTAGACGGTAGCATTACTCCAGGCCAAGGCATACGCATTCTCCTGGAGCCTGAAGCACGCTTAGTGTTCCGGCTGTCGGGGACTGGCACCCAAGGGGCAACTTTGCGAATTTATCTTGAGCGCTACGAACCCGATCCCACCCGCCACGACTTAGACCCTCAAGAGGCGCTTTCGGAATTGATCGCGTTAGCCGAGTTTCTATGCGGGGTTAAAGCTAAAAGCGCGCGGCCTGGCCCAGATGTGATTACTTAGCTTGGTCCTATCCCTTATTTCATAGGGCAAGGGGTTGTAGTCAACCCAGGACTATGTACGCGCAAAACTGAACTAAGATTTGGCCACTAATTTCGTTATAAACCTCAGAAAAAAGGCCGCGCCTTCAAGGCGCGACCAGACGAGGAAGAAAACAGCTCTTAGTCTCTGAGCTTAGAAAACACATACTGGCTGGCTTTCTGAGAAGCGTGGCAGTCATAGCAACCTTTGCCGCCGTCGGTAACGAGGCGCTTTTCTGGTTTGCCCTCGCCAAAACCTTCATAACCCCAGCCGCCAGTGGCAGCAAAACGCTTCGCGTCGCGCTCCATGACGCCGATCAGCTTGCGCTTGTTTTCCACCAGCGCATGGTTATCCTCCCGATAATCAAACAGATCAAATACCAGTACCGCCCCATCTGGATAGATACCGCTTTTTAGCCCGTCGAGCGCTTTGGTATTGGCATACACGTGGTGAATCCCGCCGAAGGGATTTTCTAAGGGATGGCCCGGCTGAATCACCATGGACTTGACGTGATACCAACTGCGAAACCCCTGCGGGTACTGGACTTTGGTTTCAGCTACTGCAAGCTGTCCAGCCAGCAAAAGCACCCCGAGCAAAGATAAACTGCGTTTGTTCATCTTCACCTCCTCTTGGTATTATAGTTTCGTTTCGAAACTATATGGCGGACAGCCAAGCCCGTCAAGTTTTTTTCCTTAGGTGCTATGATAGCGACCAGAACTACAATACGAGGAGGATCGAATGCGCGCACTGCCTGCTTTTTTATGCCTTATGTTAATCGCGCCGCTTGCGCTCGCACAGACCAGCACTGATCCCAAGCAGTTAATTGACCAGTACTACCGCGATCATCCCGGCAAAGGCAAATTCGGCCAACACTGGCAACCGATCCCAATTCAACGTTACTGGAATCCTAAAGACTTCTACCAACCCCCGACTACGATTCAAGGAGAGGTCAGCCGCGAGCAGTGCGTGATCTGCCATCAGGGCGTCACCCCAGGGTTTGTCCATGCCTGGCGCACAAGCACCCACGCCCAGCTGGACGCGATTCGTACCTTGCCGGAAGGGGATGTGCGCGCCTATAAAAAGCAAAAGTTGGCCGAAGTGGAGGCCAACTTAGTCCGGCAAGGCTTGCTCAAAGAAGGCGAGTCACTTAAAGAGGTCGGTTGTATCGACTGCCACGGTGGAGTGGGCAAACAAAAGATCCGTCACGATCAGGACCTGAGGCTGCCGGATCGAGCCGCGTGCGGCACCTGCCACGTGGAGCAGTTTGCTCAAGCCGAATCGGAAAAAGAGCAAACTTGGCCGCAGGGTCAATGGCCAAAAGGACATCCCTCGCACGCAGTAGACTGGAAAGCTAATGTAGAAACCGATGTTTGGGCCGGCATGGCCGAGCGCGAGATCGCCCAGGGCTGCGATATGTGCCACTACCAGCAAAACAAGTGCGATGGCTGCCACACTCGCCACAGTTTTTCCGCGGCCGAGGCGAGGCAGCCCGAAGCGTGTGCGACTTGCCACAACGGCGTCGATCACAACGAGTTTGAAAATTACCTCCTATCCAAACACGGCACGGTGTATCAAACCCACAAAGCCAGCTGGAACTTTGAAGCTCCCCTTAAGGAGGCTCTGACGCAAGGTGGCTACACCGCTCCGACCTGCCAGCTGTGTCACTTCGAATATAAGGGCGAGTATTCCCATAACCTTGTGCGCAAAGTGCGCTGGGCCTTCAATCCAACGCCACAGATTGCGGAAAACCTAAATCATCCTTGGTTCAAGGAACGCCAAGAGGCGTGGGTGCAAACCTGCAGCAACTGTCACTCGCCGCGTTTTGCTCGGACTTATCTCGAAACCGCTGACCAAGGGACAATCGCCGGGATCAAAGTCGAACAGGAAGCCAAAAAAGCAGTGCAAGCTCTCTACGACGAAGGCTTGCTCGTGGGTCAAAAAACTAACCGCCCTATTCCGCCCGCGCCGGTCAGGGATGCCCCCGGCGGTTTCTTTCAACTGTTCTGGGCCAAAGGCAACAATCCCTCACGCATAGAACGCATTTACGCCGACATGTGGGAGCACGACTTGATCAAGCTGTATAAGGGACTGTTCCATATGAACCCGGGTGGATTTACTTACAGCGAGGGCTGGTCGCCGCTGCTGCGCGACTACACCGAGATCATGGACGAAGCCACCCGCTTGCGCGAGACCCATGGCAAAACAGCCGAACTAAGGGATGCCTTCAGGCTGGCTGACCTATCTTTGGATAAGCTTGGCCCGCCGTTGGGAGTGGCGTTGATCGCCTGCGGCCTGGTCGTGATCGGACGGCGTAAACCCTGATGCAGCGCCGTCATTTAGCGGGCGGCGCCCTGCTTATGGCGGGCGCCGTTCTCCTGTCGTCTGCCTTCTGGCCGGCAAAAGATCCTTGGCAGATAGAGCGTGCTCCCTTGCCTGTACCCGGTGACCTCGTCAGCCACTATCCTCCTACCGGCTTCGAGCGTTTGGAAATCCGACACTCTTTAGCCGGCAAGCAGCTGACACTTTACTTGGCTCACTACCAGGATGCGAGCGGAGCGCCTCGTCAAGCCATGCTGCCAGAGCCGAAGTCTCGGCAGTGGCAGGCTTGGATGGAACTAGCCCAGGTCTTGCATACCTTAGAGCCGGACGCGCTGTTACTGACCTGGTGGGACAACGGTCAGCGAGTAGATTTTTTAAGTGGACGCGCAGTTTGGGCCTTAAAGCCGCCCAGAGAGGCGTTTTCACCCAGAGAACGCCCGCTTTGGCTTAAGCTCAGCGGAGGCTTTGAAGACTCGGAAAAACTGATCCAGCTAGCCAAATGGTGGGGCAAAGACAGCACCCAAGCACTGCAAGAAATTGCCCGCCTGGGCCAACCTATTTACTTTTTAGTTTCCAGCCAAGACTTAGCCCGCGCTGAAGAAATCGAACGCTTAGCAGAGGGCACACTTCCGCTAGAAATGCGGATTTTTCCTACTACTTCTCACCTCCACAGCCAAATCGCTGCCGTGCAGCGCTGGGCCCAGGAGACAGGCAGCCGCTATCTCCCCCAGAGGGCACCAGGAGGTATCATCGCTTGGCGTCTGAAGAAAGCGCCTGCTACACTTCTTTTGCGCCTACTGCCCTTCTTGCCGCCCTTGGACCAAGCAGCAGACAGCCTAAAGCTTATCTATCAGAGTCCGGACAGATACTTAACTCTATATCGGCATTAGTCGAGTCAACGCCGCCCTTGGCTCTGCCAGCGGCGGGCAATGGCCTCTATGTTTAGATCCTCTGGCCCTTGGCACCAGGCCGCATGGTAGTTGACGTCCTGACTGTGCGGAGTAGGATCGGGTCGGCGGACTTGCACTCGCGTCGGCAGAGGCACTGCCTCTCCCATCACCATTGCCTCCCCTCTCCCTAACGCGGGCAGCACGTCTACCAACTCGCTTTCAGCGTCTGGCACCAATTCGCGCACGTACGCCTGATCGTCAGGATTGGCCAGGCGCAGGCAAATAAAAGTGCCGCACTGCGACAGCACGGTCTCGGACAATTCGTGCGGACGCTGACTGACTACTCCTAAGCCTACCCCATATTTTCGCCCTTCCTTGGCGATTCGCTCCATTGCCCGCCGCGTGCCTTCATAGCGCCCACCGCTGCGAGGGATATAGGCGTGGGCCTCCTCGCACACCAGCACGATGGGAAACTCTCGCCGTCTGGGATTCCAATAGTTAAACTCAAACGCCACTCGACCGACTTGAGCCGATACGGCCGGGCGCACGTCAAACGGCACCGCGCTCAAGTCGATCACGGTGATCTGGCATTTAGGTTCGCCTAAGCCTACAAAATCGCGCAGCAACTTGGCCAGGGATTCGGAAGTGTTGCGCTGTCTGGGTTTGAGGAGAAAATCGTAGCGCGCATCGCTTAAGCGGCTTTGCAGTTTCACCAGAAATTGATCGAACTGACCGTATAGAGGGCCTTTGGTCTTGCCAAAATCAGTACGCAGTTCGTTGGCCGTCTTGAACTCACGATAGAGCTCTTCCAAAGAAAACCAGATCGGTGCGTCTATAGAGACAAATCCGATCTCTAACCGCTCCGCTTCCTTGCGCTTTAGGGCGTGCAGGGTCTCGCGCAGAAAAGCCATTTGCACCGAGGCGTTCCCGTCGTTTGGATCAATCAGCAGCTCGACTAGCTCCTGATAAGTCATCAGCCAATAGGGAATTTCCAGTGCTCGGGCATCGATGTAGCGATAGGTCCCCTCGCGGAATGCCGAATGCAACGTGCCTGAAGCATCGCGCCAGCAATATTCGCCATGCAAGTCCAAAAGGATAATATGCGCTTTGGGCATCGCTTCCACAGCTTGTTGCAAGAGACTGGCCACAGTCCATGACTTGCCTGAGCCGGACTGGCCTAGAATGCAAAAGCTTCTCCCAAACAGCGCGCTGGGGTTAAAGTAAGCGGTCTGCTCGTGGAGGTTCGCCACCTGGCCCAGAGCAAAGCCAAACGAGCGATATTTGGCAAATACCGGCTGTAACTCCTCAGCTGCCGCCTCGCGCACCTGAGCCCCGGGCGCGGGATAGCGACGCACCCCGCGCTGGAACTTTCCATCTTGGATTTCGCCCAAAGGAACCAAGCCAAGCTTGACTCCCTCCGCCGCCTCCGCACTGCGATCGACCACCGCCAGGATTTGGCCCGGCGGCTGGTCGATGAGGACATAGCCTCCCACTGTCCACGCCTGGGGTGCCACGGCCTGGAAACGAGCGGATTGAATTTCGACGATACGCGCACTTACGTTGGTCATCGTTTGCTCTCAGGACCCTCCTTGATGTTAAGCATAGGCGAAAAATTGTTCGCCTGGTCCAGCGACTCCAACGGATTGTTCGCGCCTAACAGGATCGCGATCCAGCGCGTGTTGGGGTTGTCTTCCAAAAACATCTTGAAGATCACGGTGATCGGCACCGACAAAAACATCCCCACCGGTCCCAACACCCAGCCCCAAAAAATTAAAGACAACAAAACGGCTAAGGTAGAAATCCCAAGTCCTTTGCCCACCACTCGGGGATCGATAAAACCACCAATGGCAGTGTTAATGACCAAATACCCTAAAGCGGTATAGATCGCACTCCACGCTCCGTGCTGAACTAAGGCCAACAGAATAGCTGGCATAGCGGCCACGAATGAGCCGATGTTGGGAATGAAGTTGAGCACATAGGCTACCGCCCCCCACAGGATGGGGTAATCGACCTCGAGCAAGGTCAGCCAGAACGCCGCTGCGATCCCCGTGGCGAGACTGATCAGGTTCTTCAGATGCAGGTAGCGCCGCAAATTAGCAAAAAACGCTTCAAAGCGGGCTGCCAGTTTGGTATCGCCGAAGATCGCCTGGAGTTTGTGGGGAAGCAAAAACGCTTCTAAAAACATGAAGGTGACGTAAAACAAGATCAAAGCGCCGTTAGCAAAGGCCGCCGTTAAAGCGTTGAGCAGCATTCCCGCCCACTGCACCAGGCGGGCAGCGTTGAAAAATTCATTCAGGCGGTCGCGCGAGACTTCCACCCCCTGCGCGGTGAGCCACTCCAACAGCCCGGCCATGCTGGCCTGGAGGCGGCTTTGGTAGAAGGGAAGGTTGCTCAAAAAATTGTCGATTGACTTGCCGATAAACAGCGCCGCAAGCACCATCACGACGACCAATCCCACATCGGCCAGCGCGATCGCCAGCCACGCCGGCACGCGGTGGCGATGCAGCCAAGAGACCACAGGCCACAGGAGGATGGCGATAAACAGCGATAGCAAAAACGGCGCCAAAATCTGCGCGGCGGCGCGCAGCCCGGCGATTATGATAAACAGCGCAACCAAGTGCCAAAGCCAGCGATGGTCGACGTTTTGGTTCATCGGCTAACCATCCATCCAGCCATCAGGTACAGGCCAAGCGCTATTCCGGCCCCCAACATAGCATAAGGGAGTTGATGGCGGACGTGGTCGATCGGCCGGACGCCGGCGGCGATCGAGGCCACCATGGTCGTGTCGGAGACCGGCGAGCAATGGTCGCCGAACAGCCCCCCGCTCAACGCCGCTCCAACCATCAGCGGCAACGGCACGTGGAAAGCCTGCGCTAACGGCACAGCGATGGGGATCAAGATGGCAAACGTCCCCCACGAAGTTCCGCTGGCAAAGGAGATCACACAGCCGATGCTGAAGACCAAGGCCGGCAGCCACACAGGATCAAAGCGGCCTGAGAGCGCTCCAGCTAAAAACTCCCCCGTGCCCAACGCGCGGGTGGTGGCACCGACGGCAAAGGCAAATACCATCAAATAGGCCAGCGGCCACAACGCCCTAATTCCCCACCAAACCGCCCAGGTCACCTCCCGCCACGGCAATAAGCCTCGCGCACCAAATACCAAAGCGGTAATACTCAGCGTCAAGCCGACGCTAGTGAAAATGGCCAGCGGCGGATTCCAGCCCATGCACAGTAAAGCCAAAACGCCCAGAACTAAGCCGCCGATAGGCCCCCAAAGATCACAAGCCCTTCTGGGAGACTGCGGATAGGAGGCGAGCGCCTCGGTGAAATGCACCGCCTCCCCAACCGTCTTCGCTGAAATCGCTATGCGCCAAGGAATTTCCCAGTTCATCGCGGCCACCCACCCGGCCAGGACGATGGCAATCCAGCCATAGAAGGTCAAAGGCAAAGCAGAGAGCACAGTAGCCATAGATTGAGCGACCCCCTGGGCAACCAGAAGCCCAGCCACATACGCCCCCCACGCATTCAAAGGAATCAGCATGCACTTGGGAGCGCAAGTCGCATCGAGCAGGTAACTCAGCCTAAGCCTTAAGAGGCGATAGCGATCGAACAAAGGCAAAGCGATCAAGCCGGCCACCAGCGTGCCAAAACTGGATTCTACAAACAACAGCATGCTAGTGACAAAGGCCAAAAGCGCTATCCGGTTCGGACGGTCGAACCGGCCTTGGCTCTCCACAAAGCGGGCAAACCCTTCAATCCCACCTGCCCGTTGGATCAGGCCAACCAGACCCCCGATCAGCAGGCTAAAGGCAAAGATCAACAAATTGTTTGGCTGGACCACCACCTGAGCGAGAATTGAAAGCAGGCGCCCAAAAACTTGCGGCAGCCAGCCTTTTTCCAGGATCAAAGCGCCGAGCAGAACATACAGCCCCAAGGCCAACACCAACCGGTGGGTGAAAAACACCACCGGGATGGCGATCAGGGCAGGCAGCAGAGACCACCAGCCGGGCACAACTGAGTTTAGCTCAAAGAATCGTTCAATGGACCAGCTCCGATAGCATCGCCGTATCGCAGCGCGTGGCAGCGATGGATGCTTCAATCTACCTCAGGCGCACTGTGGGGGCAAGGAGACGCCTTGCCCCCACTATCTCGTCAATTTTTTTTACACCTTTCATGCCATCGTGCCGTGCTCTCTAGCCGCAACGGAGAGCCAACCAAGCTCAGCGCCAAAGGCGAAGACCAGGTAAAACGCCTCTCCAGCATAACCCTATACATTGTCAGTTTTTTTTACAAATCTTCGGTTTGACTTGGAGCCGAGCTTTCCTTCCCTCTAAACTGCGCCATAATTCTGCCGCATCATGGCGAAATCGCCTAAGCAGGCGCTGGCACTGGCGCAGGCTCAAAGCCACCTTAAAGCGTTTTTCAATATGCCTGACGAGCAACCTTCCGCTCCAGCGCTCTTCCTGATAGCCGAAGGCGCGCGGGGATCGGTCAAGGTCCAGCTTGAGGATCCCCAGTTGGGCGGCATCCAGGAGGCTTTTGCGGCCAGGTTTCTCCTGAGGACGCAGTCCCTTCTCCCCAAGCTTCAAATAGCGGTGCACCCAGCGCTCCAAAGTCTTGGGATCTTTGCCGAACCATTGGGCCACCTGATAGCAACTAAAACCTAAGGAGAGCAGGTGTAGGCAGTGCAGGCGGTGCAGAAACGCGGCCTGCGGCGATTGGCGAGCAGCCTGTCTCAGAGAGGCCAGCAATAAAGCTTGATCGGGGATCTCCAGCCTGCGCATCTTGAACCTTCCCCATCTCCAGGCACGCTGCGATTGAATCACAGGATAGCTTTGGCGGCAAGTCTATGCGGCATTTATTTTGGCGCAAAAGAAAAAGGCATTTAGATTGCATCATAAAAAGAGCTGCCTCTTAGAGCAGCCGAGGGCAAGATATAGGCTATAAGGAGGAATACAATGAAAATTTTCAAGTTTCTTTGCGCAATTATGTTTGCTCAAATCGCCACGGATGCATTAGCGGTACCTATGGTTGCAAAAGGAAATTGGGACTTGGTAGTTCCCGAAACTGCAAATGATTTTCACATGAAAATAAAGTCTGATACGAGGTTGACTTTAATCGGCCACTATAAAGGTAAATTTACAAGCTTCACTGGAGGTTCAGTAGAACCTCATCACGAGTACAGCGCTACGTGGAGCGGAACAACACTTTTTCCAAATGAAAAAGTGCATATTGGTCTCTCTTTCGAGATGGAAAAATTTAATGAAATCAATATCATAGATGCTTATTGGACGTTTGATGGCAATAAGGTCGGCACTTCTATTCCTCTTGCTGCGTTCAAGGTTACCCCAGCCACAGCCCCAAAAGGGGGTAGTTCCCGATCTACCCTTCGTCTTAGCAATCCATCTTCACAGACCATGTTTTTTACAGACGTGTCTTACTCAATTGGAAATATTGAAACACCTCTTGATCAATTGATGTTTAATCCCGAGGGACTTAGTACTCCCGTTCCTAATTTTTCAATAGGACCGTTTAGTTTCTTCGATGTATTTGTCGATCTGCCACTGCTTGCAGGCGATTTCGTTCGGCTGCAAGGTAAACTCTACTTAGAAGACAACACGTATATCGGCGATCTCTCGTATGAGCACGAACATGGCATCCCTCTTCCTGCCACTATATGGTTAATAGTAATTGGACTAGCGAGCCTGAGAATTTCTTCAAAAAACCATTTTAGCTAAGCTACGCTAACCTTTTTCAAAGGGCGCAGCGCGCTGCGCCCTTATGCTGCAACCGCTACGATAAGTCCTTCTTCCAACCAGCGCCTGAGCAAGTAAGCCATATAGCCGGCAACATCGGCAGCACAGTCCCATTCAGCCAGCCCCGCGCAGACTTCACTGAACACTTTGCTAGCTTGGATCGCCTCCAAGGCCAAGCGCTCAGGCTTAGCCAGCGACCGGAAAAACACACGCAGCTCTTTGCGCCAGATCAGCCAAGAAACAGTACTCTGTAATTTTTGGCAATCGGGAAGCGGCATGGCGTCCTGCATGGCCCTCCAAATCTGAGGCACAGGATAGCGTAAAGCTAGGATATAGACGCTAGGGTGAAGTTTAAACTTTAGCTTTGGCCATTGCTGTGACGGGATTTGAGCCAAGTTTTCAGAAAACAACGGATCGGAATCGGCGCAGTCGAAGGCCAGCCCTAAAGTCCACTCGAAAAGCGCCATCTCCGACAGTTCCGGCCGCGCTCGCCAAGGATCTGTGCTTTGTAAAAACTCGGCTAAGTGCTTTCCTATCCAACGCAGCGAGCGCTCGCACGACGGAAAAGCAGCAAGATAAGCTAAAGCCAACTCGGCAAACGTCTCTTCTCCTAGCCAGCGATAAAGCACGGGATAATCAGCCACCAAAGCCTCGAGCAAGCGCAAGCGATAGGCTTCTCGATACACGGCCAACCCTTTTGCCCCATCGCCGGCCAGAAATGGCGGAACATTTTGCGCCTGGTCTAAGATGGCTGCCTGGAGCCGGTGCTGAATTTCGGTCAGCTTCACGCCGCCAGGCTCCAAATAGGTTTGACCAGTTGGCGCGCCTGCTCGAGCTCGCACAGCAGCTCGGAAAGCGGCGGGATGTTGTCGTCGCGCTCGATCATAGTGGAAACCGGACCAAACCTGTGTGCCGCCGCTTGGAACAACGCCCAAACTTCGTCGCGTACTGGGTAGTCGTGGGTGTCGATGACAAAATCCCCTAAATCCGTATGGCCGGCCAGATGGAACTGGGATACGCGCTCAGGCGGAATCGCCGATAGATAACACAATGGGTCAAAATCGTGGTTGCGGGCGCTGACGTAAACGTTGTTGATGTCGAGTAGAATCAGACAGTCGGCCTGCTCTGCTACCTCGCGGAGGAAATCCCACTCGGTCAATTCCGAACAACTATAACGCACATAGCTTGAAACGTTCTCGAGCAGGATACGCCGGCCTAAGAACTCCTGGACTTGAATGACCCGCCCCACCACGTGGCTCAGGGCTTCTTCGGTATAAGGCAAAGGCAAAAGGTCGTGAAGGTTGAAGCCTCCGATCCCGGTCCAGCACAGGTGATCGGAGACCCAAACTGGCTCTATCCGCTCGATGAGCTGTTTGACCTTTGTGAGGTACTCCCAGTCAAGAGGGTCGCTGCTGCCTACAGACAACGACACCCCGTGCATAACCATAGGATAGTCGGCGCGAATCTGGTCTAGATAGTACAGGGGCTTTCCGCCCGAGACTAGGTAGTTTTCGGTGATGATCTCAAAAAAGTCGACTTTCGGCCTTGCGCTTAGGACCGCTTCATAGTGCTCCTTGCGCAACCCTAAGCCGAACCCCAAAAACGGGCGCGCCATCACATACTGGGTTGACCGACCTTACCCCCCTGGGCTTCACATTCCTTTAAGGTCACGTACTTAAATCCCTGGCCCTTGCAGCTGTTCATCCCCTTGCAGGCGTTCCTGGGAGTGGCGCAATCGGACTGCCCCTTGCAGGCGTTGATGCCAAAGCAGGCGACTTTGGCTTCGGTGGGTTGATCGATGCCCGGAGTCGTTGGCAAAGCTCCCTGTTCTTTAGCCGATTCTTTCGCCTTTTCTTCGGTCTCATCCACTGGCTGGATCGACCACTCCAGAGTTTCTAACGGCTGCTCCTCCGGAGACTGAGCCTCGGCCTTATTCGGTTGCGGCTCTTTGGCCGTGCAACCGGCGCTGAATATCGCCGCTACTGTCGTGGCCAAAACCACTCCTTTGGAAAAACGGACTTTACGCATGAATTTCGCCTCCTACCACTTTGAATTCGAGTTCAAACATTGCGGACTCAGGCGCGCGCCAATCCTCATACAGATTTCGCACCTTGCAGCTTTCAAGATTTTAGGTGTCGTCCAGCTATCTCACGGAGAAAATACCTGCCCCAAAGATGGACATATTGAACACCGCTGAGTATTGTCGTTAAGCTGACCAAGTAAATCAATCCCTTCAACCATAACTCCGGCAAGGCAGCAAAGCCGTAGTGCCAAAATGTCGCAAGCAGCAAAACGATCTGGCACAGGGTGTTGAACTTGCTCGTCCAAGTCGGCTGGCCCTCAAATGGATGGAGAAATAGATAATACGCCATCCCTCCCAGCACGATGATCCCATCCCTGCCCACAACCAAAGCCGCCAACCACCCGGGTAAAATTCCTACCCAAGCGCTAGCTAGAAAGCAGCCGACCATAAGTAACTTGTCGGCCACAGGGTCTAAAAGCGAACCGAGGCGGCTAATCCAACCGAAGTGCTTGGCCAAAAACCCATCCACTGCATCTGAGGCGCCGGCGATAAAGAACAATCCTAGAGCAAGGTCAAAGCGACGCTCCAAGATCATAGATACGGTCGGCCAGACCAAAAAAATGCGTACCAGGGTAATTAAATTGGGAATCTGCTGTACAGAAAGCCAGTTCATTGCAAATTTATTTTCCTAGCGCTGAATTGCGTACAATAACAGCTCAAATCGTGCGTGCAACTTTTAAAAAGAGGTTTCGCTTGGGCCCAACTACTCGTTTGGACTACAAAAGTGCAGGCGTGGACATAGAAGCTGGTAGCACTTTGGTGGAAAAAATCAAACCTCTTGTCGAACCCACTTTCCGCGCGGGAGTCCTAGCCGGATTGGGCGGATTTGGCGCCCTATTTGAGCCTCCCTGGCAACGTTACCGGCAGCCAGTGCTGGTGGCCAGTACTGACGGCGTGGGCACCAAGCTCAAGCTGGCTATGCAGCTCAATCGCCACCAAAGCGTGGGTATCGACCTGGTGGCGATGTGTGTCAACGACGTCGTAGTCCAAGGCGCTGAGCCCTTGTTTTTTTTAGACTATTTCGCGACCGGAAAACTCAAGGTTGAACTGGCCACCCAAGTCATAGAAGGGATGGCTGAGGGGTGTCGGCTCGCTGGCTGCGCCCTGATCGGCGGGGAGACTGCGGAGATGCCGGGTTTTTACCACGGTGAAGAATACGACCTGGCAGGGTTTTGCGTCGGCATCGTGGAGAAGGATCAACTGATCGACGGCAGTTGCGTTCAGGTGGGCGATGTGCTTTTGGGGCTGGCTTCCTCCGGCCCGCACGCCAACGGCTATTCCTTGATCCGCCAAATCTTAGAGCTCGGCCAAGTCGATCTAAGTCAACCTCTCTCCGGCAAGCCTTTGGCTGACTGGCTCCTGGAGCCAACCCGAATCTATGTCCAACCGCTGCTGAAACTCATCGCCGAACACGAGGTTCATGCCTTGGCGCACATCACTGGCGGCGGGATCAGCGAGAATTTGCCGCGGGTACTGCCTGAGCACTTGGCGGCCGTCATCGATTTGAGCGCGTGGCAGTGGCCGCCGATTTTCAACTGGCTCAAGCAGCAAGGAAACATAGATCCACTCGAGATGCTGCGCACCTTTAACTGCGGGATCGGCATGATCGTTTGCGTCCCTCCCGGCCAGGCTGTAGCCGCCCAAGCCGAACTGCGCGCTCGGGGTGAGACCGTGTTCGAAATAGGACAGATCGTGCCGAGGGAAGATCAGCGAATCTTATACGTCACTTCGTAACCCGCCGAGTTATCCTGGGCCAACTGCTTAGCCAACCACGGTAAAGTCTGCTGACAGCGCTCAGGCAAAACCCAGGGAGGATTTAATACCACCATCCCACAGCCGAACAAGCCCATGCCAGAACATGCGCGGATGCGAAGCTCTGTCTTGAGGTAATTATCCGTTGCCAACTGCATAATTCCCTCCGCCATTTTCTTGGCTCTGGCATCGGCAAGCAGCGGATACCAAATCAAATATACTCCTTGTGGAAAACGCTTAAACGCCGCCTTAAGCGCCTTGGCTACACGCGCATATTCCTGCTTAACTTCGTAGCTGGGGTCGATCAGAATACAGCCCCGCCTAGATGGCGGAGGAAGCAGGCGGAGAAAGCCGTTCAGACCGTCCTCACGGTAACAATGTCCAACGCGCCTGGAGTGAAAGCACTTTATCAAGCTGGCGTAATCTGCCGGGTGAAGTTCGAACAGATGCAAACGATCTTGGGCACGAGCCAAACGCTGGGCGAGTATTCCGGAACTGGGATACCAGCGTAGCTTGCCGCGGGAATTGAACGCCTCGACCAAGGCCAGATAGGCGGCGATGCTTGAAGGGGCGGCATTGCGGCTCGCCCAAAGCTTGCCTATGCCGTCCCGATATTCCGATACTTTGCGGGCTAAAGCCGACTCAAAGTCGGTCAGGCTGCCTCCAGCATGGGTGTCGATATAAGTCCAAGGGGAATCTTTGCTGTTAAGATAGCTCAATACTTCGACCAGCAACCAGTGTTTGAGCACATCGGCGTATCCTCCGGCGTGAAAAGCGTGGCGGTAGCTCAGCATAAACTGATTAACGTTTGATAAAAAACTGGGAAAATTCTCCGGTATAGGATTCTTCCTTAACCTCCACTTCAGTCACTTGGGCCGCTGGGGGGCCTTGCCGGCACCATACGAGGAATTCTTGCAAATTCTCCTCTTTGCCTTCGGCGACGATCTCCACCCTTCCATCGGGTAGGTTCTTAACCCAGCCTACAAGTCCCAATCGCCGCGCTACTTCCGCTGTATTGGCCCGATAAAATACCCCTTGAACTCTGCCTGCCACCCAAAGATGCCAACGTTTTCTCATCTCCCCCTCTCCAAACAAAAAGCCCCACCCTTTCGGATGGGGCTTAACAAGCGTGGATAGATTATATCCTTTTACATCTCCTCGGAGGCTGGAATCGACGGCTTCGATTCCTCCTTCGGAATCTCCGCCACCATCGCCTCGGTGGTGATCATCAAGCCGGCTACGGATGCGGCGTTTTGCAGCGCGCACCGAGTTACTTTGGTCGGATCGATGATTCCCATCTCCACCATGTCGCCGTACTCGCCGGTGGCGGCGTTGTAGCCAAAGTTGCCTTGGCCTTCTGCCACCTTGTTATACACCACCGACCCCTCCACACCGGCGTTCTCAGCGATCTGGCGCAGCGGGAATTCCAGGGCTTTGAGGGCGATTTGAATCCCCACATCTTGGTCGTGGTTGGCACCTTTAAGGCCCTTGAGCTTCTGCTGTACCCGCACCAGAGCCACGCCACCACCGGGCACGATACCTTCCTCTACCGCTGCCCGGGTCGCATGCAGCGCGTCTTCCACGCGCGCTTTCTTCTCCTTCATCTCGACCTCGGTAGCTGCTCCTACCTTAATTACGGCCACACCGCCAGCCAATTTCGCCAGCCGTTCCTGCAGCTTCTCGCGATCGTAATCGGAGGTGGTTTCCTCGATCTGGGCCCGAATCTGCTTGATCCGCCCTTCGATTTTGTCCTTGCTTCCGGCCCCATCGATGATGGTGGTGTCCTCCTTGGTCACTACCACTCGCTTAGCGGTACCCATTTGATCCAGCGTGGCTTTCTCCAGATTCATACCCAGCTCTTCAGAGATCACCAAACCGCCGGTGAGGATCGCGATATCCTCCAGCATAGCCTTACGACGGTCGCCAAAGCCCGGCGCCTTCACTGCGCAGGACTTCAGGATGCCACGGATGTTATTCACCACCAAAGTCGCGAGGGCTTCACCTTCGACGTCTTCCGCAATCACCAAAAGAGGACGCCCGGCCTTGGCCACCTGCTCTAATACTGGCAACATGTCCCGGATGCTGGAGATCTTCTTGTCGTGGATCAGGATGAGCGGATTCTCCAGTTCCGCACTCATGTTTTCCTGATTGTTAATGAAATAGGGCGACAGATACCCACGGTCAAATTGCATCCCTTCTACGACCTCCAGCTCGTTCTCCAAGCCCGAGCCTTCTTCAACGGTGATCACGCCCTCTTTTCCGACTTTTTCCATCGCCTCAGCGATCAATTTACCGATCGCCTCGTCGTTGTTCGCGGAGATAGTGCCGACCTGAGCGATGGACCTGCTGTCGGCGCAAGGCACAGACAACTTTTTGAGCTCCTCCACTGCAGCAGCCACTGCCTTATCGATACCGCGCTTCAGGTCCATCGGATTCATCCCCGAGGCAACGCCTTTCAAGCCCTCGTTGAGGATGGCCTGAGCGAGTACCGTGGCGGTGGTTGTACCATCTCCAGCCGCATCGGAAGTCTTAGAGGCAACCTCTTTAACCATTTGGGCGCCCATATTTTCGTATTTATCTTTTAATTCCACTTCCTTGGCCACGGACACGCCGTCTTTGGTCACGGTTGGCGTCCCAAACGTCTTCTCCAGAACCACATTGCGCCCTTTGGGCCCCAAAGTTACCTTCACCGCTTTGGCCAAGATATTGACGCCGTGCGCCATTTTTTGGCGGGCTTCATCGCTAAATTTGATCTCTTTCGCTGCCATTTGCTTACCCTCAAAAAATTTCGAAAAATGAATCTGCTCTTAACCTTCGAGAACGGCCATGATGTCGTCCTCACGCATGACCAGAAGCTCCTGGTCGTCGACCGTGACTTCGGTGCCGGCGTACTTGCCGAACAGAACCTTGTCACCCACCTTGACATCCAAGGGTCGAATGTCGCCGTTTTCGAGTACTTTACCGTTGCCTACGGCCAGAACCTCACCCTTGATCGGTTTTTCTTTAGCGGTGTCAGGAATTACAATGCCGCCAGGCGAGGTTTTTTCTTCTTCCAGCCGTTTGACGATAACGCGATCGTGCAAAGGACGTAGCTTCATGGATTTTCTCCTTCACTTAAAGTTTATCGGCAGTTTTATTAGCACTCGCATTAATCGAGTGCTAATAATAACGAGCTTTTCTGTCGTGTCAAGAGCTTTTTATGAACGATGAGCTGCTTTTGCGTTACAGCCGTCAGATCCTGCTCCCTCAGATCGATATATGGGGACAGGAAAGATTGATTCAAGCTAAGGTGCTGATCGTCGGAGCGGGGGGACTAGGGTGTCCAGCTGCGATATACTTGGCCGCCGCCGGCATAGGTCACTTGACCATTGCCGACCCCGACCAAGTCGAGATCTCCAACTTACAGCGTCAGATCGCACATGCCACTTGCGATATTGGCAAACCGAAGGCCATCTCGACCCAAGAGACCCTGCGCGCGCTCAATCCTACCGTCCAGGTTAAGGCGCTGTGTCAGCGCCTCACAGGCCAAATTCTGACCGCCCAGGTGAAACAAGCCGATCTAGTTCTAGATTGCAGCGACAACTTCGCCACCCGCTTCGAACTCAACCGCGCCTGCGTAAGGAGCGGTACCCCTTTAGTTTCAGGTGCAGCCACCCGCTTCGAAGGTCAAGTGGCGGTGTTCGATCCAAGGCGAGAGGATAGCCCCTGCTACAACTGCCTTTATCCAGATCAAGAGGAATTGGGCGAACGCTGCGCTGAAGCCGGAATCATCGCCCCTCTGACTGGCATCATTGGCAGCATCCAGGCGCTGGAAGCGATTAAATTGCTGCTTGGCATAGGCCAAACCTTGACCGGATATTTGCTGCTGCTAGACGGGCTGAAAATGGAATGGAGCCGACTGAAGCTTCCACGTCATCCCTACTGCCCAACTTGCAGCCGACAATGAACTCAGGTTGCCTTCCCTCAAAGGTGGTCGTATACTTCAAATCTCAATAAACCAAAATCACACTAAAGGAGGTTTTGATTATGAAATGGGAAAAACCCAGCTACAAAGATTTGCGTTTTGGCTTTGAAGTCACGATGTACATTTACAATCGCTAAGATCTAACTCGCTTACGCTCAAGGGGTTTCACACCGAAACCCCTTTTTCTTTACGTCATGCAGATTCTCGTCCTAGGCTCAGGCGCGGGGGGAGGGTTCCCGCAATGGAATTGTAACTGTGATAACTGCCTGCGCCTGCGCCACGGTGAGATCCGTGCTACTCCGCGCACTCAGTCTTCCATTGCTATCAGCGCTGACAGTACTGACTGGGTGCTGTTTAACGCCTCCCCAGATATCCGCCTCCAACTTGAGGCCAATCCTCAGTTGCGCTCCGAGCATGGGGTGCGCGCCAGTAGCATTCGTGCCATCGTCTTGATCGACGCCCAGATCGACCATACTGCCGGTCTCTTGTTTCTACGCGAGTGCGCTCAACCGCTGCATATCTATTGCACTGAGCCGGTCTATCAAGATCTAACCTCGGGTTTTCCGATCCTAAACATGCTTGAGCATTACTGCGGGGTCGTCCACCATCCCATTCCTGTGGACGGCCAAACGTTTACAATCTCTGATTTTAAAGACCTGCGCTTTATCAGCCACGCTTTAAAGAGCAAAGCTCCGCCTTATTCCCCGCATCGCTATGATCCTCATCCAGGAGACAACATAGGGGTAATGATCGAACAGGTTTCCACTGGTAAAAGACTGTACTATGCTCCCGGGCTAGGCGAGATAGAGCCTCACGTCCTGCAGGCCATGCTTGAAGCCGATTGCATTCTGGTGGATGGTACCTTTTGGAGCGAGGACGAAATGGCCAAAGTAGGAAGTCCCAAAAAAGCCAGGGAGATCGGCCATCTGCCGCAATCGGGGCCAGGGGGCATGATCGAAGTGCTCAGCCAATTACCAAAACAAACGCGCAAGATTTTGATTCACATCAACAATACCAATCCCATTCTGGATGAAGATTCACCTCAGCGCCAAACACTTACCGAGGCGGGTATTGAAGTAGCCTACGACGGCATGGAGATCATACTATGAGCAAGCAAGAACAACCCTGGTCGCGGGAAGAGTTTGAAGCACGTCTTAGGGCGAAGGAGAAGTATTACCACATCTATCACCCTTACCACATCCTAATGGCTGAGGGAAAGCTGAACCGGGAGCAAATCCAAGGCTGGGTACTCAATCGTTTCTATTACCAGGTCATGATCCCACGTAAAGACGCAGCAATCTTGGCCAACTGCCCAGACCGAGAGACGCGGCGCGAATGGTTGCATCGGATCCTAGACCACGATGGCCACGGCGATGATCCAGGCGGCATTGAAGCCTGGATCCAACTTGGTCTCGCCTGTGGCTTAAGCCGCGAGGAAATCACCTCTCTTCGTCACGTGCTGCCGGGGGTAAGGTTTGCAGTGGACGCCTATTATAATTTCGCCCGTACCGCCCCATGGCAAGAAGCGATCTGCTCCTCTTTGACCGAACTGTTCGCGCCCACCATTCATAAGCAGCGCCTTGCCGGATGGCCAACGCTCTACCCTTGGATCAAACCGGAAGGGCTGGCGTATTTTCAGAAACGGGTCAGCCAAGCGCGGCGCGACGTAGAGCATGGGCTTGCTTTCACCCTGGACTACTTCAGTCAAAACCGTAAGCTGCAGGAGCGAGCCTTGGAGATCCTTCAGTTTAAGCTAGATGTACTGTGGACCATGCTCGATGCCATGTACTTAGCTTACATCGACGGCAAACCTCCTTATTTCAACGTGGCATGAGCCTGGACCCTAAAACCCCTCTCTTGTTTTCGCCTTGCCACCGGCTGCAGTGGGAGGAGTCTCAGCAGAAATATGTGATCTTATACCCAGAGGGGTTAGTTGAGCTCAACCACACCTCAGCCGATATTCTAAAGCTCTGCGATGGTCACCACACCTTAGAGACCATTGCCGCCGAATTGGAACGAAAATACCAAACGCCAGGTCTGATTGAGGACATCCGCGAATTTTTGGAGATCGCCCTTGACAACGGCTGGATCCAAACCAAGGGTTAATCCCCCTCGTTGGCTGCTGGCCGAACTCACCTACGCGTGCCCGCTGCAATGCCCTTATTGTTCCAATCCCGTCGATTACCCGCGCTACAAAAATGAACTGACCACTGATGAGTGGCTAGATATACTGCGCCAAGCGCGCAAGTTAGGGGCCGTGCAACTGGGCTTTTCCGGGGGAGAACCTCTGCTACGCCAAGATCTAGAGCAACTCATTGCCGAAAGCCGAAAACTCGGCTATTACACCAATCTGATCACCTCGGGCGTGGGTTTGAATGAGGAACGCGTCCGCGCCTTCAAAGAGGCCGGATTAGACCACATTCAGCTTAGCTTTCAGGCGCCTTTCAAAGAGCTCAACGATTATTTAGCCGGCACCGCGTGCTTTGAGCAAAAGGTCGAAGCCGCCAAACTGATCAAGCGCTACGGCTTTCCCATGGTATTGTGCTTTGTCCGTCATCGCCTCACCGACGACTACGTAGAGGATTTTCTGAAATTGGCCATCGAACTCAAGGCCGACTATGTAGAACTGGCGATGGTCCAAAACCTAGCTTGGGACTTCGTCAACCGCAAAGCGCTCCTTCCCACTCAGGAGCAGCTTGCGCGTTCGGAGAGAATCGCCAAGGCGTATCAGCAAAAGCTCAAAGGGCAGATGAAGATCTACTATGTTGTCCAGGATTACTACGAGAGCCGCCCCAAGGCCTGCATGAGCGGTTGGGGAAACATCTTCCTGACCATCGCCCCCGATGGCACGGCCCTTCCCTGCCACTCGGCCAAGTTACTGCCCGGGATCGAGTTCCCCAACGTTCGCGAGCACAGCGTGCAGTGGGTATGGGAAGAGTCACCGGCTTTCAACCGCTTCCGCGGATTTGCCTGGATGCCCGAACCTTGCCGCTCGTGTAACGAAAAAGAAAAAGACTTTGGCGGTTGCCGCTGCCAAGCCTACCTTTTGACTGGCGATATGACCGCTACCGATCCGGTGTGCAGCAAATCCCCGCATCATCACCTCGTTGAACAAGCAACGGCCCAAGCGAGACAAAGCGGCGATCGGCCTTTGCTCTTTCGCAACCCTAAAAACGCACGCCGCTTAAGGATAACTTAAGTTGCCCCCAACAGCCTGGTGCTGCCTTCCACTCGAACTTGGCCGTCCGCCCCGTAATTGAAAGGCTCGCGGTCTAAAAACAGGGCAAGCGCCTCTCTATTGTGTTCCTGGAGCAAAGCGATGACCGCCCCATTGGCCTCATTCAACGCTCGGCACCGCACGGCCCAATGACAGACCTCAGCCCAGATCGCCATAGCTTGGTCATGCCGATTCGGTTCTAGATCCTCAAACACCCGCATTAGAGGATCCCTTGGATCTATCCATCCTGAGCATTCCATCATCAAACCCTGGATGCGCTCAACCATGGCATTTTTCTCTGCCACCGCTTCCATGATCGCCTCTGGATAACGCTCCTTAAGGGCATCCCGCTCGCGTTCCAGGGCAGCATAAAGGTTCTCGACTTCTACTGCTAGCCGCTTAAGCCAAGCTATCCGATCCAAGGGCGATTTAGGCATCACCGTTCTTTTTCGAGCAACTGTCTTTCCATCTCGATGATTTTCTCGGCAATGCGTTCGGCGTTAATTTCATACGTACCTGCCTCCAGTTGGTTGGCCACCCGCGCTACCAACTCCAGATCGATCACGGGAGCGTTCGCCAACGCCGCTTGGGCCTGCTTGAGTCGAGAAGCGATATCCGTCAGCGCCAAGGAATCGGCCTCGGCAGTTTGGCCTGTCTCCGATTTCGGCAGGGCATTCGCGCGCGGCGTTTGGGACTTATCCGAAATAGGAACAACCGCCTTGCCGGTCACCGAGCGCAGATCAATGGGCATGACTTCTCCTCGCGTTTGCAATTCCTAAAACACTTATCGGCCTCAACTTGAATAAGTTTAGCTCAAAACACCACCCACACCTCACCGGGGCCTTGTACCGTCCCCTCGATCACTCGCTGCGAGCGGTCGTTGACTACTCGAATCTTTTGTCCCAACCCGCCGTCCGCAAGAGCATGCCCTCCCATACGCACGTCCAATGCACCTGCTACCGCCCGGATCACAACCTGATCGCCTTTGCTCACCACCTTAGTACTCGCCAGGAGCGAGGGGGCCAGCACGGCTCCTTGCGGCAGGGAGGTGTGTAAACGCTTGCCTAACACCGGCTCCAAGTTGGAGAAATAGCCCTGTTTGAGTCGCGAGACATCGACGGCTTTCAGCGCTACCGCGCTCTCATCTAAAACTGTCCCTTTAGAAAGCGGGCGAGTCAGAACAGCCACCTCCTGAAATACCCGGACGTTGGCCTTGATGTAAATCGCCCACGGGTGAGCTCCCTGGCACTCCACGCCAACCGCTATCGCCCCAATCGGTACCGCCTCACGCATCGGTAAAACCTTGAGGGGATGCTGGCACTTCGGCAGGCGTAGCCTGGAATCCAAAGGTGCCACCTCTATGTCAAAGTTTTGATAGTGCTGCCGAAGAATTGACTCAAGCTTCTCGACTACTGTTTGACGAATCTCAGCGGTTGTCTGCAATTCCGGCTCGGCCCGCGCTACGGCTCCAGCTAAGGCCAGCACACAGAACAGTTCTTTTGCAACTCTCATGTTTTCAAGGCTTCACTTACGTCCTAGCCGTAAGATGCAAAAAAAGCGCCTTAAATTCAGCTAAAGGCTACAGATGGTTGGCCGATATGCCATAAGAAGCCAAACCGTCAAGGAGTCCACATGACCAGCATTCTCGCCAGCGTCGATCAACGCACTAAGCTCGCCGGCCATAACCGCATGGAATTACTGTTATTCCGATTGCAAGGCAACCAGCGGTTCGGGATCAACGTATTCAAAGTCAAAGAGGTGATCGCCTGTCCACCGCTGACCCAGGTCCCGGAAGCGCACCCTGTGATGTGTGGGCTGGCCCATCTGCGTGGGCGTACTATCTCGATTCTGGACTTAGCGCTGGGCATAGGATATCCCCCTACCCCGAGGAACGGGTCCGGCTATGTGATCGTGACGGAATACAATCGATCTATCCAGGGGTTTTTAGTCGGACGCGTGGACCGAATCATTAACCTAGGATGGCAACAGATCCTGCCGCCTCCCAAAGGTGCAGGGCGCAACAGCTACTTGACCGCAGTCACCGAATTTGAAAGCGAGTTGATCGAGATCATAGACGTAGAAAAGATCTTGCAGGAAATTACCGGCGCCAGCGAAGAGGTTTCCGCCGGAGTGATCGAGTCCACCCTGGAAACACAAGGCCAACATATCCTTGTGGTGGACGACTCGCTGGTCGCTCGCAACCAAGTCAAACGCGTTTTAGATCAACTAGGCGTAACCGCTACGCTGGCTAAAGACGGCGAGGAAGCTTGGCAGCTCCTGACCAACTGGATAGCCGAAGGCAAAGACCTAACCCAATTTTTAAGCATGATCATCTCCGATATCGAAATGCCAAGGATGGACGGCTACACCCTGACCACCAAAATTCGCGAACACCCCCAGACGAATCAGCTATATGTCCTGCTTCATACCTCTTTAAGCGGGGTGTTCAACCAAGCGATGGTGGAAAAAGTCGGCGCTGACCGCTTCCTAGCGAAATTTTCCCCGGACGAGTTGGCCAAAATCGTCCAGGAGCGCTTGAAGCTGTTTGCCATCAAACGGGCAGCTTAAGTCTGTCAGGTCGGATTAAAGCGGCAAAAAATTGCCGCTCTCCCCCATCCTTAAAATACAAGTCATTGAAAACAATGACATCAAATTCTTGGTACAGAATGTGCCTAGCAAAAACTGGTTTCGTTGCCCACTAGAACTGGCTATGAAGATCAGCTTTGCGAACGCTTTAAGCCTTCATCCCCAAGCCCTGGCGCTGCGCGCCAGGCGAACTGAGGTCTTAGCCTCCAACCTGGCTAACGCCGACACCCCGAACTACAAAGCGCGTGATTTTGAGGTGGAGCGTTTGCTGCACGAGGCTGAACCACCTGCCCTTCCCTTGCGCCTGACTCACGCCAGCCATCTGGCCTGGACTGCTGAGCCGCTCAGCGACAACTTGCGTTATCGCGTTCCATATCAAGCTTCTTTGGACGGCAACACCGTCGAAGAACACATAGAGCAGGCCAAGTTCGCTGAAAACGCATTGCGTTATCAGGCCAGCCTGGAGTTTGTAAACGGCAAATTCGCCAGCCTGCTGCTCGCCTTAAGAGGAGAGTAACCATGAGCGATTTTAAAATCTTCGACGTCGCCGGCTCCGGCATGAACGCGCAAATGGTGCGTTTGAACATCACCGCCAGTAACTTGGCCAATGCCGACAGCGTGGCAAGCAGCCTCAACCAAACGTACAAATCCCGCCAGCCGGTGTTCGCCGCTGTGTTTCGCAACGCTCTAGACAAAACCCAAAGCACTGCCGTCGCAGTCAAAGTGCTGGGGGTCGTGGAGAGCCCAGCCCCCCTTACAATGGAATATGCCCCCCATCACCCAATGGCCAACGCCCAAGGCTACATCTTCAAGCCCAACGTCAATCCGATAGAGGAGTTGGCCAATATGATTGCCGCTTCGCGCGCCTATCAGAATAACGTCGAGGTACTCAACACTACTAAAGAACTCATGCTACAAACTTTGCGGATGGGAGAATAAAGGATGAACGTTGACCGATTGCAAGAGTTAGGGCTCATCCGCCCAGAGACGCCCCCAAAGCCGCACAATCAATTGGGACAAGAGGAGTTTTTAAAACTCATGGTCACCCAGATGACCCACCAGAATCCTTTAAAACCCCTCAGCAACGCCGAATTCATGACCCAGCTTGCCCAATTCGGCACTGTCTCCGGTATTCAGGCGCTGCAGAAATCCTTCGCCGATTTTGCCAACGCCGTTGGCTCCGATCAGACGTTGCAAGCCGCCAGTCTCATCGGCAGAAAAGTTTTAGTGCCGGGAGATCAGGCCTTGCTCTCCGCCGAAGAGGGAATGCAAGGAGCTGTTGAGCTGGGCAAGCCGGCTTCCGCCGTCACGGTCAAAATCCTCGATGCAACAGGAGCCGTAGTGCGCACGCTCGACTTGGGGGCTCACGATCAAGGCCAAGCAGAGTTCAAATGGGATGGCCTCAAGGACGACGGCACCGTAGCAGACCCTGGCCTTTACCGTATTCAAGCTGAAGGCGTGGTAAACGGTGAACGCCTTGGGCTTTCGACCTTAGTCGTGGCACCGGTCGAGAGCGTGGCGGCCAAGCCCTCCGGCTACGGCTTGTGCGTCCAGGGGCCAGGATTAGGATCGATCGATTTCAAAGACATCCGTCAAATCTTGTAAGGAGGAAATATGCCATTTAACACTGCCTTGAGCGGCCTCAATGCAGCCGCGCTCGATTTGCAAGTCACCGGTAACAACATCGCTAATGCCAACACTACCGGATTTAAAAAATCGCGCGCGGAATTTGCCGATGTCTATGCGAGAAGCTTAGGTGGCAATTCCAAAGTCATTCCAGGCAGCGGGGTACGCACCTCTGCAGTCGCCCAAAGCTTCACCCAAGGCAATATGGAATACACCGACAATGTCTTGGATCTGGCTATCAACGGCGCTGGATTTTTCGTTCTCGCCGACAGCCCCACTGGAGCTCCCACGGCATATACCCGCGCCGGGGCGTTCAGGCTGGACAAAGAAGGCTACATCGTCACCAACCAGGGCAAGTACTTAGTCGGCTGGGGTAAGAACTTTGCCCTCCAGGGACTTAAGGTCGAAACCACCGGTACCGGAGCGCCGAAAGCCACCAGCCAAGTCAAGCTTCAGGTTAATCTGGATGCTAAAAGCGTCCAACCCAGCGTCACCCCGTTTGACCCCAATAATCCAGATACTTACAACCACGTCACTTCGGTTACGGTGTACGACTCTCTAGGCAACGCTCATACCGTAACCTCGTACTTTGTCTCCAAGAATCCTACTATTCCCCCCAATAGCTGGGATGTTTATCAATACATCGACGGCAACGTCCTAGGCGGCCCCACTGCGCTAGAATTCAGCACCACAGGCTCCTTACTCAGCGTCGACGGGACCCCAGGCAATACTCAGGCCACTTATGGGCCATATTCCATCCCCGGAGCCGATGATTTAAACATCGTTTACGATTTCGCCAACTCCACCCAATACAACAGCGATTTCAGCGTGGATAGCTTAAGCCAAGACGGCTATGCAGCTGGCATTTTCACCGGTCTTACCATAGATGAATTTGGCAATCTTTGGGCCTCGTTCAGCAACGGCACCCCACAAAAGCTTGGCCAAATCGCCCTGGCACGCTTTGCTAACGAACAAGGCCTGACCAAATTGGGCGATACGATGTGGGCTGAGAGTTTCGCCTCCGGCGAACGCCTGTTGAATCCACCCGGCGTAGGTGGGACTGGTTCCATTCAGTCCGGCGCCTTAGAAACTTCCAATGTCGATCTGTCCAAGGAACTGGTGCACCTGATCGTCGCCCAGCAGGCTTATCAAGCGAATGCCGAGACTATCTCCACCGAAAACCAAGTAATCCAGTCTCTTCTTAACATCCGCTAAGGAGTAATCCATGGATCGTAGCCTGTTTATCAGCATGAGCGGGGCCAAAGAGACGCTTTTAGCTCAGGCCATCGTGACCAGCAATCTAGCCAATGCTGACACGGTGGGCTTTAAAGCCGATTTTGAACAGTTTCGCAGCCTGCCGGTGTTCGGGCCAGGTTATCCCAGCCGAGTGTATGCCTTAACTGAGCGCCCGGCAACCGAGTTCAATTCCGGCTCGATCCATACTACCGGGCGCGAACTTGACATCGCTATCGATGGCGAGGGATGGCTGGCCGTGCAGGCCCCAGACGGCTCAGAGGCCTACACCCGACGCGGAGACTTGCAGCTTTCACCACAAGGCCTGCTGCAGACCGGGGATGGCCTGGCGGTTTTAGGCCAAAACGGGCCGATCGCTATCCCGCCCGCGCAGAAACTGGAAATCGCCCCCGATGGCACGATCAGCATCGTACCCCTGGGCGCCAAACCGGACGTCTCGGCCGTGATCGACCGCATCAAGCTGGTCCGCCCCTCGCCCGAACAGCTGGAAAAAGGTCAGGATGGCTTGATCCGGCTGAAAAACGGTGGCACTGCCAACGCCGACGCTAGCGTAGCTCTGATACCTGGAGCGCTGGAAAACAGCAACGTCAACTCCGTGCAGGCGTTGGTGGAGATGATCGAGCTGGCACGCCGGTTCGAGCTGCAGATCCAAATGATGAAAACTGCCGAAGAAGACAGCCAAGCCTCGTCTAAACTCTTGCGCATAGGAGGATAAACCATGACCGATCGCGCGCTATGGGTGGCCAAAACCGGCCTCGATGCTCAGCAAACCCGCATGGCAGTGATTTCCAACAACCTTGCCAACATTAACACCACCGGCTTCAAGCGGGGCCGGGCGGTGTTCGAAGACCTCCTGTACCAGAACGTGCGCCAGGTCGGTGCCCAGTCGAGCCAGACCACCCAGCTACCCTCTGGGCTGCAGCTGGGTACTGGCGTCAAAATCGTGGCCACTGAAAAGCTCCACACTCAGGGCAACATCGTCGAGACCGGTAACCCTTTGGATGTAGCCATCAACGGCCAGGGATTCTTCCAAGTGCTTCTACCCGATGGCACCCTGGCCTATACCCGCGACGGTTCTTTTAAGCTTAATTCCGAAGGACAATTGGTAACCGCCGATGGGTATTTCTTAGAACCGGCCATAGCCGTCCCCCAGGGCGCCACTAGCCTCACCATTGGCAAGGACGGGGTCGTATCGGTCTCTATGCCAGGGGAGGCTGCCCCGCAACAAGTGGGACAAATCCAGCTGGCTAATTTTTTAAATCCAGCAGGCCTTGAGCCCATTGGCGAAAACCTATTCCGCGAGTCGGTCGCCAGCGGCCCACCGACAGTGGGCAACCCCGGAGAGGACGAGCGCGGGGCGCTGATCCAGCACGCGCTTGAGACCTCCAACGTCAACGTGGTGGAGGAAATGGTCAACATGATCGAAACGCAGAGGGCGTATGAACTCAACTCCAAGGCGATCGAGACTACTGACCAAATGCTGGCCTTTGTCACTAACCACTTGTAAAACCGCGCAGCTGGTGCTCTTGCTCGGGCTTTCTGGCTGTGCCGCCTTGCCGGAATCCATGCCGCGCCATAATCCGGCGTTCTCCCCAGCTACGCCTCCGCATGCAATGCCTAACGTGCCGCCCACCGGTAGCATTTATCACTCGGCCACCGCCATGCGCTTGTTTGAAAACGTGACCGCGCGGCGCGTAGGCGACATCCTGACCATCCGCCTAGTGGAAGCGACCGATGCCTCTAAGGACGCCGATCTCAAAGTGCAGAAAAACAATAAAATCGGCGCCTCAGCACCCTTGCTTTTCGGGGTGGCTAAACCTTTGGGAATCAACTTCGAGACTGAAGTGTCCTCGGCCAAAAACTATGCCGGTAAAGGCCAGGCCAGCCAAAGCAACAAGCTCAAGGGGACGATTACCGTCACCGTGGTCGAGGTACTGCCTAACGGTAACCTGCGCGTCCAAGGAGAAAAGCGCCTGACCATCAACGACGGCCACGAGTACGTGCGTATCTCTGGGATCGTGCGACCGGTGGATATCGACGAGACCAATTCTGTCCCCTCCACCCAAGTGGCCGATGCCACCGTCATGTATACCGGCGAGGGGGCTATGGCCGACGTCAAGCAAGTTGGCTGGCTGACGCGCTTTTTCAACAGCATCTTCTTCCCATTCTGAGGAGATAGAGATGGGACACAAGCCTTGGCTCAGCTTTTTGTTGCTGGTTAGCTTAGCCGCCCAGGCCGAACGGATTAAGGATCTGGCTGGACTCGTCGGGGTACGCGACAACCAATTGATCGGCTATGGTCTGGTGGTAGGCCTCAACGGCACCGGCGACAACCCAACCAGTGCCCGTTTTACTGGTCAGAGCTTGCGTAATTTCCTGGCCAATCTTGGCATCCCCCTGCCACCGGGAATCAACTTGCGCACCAAAAACGTAGCCGCAGTAGCCGTACACGCGACCTTACCCCCATTTGCCAAGCCAGGCCAAACCATAGACGTCACCGTCTCGTCACTGGGTGATGCCAAAAGTCTGCGCGGCGGCACGTTATTGATGACTCCGCTTAAAGGGGCAGACGGTCAGGTCTATGCCATTGCCCAAGGAGACCTGCTGGTAGGAGGACTGAGCGCCGAAGGACGGGACGGTTCACGCATCACCGTCAATGTGCCCAGCGTAGGGCGGATTCCTGGGGGGGCGACGGTGGAACGCGAGGTACCTACCCCGTTTGGCGATGCTAGGTACCTCACCCTTACCTTGCACCGACCGGATTTCACCACCGCCCAGCGCATCGCCGAAGCCATCAATCAGGCCCTAGGTCACGGCACGGCCAAACCCTTGGACAGCGCCTCAGTGCAAATCCAGGCCCCGCAGGACCCCGGACAAAAGGTCAGCTTCGTCTCTGTTATCGAAAACCTGACCCTTGAACCCGGTCAAGCGCCCGCCAAAGTGATCGTCAACTCGCGTACCGGTACCGTGGTCGTCAACCGCACGGTGCGCGTCCTGCCGGCGGCCGTCTCTCACGGCAACTTAGTGGTCACTATTCGCGAACAGCCTGAAGTCAGCCAACCACCGCCATTCTCTGCGGGCACGACGCAAGTAGTGCCGCGTTCGGAGGTCAAAATCGAAGAGGAGGGACGGCGGATGTTTGTCTTTGACCCAGGGGTGACGCTGGAGGAGCTCGTGCGCGCGGTCAATCAGGTAGGAGCGGCGCCTTCCGACTTGGTCGCGATTCTGGAAGCCCTAAAAAGCGCCGGTGCCCTACAGGCAGAATTAATTGTGATTTAAAGCTATGCAAGCAACAGCCGATATTCATCGTATCGCCGGCTTAAAACAGCTAGCCCAGAAAGATGAGAAAGCCGCCTTGCACGAGGCGGCCAAACAGTTCGAGGCCCTGTTTGTGCAGATATTGCTCAAACAAATGCGATAAGCCAGTCCCGGAGACCCCCTTCTCGGTGGCTCCCAAGGTCAGCTTTATCGGGAATTGTACGATAGCCAGCTTGCCCTGCACCTCGCCGAGCGCGAAAACTTAGGGATCGCCAAAATGCTCACTCAGCAGCTCAGTCGGTATCTGCCTTCTCCCAAAGAGACCACTATGCCTGCCCTGCCCTGGCCTAAATCTAAGCTCCCCTCTTCTGAACCTGCGGCACAGCCGTCTCCGCCGGCCCATCAGCCTATCCCCGAGCGCTTCGCGTCACCTCAAGAATTCATCCGCACCCTTTGGCCCAATGCCCAACAGGCCGCGGCCAAGACAGGGATCGACCCTAAACTCCTCCTTGCCCAGGCAGCCCTTGAGACTGGCTGGGGAAAAAAAATCCTGCATCATCCCGATGGCCGCAGCAGCCACAACCTGTTCAACATCAAAACGGGCCAAACGTGGTCCGGCGAAAGCGTCCAGGTCGAAACTATAGAATATCAAGATGGCGTGGCAGTGCGAAAACGGGCGGCATTTCGCGCCTATGCCGACTATCGACAAAGCTTTGAGGACTACCTTCGCCTGTTGCACAGCCCGCGCTACGCCGAGGCACTCAGCTCTGCTCATGATCCAAAGCGCTTTCTCAACGCTTTAGCTAAAGCTGGTTACGCTACCGATCCCAACTACGCCGTCAAAGTACTGGCCATCTATCAGCACGAGGAAACGCTCGCCGCACTGTAGGAGTAAGCCATGACCACTCAACTGCTCACCACTGCCACTTCTGGATTGCGCTTTAGTCAACTGGCATTAGACACGACCTCGCACAACATCGCCAACGTCAACACTGAGGGCTACAGCCGCCAGCGGGTGGAGGGGGTCACGCACCAGCCTCTGTTCGTCGGCGCCGGATTCCTCGGCACCGGTGTCAAAGCCGACGCCATCCGGCGCATTTACGATCAGTTTCTGGACACCCAAGTGCGCACCGCGACCTCATCTGCCTCCGAGGCTGAGCACTACCTGCGCCTGACCGGCCAGATCGACAACATCATCGCCGATCCGGACGCTGGGCTAGCCTCAGCTTTGGCCAACTTCTTCAACGCGGTGCACGATGCCGCCAGCGATCCGACTTCCATCCCAGCGCGCCAAGCGCTTTTGAGCGAAGCGCAGACGCTCACCGACCGCTTCAATGGCCTCGACGCTCGCCTCAGAGAAATCAACCGTCAAGTGTTCAAAGATTTGGAAAATGCCAGTCAAGACGTCAACGCGATCGCCGAGCAGATCGCCGAACTCAACCGCAGGATCGTCGCCAAAGCGGGCCAGGGGACACCCAACGACCTGCTCGACCAGCGCGACCGGCTCATCATCCAATTGGCCGAGAAGATCCGCGTCTCCCAGGTCGTCCACGCCAACGGCGCAGTCAGCCTATTCATGGGCACAGGCCAGGCGCTGGTCCAGGATGTACACGCCAATGCTCTATCCGTACGGCCAAGCATCTTAAATCCAGAACAACCGGAGATAATTTTGACGACCCCAGCAGGCAGCATAACCATCACCCGCCAAATCCAAGGCGGGGAACTGGGGGGAGCGTTGCGCTTCCTACGCGAGGGGCTCGAACCAACTCGGGCTAAACTGGGTCAGCTGGCAGCTGGATTGGCTTTGGAATTTAACACCCTGCATCGGACAGGCTACGATTTAAACAGCAATGCCGGGCAAGACTTCTTTGCTTCACTTTCTGTTCCCGTCACACAAACCGGCCCGGGAACCATTGCCGTAAGCTATACGGCCGCCCAAGACCTCCAACCTAGCGATTATCTTTTGGAGTTTGATGGTACCCATTACACCCTCACGCGCCTGAGCGACCGAACCCAGACTGTTCTCTCGAGCTTTCCCGCTACTATCGATGGCCTTGAAATCACCTTTCCTACCCCCCCGAGCGGACCTGCCAGCTTTCTCATCCGTCCTACGGCTGAGGCCGCTGCTGACCTGCAACTGGCCGTGAGCGATCCACGCCAAGTCGCTCTAGCCAAAACCCCAGGCGCCATCGGCGACAACAGGGTAGGATTGGAACTGGCTGCCCTCGAGTCGCAAAAATTCCTTTTGGGCGGGACTGCTACCCTGACCGAAGCATACCAGCAAATGGTAGCTGAAGTGGGTACCCTCACCCGCTCGGCGCGGATCGCGCAAGCGGCACAAAATACCCTGAAACAGCAGGCTGTCCAGGCCAGAGAGGCAATCTCCGGCGTCAACCTAGACGAAGAAGCCGCCAATTTGGTCCGATTCCAACAAGCCTATCAAGCCGCGGCCCATGTGGTCACCGTGGCCCAACAGACCTTCGACACCTTAATCAACGCGATCCGGAGGTAAGCCATGCGCCTCTCCACTGTATGGATGCAACAAGCTGGGGTCAATGCCATCACCCAGCAGCAGGCCAAACTGACTAAGACCCAATTGCAACTAGCAAGTGGTAAAACCCACCTGACCCCCGCCGATGACCCCATCGCCTCAGCGCGGGCTCTAAACCTCAAGGAGGCGATGCGCAAGTACCAGCAGTATCAGGACAACGCCGCGTTGGCTGCCAACCGTTTGGCGCTAGAGGAAGCGACCTTAAGCTCCATCACCGAAATTGTCCAGCGCATCCGCGAGCTGTCTGTCCAAGCCAACAATCAGGCTGTCCTACGGGCCGAGGACAAGTCCTACATCGCCCATGAGGTGCGCCAGGCTCTGGGTGAATTGCTGGGTCTTGGCAACAGCACCAATGGCCAGGGCGAATACCTGTTTGCCGGTACGAAAGCGCATACCCCGCCGTATCCCTTAGAACTCTCCACGCCACCTGGCTATTATGCTTATCAGGGCGGCGACGGCCAGCGCCTGCTTCAGATCGGCCCGACTCGGCGCATCGCTGACGGCGATCCCGGCAGCCGAGTGTTTGAGGCGATCGTAACGGCCCATGCCTCTCCCGACGAAGTGATCGAAGGCTCACTCACCCCACCGATCGCCGAAGTGCAAAAGATCAAAGTGCCGGCTTTGGCGGCAGGATCGGTAGTAGAGCTCTCTTTTGGCAGCTTGACCTTAAGCGCTGGACCCTTAGACAGCGATCCGAGCATAAGCGAATTGGTAGCTGCCCTCGAGAGCGACCCTAACTATGCCAGCGCTCCCTTCACGCTGACCGAGGGTACAGGTCCGGATGCTGGAAAGTTGATCATAACCTGGAACGCGCCGGGAGAGGTAGTTAATAAGGCTGAACTCGCCAAGAAAGACAATTTATTCAGCCTAGTTGATCAGTTCGCGCGGGCGCTGGAAGGCGCCCTGCCGGAAGAGGTCATCCCGAACTCCCTGCTAGCCTTGGACAACGCCTTAGAGCGCCTGAGCACCGTGCGCTCCGATCTGGGAGCGCGTCTCAACGCCATTGAGACCCAGCGCCAAGTCAACGCGCAATTCATCTTGGACATGCAAAGCACCTTGTCCCAGGGGCAAGACTTGGATTACGCTGAAGCCATAGGCCGCTTCAATCTGGAACAAGTCGCCCTGCAGGCTGCCCAGCAGGCCTTCGCCAAAGTTCAGGGACTGTCGCTGTTCAACTTCCTGCGCTAAAAGAGAGTAACCGGATCGCCCACGCGCAGCCGGCCTTGAGCTTCGTGGATGAGGTTTTGACCAAAGTACACTTTATTTCCCTGCTTGCGATAGGTGGAGAGCGTCGCCAAAGGCTCCTTGCCAGCAAACTCTCCTGTCTCTGGATCAACGGTGGTGATGGCACAGCGCGAACAGGGTTTGACCACCCGCATCGGAATGGCGCTCACCTGGATCCGGCGCCAGTTATCTTCAGCGTAGGGAGATGCTCCCTGGACTACCAGGTTGGGGCGGAAGCGGCGCANCGACACGGGTGAATGGCCGTTGACCGCAAGCCGGCGGTTGAGGTCATCAAGCGAGCCCTGGCTGATCAAAAGCAGGGGAAAACCGTCGGCGAAGGCGGTACGCTCACCGGGTCTGGCATAATTTAAGCTCACTTGGCGTAAAACGTCGTCGGGGAAAAACACCAGCCGGCAAGAAACACCCAGCGCCTGGGTTAGCCAGGCATCGGCAAATTCACCGACCGGCACCGCTTCCACTTGGTCGTGCCAAACCGTCACCCGAACGCGCGGGCGATCTAAGTCCGCAGGCGGTATCTCCAATGAGCCAAGCCGGGGGTGATGGAGCCGCAATGTAGGCTGGGCACCGCCTATGTCCAGCTCCGGCTGAATTTTGGCCATTTGTGGCAATTCGCGTTGAGTAAGAAACGTGCCTTCCGGCGTCACTACCATCCAGCGCCGATCAAAACGCAAGCCGAAAACATCTAATTCCCATTCCGAAACGCTAATCCCAGCCAACGATTTGACTGGATAAAAATAGATTTCGCTTACAGTCAGGCTCGTCATGGATGCGCGATTCCCCCTTCAGTCAAACGCATAGGATCGAGCAGTTTCTCCAGCTCAGCCCGAGGAAGATCGACCTCCTCAGCGGCTACCTCCAGAATGGGACGCCCCTCGCGATAAGCGCGCTTAGCGATCTCTGCTGCCTTTAAGTAACCCACAATGGGATTGAGTGCCGTGGCCAAAATTGGATTCTTGGCCACCGCTGACTGCAAACGCTCTTGATGAATCTGAAAACCTGCAATGGCTTTATCTGCTAACAGACGCGCGGCATTGGCCAGCAACTCGAGGCTTTGCAGCAAATTGTAGGCGATTACCGGTAGCATCACGTTAAGCTGGAAATTACCGGACTGACCTGCGACAGCAATGGTCAAATCATTCCCTAAGACCTGAGCGCATACTTGGCATACGGCTTCTGGAATCACCGGATTGACCTTCGCCGGCATGATAGAGCTCCCCGGTTGCAGCGCTGGCAGCTCGATTTCAGAAAGCCCAGCCAAAGGGCCTGAATTCATCCACCTTAAGTCATTAGCGATTTTCATCAGGCTGCAGGCAAGAGCTTTGAGCTGGCCGGAAAGCTCTACCGCTGTATCTTGGGAGCTAAGCGCTGCAAAAAAATTGCGGCTCGGTTCAAAGGGAAGGCCAGTGACCACGCTCAGGCGCGCTGCAAAACGGCGGGGAAACTCAGGATGAGTGTTGACTCCAGTCCCCACCGCGGTACCGCCCTGAGCCAGCCGGTACAGCCTAGGCAAAACGGCCTCGATGCGATCTAATCCCTGGCGAATTTGAAACGCCCAGCCAGATAGCTCCTGACCTAAGGTGATGGGCATCGCGTCCATCAGATGCGTGCGGCCGGTTTTGACAATCCGGTTTAATTCCCCAGCCCGCCGTTCTATGGTCTGAGCTAGATGGTCAAGGGCTGGCTTAAGATGAGCCTGGACGGCGCATGCGGCGCTAAGGTGAATCGCGGTGGGAATGACGTCGTTGCTGCTTTGGCCCAAATTGACGTGGTCGTTGGGGCTAATCTTCTTACCGCAGCGACGCTCAGCCAAAGTGGCCAGCACCTCGTTGGCATTCATGTTGCTACTAGTACCGGAGCCAGTCTGGAACACATCTACCGGGAACTGGTCACAATACTTGCCAGCCAGAATTTCATCGGCTGCCCAGACGACAGCCTCGGCGATGATCTCGTCAAGAAGCCCAAGATCGCGGTTGACCTCAGCGGCAGTGCGTTTGATCAGGACTAAGGCGCGAATAAAGCCCATAGGAAGTTTAAGGCCGCTGATGGGAAAGTTTTCGACTGCGCGCTGGGTTTGAGCACCGTACAGAGCACTTGCTGGAACTTGCACCTCACCTAAACTGTCGCGTTCGATGCGAGACGTCATCGCCTGCCTCCTGATGGATTGTAGTCTCGTTGCCTTAAGGATTCATACAAAAGCACCCCAGCGGCGACGGAGAGATTCAAGCTTGCCACCGCCCCACGCATGGGTAATCGGACCAGAAAATCGCAACTTTCCCGCGTCAGGCGCCGCAGGCCCTGACCTTCCCCACCTAAGACTAAAACCAAAGGGCCAGTTAGATCCGCCTCAAAGACGAGCTTTTCGCCTCGGCTCTCTGCCCCTACGATCCAAAAACCGGCCTCCTTAAGCTGCCCCAAGGTACGGGCCAAGTTGGTAACGCGATACAACGGGACGGTCTCGGCGGCGCCGCTAGCCGTTTTGCACACTACCGGCGTCAACCCACAGCTTCGGTCTTTAGGCACGATCACCCCATTGATCCCCACTGCGTCGCAGGTCCTCAGGCAGGCGCCGAGGTTGTGCGGATCCTGCACCTGATCCAGAACTAAAAACCATAATTTCTCACCATCGGTAAGCCTGGCCTCTAAATCGCGTTCATCCCGCACCTCAGGCAGCCTGACCTCGAGCACAATCCCCTGATGGCGGAAGCTTCCAGCTAGGAGATTCAAATGCTTGCGCTCTACCTCCTGGGTGGGAATGTTTAGAGTCGCAAGTTGGTTGCGCAAATTCATAATTTTTTGGTCGGCGCGTTGGTTGTCCAGCCACGCCCGGATCACCCTTTCCGGGCCATGCTCCAAAACCGAACGCGCCGCGTGTAAACCGAATATGCGCCCCTTCATGCAGCCTTTCTGTTCCGCTTGCGTTTCTTGGTCAAATGGACAGGCCTTCTAGGAGAGGACAAAGGTGCAACCAGCTCCAAATCGATCTTGCGCTCGTCCAAGTTGACCTGGGCTACCTTGACCTCAACCAAGTCCCCGATCGCAAAGCAGGTGCCAGTGCGCTCGCCGAGTAAACGATGGCGAATCGGGTCGAAGTGGTAAAAATCTTGCCCTAAGGTCGAGACGTGCACCAGACCTTCGACGTACAGCCCGCTGAGCTCGACGAAAAAACCAAACGAGGTCACCGCCGAAATTACCCCTTCGAATACTTCTCCCACTCTGCCTTGCATGTACTCGCACTTGAGCCAGGCAATTACATCCCAATTGGCTTCATCGGCACGCCGCTCAGTCATCGAGCAATGCTCACCTATGCTTTTGAGCTCAGAGAAGGAATAGGCAAACTCCTCAGCTCTTCCACCTTGCAAGGCGTGGCGAATGGCGCGGTGAACAATGAGGTCTGGATAACGCCGAATCGGCGAGGTGTAGTGAACATAAGCATCCAAGGCGAGCCCGAAATGGCCTTTTTTTTCCGGACTGTAGATCGCTTGCGGCAAAGAGCGCATCAGTAAGGTCTGGATCAAGTGGGCATCAGGACGCCCTTGGGCTTGCTGAAGCACCGCCATGAAATCCTTAGGTTCTGGCCGCTCTCCACCCGGCAGCTGCAATCCCAGTTCGACCAAATATTGACGGAGCTCGGCCACTTTATCCGGATCTGGACCCTCGTGCACCCGACGCAGATGTGGGATCTTTCGTCGCTCGAGAAACCTGGCCGCCGCGGCGTTCGCCGCAATCATGCACTCTTCAATCAGGCGATGGGCATCGTTGCGAGCGATCCTCTCTATCCGCTCTATCTTGCGCCCGGAGCCGAAGACGATTTTATACTCCTCGGTGTCGAAGTCCATCGCTCCGCGCCGTTCGCGTTCCTCGCGCAACGCCTTGAAGACCGCATATAGATTTTCCAAATGCGGTACTAGATCTCTGTGCTGCTCGCGCAAAGAAGGATCGCGATCAACTAGGATGGCCGCTACCTGAGTGTAAGTCAGGCGTGCAGCCGAACGCATGACACCCGGGTAAAACTTCGAGCGAATCACCCGACCGCTGGAATTAACGTGCATCTCGCACACCAAAACCAGGCGGTCGACGTGGGGATTGAGCGAACACAGGCCGCAGGACAAGGCCTCCGGCAGCATAGGGACAACGTGTTCTGGAAAATACACCGAGTTACCGCGCTTTTTAGCCTCCTGATCCAAAGGGCTATCGGGGAGAACGTAATGACCGACGTCGGCGATCGCCACTAACAGGCGCCAGCCTTTAGGAAGCGGCTGGCAAAAAACGGCATCGTCAAAGTCGCGAGCGTCTTCGCCATCTATGGTCACTAATGGCAAGGGGCGCAAATCCACCCGCTCTTGTTTGGCTTTTTCCGGAACCTCTTCCCCAAACTGCCTCGCCTCAGCCAAAACTTCGGATGGCCACTGCGCAGGAATACCAAAAGTGCGGATTGCGACTTCGATTTCCATCCCTGGGGCCATATGTTCCCCGAGCACCTCCACAATGCGGCCAACCGGCTGCGAGCGCCGTGTGGGCTGCTGGACGATCTCGGCCACCACAATTTGACCTGGACGAGCGCCGTTTAGGTCCCCCTCCGGAATCAGAATATCCTGGGCGATGCGCTTGTTGTCCGGGACGACGTAGGCGATGCCGCGCTCCTGGAACAATCGCCCCACCACTTTTTCGCAGCCGCGTTCCAGAATCTCGACGATGTTGCCCTCACGCCTTCCGCGGCGATCCACCCTAGTGACGCAAGCCACCACCCGGTCGCCGTGGAATACTTGGCGCATCTCGCGCGGTGACAGGAAGAGGTCTTCACCCCCTTCATCTGGCCTTAGAAAGCCAAAACCATCGGGATGCGCGATGACCCGTCCTGGAATCAAATCCTGGCGGTTGACCAAGCAATAACGGCCACGGCGATTGCACAGCAGTTGGCCATCGCGCTCCATGGCGTTCAGGCGGCGTTTAAGCGACTCCAAGTCCACCGCCTCTTCGATTCCTAAGCAATCGGCAACTTCCTCAAAAGACAGCGGAACGGCTTTCTGTTTTAGCAGGGCCAGGATCGCCTCACGACTGGGTATAGGGCGAGCATATTTTTTAGCCTCGCGCTCGGCATAAGGATCCAAGACCTTGAATCGGCAAAGATTCCCCGAGCGTTGTTTTTGCGCCTTCGAGCAAATCCCGGACCGACCTCTCTTTCTGCCAGGGGCGCTTGACTCCTTAGCCATACATCGTTTTTCGCATCCTAAGTTGACAGGGGGGCACGCAAGGGCTATATTTTCGCACTTCTTGCCGAGGTGGCGGAACTGGTAGACGCGCTAGATTCAGGTTCTAGTGGGGGAAACTCCGTGGAGGTTCAAGTCCTCTCCTCGGCACCACTAAGTAAAAGGATGCTCTAACACGATGATGTGTTGCCGGTCGGGTCCAGTAGATAGAATCGTCACCGGCACGCCGAGCAGCTCTCCGATCCGCCTGATATAGGTTAAAGCGTTATCCGGCAAATCTTCCATCCGAGTCAGGCCGGCAGTGCTCTCTTGCCAACCCGGTAAGACCTCCAACATAGGCTTGCACCGGGCATAATCCTCGGCACAAGAAGGAGCCTGTTCTAACACCTGCCCGTCCAGCCGATAGGCCACGCCGATAGCAACCTCCTCCAGACCGTCGAGCACATCCAATTTGGTCAAGCAAATCCCAGACAGACTGTTCAGACGCACTGACTTACGCATCGCCACCACGTCAAACCAACCGCAGCGGCGTGGTCTGCCGGTAGTGGCGCCGAACTCGTGGCCCCGAACCGATAGGTGCCGGCCAATGCGATCGTGAAGCTCAGTGGGGAAGGGACCGTTGCCCACTCGAGTAGAGTAAGCTTTAGTGATCCCCAACACATAGTCGAAATCTCTTGGCCCCAGGCCACTACCGCAAGTCGCTCCACCCGCAGTGGTATTAGAAGAGGTTACGAACGGATACGTGCCGTGATCGATGTCGAGCAGCGCTCCCTGGGCGCCTTCAAACAAGAGGTCTGTGCCTTGCCGCCGCAACTCGGCCAAGCGCGCACCTACATCGCAGAGCATAGGCTTAAGTGACTCGCCCCAAGTCAACAGTTCATCCAGCGCTGCCTGATAGTCAATGGCCGGGCGATGGTAATACTGGGTGAGCACAAAGTTGTGGTAATCGAGCAAAGCGCGCAGCTTGTCTGCCAGCCTTTCAGGATAAAACCAGTCGTCGGCGCGAAGGCTACGCCGCGCCACTTTGTCTTCATAAGCAGGACCTATGCCGCGGCCAGTGGTGCCAATGGCGTTACTTCCCAAGCACCCTTCGCGCGCCTGATCCAGAGCCACGTGCACCGGCAAGAGCAAGGGGCAGGCAGTGCTGATTTTGAGGCGATGTCGGATTTGGATACCGGTACGCTCCAAAAACTCGATTTCCTCCAGCAATGCCGGCGGGGAGAGGACCACACCGTTGCCGATCAGGCATTCGATCTCCGGATGCAAAGCTCCCGAGGGGATCAAGTGAAGTACGGTTTTGCGCCCATCGACGACTAGCGTGTGACCGGCATTGTGCCCGCCTTGAAAGCGCACCACCGCTCCTGCCCACTTGGTCAGCCAATCGACGATTTTGCCTTTGCCCTCATCCCCCCACTGAGTACCGATGACGATGACGCTCTTTCCCATTTTTAAATTAAAACTCACGCAATTAACGAGGTAGTTTCATATCGGCCGTTGCGCCGCTCCAGCCTAAAACTGCATCCTAGCTGGCGCGGATCCTCTCTATCGCTGAGCGCTTGTACCACCTGCCAACCCTCATTCCGCAATGTACGTATTGCCTCCAAGAGCTCAGGATCCTCCCCATAAGGAGCAAACAGCCGCTTAGCGGGAGCTTCCTCAACCTGGACGCCCAGCCGCAGCAACTGCTTTAAGTCAGCGCTAAACCCCACCGCTGGCCTGGCTTGCCCGAACACTTCGCCAATATCGTCGTAACGCCCTCCGCGGGCGATCTCTCGCCCTTGCCCTGGGACTAGAGCAGCGAATACCAAGCCGGTATGGTAATGATAGCCACGCAACTCGGCCAAATCGAAGTGGATGGGCAAAGCTGGATACAAGCGCCTTATCCGCATTGCCACCTGCTCCAGCCTCTCCAGCGCAGCTACTACCTCTTCTCCGGCGTTAGCCAATTGCGTGCGTGCCTGAGCCAAGACATCGGCATCCCCATTAAGCTCTAGCAGCGCGGCAAAAGAGGTTTTGGCTTCCTTTGGGCAAGAGCAGCGTGCTAAAAACTGGTTAAGATCGGGACGCGACTTGCGCTGCAGGATAGCGAATAAGAGCGCCTCCTCATCTGCCTTAAGTCCTGCTCGGCGGGCTAGGCCGCGATAAATACCCACATGCCCCAGGTCTAAATGCACGTTGAGCACTCCAGCCCTGGCCAAGAGTTCCAGCAGCAGCCGGATCACCTCTAAATCTGCCTCGGCTCCCGCATGGCCGTACAGTTCCGCCCCAATTTGAATAGGACTGCGCGACTTGTCTAAAGGGTCAGCATAAGCGCGCAGTACTGTCCCGACGTAACACAGGCGAGTAGGTCCTTGGCGTTTGAGGTGATGGGCATCGATCCGCGCCACCTGAGGCGTAAGGTCGGCGCGCACCCCAAGCAACCGACCGCTGACTGGGTCGGTCAACTTAAAGGTCTGGAGTTCTAGGTCGTGGCCTGCTCCCGTGAGCAAGGAATCCAAAAAATCGACCAGAGGCGGAAACACCAACTCATAGCCAAAGGCTAAGCAAGTATCAAGCAGACACCGCCGCAGTTGCTCCAGACGCCTGGCTTCGTCTGGAAGCAACTCTTCAATTCCATCTGGCAGCAGCCAACGGTCGGTCGGCAAGCCTTTCATTTCGTATCAGCGCGCCGGACGTTCACGCTTAAAATAGCGGAAAAAGTCCGAGCTGGGATCTAGGATCAATAGATTACCCGGCTCGCCAAGGGTCTTTTCATAGGCGTTTAAACTGCGGTAAAACGCAAAAAACTCCTCGTTCTTACCATAAGCATTGGCATAGATCTCAGCGGCCAGCGCATCCCCCTCTCCGCGTAGCTTCTCGGCGTCTCGCCGCGCCTCCGCTACGATCACTTCGCGCTGACGGTCAGCATCGGCTCGGATTTTCTCTGCCGCTTCCATTCCTTGAGAACGGAATTCGCGGGCTACCCGGGCACGTTCCGAACGCATTCTCTCGTAGACCGAACTGGAAACCTGGGGCGGCAGATCGATCCTTTTGATGCGGATATCTAGGATTTCTATCCCCAACCTAGCTCCGGTCGGCCGGGTCGTTGTGAGCAGCAGTTGGCGGATCACCTCGCGGTCGGTGGAGATCAACTGGCGGATAGTGCGCTTGCCAAACTCGCTGCGCAGTTCATCTTTGATGATTTGATCTAAGCGGATATTGGCCTGACGCGGGTCGCCGGCGACGGTGATGTAAAACGTCTTGACGTCGGCTACCCGCCATTTGACAAACGAATCGACGATTACATTTTTCTTCTCTGAAGTCAGAAAACGCTCCGGCTTGGACTCTAAGGTCAAGATCCGAGCGTCGAATTTTTTGACCGTGTTCCAGACCGGGATCGGGATCTTGAAATACAAGCCTGGGGTGTAGTCGTAGCGTACGATTTCGCCGAAGCGAAATTTAATCGCCTTCTCGGTTTCCTGGACGGTAAAAACCGAAGCGTATCCTAGGACCAAGAGCAGGACGAATGCCCCTAAACCTATTCTTGCCCCAGTCGTCATCTTCCCCTCCCTTCGCGACCGCGCACAGGTTGGCGCACAGGCGGCGGTTCGCGCTGTAATAACTGCTGAGCCGCCGCTGCTCCCTCCCCAGGAGCGGATGGCAACTCTGAGGTTGAGGGCTTAAAGCCGGAGAGGCGGTCCAGCGGCAAATACAGCAGATTGTTGCCCTCTTGCACGTCCACTAAGACCGTTCCCGTCTTGCTCAAAACCGACTCGATCGCATCCAAGTATAAACGCGTCCGAGTTATTTCCGGAGCTTGTTCGTATTCGGCCAGAATTTGTTCGAAACGGCTCACGTCCCCTTGAGCCTTGGCCACCATCTTTTGCTTATAGCCCTGAGCTTCCTCTAAAACTCGAGCGGCTTGTCCCCGCGCCCTGGGAACAACTTCGTTGGCGTACGCTTGAGCCTCATTGATGAAGCGCTGCTGATCCTCGCGTGCTTTAATGGCGTCTTCAAACGCATCTTGGACCTCTTCCGGAGGCTGCGCATCGACCAAGTTAACAGCTTGGATGTTTATTCCTGACTGATAGGCGCTCATGATCTCCTGGGCCAAGGCCTTCACCTGGGCGGCAATTTCGCTCCGGCCCTCGGTCAAAACGAAATCCATGGTGCTGCGCCCTACCACTTCGCGCAAGGCGCTCTCGGCCACCTCGCGCAGAGTTTTCTCAGGCTCACTGATATTAAATAAGAAATCTCTGGCATTACCGATGGCATACTGCACGGCCAGATGCACACTGACGATGTTCTCGTCCCCAGTCAACATTAAAGCCTCTTGCGGAACTGAGCCGACCCCGCTGCGGTAGCCCAACTCCAAAAAGCGCTGTTGCTCCACATCGACGATATCCGCTCTCTCCACCGGGAACGGGATGTGCCAGTGCAGACCCGGCAGCGTAGTCTCAGTGTAACGGCCAAAGCGGGTTACGACCCCCCGATTGCCAGCGTCAACGATATAAAAACCGGTCAGTATCCACAGGACGAACACACCTAAGACGATCAACCACACTATCGTGGAAGAAGGAGGCGCCTCTCCCTGCCTGCCGAACATCCGACCAAACCACCTTTGCAGCGAGCGGACAAGTTCTTCCAGGTCCGGAGGACCACCCGGCTGCTCCTGCCCGCTCCAAGGATCTTTTTTGCCTCCACCCGGTTCATTCCAGGCCATGCCGACAACTCCCAAAATTGTTATTGACGACTTGTTGCCAACTCATCTCTGAGAAGGCGGTTATTGTAACCTGAAGATGTTCCACTCACGGCCACAGCACGGCTTATTATGCTTTCCAAAAAGCCGCCGTGTCTTGCTGGTAACTCCACTTCCATATTCCAACCGCCGTCGCTGGTCGCCTCGTCCCTCAACACTCGCCCAACCGTAAACAAACGAGCGCGCAAAGCGCCCTCGCTCGGCGAGAGATGGACTTGGGCCCGCACGACCTCGCGCGCGAGCACCTCAGACAGCGCCGTCAGCAAAAATTCTAACCCTGCGCCGGTCCGCGCTGACAGCCAAACACGCGCCGGCCAGCCATCGGCATTGCGATCCAACTGCGGCAATCGACCTAAGCGATCTATTTTGTTGTATACCTCGATCACTCGCTTCCGATCTATACCCAGATCTTCCAAAACGCCATACACGGCTTCAATATTGGCCTGGCGTTGATCGGCACTGGCATCGATCACGTGCAGCACCACTTCCGCCTCGCAGGTCTCTTGCAGAGTGGAACGAAACGCCGCCACCAGTTCATGGGGCAAGTGGCGGATGAAACCGACAGTGTCGGCCAGAACGACGCTACCTCCATCGAGCTGAAGACGGCGCAAAGTCGAATCAAGGGTGGCAAACAGCTGATCGGCCGCATATACTCCTGCCTGAGTCAAAGCGTTAAACAAAGTGGATTTGCCAGCATTGGTATAACCCACCAAAGCCACTGTGGGAAGTTCGGCTCTTTTGCGCGCGCTGCGGCTCAACCGCCAACGCCCTTCAACTTTGCGCAGACGCTGCTCGATCTGGCGAATGCGTTGTGCAATCAGGCGGCGGTCGATCTCGAGCTGGGTCTCCCCAGGCCCCCTAAGACCTATTCCTCCCTGCTGGCGCTCCAGATGGGTCCATCCTCGCACTAAACGGGCAGCCATATGGCGCAGCTGGGCTAACTCCACCTGCAATTTACCTTCGTAGGACCTGGCGCGTTGGGCAAAGATGTTTAAAATCAAGCCGGTGCGGTCCATCACCCGTACGCCCAAGGCCTGTTCTAGGTTCCTCTCTTGGCTGGGAGATAAGGCGCAATTAAACAGCACTAGCTCGGCTTGATAGTCCACCACTGCCTGCCGAACTTCTGCCACTTTACCCCGACCGATAAAAAGCTTCGGATCTGGCTCGTCTCTACTACTTTGTATAACCGCCACCGGCTTAAGCTCACAAGACGCGGCTAACGCAGCCAGCTCCTCCATATCTTCGGTAGTAGCGCGGGAGGCCGCAATATGCACTAAAATAACCTTCTCCCCTGCGTTGGGGCGTTCGAATAAGAGCATTATGGAAGAAGAATCAAACCGCTACCCTTAAAGGAAGTTCACTCCGTCGCTTCGCCTTCCTCCGGGCCATGGGGGATCCGCACCGGCCGCGCCGGCACGATAGTAGAGATGGCGTGTTTGTAAACCATCTGATTGACCGAGTTTTTAAGCATGATAACATATTGATCGAACGAGTCGATCCTACCCTGCAGTTTGATCCCATTAACCAGATAAATGGACACAGGAACATGCTCCTTGCGCAGGGTGTTCAAGAAAGGATCTTGGAGGTTTTGACCCTTAGACATCCTAATTTCTCCGTTATTTTATTTGCTCTACTCTAAAGGCGCCTTCGAAATTGGCTTTATTAGAACAAATTCTATCAAAATTGGCTACGCGCCGTTATCATAGACAGCCTATTTGGCTACGAGTTTACTAAGGCACAACCCATGCAGATCTTACTTGCTAATCCTAGGGGATTTTGCGCGGGCGTCGATCGGGCTATAGAGATCGTCGAGCGCGCTATAGACGCGTTTGGAGCTCCGGTTTACGTTCGCCACGAAGTGGTACACAACCGCTACGTGGTAGAAAACTTGCGCCGGCGTGGCGCCGTTTTTGTCGAGGACTTAGACGAAGTTCCAGAGGGCGCCACTTTGATTTTCAGCGCGCACGGAGTATCGAGAAAAATTCAAGAGGAGGCAACCCGGCGCAATCTCAACGTCTTCGATGCGACCTGCCCTCTAGTGACCAAAGTCCACATCGAAGTCCATAAGCTCGCTCGGGAGGGCCGGGAAATCGTTTTCATAGGTCACGCCGGTCACCCCGAAGTAGAGGGCACCATGGGCCAGTACCAGACCACCAAACCCACGGGCGGCATTTACCTCGTAGAGACGGTCCAAGACGTAGAAAAGCTTCAAGTCAACGACCCTGACCATTTGGCTTACGTCACCCAGACCACTCTGTCTATGGACGATACCCAAACCATCGTGGAAGCCTTGAAAAGGCGCTTTCCCAAAATCGTTGGCCCGAAAAAAGAGGACATTTGCTATGCCACTCAAAATCGCCAGGATGCGGTCAAAAAGCTTGCTCATCAGTGCGACGTATTGTTGGTAGTAGGCTCCCCCAACAGTTCCAACTCCAACCGCTTGCGCGAAATCGCCGAAAAGATGGGCAAGCCAGCTTATCTTTTGGACGATGCCTCCCACCTTCAGCGCCATTGGATCGAAGCAGCTGAAACGGTGGGAATTACAGCCGGCGCTTCCGCGCCGGAAATCTTAGTACAGCAAGTGGTGGAGAAACTGCGTCAGTGGGGAGGAACAGTCATCCGTGAAACCCCAGGGGTTGAGGAAAAAATCATCTTCTCGATCCCAAGGGAGTTACAGCGGACGGCGACCGGATAGCCAGCCATCATTTTCCGATACAAAACTCGGCGAAAATCTCTCCCAGGAGGTCTTCGTTTGTCACCTCGCCCGTAATCTCCGCCAGCCTCTGCTGGGCCAGACGCAAGTTCTCGGCCACTAGCTCAGCCGCTTGGGTATGGCGCAGTTCGTCCCAAGCGCGTTGGAGAAAGTCCTGGGTTCGGATTAACGCCTCTAGATGACGGCGGCGGGCGGCGAGGGCATCTTCCCTCTCAGCCTCGAATCCCATAACATGCATCAGATGGGATTTAAGCAGGTCGATCCCCGCCCCCGTTTTGGCCGAGAGATATACTACCGAAGTAGCAGCCTCTTCTAGGCCAGGGCTCAGCCCACCTAGGTCGATCTTGTTGTACACCTTGGTTACCGGCACACCGCAAGGGAGTTGAGCCATCATAAACTCTTCCGCTTGAGTCTGCCGACAATCCAACACCAAGAGGATGCGGTCGGCACTCTGCATAGCTTGGATAGCCCGGCGCATTCCTTCGCGCTCGATCGAGTCACCGCCCGAACGTAAACCGGCGGTATCGATTACGGTGCAAGGCATGCCGTCGAAATTGAGGTGCTCGGTGAGCAAGTCGCGGGTAGTTCCAGCGATGTCGGTGACGATCGCCGCCTCCCGCCCAGCTAATCGGTTAAGCAAGCTGGATTTGCCTACATTGGGGGGGCCGGCGATCACCGCCGTCATTCCCTCCCGCAACAGGCGCCCCTGCTGGGCGCGCCGACGCAGAGTTTCCAGGTCTTCTAGCAAACTTTGAAGACGTGCTTCCACTTCTCCCTCGGCTAAGAGGTCGATCTCCTGGTCCGAAAAATCGATGCTTGCCTCCACATACGCCCTAAGCTCAAGCAGGGCTTGTGAGAGTTTATGAACCCGTTCGGAAAACATTCCCTCCAAGGATCGCTGGGCAGCGCGCGCAGCCTCTTCCGAGGCGCTCTCGATCAGCGCTGCCACTGCCTCAGCTTGGGCCAAGTCGAGCTTGCCATTAAGGAAAGCGCGGCGACTGAATTCTCCCGGCTCAGCTGGTCTTGCCCCAAGCGCAAACAGCCGCCTAAGGAGCATTTCGACCACCACCGGGCTGCCGTGGCAATGGAGCTCCAGCATGTCTTCACCAGTATAAGAATGAGGCGCAGGGAAATAGAGAATCAGCCCTCGGTCGATAGCGCTGCCGTTCTCGTCCAGGAACGGCGCATAATGGGCGTAGCGAGGTTTGAAATCGCTTTTTCTAGTCAACCTTAAGGCCAAAGACTTAAGGTTGGGGCCAGATACCCGCACCACTGCCACCGCTCCCCGGCCAGGAGGCGTGGCAGGCGCAGCGATGATGTCGGCGTAAAAATCAAGCGCTTTTGGCACCCTCTATTTGGCGGTTGATCCACCACTGCTGGACGATAGACAAAGCGTTGTTCACCACCCAGTACAGCACCAGTCCAGATGGGAAAAAGGCAAAAAAGACAGTGAAGATCAAGGGAAACATCTTCATGACTTGGGCCTGGACCGGGTCGGCAGGAGGAGGGCTGAGTTTCTGCTGAATCCACATCGTCACCCCCATTAGGGCCGGCAGAACAAAATAGGGATCTTTGGCCGTCAGATCAGTTAACCACAGCAAAAAGCTGGCTTGCCGCATCTCCACGCTTTCCACCAATACCCAGTAGAGGGAAATGAACACTGGGATTTGGACCAAAATCGGCAAGCACCCCCCTAAAGGGTTGACCCTCTCCTCCCGATAAAGCTGCATCAGTGCTTGGTGAAACTTTTGTTTGTCCTCGCCGAAGCGCTCCTTCAAGGCCTGCATTTTGGGCTGGATCTGGCGCATCTTGGCCATGGACCGGAAGCTGGCTGCCGACAAGGGATAAAACATAGCCTTGATGACTACCGTGGTAAAGATGATCGCCCACCCCCAATTTCCAAACAGTTTTTCAAACTGTTCCAACAGCCAGAAAATAGGTTTGGCGATAAAAGTAAAGATGCCGTAATCGACGGTCAGCTCGAGTCCCGGCGCAACCTGCTCCAATACTCGCTGAAGTTTAGGGCCAATATAAAAGCGAGCGCCGAAAGTCTTGGTTTCACCTGCAGCCACCTGATATTCAGGCGAGTAGGAGCCAACGATGTACACTTGATCCGGCAGGGCCTTGGTATAAAAGTAGTTAGTTTGGTCTCCAGGCAGCCAGGCAGCTAAAAAATAGTGCTGAATCATAGCGCACCATCCCCCCTCGGTTTCCCAGTTTTGGGCCAGGTGTTCGATGTCGCTAAAAGAGATTTTTTCATACGGCTCATCGGCGCGCCGGCAGGCCACCCCAGTATAGGTACGGATGAAAGCGCTATCCTCAGTTTTGGCCGGCGGCTTGCGTTTAATCTGCCCATAAAGGCGGGCATTCCAGGAGACAGGCGAGGAATTGGCCACCTGATAATCGAAGCGGATCTCGTAACTGCCCGGCTTGAAAGTGAAGGTCTTGACGATTTCCACCCCGTCGCCACGCCAAATAAGAGGCACCTTGAGCGCTTCCTGACCGTTCATCCGATACTCAAGAGCTGTGGCTTGCCATACAGCGGTGTGCTTAGGGGCAATTTTTTCATCCCCCAAAAAACCCGTCTGGGTAACAAACAAATGGTCCGGCTCATCGCTCAACAAGCGCACTGGCTCCTCTGGCTTGCCCTTGGCGACCGGATAGTTAAGTAGGTCCACCACCTTAAGATCACCGCCCACGAGATCGATTTCGGCCTTAAAAACGTCGGTCTGAACGCGTATTCTCCCTGCCTTCTCGGGCCTCGTGCTTGTCTGCGCGCCAAGTGCAGACTCGACCTGGGCTTGGGCCTGGGCCTCAGGTTGCGCTTGAACCGCTGGCTGAGTCTCAGCCTCAGGCGGCTTGGGTCCATAATCCCGTTGCCAAGCTTCCCATAACATATAGCCCAAAAGAAGGGTCATGAGGATAAGAAAAAACCTTAAGTTGTCCATTTTTTATTCCATAATCGCTCTGGAACTGGATCCACGCCCCCTGGATGCCAAGGATGACAACGCAGCAGGCGGCACAGTGCGAGCCATAACCCTCCCGCCACCCCGAACCGCTCAATGGCTAGCAACGCATAGCTAGAACAGCTGGGATAAAAGCGGCATTGATTACCCAGCCACGGACTTAGCCAAAAGCGGTACCACCGGATTGCAGCGATCAGGGCGAGGCGGCAAGCATACTCAAGTCCTGCCAATGCTTTGCCAAAGATTCCCATAACACGCTCCGCTCAGCGGTCAACACCGAGGGTTTAGCTAAAACCACGACATCGATAGCAGGCAGCCGGCTTTGGTTCAAGCGAAAACTCTCGCGCACAAGGCGTTTGATCCGATTGCGAGCAACGGCTTTCTTAATCTTCCGTTTGGAAATGGCCAAACCAAGCCGCGGCCAACCCTTATCGTTAGACCGCGCCAGGACAGTAAAAAACTCGTCCGCGACCACCTTAGGCTGACTAAAAACATAGCCAAATTCGGCCGCTGCCAAAAGCCTTGAGGCCTTCGGAAAACCGAATCTAGCTCGCGCTGCACTCAGGGCGCTAGTCTAACCCGGCCTTTAGCGCGCCGGGATGCAATCACCTTACGGCCGCCACGAGTGCGCATCCTAGCCCGAAAACCATGAGTCCGAGCGCGCCGGATTTTGCTGGGTTGATAGGTTCGTTTCATCGCCTCAAGCCTTATAATTATTTGAAAAACATAATAAAAAAGGATATAAATGATACTCTGCTGAAACTTAGACGTCAAGGCTGCGAGGGCTTAACAAATTCGGTATAGTATCTTTACTCCAGAATGCAGGCTGTCGCTTGTAAGCGGAGTCGGCGGTTCAATCCTAACGTTTCAGGCTAACCCATGAGCGAACTCTGGAATCGGTGCATCCAAAAGCTGGAAAACGAAATTCCTACTCAGCAGTTCAATACCTGGATTCGCCCCCTCCAAGCGGTTGAAAACGGTTCAGAGTTAAAACTTCTCGCTCCCAACCGCTTCGTGCTCGACTGGGTCAAAGAACATTTTATTGACAAGATCGAGGCAGCCCTTCCCCAAAATGCCAGCGGCATTCATCACGTAGTGCTAGAGGTCGGCACCCGCCGAGAAGAAATCAGCACCGCCCCCGATTTCGGAGCCAAAGACAAACGGCCGCGTAAGAAAAAACCAGGTGCTAATTACCTCAACCCAGCCTTTACCTTCGCCACCTTCGTCGAGGGCAAATCCAATCAGTTCGCCAAAGCGGCGGCCATGCAAGTGGCGGAAAACGTCGGTCAAGCTTATAACCCCTTATTCATTTACGGCGGGGTGGGATTGGGCAAAACCCATCTCATGCACGCCATCGGCAACCTTATCGTTGAGCGCGATCCCTCCGCCGCTGTGGTATACCTGCATTCCGAGCGCTTTGTCTCAGATATGGTCACTGCCTTGCAGCATAATGCTATCAATGCGTTCAAGGAGTATTACCGATCGGTGGACGCCCTCTTGATCGACGACATTCAGTTTTTTGCTGGCAAGGAGCGTTCGCAGGAAGAGTTCTTCCATACTTTTAACACTTTGCTAGAAAACAAACACCAAGTAGTCCTTACCTGTGACCGCTATCCAAAGGAAATCGAAGGTTTGGAGGAGCGGCTTAAATCCCGTTTCGGCTGGGGCCTGCCGGTGGCGATCGAACCTCCAGATTTAGAGACTCGGGTCGCAATCCTGATGAGCAAAGCCCAGCAATGGGGGGTTGAGTTGCCTGAAGACGTCGCTTTTTTCATCGGTAAACGAATCCGCTCCAACGTACGCGAGCTGGAGGGGGCGTTGCGCCGGGTCACCGCTCGCGCTCAGTTTACCGGCGAACCGATCACTCTGCCTTTCGCCAAGGAAGCGCTGCGCGACTTGATCGCGGTCCAAGACAAACTCATTAACGTAGAGAATATTCAGAAAACGGTGGCTGAATATTACAAAATCCGGGTCGCCGACATCCTCTCCAATAAGCGTACCCGCTCTATCACCCGGCCGCGGCAAATCGCGATGGCGTTGGCTAAAGAGCTGACCAACCACAGCCTGCCAGAGATTGGCGAGTTTTTCGGGGGCCGCGATCATACTACCGTCTTGCACGCTTGCCGCAAGGTTGAGGAACTCAGAGAATCCGACAGCAAGCTCGCCGAGGATTATGCCACTTTGTTACACCTTTTGATCAATTGAGATCGGACGATGCAGTTTTTCATCACTCGTGAACCCTTGCTCGAGGCGCTGCACAAGGTGGTCGGCGTGATCGAGCGCCGTTCTACTCTGCCGATACTGGCCAATGTCCTCCTCCGCGTCCAGGATGGCCGCTTGACCCTAATCGGCACCGATCTAGAGATTGAGCTCATCACTTCTTGCGAAGCAAGCGGTGACAGCGGTGAAACTACCGTGCCGGCACGCAAACTTTTGGACATCTGCCGCTTGCTCCCGCCAGGGACTTCTCTGCACTGTGCTCTAAAGGACAACAAAGCGCTAGAAATTAAAGCAGGCAAAAGCCGGTTTCAGCTCTCAGCTTTGCCCAGTGCCAACTTCCCTGAATTCACCCTACATGGCGAGAGCATTAAGACCCTAGTGAGAGGGGATGCGCTCAAAAAGCTTTTGGTTAAAACCATGTACGCTATGGCTCAGCAAGACGTGCGCTACTACCTCAACGGCCTGCTGCTGGAAATGGAGGGAACATTTATCCGCGCCGTCGCCTCTGACGGCCACCGCTTAGCCTGGTGCGAAGAACCCTTGGAAAGCGAGGTGGCCGGGATCCATCAGCCCATCCTACCACGCAAAGGGGTGCAAGAACTCGTGCGCCTGCTGGAGGGTGAAGGATCCTTGCATCCCCTGCGTCTCACTGCCAACAATATCCGCTTGGAACTAGGCTTGACGGTGTTCTCCGCCAAGCTAATCGACGCCCGCTATCCGGATTATCGGCGGGTTTTCCCAGAGAGCCTATCCCGCCGCTTAACCGTGAGCCGCTCGCAATTAAAAGAAGCTATCGGTCGGGTCTCTATTCTCTCCAACGAGCAGTACCGCGGCATCCGCCTAGACGTATCCCCAGACCTGTTGCGCCTCTCCACCCACAATCCGGAGCACGAAGAAGCGGAAGAAGAAGTGGAAATCACCTACTTGGGCGAACCGTTCACAGTCGGTTTTAACGCTGCTTATCTTGCCGATGCGGTCTCTCATCTGGACGCAGACACCATCCAGCTCTCTTTCTCCGACCAAAACTTAAGCTGCCTCGCTGAGGAGCCAGGCAACCCCTCGCTGCGCTACCTGGTCATGCCGATGCGATTATAGGGGCAGGCCCAGAGAGCCACCTGCCCCTTTGACATTCAGTCCGCCTGCCGGCGCAGGAAAGCCGGAATATCTAAGTAATCCAGGTCTTCTTCGCTGCCTGCGCTGCTTGCCTGCAACCCACTGAGTTTGCGTACCCTTTCAGGTTGCTGACGAATAACGGTGGGCCGCTCCAACTTGTCGTAATCGATCCGCCCATCGCTAGCTTTCTCTACCAATCGCACCGGTGCATCTGCAGTCGCCCGCGAGCTCTCAAGACCGGTGGCCACCACCGTCACCCGGATCTCATCCTGCAGCTCCGGATCGATGACCGTGCCGATTACCACCACGGCGTCCTCGGAAGCGAACTCCTTAACCACGTTGCCGACCACATCGAACTCGCCTATAGACAGATCCAAACCGCCGGTGATGTTGACTAGGATCCCACGCGCGCCGTGCAAGTTGATGTTCTCCAGCAAGGGGCTGGCGATAGCCCGTTCCGCCGCCTCGCGGGCCCGATTGTCCCCACTGGCCGAACCGGTTCCCATCATCGCCATCCCCATCTCCGCCATCACCGTCCTAACGTCGGCAAAGTCCACGTTGATCAAACCCGGACGGGTGATGAGTTCGGCGATCCCTTGCACGGCTCCCAAAAGCACGTTGTTGGCCGCCGCAAACGCTTGGAGCAAAGAGGTATCCTTGCCCAAAACTGGCAGGAGCTTTTCGTTGGGGATAGTGATCAGCGAATCCACATACCGACTCAGTTCTTCGATCCCGCGCTCGGCAATCATCCGCCGCTTGTTGCCCTCAAAGGGAAACGGTTTAGTCACCACTGCGACCGTCAACGCCCCAAGATCCCGAGCGATTTCGGCAAATACCGGCGCCGCTCCGGTACCCGTGCCCCCTCCCATGCCGGCGGTCAAAAAAACCATATCGGCACCGCGGATCACTTCCTGGATGCGGTCGCGGTCGTCCATGGCCGCCTGTTTTCCCACCTCAGGATTAGCGCCTGCCCCCAGACCCTTGGTCAACTCGCCGCCGATTTGCAACACCGTTTTGGCCGACACTCGCCTTAACGCTTGGGCATCGGTATTAGCACAGATAAATTCCACGCCCTCGATGTTGCTACTGACCATGTAGTCCACAGCGTTACTGCCTCCGCCGCCGATGCCGATCACCTTAATGACCGCATTTTGGCCAAATTCGTCAACCATCTCGAACTTCATATCTGCTCTCCTTAAAAGTTGTTAAAAACCCAAAACCCCTACCCACTGCTCAAAAATTCCCCTGAAACCAACTGCACATCCGCCTCCAAATCGCCGTCCACCCCGACTCCCTCTCCGTCAAACTAAAAGATGTGTGATGCTCATGCCCGAACAACAACAATCCCACCCCGGTAGCGAAAGCCGGGCTTTTGACCGCCTCGACCAGACCGGTCACGCGGCGAGGCAAGCCTAAACGCACCGGCATATGGAATATTTCTTCCGCCAGCTCCACCAAGCCTTCCAGCTTGGCGCTGCCTCCGGTTAAGACGATGCCGCCGGCGATCAAATCTTCAAAGCCGCTGCGGCGCAACTCGGTCTGGATCAGCAGGAGAAGCTCCTCACAGCGGGGCTCCACAATTTCGGCTAGGTTGTGGCGGGAGATCCGACGCGGTGGGCGATCCCCAATGCTGGGCACCTCGATTACGTCATCGATGTCAGCCAGCTGAACCAAGGCGCACGCGTGCTCAACCTTGATCCTTTCAGCCTGCTGGATTGGAGTGCGTAACGCCACCGCGATGTCGTTAGTAATCTGATCACCGGCGATCGGAATCACGGCAGTGTGGCGGATGGCGCCATCGGTATACACAGCGATGTCTGTAGTCCCGCCCCCGATGTCGACCAGACACACTCCTAAGTTTTTCTCGTCTTCGCTTAAGACCGCGTAACAGGAGGCCAACTGCTCCAAAACGATGTCCTGGACTTCCAGGCCGCAGCGGCGCACGCACTTAACCAGATTTTGGGCTGCGCTGACCGCACCCGAGACGATGTGTACCTTGGCCTCCAACCGGATTCCCGCCATCCCAACCGGCTCCTTGATGCCTGTTTGGCTGTCTATGATGTACTCCTGGGGCAAAACGTGGAGGATTTTCTGGTCGGCTGGGATCGCTACCGCCCGCGCCGAATCCAATACCCGGTCCACATCGGCCTGGGTCACTTCTTTGTCTTTAATCGCTACGATACCATGGGAGTTGAGGCTGCGGATGTGGCTGCCAGCGATTCCCACATAGGCGGAATGAACTTGAAAACCAGCCATCAGCTCAGCTTCCTCTACCGCCCGTTGAATCGCCTGCACGGTGGACTCGAGGTTGACCACTACCCCCCGTTTCAGGCCTTTAGAGGGATGGACACCGATGCCAATGATCTCGATTTCCTCATCCCTTACGCTATATTCACCTATGATCGCAGCCACCTTGGAAGTACCGATGTCAAGCCCCACGATGATGTTGCGGTCTCTGCGCCTTGCCATATCGCTCAAACCTTATGGATTTCGTTTTCCGTCTGAACCGGATTGGCGCAGACGAACCGCAAAACCGTGCTTATAGCGAGCGTCCAGCCGTTCAATCCGCTGCCTTTGACGCACGGTCAAGCTTCCCAAAAATTGGGCCACCCGAGCAAACACCTCCTGTGGCTTTTGCCGTCCTAAAACGATCACCATATCCGATGCTGGCTGCCCTTCAGACTCCAAGGTCAGCTGCCAAGATCGCCTGGCGTCTACTTCTAACTTACGGATTTTAAAATGCAAAGGTTTAAGAGCCTCGGCCATCTGACAGTAAGCAGCAAACAGCAGCTTTTCGTGTCCGGGGGGACCGTCCAATCGAGGTAGGTTCGCAAACGAGGACATATCCTCCTTAGCCCCTCCATATGCAGCCGGAGTGAATTTCTCTCCCTGAGGACTAAACAAGTCTCTCTCCCCCCAACGGAGATAAGGGACTTTTTCGCTTACCTTCACCTCGATTACATCCGGCCAGATGCGCTCGACTTGCACCTTGTCCACCCAGGGATGCTGTTTAGCGGCCGCCGCCAATTCGGCCAGATTTAGGGTGAAGTAGCTTCGGTCCAAAAAAGGTCTAAGCAGCTTCTCTAGGTCATTCGGGCGCACATGCTCTAGCTGCCCTTCTAGCCGAACATATCGAATCGGAGCATGAACCAAAGCGCAGCGCGCCTTATCTCTACACCAAACCCAACTCATTAACAAAAGTACCACTGCCAATCCTACCGTCCAACCAGCCGCCTTATACCTCGACACTAGTCTCCAGAATCTGCCATACCAATTCGTCGAATTCGATCCCAGCCGCGCGCGCTGCCATCGGCACCAAGCTGTGATCGGTCATGCCCGGCACCGTGTTGACTTCGATTAACCAAGGTGCGCCTTGATGATCCAGAAACAGGTCCACCCTGCCCCAGCCGGTCACGCCCAGCACCTGACAGGCACGCTTGGCTAATTCTTTAAGCCTTTGCTCCTCATCCGCAGGCAAACCGCAAGGGCACAGGTAACGGGTGCTTGTGGCCCGGTACTTGGCTTCAAAGTCGTAGAAGGTCCGCGGTGTCTCCAAGCGAATCAACGGCAGGATCTCATCTTTGAGCAAGGCAGCGGTATACTCGTCGCCATCTACCCAACACTCGGCAAACACTGGACAGCGGTAACGTTTGGCTTCTTCCCACGCCCATGCTAACTCTCTAAGATCGCTGGCTTTGTTGGTGCCTATGCTGGAACCTTCTAGCGCCGGTTTGACAATCACTGGAAAACCCAAAGTCTCCGCACAGGGGGTTAAATCTGCCGCAGTCTCAAGCACATACCAAGCGGGAGTCGGCAGCCCGGCGCCGCGCCAACACAACTTGGTAGCCAGTTTATCCATACTTAAAGCAGAGCCGAGCACGCCGCTACCCGTGTAGGGCAGCCGCATGGCTTCCAATAATCCTTGGAGCACACCGTCCTCACCGCCGCGACCATGGACGATGTTGAACACCCGATCAAAGCCCTGGCCCCACAAGGCTTGAAGCGGCCTATCGCCTATATCTACCGCCACCGCTTCCACCCCGAGGCGTTCAAGGGCCCTCCATACCCTCTGCCCAGAAAGCAAGGAGATCTCACGCTCGGCGCTTGCCCCCCCCATCGCCACCGCAACCCGCCCGAAGTCTTTTGGATGTTTAATCTGTCTCATTCCTCCCCCCCACACCCAAGATTTTGACTTCTGGCTCAAGCCTTATGCCAAAGCGGACCTGTACCTCCGCCTGAGCAAGGCAGATCAGGGCCTCGATATCAGCCGCTTGGGCCCCACCCAAGTTGAGGATGAAATTGGCGTGCACTTCCGAAATCTTGGCCAAACCAATCCGTTTACCCTTAAGGCCGCACACCTCGATCAGACGCCCGGCTTTTTCACCCTCAGGATTTTTAAAGACCGAACCGCAGCTTGGCCAGCCCATCGGTTGGGTCTTATAGCGCTGGGTCAACAGGTGCCGGATACGCCATCTGCCAGCTTCTGGATCCCCTGGGGCAAAGCGCAGCCAAGCAGCCAGGAAGCACTCGCCCGCCGGCCCCTGCACGTTGCGGTAACCCACCTGGTATTCGCATCGGCTACGGCGGTACACCTTGCCATGCCTGTCCGCTGTCTCTACTTCTTCGACCCAATCCCACGTCTCTCCACCAAAAGCTCCCGCGTTCATCGCCAACGCTCCGCCAAAACTGCCTGGGATCCCAGCCAGAAACTCCCCCCCTGAGAGGCCGTGTTCGAGGCAGAAACGCGCTACATGGGCACAAGGAACACCGGCCTCAACGTAAATTCGCCCCTGCTCGAGAAATAAGCGACGCAAGCCAGAGGTTAAAATCACCGTCCCTGGCACTCCGCCATCGCGCACCAGGACGTTGCTGCCCAAACCCAAGAGAGTCAAAGGCTCGCGCTCCGGCAAAGCGGCAAGAAACCCAACCAGGTCCTCTTTGGACGAAGGCTGAAATAGGCGTTCAGCTGGCCCGCCCACGCGCCAAGAAGTAAATCTGGCCAGCTTTACATGGTTTTTAAGTTCGCTGTGGGGCCAAAGCGCCTTTTCCATCCTCATCGTTTAAGCTCCTCCAAAGCCTGCGGCAGAGAGGCTGCCAACTGACCGATGCTGCCGGCACCCATGACTAGCACCACATCCTGCGGCTTAAGACAAGCCGCCAAAGCGGCAGGCACATCCGTTAAAGCCTCTAGCAGTCGAGGAGAGCGATCGAGCCTGGCGAGCTCTTGTACCAAAGCAAGGCTGTCGCCGCCGGGAAGCGGCTGCTCCCCGGCCGGATAGACCGGAAGCAGCAATACCTCGTCGGCTCGGCTTAGGACCTCAGCAAACTCGGTCAGCAGGGCGCGGGTGCGGGAATAGCGGTGAGGTTGGAATACCACTAATTGCCTGCGTTCCGGCCAGGCCTGTCTGGCTGCCGCAAATACGGCCGCTAATTCGCGCGGGTGATGGCCGTAATCGTCAACCAAAACGACCTCGCCTCCACCCCAAGGTACGCGATGTACCCCAAATCTGCGCCCAACTCCAGCAAAATTGGCCAGCGCTTTTTGGATCGCCGATGGGGCGATATCCAACTCCCGCGCCACGGCTATAGCCGCTAAAGCGTTCAGAAGGTTGTGGCGACCGGGAAGGTTTAGCTCCACCGGAAGAGGGCGAGCCAAGCCTTTGCCCTCGGCCACAAAATACGTTTTAAGTCCGGCGGGAGTAACGCTGTGGGCACGCAAATCAGCCTGCGGGTGAAAACCATACGTCCACATCGGCTTTTGGATCTCTGGCAGGATCTCCGACACCCCCGGATCATCCCGACAAACTACTGCTAACCCGTAAAAAGGGATATGGTGGAGAAATTCGACGAAGGTTTGCTGCAGACGTTTGAAATCGCCCTCATAGGTATCCATATGATCGCGGTCTACGTTAGTCACCACCGCTATGATCGGCTGCAAGTGCAGGAATGAGGCATCGCTTTCGTCGGCCTCGGCCACCAAGAAAGGGCTAGACCCAAGGGCAGCGTGGCTACCCCGGCTTTCAAGCCGACCCCCAATGACGAAAGTCGGATCCAGACCGGCTTCGGCCAAGATGCTGGCAATCAGGCTCGTGGTCGTGGTTTTACCGTGGGTTCCGGCGACAGCGATGCCAAAGCGGAAGCGCATTAATTCGGCCAACATCTCCGCACGCGAGATCACCGGGATGCGCAATCGCCGCGCAGCCACCCGCTCCGGATTGTCATCGGGCACAGCGCTGGAGACCACCACCACCTCTGCGCCGCGCACCCTAGCGGCATCGTGCCCCACGCTCACCTCCACTCCCAAAGCGCGCAGCCGCTGCAGAGTAATGCTCTCGCGCAGGTCCGAGCCCGATACCCGGTAGCCTAAATTGACTAGCACTTCGGCAATCCCGCTCATGCCGGCCCCGCCTATGCCTATGAGGTGGATTCGACCGATCTTGGTGCAACGCCGCTTGATCTGCTCTTCCACGGCCGACGATGACGGCAACCGGCCGGTCACTCCTATTTCTTGCCGCAACTTAGGCATCATCGTAAGACTTCCTCCAAACAAATCTGCGCTACCGTCTCGGTAGCATCTAAGCGGGCTGCCTGCCGCGCTGCTTCCCCCATGGCTTGCAGGCGATCGGGATGAGTGATCAGTTCTGCCACCGCTGCTGAAAGACGGTCCGCTGTCAATTCCCGCTGTGGCAATAACCACGCTGCTCCCCGCTCTGCGAGGTACTTAGCGTTATGCGTCTGGTGATCATCTCGACAATACGGGTAGGGCACTAAAATCGCTCCTAGACCGATAGCTGCCAGCTCGCTCACAGTCATCGCACCTGCCCGACAGATCGCCAGATCCGCCCAGGAATAGGCTGCAGCCATATCGACGATGAAAGCATCAACCCTGGCTTTCACAGCGGCATTGTGGTAGGCCGCCGTCACCTGGGCTTGCATAGCCGACCCGCTTTGATGCCAAACATCTATCCGGCTCCCCAAGGCGGAAAGGGCTCGGGGCACGATTTCGTTTAGGGGCTGGGCACCTTGGCTGCCGCCTAGGACTAAAATTCGAACTGGCCGTAAAGCGGGGGCCGAGCGGCGCTTTACTCCTGCCTCTTGGATTTCACGCCGTAAAGGGTTGCCAGTCCAGCACGGGCGAAAGCGATCGGCAAACGCGCCTGGGAACGCCTCCAACACGCGCCGCGCCCAGCGAGCCAGGAAACGATTGGTCGCTCCAGCTACTCGGTTTTGCTCATGGATTACCAGCGGAACTTTAAGCCCTACTGCCGCTATCCCGCCTGGACCAGCAACAAACCCCCCCATGCCCAAAACCACGTCTGGGCGGCGGCGACGAATGTGGCCAACTGCCTGGACAAGCGCTTTGACCAGCATCCCTGGGGCCTGCAGCTTAGTCGAAAGCCCCGCTCCGCGCAGCCCGCTTACATCTAAAACGTCCAACTCAATGCCCGCCTCTGAGACCACCCGCGCCTCCAGTCCCCTGCGCGTGCCCATCCAGCTTACCCGATGGTCGTGTCTGCGCAACCAATCGGCCACTGCCAGGGCTGGAAACACGTGGCCGCCGGTCCCTCCGGCCAAAATCATGACCTTCGCCATAGCCCCCTCCTTAAGGAAACATCCTTGTTCGCGAGGGCCTTGGCTTTGGCTTCAGCATAGACGCGAGCCACCTGTCCTAAGGCCAGGCAACTCATTACTAAACTCCCCCCTCCATAACTCATCAGCGGCAAGGTCAACCCTTTGGTGGGGAGCACGCCTAAGTTCACGCCCATATTGACCAGCGCCTGCAGTCCCAGCCAGATTCCAACCCCGTAAGCGAGAAAAGCACCAAAGACCTCGCCAGCAACATGTGCGCATTGAGCGATAGCGAAGATCCGCCATACTAAAAGGCCAAACCCGGCTCCTACAGCCATCACTCCCACCAAGCCCAGTTCCTCCCCGACCACCGCGAGCAAGAAATCGGTATGGCCTTCTGGCAGGTAAAACATCTTCTGCACGCTGTTTCCCAGGCCGACCCCGAACCATCCACCGCGGCCAAAGGCGATCAACGCCTGCACTAGTTGATAGCCAGAATCCTGGGAATGGGCGAAAGGGTCGAAAAACGCTTCTAAACGCTTAAGGCGATAATCCTCCGCGACCACTAGCCCCACGGCCACAGCCGCCAGCCCACCAAGCAATGACAAAAGCGGCAAAACTCTCGCTCCGGCCAGAAACAACACCGTCACCGCCGTCGCCATCAGAATCGCTGCAGCGCCAAAGTCCGGTTGCCATAACATGAGGCCAGCCCCTAGCGCCAACACAAAAAGCGGACGGTAAAGTCCCAGCGCGCGCCTGCGCAATTCTTCTCCGTGGCGAACTATGTAACTAGCCAGGTAGATATTGGCGATCCATTTGAATACTTCCGAGACCTGCACGCGCACTCCGCCCACACTTAGCCACCGCGTGCTGCCGTTGACGGTTACTCCCAATCCGGGCAGCTTAACTGCCAAAAGCAAGCCAAATCCTATGATCAGCAGCGCCGGCCACAGCCTAAGCCATTCTTTAAGAGGAACAGCGCAGACCAAGCCACCAGCGCCGAGCCCCAAGCCCAAGTGCAGCAATTGGTGCTTAGCAAAATGAAAACCGTCCTCGCTCAGATGGAGTGAGGCCGAAGTCATCATGACGTACCCCCCCATGAGCAAGCCCAAAGTTACCGCCAGCAGCCAGCGGTCAACGAAAACCGCGGGAGGCGGGGCTTTGGCTCCAGGCGGAGGGATCACTGTTGCCACCGCAAAACCTCCCGCGTAAAGCACTCCCCTCGAGCTTGATAATTTTCGAACTGATCGAAACTGGCACATGCTGGCGAAAGCAGCACGGTGTCGCCCGCTCGAGCGATCTTTCTGGCAGTAGCGACCGCTTGCGGTAGATCCTCCACCACATAGATCGCCGTCACTTCCGCCAACGCCCGGGCGATCAAATGGCGGTCACGGCCATACAACACCGCGGCCCGAACTTTACCGGCCACCGCAAGCTTAAGCTGGGAAAAATCGGCACCTTTGCCATCCCCGCCGGCGAGCAGGATCACCGGTCCTGCAAGTCCAGCGATGGCCGCCTCCGTCGCCCCGATGTTGGTGCCTTTGGAGTCGTTGATCCAATCCACGCCATCAATCTGTGCCACTCGCTGCATCCTGTGGGGGAGGCCAGCAAAGTGCGGCAATGTCGACAACGCCCCCTCACGCGGCACGCCTACTGCTTCCGCCAACGCCAAGGCCGCCAAGGCATTTGCCAAATTATGGCGACCGACCAGTCGAACTGCCGAAGCAGCAAACAACGGCTCTCCCCGGCACGCCAAGCATTCCTGGCCCTGATAGCGCACTAACCCGTAATCGGCCTCAGGATCGGTCAGGCTGAACCGAATCCAGTCCCGGTTCTCTGACGTTGCCTCACTGCGCCTCGCATCTGACCTTGCATCCCACCCCTTTTGTCTAGCCATCTCTCCGACCAGCGGGTCATCGCCATTGATCACCTTGACCTGGCTAAATTGCAAGAGCTTACCCTTGATCGCAGCATAGCTGGCTAAATCACGATGGCGATCTAAGTGATCGGGGCTTATGTTCAAAATCGCCCCCGCCGTGAGCTTCAATCGTCGCGTTCGTTCCAATTGAAAGCTAGATAGCTCAAGCACATAAAGCTCACACTCCTCGGTCAGGAGATCCAAAGCCGGTGTCCCCAGGTTGCCACCGGCCACAGCACGGATGCCCGACGCCTTGGCCATCTCAGCGACCAAGGTGGTCACAGTGCTTTTGCCATTGGAGCCGGTCACCCCAACTACTGGTCCTTGAACTTGATCAGCGAACAAATCGATGTCGCTGATCAAGGCTACCCCTCTCTCCAGAGCGGTGCGGATTTCCGGTCGGTCGAGCTCCACTCCAGGGCTGACTAAGAGATGCGTGGCCCCACATAGCCAGTCGGAACGCAAACTGCCTGTAAATACCGGCACGCTCAGCTCCTGGGCAACCGAGAGCCCAGGCGGCTGCTCACGGCTATCTATGGCCAGGCACGCTATTCCTTGCCGGCACAGAAAGCGCAACGCCGACACGCCGGTCTTGCCCAGCCCTACCACCACCACTCGCGCATCGTGGTCCAGCCCGAGCGCGCTAGACGCGTGTGCCTGCCTTCCCACTGTCTCTACCTCAGCTTCAAGGTGGCCAGACCGATGAGAACCAGGATTACGGTGATAATCCAAAACCGCACGATCACGCGCGGCTCCGGCCAGCCTTTGAGCTCAAAATGGTGGTGCAAGGGAGCCATGCGGAAGATCCGCCGACCGGTTAACTTGAAGGAAGCTACCTGGAGGATGACCGACAGGGTCTCGACCACAAACACGCCCCCCATCACCATTAACACAACCTCCTGTCGCACTAGTACAGCCAACGTTCCCAGGCTGGCTCCTAGCGCTAAGGCTCCGATGTCACCCATAAATACTTGGGCTGGGTAGGCATTGAACCACAAAAATCCAAGCCCTGCTCCCACCAACGCCCCACAGAACACCACCAATTCGCCTGTGCCAGGAACATGGGGCACAGCTAAGTAATTGGCGAAGTTCACATTCCCAGACACGTAAGCGAAGATTCCCAACGCCCCGCCGACTAGCACTGCCGGTAAGATTGCCAGCCCATCCAAGCCGTCGGTCAAATTGACCGCATTGCTAGCTCCTACAATCACTAACCAGGTCAGAGGAATAAATCCCCACCCCAAATCCAGATTAACTTGTTTAAAAAAAGGAATGATGTAAGCCGTTTCAGCCTGCACCTTGGCTGAGGCATACAAAAACCCGGCCGCCGCCAATGCCACCATCGTCTGCCAAAACAGTTTCCGGCGCGCGGACAAACCTTGACTATTGCCCAAAACCAATTTCTTGTAATCATCGGCGAAGCCAATCGCCCCAAACGCTAAGGTCACCAACAGCACTACCCAAACCTGACGATTGCGCAGATCTGCCCACAGCAACGTCGCTAGGGTGAGGGCGAGTAAAATCAAAAGCCCTCCCATAGTTGGGGTCCCTGCTTTAGAGAAGTGATTTTGCGGTCCGTCCTGTCGAATTGGTTGGCGACCCAGAGAGCCAAGACGGCAAATTAAGGGCGGACCAAACACGAACGCAATCGAGAGCGCCGTCAACACCCCCAGGATGGCCCGCAGGGTCAGATACTGAAAAACCCGAAACGGCCCGTACCAATCCGCTAGCCAATTCGTCAAAAAATACAGCACCTTACCTCTTCCTCAACGCTGCCACCACGACTTCTAGTTTTTGCCTGCGCGACCCTTTAACTAAAACCCGGGCGTCTGCATGAAGCAGGTTTTGGGCCGTCTCAATTAGTGCTTGTTGAGAAGCAAACCACTGCCCACCAGCCCCAAACGCAGCCACTGCGGCCTGGCTTTCCTCGCCTACCGCTAAAAGGCGCTGAACCCCATATTCCTTGGCTAACTGCCCAGCTCGGGCGTGCCAAGCCGCACTCTCTGGACCCAACTCGCCGAACGCCCCGAGCACGACCCAAGGCTCGCCCCCTAAAGCTTGCAAAGCCTCAAGGCCGGCTTGAAATGAGGCGGGGTTAGCGTTGTAGCAATCATCCAGCAGCCACGCTCCTTCTGTCGCCGCTGGTATGGGGTTAAGCCTGCCTGCCACTGGCACCATATTGGCTAGTCCCGCTTGGATCTCCGAGATCTCTCTCCCCAAAGCCATACCCACTGCACAAGCCGCCAGCGCGTTGGCTATATTGTGTCGCCCCGCCAGCGCCAGCTCGACCGCAAAATTCTCGCCTAAGGCGGCGACTACAAACCAGTTGCAAAACCTTCCTTGCTCGAATCGAAGCGGCGCGATCTCTACGGCCCGCACATCGGCCGCTTGGCTCAGACCGAAGCTCACAACCTTTCTTGCACCCGCCAATCCGCGCCAGTACTCAAAAAAGCGATCGCCCGCGTTCAAAATCGCGATACCATCCTCCGGCAAAGCGGTAATCAACTCGCCTTTGGCCTGAGCCACTCCCTCTAGCGAACCAAAGCCTTCAAGGTGAGCGGGGCCAGCGTTGGTAATGACGCCGACTTTAGGCTCAGCCAACCGAGCAACGTAAGCGATCTCGCCTAGATGATTGGCCCCCATCTCGATCACGGCAAAACGATGCTCGGGCTTAAGGCGTAGTAAGGTTAAAGGCACTCCGATAGCGTTGTTAAAATTACCCTCGGTCTTCAACCCTGCCAGTACCTGGGCAATCATCTCCTTGACCGTGGTCTTGCCATTGCTGCCAGTCACCCCTACCAGATCGCCTGAAAAATACTGGCGCCGATGATGGCGAGCGAATTCCCCCAAAGCTAAGCGGGTATCGGCGACCAAAAGCTGCGGCAGATTGCAACCCACTGACCGTTCGACCAAAGCACAGGTCGCTCCGGCAGACTGAGCTTGGGGGACAAAATCGTGACCGTCAAAACGGGCCCCACGCAAAGCCACAAACAAGCAGCCACCCAAATCTTGGCGGCTGTCGATGCCAACGCCGATAAATTCGGCCTCTCCTCCTAGCTGTCTCCCATTAAGCACCGCTGCCAATTCGCTCAGACGCATATCGCTGCCTCGTTGAGTAACTCTGCTACTAACGCACGGTCACTAAACGGTTTTCGAACGCCCTCGATTTCTTGGTAATCCTCGTGCCCTTTACCCGCTATCAGCACGACATCTTCAGGACTGGCGCTTGTTACTGCTGTAGCAATCGCCTCGGCGCGGTCGCGGATAATCCTAGGCAAAGAAACCATGCCAGCGCGGATATCGGCGATGATTCGGTCTCCAGGTTCGCTGCGTGGATTGTCGTCGGTGAGAATGACGTAGTCAGCCAGCTGCTCGGCGATTTTTCCCATCAGCGGCCGCTTGCCGCGGTCGCGCTCTCCACCGCAGCCGAACACCACCCATACCTTCCCGTGAACATGCCGGCGCACGGCATTTAGGGCAGATTCCAGGCCAGCTGGAGTATGAGCGTAGTCCACCACCACTAACGGCCAACCTTCGGCCCTGAAGCATTCCATTCGCCCAGGTACAGGCTGAATCGTCCGCAGATGCTCAGCCGCCTCCACCAATTGCCAACCTCGCGCCAGCAATACGGCCAGCACTGCTAAGACATTAGCCAGATTGAACTCACCGAGCAACGGCACCTCAACGGGCGCTCGTTCCTGGCCCCAGAGCGCCTCAAACCGCATCCCGGCGGCGCCATAGTGCACTTCGGCAGCCGTCACGCGCGGAAAAAGCAACGACTCGTGCGCTTTTGTCCCATAGCCCACTACAGTCACGCCGGGAGCAACCACTTGGTAAAAGTGAGGCCAAGCAGGATCGTCCAAATTTAGCACCGCTGCTTCCAAAGTCGGCCAGGCAAATAACTTCTGCTTAGCTTCCAGGTACGCTTCCATAGTGCAGTGATAATCCAGGTGATCGCGGCTTAAGTTGGTCCACAGCGCTAGGCGAAAATCGATGCCGTTTACTCGTCCCTGCTCCAATGCGTGGGAAGAGACTTCCATAACTACGACCTTTATTCCTTGCCCACGCAGCTCATTAAGGCGCCTTTGCGTCTCGATCGCGGGGGCCGTGGTATGCAAACTTGGCTGGAGCACTCCAGGTCGCCCCCACCCTAAGGTTCCTAGCACTCCCCCCTTTAGGATCTGCGCCAGAAACAGGCTGCAAGAAGTCTTACCGTTGGTCCCAGTGACGCCGATTACCTCTATGTCCCTCGAAGGATGGCCGTAAAAGCGGGCAGCGATCTCCCCTAGTCGCTCCTTAAGCTGAGGGACGGCAATAGCGGGAATGTTAAGCGGCACGTTTACTTCGCTTTCTAAGTCATATACTACGGCTATTGCGCCCCTGGCTTGAGCGTCGTAAATGAACTCAAGCCCGTGGCAGCGAGTACCGGCTAGGGCGAAGAAGACATCCCCCGGTCGCACCGCCTGACTCTGGTCGCACAGCCCACCGACCTCCAGCGCTGGACACAAAACCCCTGGCAGGAGCTCGTTAAGCTTCATTCCCATCCAGTTTGGCCTTTAACAGTTGGTGTTTGAGATCTGACGGGGCATCCGGCGGCACCCCAAGCAGCCTAAGCGCAAACCCCATTACTCGGGCAAACACCGGCGCGGCTACTTCACCACCGTAATACTGCTCGCCTGCAGGCTCCTCGATCACGACGGCCAGTACTAGGCGCGGCCTGGACACCGGAGCTATTCCCACAAACAGAGATCGATAGCGGCCATCGGCATAGCCGCCAGCGGCCGCGATCTTGGCTGTACCGGTCTTGCCGGCCACCCGGTAACCTGGCACCTCTGCCTTAAGCGCCGTTCCCTCTCGGCTGACCACACCCTCAAGCATGGCCAAAACCATATCTGCTACTTCTTTCGGCACGACTCTCATTGCGTGCTCATCCCGATGCCGAGGGAGCAAGGTCAAACTATGCAGTATCCCGCCATCGGCCAAAGCCGTATAAGCGCGCGCCAACTGCAATGCGGAAACCGAGATCCCATAGCCAAACGCGATAGTAGCCTGCTCGAACGCATCCCATCCGGCAGGGTCAGACAAAAATCCGCTAGCCTCGCCCGGATATTCAATCCCTACCGGACGGCCGAAGCCAAAATCCCTAAGGCAAGCAGCCAACGCCTTAGGTGTGAGCCTGAGCGCGACCTGGGTGATCCCGACGTTGCTCGACTTATGCAAAATAGCGGCCAGATCAAGCACTCCATAGTCCTGGTGGTCACGCACTAGGTGGCGTCCCACGCGCAACCAGCCCGGGTGGGTGTCGACCTTGAAATCTCTCGGCACAGCCTTGCTGCGCAAAGCGCACGCCAGGGCGAACGGTTTTAAAGTAGAACCTGGCTCGAAGCCATCGGTGATAGCGCGGTTACGGAAGTGCCCCGCCTGCAATGAGCGGCGCAGGTTAGGGTTGAAGGCAGGCTGGTTGGCCAACGCCAGCACCTCGCCGGTGCGTACATCGACCAGCACCAGCATTCCCCCTTTCGCCCCGTGTTCAGCTACTTGGCGCTTGAGTTCCAAGTAACTCCAGTATTGCAAGCGCCGGTCGATACTCAAGACCACATCGCGACCAGGCTGGGCCGTTTGAACAGCCTCAATAGCCTCGATGATCCGCCCGCGCCGATCCTGCACGACCCGAATTCTCCCCGCAACCCCTTGCAGCTGAGCTTCGAATTGTTTTTCCAGCCCTTCCTGGCCGCGTTGATCGATATCGGTGAAACCGAGCAAATGGGAGCTCACTTCCGCCGCCGGATAGTAGCGTTTGAATTCCGGTCGCAAAAACAGCCCCTCAATCTCGAGCTTAGCAATTTTGTCCGCCTCAACTGGCGGCAAGTGCCGTTTTAGATACACAAACGCTCTAGAGCGGGATTGAAGCCGTTTTTTTAGGTTTGCCTCGGACAAGCCAAGCAACCTAGAAAGTCGGCGCAATTGCTCCTGGCTGGGCTGAAACCGGCGCGGGTCAACGCACACCGACTGCACCGGAGCGCTGACGGCCAGCGGCACTCCGTCACGATCCAATAGCTGACCGCGATGGGCAGGCAAGGACGCAATCCGAATCTGCTGCCTGTCTGCACGGCGCTGGAAGAAATCCCGCTGCCATACCTGAACGTAAAATGCCCGCGCCATCAGGCTTATCAGCCCCAAACCAAACCCTGTTAACACCAGTGTACGTCGCCAGGCTGCGACGGGATGGTGGGTAGCGTTCAGATTTACCATATCGTCAACGCTCCCATCTAACCAGTGGGAGATAAGCGATTTCATCGGCCTTCGGAACGGCCATGTGCAGGCGCACCTGTGCTAGACGTTCGATCCGAGTCAAATCGGCCCAAGCGTGCTCCTCAAGCAATAATTGCTCCCACTCTACCTCGCACGCATCTAACTGTGCCTGCAGACGTTGAACTTCATTAAACAGCAAACGGCTTTGGTACTTGCCGTACACTACGCCTACTGCCGAGCCGGCCACCAGAATGGACAACCCCACGCACACCCACTCCGCTTTGCTCAGCATCTACGCTCCGCCACCCTCAAAATGGCACTGCGTGCACGGGGGTTGGTCATCACTTCAAACGGACTCGGCTTGCTCTTACCTAAAGCGTGCAAGCCATTCACTTCGCGGATGAAGCGTTTGACAATCCGATCCTCCAGGGAATGAAAAGCGATAGTCACCAAGCGTCCGCCCACGGCTAGCACCTCTGCCGCCTGCGCTAGAACGGCTTGGAGAGATTCAAGTTCGCGGTTGAGGTGGATGCGCAGCGCCAGAAAGGTCCGGGTAGCTGGATGCTTGCCCGGCTCACGCCTGGGAACACAACGCTCGACTAATCTTGCCAACTGGCCAGTGCGGGTTAACGGTTTCTTGGCGCGAGTCCTGACGACTGCCCGGGCGATATGGCGGGCAAACCGCTCCTCGCCACAACGCCAAAGAACCTCGGCGATCTCCCGCTCCCCAGCCTGCGCTAGCCACCTAGCTGCGCTCAGGCCCGCAGTCGGATCCATGCGCATGTCTAAAGGGCCGTCACGGACAAAGGAAAAACCGCGCTCAGGGTCATCCAGCTGTGGGGAGGAAATTCCTAAATCCAGAAGTATGCCGTTGATCTTGCCTACATACGCTATATCCTGAAGCACTTCTTTAAGCCGTGCAAAATCAGCATGAATCAATCTAAACCGTGCATCCTGGTCTAGAATGTTGGCCTGAAGCGAAGCAATAGCGTCTGGGTCTTTGTCCAAAGCCACCAGCCGGCCGTCCGGCCCTAACCGGTCGAGGATAGCTCGGCTGTGCCCACCGCGCCCAAAGGTGCAATCCACATAAACCCCATCTTTACGAATGGCCAAGCCCGCCAGCGCCTCTTCCAGCATGACAGGGCGATGAACGATCGCATCCATCATTAAATTGATAAAGTGCTCAAAGCCGACGACCCCTGACTATCGGCCAAGCTGGTCTCCTCCACCCACACGTTGCGGCGAATGTCCCAGGACTGCGCGTCCCAAATCTCGAATTTCCCGCCCAGCCCGACCAATGCCACGGCCCTATCCAAGTTAGCGTACTTGCGCAACGGAGAGGGCAATAACACTCGCCCTTGCCCGTCCATCTGACATTCGCTGGCATGACCTATCAACATCCGCTGCAAGCGGCGGGTTTGCTGATCGATGGCCGGCAACGAGAGCAGCTGACGCTCCAGAACTTCCCATCGGGATAAAGCGTAAAGCCAAAGGCAACGGTTATCGATCGCGATGGTGATCACCACTTGACCGTCGCGCTCATGCTGCAAGACCTCCCGATATTTGGTGGGAATGGCCAGGCGACCCTTGGCGTCCAGATTAAGCACATGGATACCACGAAACACCCCACATCCCCACACAAATCCACATATCCCCACTAAATTACGAGGCACTATAAAAAGACTAAAAGGCTTCGTCAAGCGTGCCTTTTAGACAACAAAAGTTGTCTAAAAGAGACATTTATCACTTTTTTACGTTTGCCGAATTTAGGCGTTTTTCCAGTCAGGCAACACGTTCGCTACGATAGGCTGCAGCTATCATGAAAAAGGCAGCCAAATCGTAGGCCGCGTGCACTATCATCGGTATTAACAGATTGCGCTCGCCCCCAACGTCTAACAACCATCCTAAATAGACCCCCGTTAGCGCGGCCAACAAGGTATACAAAGGTGTCACTGAATGGGCCAAGCCGAATAGAAGATTGCTGATCAGCAAAGCCCAAAGCTTACCCCACATTGTTTCCATCCATGGCTGGAGGAGACCACGGAACAAGATCTCCTCGCCCACCCCGGCCAAAGTTGCTATGTAGACCAACTCGTACCAACGACAGGACGAGAGCAGAGACCCTAACGTTTCGACCAGCAGGCGTCTGATCTTTTGCAGCTCCGGTACCGGAAGACGATAAGTGAGCCCAAACACCCACATCAGCGAAAGGGTAGCAAGCAGGCTCACGCCGAGCGCGTCAGCGTGCAGGCGCAACGAGGCCAAAGGATTTATCTCCAGCCACCAACCCAAAAGGTAGGCCAAGGCGATCAACCCTCCTTCAAAGCCACTTGCCAATAAGAGAAATTGGGTTTTAGTCATCAGTTGCAATTTTAACATTCATCAACTTCTAGCATTTTGTCTGCTGCGCCACCCCAACGATCCTACCCTCTGACAGTGGTAAAATTCATTATTTGGTCAACCTTGCAGCTTGCGATGAGTCACAGATACAAAGCAGTTGCCTTGATTTCCGGCGGCTTAGATTCGATGCTGGCAGCCAAGATCATCCAAGATCAGGGCATCTATGTGGAAGGACTTAATTTTTTCACCGGCTTTTGCGTGGAGGGTCACACCCATGCCATTCGCCAGCGCAACCAAAAAAAGCCCAAGCGCAACAACGCCTTGTGGGTGGCAGAACAGCTAGGGATTAAACTCCACATCCTAGACGTTATCGAAGAATACAAAAGCGTCGTCCTGAACCCCAAATACGGTTATGGAGCTAACCTAAACCCTTGTCTAGATTGCAAAATCTTCATGGTCGGCAAGGCTAGGCAGTGGATGGAGGAGAACGACTTTGACTTTATCATTACCGGCGAGGTGATCGGTCAACGCCCCAAGTCTCAGCGCAAGGACACCATGCCGCTAATCGCTCGCGACTCGGGCGCCAACGACCTTTTACTGCGCCCTTTGTCGGCCAAACTGCTTCCCCCCACCAAACCGGAACGGGAAGGCTGGGTAGATCGCAACAAGCTGTATGGCTTCTGCGGGCGCAACCGTAAGCCACAGATGGAACTGGCCAAAGCGTTTGGTCTTACCGATTACGCTCAACCAGCCGGCGGCTGCTGCTTCCTAACCGATGAAAACTATGCCCGTAAGCTCGCCGATCTGTGGCAAACCAGAGGCCAGCGGGATTACGCGCTGGACGACATCATGCTGTTGAAAGTAGGCCGCCATATCCGACCTAAGCCGGAATTTAAGCTAATTGTTGCCCGCGAGGAAGGAGAGAGCCGGTTCTTGAGCGGCTACAAAAATCGCTTTGTATCCCTCTATCCAATTAGCCATCCTGGCCCTATGACGCTGGTCGATGGGCATTTGACAGATGAAGGCCTTATCTTGGCCGCGCGCATCGTCGCTCGTTATAGCCAGGGCCGCGACGCTGATCGAGTCGAGATCAAAGCGATCTCTTCTGAAGGCGAATGCTGCTTATGCGTTGCTCCCCTCAAACCCCACGAGATTCCGGCGGAGTGGCTGCTGTGAAGCGCAAGGTCATCGACGCGCGCGGCCTGTTGTGCCCGCTGCCGGTCATCCGGCTTCAGGAGGCAACCAAACGTCTTGCTGCTGGCACCGAGGTGGAGCTAATCGGAACCGACCCAGGCGTTTTGTATGACGTGCCTGCATGGTGTCGAGTCCATGGCCATCCGGTCTTGCAAACCTGGCAAGACAACGGCCAATACCACGTGCTGCTTGCTATTCGGACATGAGCACGACAGCCCTTCGTACTGAGCGAAGCCATGCTAAGCTGCGCATCACTTTAGTGGGTGCCGGGATCAATCTGGCGTTGGCAGCGGGCAAAGTAGCCGCTGGCATCTATGGAAGATCCTCGGCCCTGATCGTCGATGGCCTCCACTCGCTTTCCGATCTGGCTACCGACATTTTAGTCTTTTTCACCCTGCACCTTGCCGGTCAGGATGCCGATGACACCCACCCTTACGGTCACGGCCGGTTTGAGACAGCCGCCGCCATGGTGTTAGGGCTGATCCTCGCTGCGGTAGCTGCGGGTGTCATCTGGGACGCAGCCCAACGCCTGCAAGAAGATGCAACGCTGTGGCAGCCGAGTTATTGGACGCCGATCATTGCCGCCTTATCGATCCTGATCAAAGAGGGGTTGTATCGCTATACCCTCCACGTGGCCCACTGCACCCGCTCACGCCTGCTCGTTGCCAATGCTTGGCACCATCGATCGGATGCGGTCTCTTCGATCGTCGTTTTGATCGGCTTGGCAGGATCCCTATACGGCTATCGCTTCGCCGATTCGGTAGCTGCCATCGTCGTCGGCCTGATGATTGTCAAAATCGGCCTAGAATTGGTTTTGAACAGCGCCCAAGAATTGGTAGACACGGCTTTACCTGCCGTCCGCGTCCAGCAAATCGAGCAAGCCATTCTAACTACCGAGGGCGTCAAAGCTTTGCACTGCTTGCGTACCCGCCAAATGGCGGGCGAGGCCCTGCTGGACGTGCATCTAGAAGTATCGCCGGAGATTTCCGTCTCCGAAGGCCACGCCATCGCTGACAAGGTACGCGATCGCCTGCTCGAGCAGTTCGAGGAAGTCTACGATGTCACCGTCCACATCGACGCTGAGCGCGACTTAAGCCAACCTTCTTTGCAGTTGCCGCTGCGCTCTGAGGTTCTTGCATACCTCCATCAAGTCTGGCGCGACCTGGCATATGCCAAGTCGATTGAGAAAATCAATCTGCACTACTTACAGGGCAAAATCCACGTGGAAGTCTATCTGCCTCTTAGTATCCTAACTCAAAGCGATCTTGCAGCAGAGGAAATCGTTACGCAATTGCGACGGGCAATTACTGATCTTTCTTTTTTGGGTGGTCTTTCAGTATATTTCGTTGCTGCTTGATACTTTCATTTGCGATTAGTTTTTTATATTGTTTGCACCAATATGGTGCAAATCAATTAAGCTCTGAGTAAAAATAGTGCAAAAAAACAAAAATCTTTAACTTAGGTACAATTAAAAACATATCATGAAAGCAACTTAATCTAACAATTAAAAATTCTTACATTTAGCTGGTACAACTTATGCTTTCAAGACAGCTTGAACTGTTCGCTTAACTTTACATCCACAGGGGATAAAAAATATGTCTGTTGACAAAGTCTTTGCAATCATTAAAGAGAAAGAAATCAAATTCGTCGATCTGCGTTTTGCCGACACTCGCGGCAAAGAGCAGCACTTGACAATCCCTGCCCACGTCGTAGACGAGGATTTTTTCGAGGCTGGCAAGATGTTTGACGGCTCGTCCATCGCTGGCTGGAAAGGCATCCAAGAGTCGGACATGATTTTGATGCCGGATCCAGATACCGCAGTCGTCGATCCGTTTTTCGAGACACCCACTTTGATTCTGCGCTGTGATATCGTCGAGCCCTCGACGATGGAGGGCTACAGCCGCTGTCCGCGCTCAGTGGCCAAACGCGCCGAAGCCTACCTTAAATCCACGGGAATTGCCGATGCCGCCTTGTTCGGCCCGGAGAACGAATTTTTCATTTTCGACGACGTGCGCTGGGCTGCCGACATCCACCGCTGCTTTTATCAGATCGATTCCGAGGAAGCAAGCTGGAACACCGAGAAAGTCTATGAAAGCGGCAATATCGGCCATCGCCCAGGAATTAAGGGGGGATATTTCCCAGTTCCACCGGTAGACTCGCTGCAGGACATTCGCACCGCCATGTGCGAGACCTTAGAAGAAATGGGGCTGAAAACTGAAGTCCATCACCACGAGGTTGCTACCGCCGGTCAGTGTGAAATTGGCGTCCGCTGCAATACTTTGACTAAAAAAGCCGACGAGGTATTGATCCTTAAATACGTGGTTCAAAACGTAGCTCACTCCTTTGGCAAAACCGCCACTTTCATGCCCAAGCCGTTGGTGGGCGACAACGGCAACGGCATGCACGTGCATCAATCCTTGAGCAAAAACGGCGTTAACCTGTTCAGCGGCGATATGTACGGCGGACTGTCGGAATTAGCCCTCTACTACATCGGCGGCATTCTCAAACACGCGCGTGCTTTAAACGCCTTCACCAACGCCTCCACCAATAGCTACAAACGCTTAGTGCCAGGATTTGAAGCGCCGGTGATGCTGGCTTACTCAGCCCGCAACCGCTCTGCTTCCATCCGCGTCCCGTTTATCACCAACCCCAAAGCGCGTCGGATTGAGGTGCGTTTCCCCGACTCGAGCGCCAACCCATATCTAGCCTTTGCCGCTATGCTGATGGCTGGCCTCGATGGAATCCAAAACAAGATCCATCCCGGTGAGGCGATGGACAAAAACCTGTACGACTTGCCACCCGAGGAGGAGAGGGAAATTCCTAAAGTGTGTTTCTCTCTTGATCAGGCCTTAGAACACTTGGACCGCGACCGCGCTTTCTTAAAAGCGGGCGGGGTATTTAACGACGATCTGATCGATGCGTATATCGAGCTCAAAATGCAGGAAGTCACCCGTCTGAGGATGAGCACTCATCCGGTCGAACTCGATATGTACTACAGCTTATAAAAGCTTGCCAAGCGCCCCTTTGCGGGGGCGCTTTCTTAGCCTCACTTACGGATCCCAACCCACATTTTGAGCGCCCCCCAGAACACAAAACTTGCAGCGAACGCAAACCCTAAAATCACTCCTATGCCAACCAACTGTGCACTGAGCTTAGCTTGTGGGTTAGAGAGGCACACTGCCAACAGTCCCCAAATACCAGCCGCCCCGTGAATGGACAATGCCCCCACCGGGTCGTCCAGGCGTAACTTATCCAAACCGACGAGAGAGCACACGGCCACCGCCCCACCTATGGCACCTACAGCCATGCTCTGCCATGGCACAGGAGTGAGAGGCTCAGCGGCGATCGCCACCATCCCAGCCAGGGCACCACTCACCGCCCCAATCAAATCAGCCTGGCCGAACCAGGCCCGGCTCATGAGCAGTGCAGCCATAGCCCCAGAGGCCGCTGCGGTGTAAGTATTGACGAAAATCCGAGCGACGGCGTTGGCCTCAGTTAGGGTGGAAATCCTAAGTTCGGCCCCCCCATTGAAGCCGACCCATCCAAGCCCCAGAATGAAAGCGCCTACAGCAGCCAACTGCGCATTTCCGCCCAGGAGCGGATCAGGCTCTGGATTTAGCCCATATCTGCCCGCGCGCGGCCCAAGCAAAATTACCCCGGCAAGGGCAGCAGCAGCGCCACACACATGCACTAACCCCGCACCGGCGAAATCGAAAAACCCGATTTCATCCAAAAACCCTCCCCCCCATTTCCAAAATCCCAGTAAAGGGTAAATGAAACCGGCCAGCACCGCTGCAAACAAAAGGAAAGGAAACAACCTTACTCGCTCTGCCATTGCTCCGGAAACGATACCCAGAGCAATTACTACAAATCCTACTTGAAAGAAAAAGTCAGCCATTTTGGAAGAGTAAAGCCCGCCTTCGCTTTGCAGGACTTCCCTCAGCGTCCAGTCTTGACCGAGCAAAAACTCCACCCCTGGCCAAATCGAATGCAGCGGCACTGCGGGATACATTAAACGGTAACCAAACAAAAGGTACACCAAGTACACCACTGCATACCCAGTCAGGTTCTGGATCAAAACAGAGACAGCACTTTGCGGGCGCACCAGTCCAGCCTGAAACAAAGCAAGTCCTACCCCCATAGCTAGTACCAGCAGTCCGCTGACAAGAAGATACAACGTGTCCAACGCATACCTTAATTCAACAAAGGCTTGATCCACTCTAGCCTCCTCTCCCCCAAAAGATCGCTTTAAAAAGGTGCAAAAAAGGGCGCATCTTAGCGCCCTTTTAAGATATCAGTTTTTGATCTCTTTTATTTCTTATCTTAGTTATATGCCTTCTCCCCATGGGAGCTGAGATCCAAACCCTCGCGCTCTTCCTCCTCGCTAACCCTAAGCCCCAAAATCACGTCGATCAGCTTGTACAGAACAAAGCTCAAAACGCCGCTCCAAACGATAGTAGTTAAGGTAGCGATGGCTTGTTTGCCCACCTGGGCCCCCATGGAGACACCTTCCGGATAACCAACCCCCCCCAATTTAGGGGCCATGAAGACGCCGGTCAGAATCGCGCCGATTATCCCCCCCACTCCGTGGACGCCGAAGACGTCTAGGGAGTCGTCGTAACCCAGGGCAGACTTAAGGTTGGTGACTGCCCAGAAACACACCGCCCCCGCCAATGCTCCAATGACGATTGCTCCCATCGGCCCGACGAAACCGCAGGCTGGGGTGATCGCCACTAGCCCGGCCACTGCCCCAGAGGCGGCCCCCAGCATGCTGGGTTTACCTTTAACCATCCATTCCACGGCCATCCAGCCAAGCACCGCCGCCGCTGTAGCAAACTGCGTGTTGGCCAAAACCATCCCGGCGATGCCATCGGCGGCGAGCTCGGAACCGACGTTAAAGCCGAACCAACCCACCCACAACAGCGACGCGCCAACCATGGTCAAGCCCAAGTTGTGAGGAGGCATAGCCTCCCGTCCGTAACGCAAGCGTTTGCCTAACACGAGAGCGCCTATCAGCCCAGCGATTCCAGCGTTGACATGTACCACCGTACCGCCGGCAAAATCCTTAGCTCCCAGATCTGCCAGCCATCCTCCTCCCCACACCATGTGGGCGATAGGTACGTAACATAGGATGAGCCATCCACCCATAAACCACAGCAAGGCAGAGAACTTGATCCGCTCTGCAAAGGAGCCGACGATCAACGCAGGGGTGATAGCGGCAAAGGTCATCTGAAATGTCGCAAACACGTACTCTGGGATGACTCCGTTTAGAATATCCGGGGTCAGGCCGCGCAAAAAGGCTTTAGAAAGCCCACCGATGACCGCATCGAGCTTGGAAGGGCCTTCGGTGAAGGCCAAGCTATAACCAAAAAGCGCCCACAGCACCGATACCAGGCAAAAGGTAACAAACACGTGCATCAGCACCGAAAGCACATTTTTGGCTCGCACCAAGCCGCCATAAAATAGAGCCAGCCCTGGAATGGTCATCATGATCACCAACACAGTCGCCACAATCATCCAAGCGGTGCTGCCCGAATCCAGGGTGGGCTTTTTCTCCTCAACTGCAACAGACTCTGCCTGCGCTTCCTGAGTCTCAGAGGCAACAGGTGCTGCCCCCTCCTCGGGTAACTGGGCCATCCCAGGTGGCACTATCCCCAAAAAAGCCAGAAAAAACAAAACGATAATTTGTTTCATGACCTCTCCTAATCCTTGTTCTTAATGGACTTTTTCACAACGCCTCGGCCCCAGTCTCGCCGGTGCGGATGCGCAGAACCTGCTCTAGGTTAGAGACAAAAATTTTGCCATCCCCGATGCGTCCAGTGCGGGCCGCATTGCCGATTGCCTCCACCACTCGCTCCACTTGCTCGTCGGTCACCGCCACTTCGAGTTTAATCTTGGGCAGAAAATCGACCACGTACTCTGCCCCCCGATACAGTTCTGTATGACCCTTCTGCCGGCCAAAGCCCTTGACCTCGGTCACCGTAATCCCAGAGACACCTGCTTCGGACAACGCCTCTCGCACATCGTCCAGCTTAAAAGGTTTAATGATCGCTGTTACCAGTTTCATCGCCGCTCCTCACATCAAAGCTGTGGATTCTCTCAGCAAAAATGGGGCAAATTTTGTGCCATACGAACATAAACTTTTTATTCTGAAATAAAATGCAAAAACCAAGCGCTTTTGCACCATTTTTGTGCAAATCGATTATTGTGCTATTAGAATCGTTATTTTCAAAATTGGGCACGTTATTTGCCCAAATTCTCTATAGATAGATATGGCCGAATCCCTGCATCAACGAATTCTTGATCATCTGGGCAATGCTTTGCTCGTGTTTGATCGCGGCGGGCGCCTATGCTACCTCAACCCGGCCGGAGAGATGCTGCTTGCTATCAGTGCCCGCCAAAGTTTGGGATTGACTGCAGAGGAGCTGTTTGGCTCCCAGGGTGAGAAGCTTGCCCACGATCTGATGCAGACTCTGGAGAGCGGCACACCCAGGGTGGAGCGCAATTTATCTCTGGCTCTTCCCGAGCGCGTCATGTTGGTGCACTGTGCTCTAACCCCGCTATTCCAAGGCGAAACAACAGAAGCCGTAGTGATGGAAATCGAAGACGTAGAGCGCTATCAGCAGCTGTCGCGGGACGAGCGCTGGCTGACTCAGCAGCACATCGTCTATCAACTCCTTAAAAGCTTGGCTCACGAGATCAAGAACCCTTTAGGAGGGTTGCGCGGTGCCGCCCAGTTATTGGCCGCTGAACTGGCCGATCCGTCTTTGATTGAGTACACCGATGTGATCATCGCCGAAGCGGACCGTCTGGGTGCTTTGATCGACCGCCTGCTGGCGCCGGACCAACCCCTTAAAATAAGCCAGCTCAACATCCACCAAGTTTTGGAACGGGTGCGCCAGATCTTGACAGCAGAATATCCTAAGCTTGTCCTGCGGCGCGATTACGATCCTAGCCTGCCACCTATCCTGGGCGATCTAGACCAACTCATCCAGGCGTTTCTCAACGTAGCTCGTAACGCCGCCCAAGCGCTTGAAGGCATAGGCGAAATCACTTTGCGTACCCGTATCCAGCGCCGGGTAACCATCCGCCAACGCCCTCACCGGCAGGTGGTCCGAGTCGATATCCTGGACCCCGGTCCGGGTATCCCACCCGAACTTATCGACCAGATTTTTTATCCCATGATTACCGGCCGCCCGGACGGTACCGGTCTTGGGCTTTCTATCGCCCAAACCTTGATTAGCCGCCACGGAGGAATGATCGAGTGCCAATCGCGGCCTGGCCGGACCTGCTTTTCGGTTTATCTGCCGCTGGAGAATGCTCATGGCTCATGAAGTCTGGGTCATAGACGACGATCAGTCGATCCGCTGGGTCCTAGATAAGGCATTAAAAAAAGCGGGGTTTAAAGTTCATTGTTTTGCCGATGCTGCTGAGGCAGAGTTTCTATTACGCCGCCAGACCCCTGAGGTGCTCATCACCGACATCCGCATGCCTGGTATCGATGGCATAGAACTTCTCCGTCGCCTTAGAACCAGTCACCCCGATCTGCCAGTCATCGTCATCACTGCCCACTCGGACTTAGACAGCGCAGTTGCCTCTTTGCATGGGGGAGCGTTTGAGTACTTACCCAAGCCGTTTGATTTGGACGAGGTAGTGCAAGTAGTCCGACGGGCTATGCAGAGCCGCAACGTCCCTCAGGCCGGAGCCAAAAGCTCTAGCTCTGTCCCTGAAATCATCGGCGAAGCTCCAGCTATGCAGGAAGTGTTCCGCGCCATCGGCCGCCTCGCCCGCTCTTCCGTCACCGTGCTGATCACGGGCGAGTCCGGTACTGGCAAAGAGCTCATCGCCCGCGCTCTGCACCGTCACAGTCCTCGTCGCGAGGCGCCCTTTATCGCTTTGAACATGGCGGCCATCCCTAAAGAGCTTCTAGAATCGGAGCTGTTTGGGCACGAGAAAGGAGCATTCACCGGCGCCGTCCAGCGCCGCATTGGGCGCTTCGAGCAAGCCGATGGCGGCACGTTGTTTTTGGACGAAATCGGCGATATGCCGGCTGAACTTCAGACACGCTTGTTGCGCGTGCTAGCGGAGGGCGAATTCTACCCCTTGGGGTCTTACACGCCTTGCCGCGTGGACGTACGCATTATCGCCGCCACCCACCAAAATCTCGAACAATTGGTGACGCAGGGCCGCTTTCGCGAGGACCTTTACCATCGCCTCAACGTCATCCGTATCCATACCCCCCCGCTCAGGGAGCGGCGCGAGGATATCCCGCTGTTGCTGCGCCATTTCCTCCAGCGCATCGCCAAGGAACTTGCGACCGAACCTAAAACCGTACGCCCAGAGGTCGAAGAGTACCTCAAATCGCTGGATTGGCCGGGCAATGTCCGCCAGCTAGAAAACACCTGCCGCTGGCTGACTGTGATGGCGCCTGGCCAGACCATATACTTAGAAGATTTGCCCCCGGAATTGAGAAGCAGCTCCAAAATCCAAGCTGGCGGCGCGGCAGATGGCAACTGGCAGTCCAACTTAGCACAGTGGGTCAGTCGGCAGTTGGCCGAAGGCAAGGGCAATCTGGCTAAGCAGGCAATCGCCGATGCCGAACGCATTCTGATCCAGACGGCCTTGCAGCACACCCGTGGTCACCGCCAGGACGCCGCCCGCCTGTTGGGTTACGGGCGAAATACCTTAACTCGCAAGATCAACGAGCTGCAACTGCAAGAGGACAAAAACCGTAACCTTCACGATTAACAGCTGTCTCGAACTTTACCCAACGGGCGCTTTCGAATATAACGAATGTAATTATTTTGCGAGAATGTACCTATGCCCGCCTCACCCGTGATCCCTTTGCCGGAAAGCATAGAGTGCGCCTCACTTCGGGAGCCGGCCCATGCCGTGCTCTGGGATGATCTGGGAAGCGGTTACTCTCCAGTGCAGGCCGAGGCGATCCGCCGGGCTTATTCTTACGCTGTGGCAACTCCTGGTGAGTTAACCGAGAGGGCAGTGGCCGTCGCCCTCGTCTTAAAGGAAATCCTAGCCGATGGCCCCACCCTCCAAGCGGCCCTGCTCGTCGATACCGGACTGGAGCAGGCAGCCATAAGCGCTCATTTCGGAGACCAAGTGGCCTCACGGGTGCGCAAGGTTCTTCAGTTGGAGCGTTTTACTTGTCCGAAATCGGTTCTAGACCAGCCGCGCCAAGCCGAGATGTGGCGGCGCCTCCTCTTAGCCTTGGCCAATGATGTGCGCCCTTTACTTATTGTGCTGACGCGCCGGCTAGAAACCCTGCGCGCGGCCTGGCGTGGCAATTTCGAGGACGGCCAAAAGTTGGCCCGTGAGACTCAAGGTATCCATGCTCCTCTGGCTAGTCGCTTAGGTGTACATCGGCTTAAATGGGAGCTGGAAGACCTTGCATTCCGCATGCTAGAACCAGACACTTATCGCCAACTCGCGCTGCAATTGGCCTCCCGCCGTGCCAGCCGGGAGAGCTACATCCAGGACTTCATTGCTGGACTTAAAGCAAATCTTGCTAAGGCCAGCATCCAAGCCCAAGTCCAGGGACGCCCTAAGCACATTTACAGCATCTTCAAAAAAATGCAGCGCAAGAAGGTCGCCTTTTCTGACTTATACGATCTCAACGGCGTGCGGGTCATCGTAAGTGACATTCCGACCTGCTATCGGGTTTTGGCCTTAGTCCACGACCTGTGGGAGCCAGTGCCGGAAGAGTTCGACGACTATATCGCTCGTCCTAAGGACAACGGCTATCAGTCCCTACACACCGTGATCCGCGGTCCTCAAGGGGTACCGGTGGAGGTTCAGATTCGCACCGAGTCCATGCACACCCTGGCCGAATACGGAATGGCAGCCCACTGGCGCTACAAAGAGGGAGGGCGTCAAGACCCAGTATTGGAGCACACAGTAGCAGCTTTGCGCCGTTCCCTGCAGACAGGGGAAGAAGGTGGTGACTGGTTTGCTGGGCAAATCTTTGTCCTCACGCCAAGGCAAGAAGTCGTCTGCTTGCCTCAGGGAGCAACACCGATCGGTGTCGCTTACACCATCCACACCGAGGTCGGCCATCGCTGCCGCGGTGCGCGCGTGAACGGGCGCATCGTGCCGCTCAACTATCGGCTTAAAACAGGTGAACAAGTAGAAATCCTAACCGCCAAGGAAGGCGGGCCAAACCGTGCCTGGCTTGATCTGGTCCAGACCGACCACGCCCGCCAGCGCATTCGGCAATGGTTTAAACAGAGGGAGGCCGAGGCCTTCCGCCGTCTTGGGCAACAACGCCTGGAACGGGAACTCAAGCGGCTGGAGATAAAAGAGATCGATTGGCCGCGCCTGCTCCAACGCCTGCGCTTGCATCGGCCAGAAGAAGTGTGGCTCGCTATCGGTCGCGGGCAAATCGCGCGCGGCCAATTGGTCGCTGCCCTGCGCGCGACCGCTGCTTCTCAGGCTACAGTCCCCAAAACCCCGGCCAGTCCCAGTTTCGGGCCATCTTCTGGAACCATTCCTACCCTCTGCGTTCACGGTGAGCGCAACCTTTTAACTCAACTCGCCCGCTGCTGCCAGCCAACCCCAGGCGAGGCGGTAGTTGGCTATCTGACCGTGCAGCATCGCATCACTATTCACCGCCTAGATTGCCCAAACATCGTGCACTTGCCAGAGACGCGCCGTAGCCGATTGGTGGAAGCGGTATGGAAATAATTCCTGGCTCTTTTTTACACACCCGTAGGAACCACAGGTTCCCAGCACGGCGATGACTGGAACCATTGCTGCCTAATCAGACAATAACGCAAACATTGTTGAGGTGGCTAGGCTAAACTGTTACGCGAAGACGTTCACGGATTGGTTCAAGCCTTGATTCGCGGCTTAATGTATGGATGCGGAGGACCAACTGAACATCGCAGTTGCAACCTGCACCCCTAAACAACTCACCCTCCAACTGTGCCTTAGGACTCTCCAGGCGCATATGCAAGGTTGGGAGCCAGCCACTTTTCCGCTTCGGCTAAAGTCCAGCCCTTGCGGCGAGCATAGTCCTCAACCTGGTCGCGACCTATGCGACCAACGTTGAAGTAATTGGCCTTAGGGTGGGAGAAATACCAGCCGCTGACCGAGGCCGCAGGCGCCATGGCAAAGCTCTCGGTCAGGCGAATGCTTATCATCTGCTCAACCTGCAGTAGATCAAATAAAACGCGCTTTTCGGTGTGATCCGGGCATGCTGGATAACCAGGTGCTGGACGAATGCCCCGGTATTTCTCCGCGATCAACTCTTCATTGGTGAGATCTTCGTACGGAGCATAACCCCAAAATTCCCGCCGGACCCGCTCGTGCAGGTGCTCAGCAAAGGCTTCGGCCAGCCGATCGGCTAGGGCTTTGAGTAAGATCGCACGATAGTCGTCGTGGTTGCGCTCAAAGCGGGCTAGAGGCTCCTCGATGCCAATGCCGCAAGTGACCGCAAACGCTCCGATGAAATCGGGAATACCGATCTCCTCCGAGGCCACGAAGTCGGCCAAACAGTAGTTGGGTTGGCCTGCAGGCTTTGGCTGTTGTTGACGCAGATAGTGGAGCACCCATTCGCGACCGTTCGCCTTCACCACCACGTCGTCACCGCGGGCAGCGGCGGGAAAGAGCCCCACAATGCCTTGTGCCGTCAACCACTTCTCCGCCACCAGCTGCTCTAACATCCTCTCGGCATCGGCTAAAAGCCTCCTAGCCTCTTTGCCTACGATCGGATCGTCCAAAATCTTAGGATAACTTCCCATCAACTCCCAAGCTTGAAAAAACGGCGACCAATCGATATAGCGGATAAGCACCTCCATGGGATAGTCGCAAAAAACGTGTACGCCAGGCCGAAGCGGTGTGGGGGGAGAATAACTTGTCCAGTCGGTGCGCACGCAGTTGGCGCGCGCCTCATCGATAGCAAGAAGTCGTGCCGACTCCTGCCGCAGCGCGTGGCGGCGGCGCACCTCTTCGTATTCCTGGGCTAGATTCGCCAGAAAAGGGGCGCGTAACTCGGCGCTCAATAGGCTACCGACCACTCCGACCGCGCGCGAAGCATCAGGAACATACACCACCGAAGCAGGGTAATGAGGATCAATTTTGACAGCGGTGTGGACGCGTGAGGTGGTTGCTCCTCCGATCAACAAGGGGAGAGTGAAGCCTTGCCGGGCCATCTCTTTAGCCACGTGAATCATTTCATCTAAAGAGGGCGTGATCAGTCCTGATAAGCCGATGATGTCAACTTGCTCCTCGCGGGCCACAGCTAAAATTCGATCCGCTGGTACCATCACCCCCAGATCGATCACTTCAAAGCCGTTGCATTGCAACACTACCCCGACGATGTTTTTGCCGATGTCGTGAACGTCACCCTTGACCGTAGCGAGTAGAATCTTGCCGGCGCTTTTTCCTTCCTGGCGCTCTGCCTTAAGATACGGCTCGAGATATGCCACAGCCCGCTTCATTACCCGCGCCGATTTGACCACTTGGGGCAGAAACATCTTGCCCGCGCCGAACAAATCCCCGACCACGTTCATCCCCGCCATTAAGGGACCCTCGATCACTGCCAGCGGGCTGCCGAGAAGTCTCCTCGCTTCTTCAGCATCCTCCTCAATATAGTCGGCAACTCCTTGGACTAGAGCATGCTCTAAGCGCTTTTCTACCGGCCAAGTACGCCATTCCAATGCCTGCTGCTGAACAGCCCCCTCGCCGCGGTATTTGGCCGCCACCTCCAGTAGGCGCTCGTCAGCCTCTTCGTGCCGGCACAAAAGAACGTCTTCTATAGCCTCACGCAGCTCCTGAGGAACCTCCTCATAAATGCCCAATTGCCCAGCGTTGACAATGCCCAAGTCCAACCCCGCGCGGATGGCGTGATACAGAAATACCGCATGGATCGCCTCACGCACGTAATCGTTGCCACGGAAAGAGAACGATATATTAGAGACCCCGCCCGAAGTCAAAGCATAAGGTAAGGTCTGTTTGATTTCGGCCACCGCTTCGAGAAAATCCAAGCCATAGCGGCGGTGTTCGGGAATGCCAGTGGCCACGGCGAAGATATTCGCGTCGAAGATGATGTCCTCAGGCGGGAAATCAAGCCTTTCGCGCAGAAGGCGATAGGCGCGGGTGCAGATCTCCACCTTGCGCTCCTTAGTGTCGGCTTGCCCTCGCTCATCGAAGGCCATCACCACCACTGCCGCCCCATACAAGCGGGCTAAGCGGGCGTGTTCTAAGAACATCTCCTCGCCTTCTTTCAGAGAGAGGGAATTGATAACCCCCTTGCCCTGGATGCACCGCAGTCCGGCCTCTATCACCTCCCACTTGGAGGAGTCGACCATGATCGGCACGCGGGCAATATCAGGCTCGGAGGCGATTAGGTTTAAGAATTGGACCATCGCTTCTTTGGCATCGAGCATCCCCTCGTCCAGGTTGACGTCGATCATCTGCGCGCCATTTTCCACCTGCTGTCTAGCGACCTCCACAGCGGCGGCAAAATTTCCCTCTTGGATCAGGCGGCGGAAGCGAGAAGAGCCTGTCACGTTGGTGCGCTCGCCCACGTTGACAAATAAAGAACCCGGGCCGATGTTTAAAGGCTCAAGGCCCGCCAAGCGGGTTAGGATTTTGGGCTTGGGCACACGCCTAGGTGCTATCCCAGCCACCGCCTCGGCAATCGCTTGGATGTGCTCTGGGGTGGTACCGCAGCAGCCGCCTATGATGTTAAGCCACCCTTCTTTCGCCCACTCGCCTATTTCCTGGGCCATGGTCTCGGGGGTCTCGTCGTAGCCCCCCAATTCATTAGGCAGCCCAGCGTTGGGGTGGGCAGAAACGCAAGTGTCGATGTAAGCTGAGATTTCTTCGATGTGCCGGCGCAGCTCTCTGGCCCCCAAGGCGCAATTGAAACCAAAGGACAAAGGCTCGGCGTGGCGTAGCGAGTTCCAGAATGCCTCTGGAGTCTGGCCGGATAAAGTGCGGCCAGAGGCGTCGGTGATGGTGCCGGAAATCATGAGCGGCCTCTCTATTCCGTACCTGGCAAAATATTGCTTGACTGCAAACACCGCTGCCTTGGCGTTCAGGGTATCGAACACGGTCTCGATCAGAATCAGGTCCACGCCGCCCTCGATTAATCCTGCCACTGCTTCGGTATAAGCCTGCACGAGATCCTGAAAAGTCACGTTGCGCAGTCCCGGATCGTTGACGTCCGGGGAAATGGAGGCAGTACGGTTAGTGGGGCCGAGGACGCCGGCGACAAAACGTGGTTTCTCTTCGGTGCTGAATGCATCCGCCGCCTGCCGCGCCAGGCGTGCTGCGGCCAAGTTGAGCTCATACGCCAAGGACTGCATGCCATAGTCGGCCAAGCTAATCCGGTTGGCGTTGAAGCTGTTGGTTTCGATAACGTCCGCGCCGGCCTTCAGGTATTGACGATGAATGTTCACTATGATCTGCGGCTGGGTCAAAACCAACAGATCGTTGTTGCCCTTAAGGTCACTTGGCCAATCCTGAAAACGCTCACCGCGGTAGTCGGACTCGCCCAATTTGTAGGCCTGGATCATGGTGCCCATGGCCCCGTCTAGGATCAGGATGCGTTGTGCCAGATGCTCTTTAATCAAATTGCTACGCATGGCTTAAAATGATCAAATGGAAAGGCGTCCTAGCAATGCCGATTTTGCGATAATGACATTTTTATAACAACAAATTTGAGGAGGACCCCATGCGCACGATCCTATTTTCGTCTTTGGTGGCAGGACTTTTAGCCTCCATCACCGGTTGGGCGGTCACCCTCCACCCGCCTAGTGCGACGTCGGAGCAATCCGCGCAACGCCATCCGATTCAACTCAAGGACGCCACCGCCATCCTTGGCCGCTGGACGCTGGTGGAAGTTGCCCCCCGCGCCACCGGGCCGCGTATCCCAGAGAACAGAACATGGGAATTCAAGCCCGACGGATCTTTGATCACCTCGGGCTACAACCGCCATTTTAAGCGCGAGGACCGGCAGGAGTTCCATTATCAGGTCAAGGATGGCATGATCGTCACCGATCTGCCGGGGAGACCGGATAAACAACTCATTTACCAAGTCTATGACCTAAAAAACGGCGACTTGATCCTACAAGGCGGCGTGGAGGGTTTCTATTTCTTCAAACGCAAATGACTGCACAGAGGAGTTGGCAATGAAAGCGAACATCGACAGCAAGTATAAAATCGACATTTTAATGTGGGCGGGAATTCTAGTGGCCAGCTTCCTGCTCATAGGCATATTTATGGTATTTACCACTACCTCCCCGTTGGAGCTGATTAAGAAAATCCTAAGCGCTATCTTGATCATGTTCTTGCCCGGATACGTCATCGTCAAGCTCTATCTAGATCAGCTCAAGCTCACCGATAACCCAGCGCTGGATAGATTCATCCTCTCCTTTGCCTTGTCCATCGTCACTGTCCAGTCCCTAGCTTTTTTAGTCAGCTACTTTGCCGTCCACGAACTCGAGCTGGACCAGGAGATTCGAATCAGCGTGGAAAACCAAGTACCCCTGATCATCGTCTTTTTGGTCATCGCAGTCGCGGTGGGGCTGAAGTTCTTCCAGGATAAAGTTACTGCTCTGTGGCAGCAGATGTCGTCTTGGGCCAGCCAGAAAATCGGCGAGAGCGGGCCGATGATCCTGTTGATTCTGGTCACATTCCTGACTTTGGCGGTGCTCTTCGGGCTGGTCAGGCTAATCTTATTTATCGTCATGAGGCTTTCCGGCTTGCCGGCCTGAACCTAGAACTTTTCTTAAGCGGGCCTTGCAGGCCCGCTTTATTTTGCCATGACGGACCGACCCTGGCTTAACCTTTATCCGCCAAGCCTTCCGGCGGATCTTCCTCCGCCTCAAGATGCTTCGCTAGCGGCTCTGTTCGAACGCATAAGCCGCCAGTTTACCAGCCTTCCGGCCTTGGAAAACTTAGGAACCGTAATCACTTACGGCGATTGGGACAGGTTATCCTTGCGCTTTGCCCACAGCTTGATCCGAGTTGGCCTTACCCGAGGCGAGCGGCTAGCGATCATGTTGCCCAACCTGCTGCAATTTCCAGTCGCACTTATAGGAGCCCTGCGCGCGGGTCTTACCGTAGTCAACATTAATCCGCTGTTTACTCCGCGAGAGTTAGCGCAGGAGCTGGCCGACTCCCAGGCTTCAGCGATTCTCCTTCTGGCCAATTTTGGCCACGTTCTAGAACAGGCCATACGCACGTTCGGACTGAAAATCAAACATATCTTTGTTACCGAGGCTGGCGATCTTCACCCCGCGCCAAAGCGTCAATGGATAAATTGGGCTTTGCGCTATGTAAAGCGCTCGGTGATGCCTTTCCATTTACCTATCACCGCCAGCTTTCGCCAAGCCCTCGTAGAGGGGCAGGAATCGCCTCTAAACATTCCTGTACAGTCCCAAGACCTTGCTTTTCTGCAATATACCGGCGGCACTACCGGCACCCCCAAGGGAGCGATGCTTTCTCATGCCAACCTGCTTGCCAACATTGAACAGGCGCGCCTGTGGTTGTCTTGCCAGGACTTTCACAAGCACCTGAGGCCTGGCTATGAACGGGTGATCACTGCCCTGCCTCTCTATCACATTTTCGCCTTGACCGCCAACCTTTGGGTCGGAATGGCCCTAGGAGCCCATAATTACCTCGTTACCGATCCTAGAAATTTACCTGGCTTGATTAAAACCTTAAATCAAGCCAAACCTACAGTGATCACCGGGGTCAATACTCTGTTCAGCCACCTACTTGCCGCTTCAGAATTTACAGAGCTCGACTTCTCTTCCCTGAAACTTACTTTGTCCGGCGGCATGGCCATGCAGAGGGCGGTCGCCGAGCGCTGGCAGCAGATCACCGGCTGCCCAATCCTGGAAGGCTATGGTTTGACCGAGACCTCCCCGGTAGTGACATTAAACCCTCTAGACCTAGATACGTTTACCGGCAGCATAGGGTTACCACTGCCGGGCACCGAATGCCAAATCATGGACGATAGCCGGCCCCTGCCGGCAGGAGCAGTCGGAGAATTGTGCGTACGCGGTCCCCAAGTGATGCAGGGCTACTTTAACCAGCCTGAGGAGACGCGCGCTGTCTTAAGCGAAGACGGCTGGCTGCGCACAGGCGACCTTGCGAGGATGGATGAAAATGGGTTCTTTTATTTGGTGGACCGCAAAAAGGATCTGATCTTGGTCTCCGGTTTCAACGTCTATCCTAACGAGATCGAAGAGGTGGTGGCTTCCCACCCTAAAGTCAAGGAATGCGCAGCGGTAGGCGTACCGGACGCCGATACCGGAGAGGCGGTTAAGCTCGTGGTAGTCAAAGCCGACCCCAGCCTAACTGCCGATGAGCTTCGGGCCTGGTGCCGGGCTAATCTTACGGCCTACAAGCGCCCTCACCAGATTGAATTTCGCTCAGAACTTCCCAAGTCGGCGGTGGGTAAAGTGCTGCGCCGCCAGCTTAGATAAGTCGTTTTTGCTCCAGATCAAAAACCGAACTCCCGTTAAGTGGTAACTTAAGCTGCGCCAAGCACTTTTGGCCAATTGACAACCGTTTTTTTTAAGGAGAAAACCAATGAGCCAACAGCCTAAACAGGAGAAAGATTACTTTTGGCAGATCATCGTCGGCGTCATTGCCCTCGTGGCCGTGACCTTGTGGCTAGTTAAAAGCCAGGAACATGGTAAATACGTCACTTCCCAACAAGCCATCCAGCAGGACAAAGCCTTTTCCGCTTACCGGTAACGTTGTTTATCCCTTGACTCCTCCTTCTCTGAAATGGACAGAGAGGTGGGCATAAATGCCCACCTCTCCTTTTTTGTCTCACAAAAGATTGCCCTCTTTATCCACCAGCGGCACCTGATAGCGCTTGAGCAAGGCGGTGATCGTTTCTTTGTTTTGCTCGATCAATTCGTCGAGTTTAGCCTTGAGCACCTTGTCGTCACGCCGGACGCCCATAGCGATAGCGTAGTCAAAGCGGATCCCAGGCTCCGACTTAAGAGGCAACAAGCGATAATCCTTGGGATGCTTAAGGCTCAAATAAGCGCCTAGCGGTCCCCATACGACTGCCATGTTGACTCGGTCGGCGGCAAATTCCTGCTCCAGCGTCAACGCCGTGTTGACTTTGGGATCACCAGTCATAGCTTGGTATGTATGCCCCCAGTCGATAAGGCCATGTCGCAACAGCCACGTCACCCCCGGCGTGCGGTCAAACATAGCGATCTTGAGCTTAGCTTTGCGCTCGGCAGGCAAAGCAAACAACTTCTCTGGCTGATCGATGTCGTCAAAACCTTTTCCCTGAGCAATCACCAATACATAGGTGGAACGGTAATAAGGCTTAGTGGTTGCGGCCAGCTCAAATCCAGCGGGTAAACCCATAACCACGTCGCACTTGTACTTATCGGTCTCAGGATCCTTAGCTTGCAAGGTATTGCGCAGGAAACCGATCCGCTGCGGGTACCAGGTGTACACAACCGGCTTTTTTAGGGCCTGGGCAAACAACTTAGCGATCTGGTTCTCAAACCCTTCCTCTTGCTGAGTGGACAAAGGAGGGTTCATCGGATCGGCACAAACGCGCAGAGGTTCTTCGTCGGCGCAGGCTATTCCTGCCAACCACGCGAGAGCGAGGATATGAGTTAAACGCACTAGCATCGATGCGACTCCTTAATAGTAAGTGTTAATGAGCAAGGCAGCAGTATACACTCCCTTGTCGGCCGCAGAATTTTTAGGTAGCTTTAGTTCTTCGTTCATATCCTGAGGCTATAGCTCCATGACCCTGCAGGCTAAAGACATCATGGAACCAGAAGTGGTCTCCGTTCCCCCGGAAATGACCCTGGATCAATTCGAAGAGTTCCTGACTATTCAGGACATAGACGGGGCACCAGTGCAAAACGCTGTTGGGGAAATCATCGGCATTGCCTCTAAAACCGACGTCATTCGCGCCCTGCGTTTCCAAGGGCGGGATTGTTTTAAAGCAAGTGGGAGAGAGATCACCGTAGGCGACATCATGACCGACGAGGTGGTCTTTGTTCCGCCCGACCTTTCTCCGCGAGAAGTGGCCGAGCTGATGATCGAGCACCGCATCCATCGGGTTCTGGTGGGAGACAAGCGCGGCGTACGCGGGATTATCACTGCCTTCGATTTGCTGCGCCTCGTACGCTAAATCTCTAGTCCCAATGGATTGTCCGGGTCTATGCCGGGCATGAACGGCACCCGTCGATCTTGATCCGTGACCTGATAGACCAGTCCCAGCCAGTTGTTGAATACCGCTTTGGCGGTATCGCGCCAGGTGTTGTCAAGCAGCGGCAGCAATGCTGCCTCTGGGAACGGCGGCGGCTCCCAACCGCGTCGCTTGGCGCTTTCTAGCGCCGCTCGATAATCGCGCAAGATTGCCTGGGCCTTAGGACTGAAATAATTATCCACCAGTGGCGGGTAGTCCTCGCGTTCGCCGCTTAAGTACCGGCCCACTTCGCGTTTGTACTCTTTCAGCAGGCTGACGGTGTCGTATTCGGGGTGGCCTTGAAAATACACCACCCGCAGAAGGTCTGAGCTGACTGCCAAGTGTACTCCGGCCACCTCGCTCTCGACTAAGATTTTTAACCCCACTTGCTCGAGATCCTCGCGAAACAGCTCGTTGAAACGCGAGTGGGGCACGTCAAAACGGGTATTGATGTCGGCCACTAGGGGATGACGCAGGTTCACGACCCGGTGGGAATAAACCCCCCATCGTTTGGCCGGCAGACGGGTACGGCGCAGGCCGTAACAATACTGGACCAAAGCATGGGTAGCCAAACACGAACACAAAATAGAGGTCACGTGGTGCTTGGCCCAGTCGAACACCTCTGTCAGCGGCCTCCAAAACGGCTCCTCCGAGATATCGGCATGGGTCACGTTGGCGCCGCTGATGATCAGTGCGTCTAAGCCTTCCTCACGAATCTTCGCAAATGGCTCATAATACTTCTCAATATGAGCGCGAGCTTCCTCGCCCCGCTCCAACCCATCGACAGTGAACGGATGAACATAAAATTGGACGATCTGGTTGCATCCTCCGAGGAGACGAAAAAACTGCCGTTCGGTAGCCTCCAGAGCTTTGTCTGGCATCAGGTTGAGCAGGCCGATGTGGAGCTCACGAATATCCTGATGACGTGCAGCGTCTAGCGACAGGACTTTTTGGCCCTCGGCTTTAAGGCGCGCAAAAGTCGGCAGTTCAGTGTGGGCAACCAAAGGCATGGCTCTCCTCCTCTCACTAGTTATGAGCTTAAATCCTCTTTGGCCGCAATGGCGTCGGCCACCAACTCAAGAAAATCGCGTTCGTCACGCACTGTAGCCGCCTTGTTGGCATCAACTACATACCCATAGCGGTCAGCGATTGCCTGGTAGCGGGGCAGGCGAGATAAAAAAAGGCGCGGAAATACCCAAGCAACAAATTCATCGGGAGGAATCTCTTCGGTTCTGGTATACCCATGCTCGGCCATGAATTCGGCCAACTGCCGATCCAGAAACTCCTCTCGATAATACAGAGGCTTAGGATGGCGGCGGGCGCGCTCGATCAGTATCTGCTCCAATTCTGGAGTAGTTTGGATATATAAGATCAGCGTGTGCTCAGCCAGTGAGTCCAGTACCTCGGGGGCATCCAGCTCACAGACGCTGCCGCCGGCGTCGTTGATAAAGTGGCGATAACCGTAGATCTCGCGTGCCTTTTCAATGAACACCGGTACATCCAACATAGCAGCGATCTCCGCTTGACGGTGGAGCGCCTGACGGCGCTTGAACTCTTCCAAAGGAAGGCCTCCTTTGCTTGGGTCGCCAACTTTGCCTAAAAAGCTGGCGATAGGGGCGAGGTTGTCCACCGTGATGTTGCTGCAGATATAGATCGAATCGGAGCGAAGCAAGTCACGCAAAAAAGGCACTTGCATTGCCTGGCGTTTAATGTTGTCGAGGATCGGCTCCTCGAGATACTTAGTGCCGATCCGGTAATCGCCCGAATAATGAAACCACTCCTCCTTAGGCAGCTTGTTGGCCAGAGTGGTCTTTCCTACTCCAGACATTCCGAGTAAGGTGATGCGTTTGGCGTTCCAATCCAGAAATTCCTGCGGCGTCATTCTCATAAGGGGCACACCCTCTCTGGTAGCGACGCTGATAATAATAACCTTGACCTAAAGCAAGTTCCCACTTGGATCGAGATTGACGCCTTTTGGTTCCTAGAAAGTCGTCCGTGTGTCATAATTAGGCTACACAATTTTGCTTTGAAGCTACATAAAGCGCTTGTGATGGCCTCAACCCCCAAACAATCTAAGGCCAATCCTATTGCATACGGATTGTTGCTTTATTGGCTGGCGTTCGCTGTCTATGCTCGCCCCATCTTGACCCTGCCCAGCTGGAGTGAGCTGACGCTGGAGCTCTCCCCAGCCTTAACGGTTACAGCCGACCTGAAAACAACCGTCGCCGAGCGTATTCAACCCAGCCTTATTGAGCGGCCAGGCGCCCTCCAGCCCCAGGAAACGGCTTACCATTTAAGAGTGGAAACTCACCTGAAATGGTTTTTATCCAGCAAGACTTGGCAAGGGGAGCTGTGGCTCAAGCCAGATCTTACTGCCTTACAGCGCACGCGCTTTAAGCGGGGCCCTACCAGCGAATATAAAATTTATCGTTACGCCGCGCGGGGAGTATACCGAATTCGTCACCAGCCGCAGGCACAAGCCGGGCCGCTGCCGGAGACTGAGCATTTTTACCCTTTTCCGGAAAACTTACCTACTTGCCGAATCGTCTCTGACCCTTACGCAATCTTGCTGTTATTGTCCCAACCCGATTCTATCCCGGATAAAATCTGCATATTCAACAAACAGGGGTTATATCAGATCAGCTTTCAACTCTCAGGCTTTGAGCCGGTTCAGGTCCACTATCGCCAAAACGTCAAACCGCATCGAGTTCAGACCCAAATCCAAGCCCAGCGCGTGGTGATTCGCCCGCTCCCGCTTGAGATCGGCGGCGATCTTGAACCTTTCGAATTCCTAGGCATGGAGGGCGAAATCGCTTTCTTGCGCGATCCCAAAACCCATCTTCCGCTTCAGATCGAAGGCCAAGTCCCTGGTTTTGGTCGAGCCAAGCTGCAATTGACTAAAGTTAAGCTGCGCTGACTGCCTGCGCTAAGCGCTCAAGCAGGCCGCCTTTCGCCACGGCGAGCTTGGCAATTTCACGCGCTCGGGCACAGCTGGCGGCAAAAGCATAAACTCTAAGCTGGGGGGCAGTGCCTGAGGGGCGCACGTGGGCAATTTCGCCACCTTTAAAGCGACAGCGAATGCCATCGAGGACGTTGATGGCAACGAGTGGGGCAAAACCCAACTGTGGAGAAAATACTTGTTCTAAAAGGTTTTTCCTAGCCAGCCATGCTTTGGCCTCCGGGTTGGTTGAGGTCAGTCTGGCCAGTTGGTCTCCGTCTCTATTCAGCAAAACTACCTCGTCGGAGACAAAGCGCACTTCCTCCACCTGTGGGTCCTCTGGAGCAAAATAGGAGAGGATTTTCTGGCTCAACTCTTGGGGAAAATCGTCCACTAAGCCGGATTGGCCAAAGTGCGGAGGAAATTGCCGCACAAGTTCGGCCAAGCTCACCCTTTGGCGCTTAGCCTCCGCCAACACGCACAGGATAGGCAGGACGGCGTCGCGGGTAGGAAGCGCCTTCAGCACCCCTCCCCCCAAAGCGAAATCCGATCCGAGCAAAAACCCGCCATTGGCCTCCCAGGCCACGACTCGCTGTTTTCCGCTTTCCTTTAAGCCCTGCATAGCTTCGATCACATAGGGCGAGCCGATTTTAGTGCGTTTGAGCGCCACTTTAGGACCTAAAAACTCCTCCAACCCCGGGTTGGCACTGATCGGCACAGCCGCCGCATCGGCGTGAAGAAATTTAGCTACCGTCGCCCCCAACAGGTCGCCTGGAAAGATCGCAAGCTCCTCTCCTTCCACTCCAAGCACGAGCGGTCGATCACTATCGCCGTCGGTAGCTACTACCGCATCGATGGAACGTTGTTGCTGCTTGACTAAATCCCGCAATAGCTGCAGATGCGTATCCGAGATAGCCTCGGTATCGAGGGGAATGAATTCCTCGCAGCGCCCGACACAGAATACTTCGCAGCCTGCTGCGGCCAAAATTTCAGGCACCAGTTCCCGACCCACCGCGCTGTATTCGAAAAAGAAGACCTTAAGACCTTGGAACAAGTCTTGGCTGAATACCGCTCGATAACGAGCGCGGTACAACTCTCCCGGCGCCGGATTGACCGGCGGCATAGCGAGGCGATACCCTGGCTTTAAGCAGCCATCTGGGTCAAACATCGAGGTTTGAGTCGACCGCGCGTATTCTTGGGCTCGAAACTCTTCCACCGCAGCCAGGATTCCTGCCTCGTCGCTTTTTTGCACTTCGCCATCGCAGCGGTTGGCTTTCTGGCCATTGCGGTCAGCCGGAATGTGGCTGCCCGTTACGACAAAGCTAGCTACTCCTTGCTCTAAAGCATAATAGGTTAAGGCCGGGGTGGGGATGCGACCTGCGTAATCCACCTGATAGCCGGCGTCCACGATCGCCCTGGCGGTAGCCTCGAGCAATCTCTCAGTAGAAGGCCGAAGATCCCCCGCCAAAGGAATGGCGATGGGCACTTTCGGCTTGGACGCTTGCACCAGCTTTCCAGTCCGCTCAAAATACGCCAAAGTCCCGCGGGTCAAACAGTATACCTCTAGGTCGGTCAACTCCTCCACTTTGGCGCGTACGCCGCTGGTCCCAAAGCGCAGCGGCTTAGGTAGGTACGTCAACACCTCGCGCAGACACGGTCCGCTCATTCCTCATCTCCCCACGACTTGAATCTTGGCAAAGCGACGCTTGCCGACTTGAAACACGTGGATCTCCCCAATCGCAATTGTCCGGCCAGGATCGACAATCCGCTCGCCATCGATCCGCACCGCCCCCTGCCGGATCAGGCGCATCGCCTCGGACGTACTGGCCACCATGCCTGCCTCCTTAAGCAAATATGCCACTCCTAAGCTCGATGGCGCTCTAAGCACAACCGTCTCAAGATCCGTCGGCATCTCTCGGCGCGCAAAACGCGCCTCGAAGTCCTCCTGCGCTTTGCGGGCTACCTCTTGGCCGTGGAACCTCGTCACGACCTCCAGCGCCAGTTCAATCTTGGCCTCGCGCGGATTTTTGCCCATGGTGCACGCTTGTTTGAGCGCTTGGATTTCATGCGCCGGGCGCAGGCTCAAGAGCTCAAAATAACGCCACATCAGCTCATCGGAGATCGACATCAGCTTGCCGAACATCTCCTGCGGAGGCTCATTGAGACCAACGTAATTGCCTAGGGACTTGGACATCTTCTGTACTCCATCCAACCCCTCTAGAATCGGCAGCGTGATCACAACCTGGGGCTTTTGTCCATAGACCTCTTGTAGATGCCTGCCCACCAAAAGATTGAACTTTTGGTCTGTCCCTCCTAGCTCAACATCGGCCTTAAGCACTACTGAATCGTACCCTTGGAGCAAAGGATACAAAAATTCGTGAATGGCAATCGGCTGACCGCTTTTGTAACGTTTACTAAAATCGTCGCGCTCCAACATGCGCGCTACGGTGTATTTGCCCGCCAGCTGGACCAGATCGGCGGCAGAGAGCTCGCCTAGCCAGCTCGAATTGAACATCACTAACGTGCGTTCGGGGTTTAAAATTTTATAAATCTGTTCTTCATACGTGCGAGCGTTCTCGATTACCTGGTCGCGGCTTAAAGGCGGACGAGTTTGACTTTTGCCAGTGGGATCGCCAATCATGCCCGTGAAGTCGCCGATCAAAAAGATCGCTTCGTGCCCCAAGTCCTGAAATTGCTTAAGCTTATTGAGCAAAACCGTATGACCCAAATGCAGGTCGGGGGCAGTCGGGTCAAAACCCGCCTTGATCCGCAGCGGACGCCTCTCCTTAAGGCGCGCTAATAACTCTTGTTCCAAAAGGATCTCTTCTGTACCCCGTTTCAGCTCGGCCAACACCGCGGCAAGTTCGCACATACTGCTCTCTCTTCCAACCCAAACTGGAAAAGCTTACACGCCGTTAGTTACACTTAACAAATTTTAAAATCATTGACCGCCTGATGGGTGCGTACTTCATCGGTCTAATGGCCGGCACCAGTTTAGACGGAGTAGACGCCGTGCTGGCCGAGATCTCGGCCCAGGCGTTTGCAGTGCGCGCTCACCGTTACACCCCATTTCCTCCTGAGTTGCGGCAAACTCTTCGCCGCTACTGCTTTGCCGATCAGATTGCGCTGTCGGTACTTGGTCAGCTGGATGCCGAACTGGGAGAATGGTTCGGCCGCTGCGCCTTAGCTTTACTTGAAAGCGCTGGTGTTCCCCCGCAGCAGGTGCGCGCTATCGGCAGCCACGGCCAAACTCTCCACCATGCCCCGCATGCCTCGCATCCGTATACCATACAAATCGGCGATCCCAGCCGCATCGCCGAAATGACTGGCATCACCGTCGTGGCCGACTTTCGCCGCCGCGACGTCGCTGCCGGCGGTCAAGGCGCCCCCCTAGTGCCTGCTTTCCACCGCGCGTTATTCGCCTCGCCCCAAGAAAACCGGGCCGTCTTAAACTTAGGCGGGATTGCTAACCTTACTTTATTACCTAAAGACCCCACCCAACCTATTATTGGTTTCGACGTAGGACCGGCAAACACGCTGCTCGATTATTGGATAGATCGGCACCTAAACCTGCCCTGGGACGGCGAAGGACGATGGGCGAGACAAGGTGAACTGGTGCCAGAACTGCTCAAAGCGCTGCTGGCCGATCCATACTTTGCCCGACCTGCGCCTAAGAGCACGGGGCCTGAGTACTTCTCTCCCGCCTGGCTCGATGGATACCTCAAGCGCTTCGACGAGATTAGACCGGAAGACGTCCAGGCGACTTTAGCCCACTTGACTGCAGCCAGCGTGGCATTGAGCCTGAAACAGGCCAAACCGGATCGGCTTTTGGTCTGCGGCGGCGGCGCGCACAATCTTTATCTTTTAGAACTCTTGGCAGAGCACTGCAGTTGCCCAGTGGAAACGAGTGCAGTCTATGGGATAGCCCCCACCCAAGTAGAGGCAGCCGCCTTTGCCTGGCTCGCTTGGCGGACTCTGGCCGGTCTCTCAGGCAACCTGCCTTCGGTCACTGGCGCTCGCCGCGAAGTGATCCTCGGCGGAATTTACCCGGCCTGCTAAACGGAAAACGAAGAACCGCAACCGCAAGTAGTCTGGGCATTGGGGTTGCGGATCACGAAGCGGGCGCCGGCAAGGTCCTCCTTGTAGTCGATCTCTGCCCCCTGTAAATAGGGCAGGCTCATGGAATCGATCAGAACCGTCACTCCCTGCTTCTCGATCACCGTGTCGTCTTCCGCCACCTGTTCTTCAAAGGTGAAGCCGTACTGGAATCCGCTGCATCCGCCGCCAGTGATATACACCCTGAGCTTGAGCTGAGGATTGTTTTCCTTTGCGATCAATTCAGCCACTTTAGTAGCTGCACTCTCTGAGAAGACAATGGGAGCTTCTTCTGCTGCCATAGCATCATTCATTAATTTAAGACCTCAACTGAAGATTGTCCTTTTATCCGACTATTAAAGTCAAGAATAAGGACTAGAACCTGTTTTTCAAGGCAGCCGGATACCTACCTGCGTCAATACCTGCTCCAAGGCCTGTGCCCATCCATGGTTGGCCGCAGGGTTCAGCGGGCTGGGATGCGGAATGGTGCCAGTGCCGATCGCCGCTCCTGCGAGAATCACTTTTATCCGACGCGCGGCAAATCCTCCCACACCGAGGACATATTTAGGACTTAAGATTTCTACCGCTTGCCTGAGCGCCGCATCACAGGCAGCAAACAGCGGCTGCCTGTCGCTGGCAGGCAGGCGGTCCGGCGTTAAGTTCTCGCCAGACTCGGTAAAAAAAGCCAAGGGGCAGTAATTGAGCACAAAAAAACGGGCAAAGAACCGTTCCGGTGATCCATAAGTCTTCTTTGCCCAACCCCACAACCGCATGCCGCTTACCTCTCGCCGGCGGCAGGCAAATCCCAACACCGGCCTTTTGGGGTGCTCTCTTTCTGGCCGCCCCACTGGAGCTGAAATGCCTAGCCAGTCGCGTACCAACACCACATCGCCAAACGGCACCCCAGTCTGAACCATGCCCCAAGGACCTGGGTTCATCCCTACGAGCAAGATCTCCTTGGGTGCCTGGCCATAACGTTCCAAGTACATGCGGTGCGGTTGCCAAGCGTATGCCAAAGGATTATAGACCCAAGCCGCTGGCGGCCTGAAACCCAGCTTGCCCACCGCCGCTCCCAGCTCATTGGCAATCGCAATCAAATCCATCAATAAGCCCTATTTTTAGAGCAGGACGCCGGCCACCGCGGACAGCGGCTCAGGCAGAGCGTCCCGCTCCTCAAGTTGCTGCCTAAGATCGATCTCGATGATTCGACATAAAGCTGTCATGGGCACGTCGTTGACTTTGTTTTCAAAAGGATCGCGTAGCTCTGAACCTAAGCGCTCGATGGTGACCAAAATAAAAGCCAACAGCGCCTCAGCTAGAATGGCGGCAACGTCAAAGCGCTGATCGGTCTGAATCAGACTAAACGGAATCAAAGTGGCCACCAGCCAGACGAACAGATGGGTATGAAACCGAAAACGATCGGGAAAGGCAGTGCGTTTAATCCGCTCGCAGCCCCCCTGAACCTCATAGATTTGGTTTAGAGTCATATCGATCTGGAGCAAAATCTGTTGCTCGGCAATATCTTTTCCGATCACGCTGGCCAATCTTCTACCCTGATGTTGGAGGATTTGGGTAGGAACGTTGCGGGCCTGATGGAGGCGTTGGATCTCGTCCGGCGGCAACCAGCTAGAAAGCAGCTGCCAATCTTCCTCCGCAGGCTGGCCATGGCGCAAGCTGATGCGTAGGGCGTGAACGTATGCGATCAGGCGATAGACCAACTCCTTTTGCAACCGCCAAGCCGCCTGTTCATCGCCTAAAGAGGCGATTCTGCCAGCGGTCAGCAAGGTCGTGACCTGTCGCCCGAAAGAACGGCTTGCATTCACTAGTTGTCCCCAAAGCTGCCGCGCCTCCCACCATCTCTCGTAACATTGGTTGATCTGGAAGGCCAAAAAGATGGACAACGCCGTGATCAACACCCCCATCGGCAGAGTGGGCAAGGTGGTGGTGTGGGCCAGCGGGGTGTATTCGTATACGAACTCGACTGCAAGCGACAAAGCCAGAAAATAGACTAAAGCCGGCCAATCGCTTTTTAGGGCGCGCCAAAGGGTGGTTCCGTGATGAACGATCATAGGCGTTATATACTGCCAGATTCGGTCGGAGAGTACAGCCTGTCTTGGGCGCGATCGAGAATGGCGTTGACCACCAGGTGAGCCTGTTTTCTTTGCTGCGCTATAGCATAAAACTGCTCGCGCACTGCCTCAATTTGACCCACTATCGACACGCCGTACTGAGCCATGATCTCCTCAGCCACGAGCGCCGGAGCGATAAATAAACCTATGCCGCTGCTACCAAAGGTTTTGAGCAAAGCGCTGTCCTCGATCTCCGCCTGTACGCGAGGCAAGATGCCTTGGGCATGAAACCACTGTTCTAACGATCGCCTAAGCGCGGTATTGCTGGTCGGCAGCAAAAACGGCGCCCCGTTCAGGGAGGCGGGAAAGCCAGCGCGATAGCGATCGACTAAAGCTGGGGCAGCAAACACGCAAACTGCGCTTTCCCCCAAAAAATAGCTGAACGCTTTGCTTGAACTCGCCGGAGTCAGCGGGGCATCGGTTAGAATCAAATCGATCTCCCGCCATACCATCTCAGCCATTAGGCGTTCAATTGGCCCCTCGTAGCAAATGATCTGCACCGGCTCGTCTAGATGAAAAGCTGGCTCAAGAAGGCGGTAGGCTACCAGTTTAGGCAAGGCATCGGACACGCCAACTGTCAGACGCATAGCCCGTCCACTCGGACGGCCTTTTAAGGTATTGATCAACTCCTGCCCGAGCGAGAAGATCTCCTCTGCATATTGGAATACCAAACGGCCTGTCTCGGTAGGTACTAAGCGCCGCCCCTCTTTATGCAGGAGCCTTTCGCCAAGCGCCTCCTCCAGCATTGCCAATTGACTGCTGATGGTGGGCTGTGCCAAGTGGAGTTTGGAGGCGGCTGCGCTGACGCTCTGCTCACGCACTACCTGCCAAAAGTAAAAAAGGTGCTGATAATTTAAGCGTCTCTTGCTCATGCCCACTTTATATTGAAATTCTCGATGTTTAAATTTTAACAATTCTATTTTACTTATAAATCGGCTTTAGCTAAGCTAAGAATCGAATTTGCACTCATGAGGGACGAACCATGCAGAAGCTGATCCAAGGCATTCACCGTTTCCAAAAGGAAGTCTTCGGCTCGCAGCGTGAGTTGTTTGCTCGCCTGGCGCAAGGCCAGCATCCGGAGGTGCTGTTTATCACCTGCTCGGACTCCCGCATTGACCCCAACTTGATCACCCAAACCCAACCGGGAGAGCTATTCATTCTGCGCAATGCGGGCAACCTCGTGCCGCCGTATGGGGCAGTGATGGGAGGAGAAGCTGCCACTATCGAGTTTGCAGTGGCCGGTCTTGGGGTAAAAGATATTATCGTTTGCGGCCATTCCCACTGCGGGGCCATGCAAGGGCTGCTTAATCCCCCCCCCACACGCGACTTTCCGGCTTTGACCCACTGGTTAACATATGCCGAACCTACCCGCCGTACCGTAGTGGAAAAATACGCGCTCGACGGTCAAGCCTTGCTCAACGTTACGATCCAGGAGAACGTTCTGATGCAGATGGAAAACCTGCGCACGCATCCAACGGTTGCAGCAGGACTTGCCCAAGGCAAGCTCAAACTGCACGGTTGGGTGTATAAGATCGAAACCGGAGAGGTGTTTGGCTATGATCCGGACGTCGGGCAATTTACGCTGTTGACGGAACAGCGGATCCCCAGGCCCATGCCTTACCCAATTTTGACTGCCAAGACGATCTAAGTGAGAAAATACAGCTGGCTCAGTGCCTTTTTGCTCCTGTTCTCCGCCATTGGCCAAGCGGAGACCCAGGAGGATTTTCGACTGTGGAGCAATGTCACGGCTGTTACGAACTTAGGTCGCGTGGACGAGCGCTTGGCACGCTGGCGATTGTGGACAGAGGTGCAAAACCGTTGGCGGGATATGGCCAAAGATGCCGATTTGGACCAACTTCTAGTTAGGCTCGGGCTGGGCTATGCGTTAACCGGGCAACTGACCGCATGGGCGGGCTATGGCTATATCCCGACTTTTACCCCAGCCGACAAGGTCGTTAACGAACATCGGCTGTGGCAACAGCTTTTATGGGTGGAAAGCTTTGGACCTTGGCACTTTTCCAGCCGCACCCGCCTGGAGGAGCGCTTCATCGAGGGGGCAAAAGAACTACTGTGGCGCTACCGCCAATTCGTGCGCCTCTCCTACCCATTGAGTCTAGATTTACCTGTAAGCTTAGTCCTATGGGATGAGGTATTCTTCCATCTGAACTCGGCCAGCCCCGCCATTCAAAGCGGCTTCGATCAAAACCGCGCGTTTTTGGGGATAGGTTGGCAACCGGTTCCCACAACCAGGATAGAGGCAGGTTACCTCAACCAATTCCTCGACCTTCCAACCTTAGATCGGGTTAACCATATCGTATCGCTAAACCTATTTTTCAACTTCTAGGAAGAGCGTGGTCATGAAAAAAACAAGCTATCTAACCGTGCGTCACTGGAAAGAGGATCTGCTCGCCTCCATCGTAGTGTTTTTAGTGGCTCTCCCCCTGTCTATGGGGATCGCCATCGCCTCCGGCGTTCCGCTCGAGAAAGCCGCCGCAGTCGGCTTATTCACTGCGGCCATCGCCGGCATAGTCAACGGCACTTTATCGGGTTGTCCGCTGCAAGTGAGCGGACCGGCCGCCGGCTTGGCCGTGATGGTAGCTTTGTTTGTCGAACGCTTCGGGTTTGACAACCTGGGAATCATCGTCCTGCTTGCTGGACTGATTCAACTTGCCGCCGGAATGCTTCGCCTAGGACCGGTGTTTCGCGCCGTCTCGCCCGCGTTAATTCAAGGCATGCTCGCCGGAATCGGGGTCTTGATCTTTGCCGCCCAGTTTCACGTCATGGTGGACGACCTCCCCCCGGGAACCGGTAAAGAGTTCGGTGGCCTGATTAACCTTTGGACATTGCCTAAGGCGGTCTGGAAAGGCGTCATGGAAACCGCCCACCGTCCGGCCGCACTTACCGGCCTGTTGACGATTGCAACGATCGTGCTTTGGGCAAAATGGTCGCCTGCCAAACTCAAGCTGATTCCGCCACCCTTGATCGGGGTCATTGTGGGAACAGCTTTTGCTGTTATCTTAAGTCTTCCCGCCAAAACGGTGCCGGTTCCAGAGAACTTGCTCAGCGCCATCGATTGGCTGCATCCTTTGGATTTTCACTTACTGGGTCAGGCAGGTATTTGGTGGGCAGCTGTCTCGCTGGCGTTTGTGGCCAGCGCCGAATCCCTGCTAACCGCCACCGCCGTGGACGCGATGCAAAATCGCACGCCGCGCACACGCTACAGCCAGGAACTGTTTGCCCAAGGCGTAGGCAACACAGTGGCGGGCATCTTGGGGTTAATGCCCATGACCGGAGTGATTGTGCGCTCCACGGCCAACGTTATGGCCGGGGCTTACACGAGGCTGTCGGCGATCTTGCACGGGGTGTGGATTTTGGTGTTCGTAGCGCTCTTGCCGGACATCTTGCGCTTGATCCCCGTGGCCAGCTTGGCAGCAGTGCTGGTTTACACCGGCTTTAAGTTGATGAACCCTAAGGTCATACGCGAATTGTGGCAGACCGACCGCTCCGAAGCTGGCGTTTATACAGCTACCCTGGTCTCCGTGGTGGCCATAGACCTGCTCACCGGTATCGTGATCGGGATTGTGTTAGCCTTGGTCAAGCTGCTATGGAGCATTTCCCGCTTGGAGATCGTCACCCACCTCGACCCGCGTACTAAAAGGGCCGAACTTCACCTTAAAGGAGCGGCCACATTCATCCGCTTGCCTAAGTTGGCTGCGGCTTTGGAAGAGCTCCCCAGCGATGCCAAGGTCCACGTTTATCTCCACGAACTGTCCTACATCGACCATGCCTGCCTGAACCTGTTGGTTAACTGGGAGCAGCAGCATAAGGCAGCAGGCGGGGAGCTCGTTATAGACTGGGATACGCTCCATGCGGTCTTCCAACAACACGTCTGGGGCAATCAAGCGGCTGCGAAGGCCGAAAATCAAATCGATAATGACAAAATCAAAGCCTTGTCGTAAGAATCCTGCTTATCTTTGGAACATTGGGCCTGACCGCCAGAAGGATAGCCAACAACCCACTAGCTCACGTCATTGATGGGATAAAAGTTGTGTGTTTTGAAAACCGTTCACCAGCCAGGCCACCGCCATCGCTGCCAGCAAGTGCTTGAGGGTGTGTCCGCTCAGCCAAGAAGTGATCAGGAAAATCTCGCGATCCAATAATTCCGCCACCTTGGCCAAGGCATAGCTTACAAGCGCCCGATAAACTGGGCGCCGCCCGATCCGGCTGGGCGGAAAGCGAGTAAAGATCAGCACCACTAGCACCGGCGGCAGAAACTGGACGAGGCCGTATAGCCTGAGGTCCCCCANGAGTTGCCATATACCAATACTGGTCAGACCCAAGGCCACCATACTCCACAACACCCATTGGCCAAAGCGGAACTGATCGATCAGCACGGCAGCGAAAAAACCGGCAAAAGCCAAAGTCATCGGCAACCGATCCCAAACCAGCCGGTCATCGTCCGGAGAGAGGTGATACCAAACCGATCCCAAGCCAGTTCCAAACACCCCTAACCAAAACACCCGCCACGCTGGCCTAAGCGCCTCTGGCCAGAGGCGTAGGCGATACAGGCCAATTGATCCCACTATTAGAAATGGCACACTGGACAGTACGTCGAAGCAATTAGGAATCCCGCCACAAGAGCGGCGGTCAGCAAACAGGTGGTAGGCCGGATCTTGGGGCACCGGTCCAAGCCAGGCAGCCAAAACCAGTGCCCCGGCCACTACGGCCCATAACTGCACATACCGACGATCGAGCTTGGCTTGCATAGAATCGATCGATGAATTTACCCTATGACTAGAAGCTGCTTGCTAAGCTAACATGAATCGAACCTGCTTGTACAAAGGTCGCGGTGCCGTCAGCAATCCAGACAGCCGCTATAACGCTACCCACCACGAGCCTATAGACGGGATTTCAGAAAATTGGGACTCAAAATCCGCTCCCCGTACTGAGGTTTCCTTAGAGACGCCACGTACCATCATCTCTCGCAATCGCTCCCCCGATCTGCCTTTCGACCAGTCGCTCAACCCCTACCGCGGCTGCGAACACGGATGTATCTACTGCTACGCCCGCCCCACCCACGCGTATTTGAACCTATCGCCAGGACTGGATTTTGAGACCAAGCTTACCGCCAAGCCGGAGGCGGCTAAGCTCCTTCGGAGTGAACTTCAAGCGCCCGGCTACCGCTGCTCCCCAATCGCCCTGGGGAGCAACACCGATCCGTATCAGCCGATCGAGCGCCGCTACCGAATAACCCGTCAAATTCTGGAGGTTCTTTGCGAGTTCAACCACCCGCTGACCATCACCACCAAGTCCTCCCTAGTCGAGCGCGACTTAGACATCCTCGCACCGATGGCGCAGAAGGGATTGGTCCAGGTCTATATCTCACTCACTACTTTACAGCCCGAACTGGCGCGCACGCTGGAGCCTCGAGCGACCGCCCCACACCGCCGCCTAGAGACCATTGCCAACCTGCGTGAAGCGAGGGTCCCCGTGGGTGTCCTAGTAGCTCCCGTCATTCCGGTGTTGACCGAAGCTGAGCTGGAATCCATCCTCAAGGCAGCCAGTGCAGCCGGCGCTCAGACCGCTGGTTATGTTTTGCTGCGCCTGCCGCAAGAAGTGGCCCTCTTATTTGAAGAGTGGCTTAACACGCACTTTCCCCATCAGGCCAAACACGTGCTCAGCCGAATCCGTGCCGTTCGCAAGGGGGAGTGGGACGATCCTCGTTTTGGCTACAGGATGCGCGGCGAGGGGGTGTTCGCCGACCTGATTGGCCAAAGATTTCGCCTCGCTGCGCGCCGGCTCAAGCTTGATCAGCCTTTACCACCCCTGGAAGTGGAACGGTTTCGGTCCCATCCTCAACAACTGGAGTTGTTCTGAGCGATCAGGCTTTAGCCCACTGACCGATTTCCGCCTCTGCTAATGCGCGACGCAGATCAACGCTCGCCAGCTCCAAAGCGTAGCCCAGCACTCCGCTTCCAATCACGACCTTAGCATGGGCAAATACCCCTTCATCGATCAAAACGCTCACTCCCTCGGGTAACGCAATCGGCGGCACGGCGCCGATAGGGAAACCAGTGGCCGTCAAAACTTCCTCGGGATCGGCTAGCGTTAAGCGGCGCTCGTCCAATCGCCGGCGCAACTTGGCCCAATCAGCCTGGGCGCCACTGGGTATCGCCAGCACCGCAAATCTCCCCGAGCCAGCACGAAATACAAGACTGCGCACGATGCAGGCAGGATTGCCCCCCGCTTCGGCGATTTGTTGTTCCAGCGTGCGGATCGGTTTGCGCTCAGAATCCAAGGAAATAGCGATGACCGTATAGGCAATGTTAAGGTCCTTCAACAAACGGGTAACAGGCGAGCTTAGGGTGGTCATGCCAAACTCCTATAAATTTCATTTCTCTCTGCGCCAGTCTCACTGATCCGCTATAATAATCAGCTCATCGGAGAGGTGTCCGAGTGGTCGAAGGAGCACGACTGGAAATCGTGTATACCCCCACAAGGGGTATCGAGGGTTCAAATCCCTCCCTCTCCGCCAATATCCATTGCGTTTCCTGATGCTTTCTTACCCTGCCCATACCTCCGACAGCAGCTCCGCTTGCTCCAGTACCGTCTGCGTCGCCCTTTCCTGCTTGTCCGGTGGATAGCCATGCTTGCGTAGGATGCGCTTGACCAGCACGCGCAGTTGCGCGCGCACGTTTTCGCGCAACGTCCAGTCGATCGTGACGTTCTTACGCACGATCTCGACCAGCTCGCGGGCGATGGCCCGCAGCGTTTCGTCACCGAGCACCTTGACCGCGCTGTCGTTGGTTTCGAGCGCATCGTAGAAGGCGATCTCCTCCTCGGTCAGGCCCAGCGCCTCCCCGCGGCTGTTCGCCTCGCACATCGCTTTCGCGAGCGCGATCAGCCCCTCGATGACCTGCGCGGCCTCGATCGCGCGGTTCTGGTATCGGCGAATCGTGTGCTCGAGCATCTCGGCGAACGAGCGCGATTGCACGACGTTTTTGCGGCGCCGGGTCTCGATTTCCCCCTTGAGCAGCTTGCGCAGCAGTTCGACCGCAAGGTTGCGCTGCGGCATGCCCCGCACCTCGGCGAGGAACTCCTCGGAGAGAATCGAGATGTCCGGCTTCTTTAGCCCGGCGGCGGCGAAAATGTCCACCACGCCCTCCGGGGCGACCGCGCGCGAGATGATCTGCCGCACCGCGTGATCGAGTTCCTCCTCCGGCCGCGCATCGGCGGGGGCCCGCTTGGCGAGCACAGCAGCCACGGCCTGAAAGAACGCCACATCGTCGCGAATGGCGAGCGCCCGCTCGTCCGGCACTGCAAGCGCAAAGGCCTGCGCCAGCTCGCGCACGGCACGCAGCAGGCGGTCTTTGCCGTTTTCCTGCGCGAGCACGTGTTCCTGTGCGGCGGGCAGCAGCGCCACGCGCTCGGCCGCGGTGCCGGTCGTCCAGCGGCCGCGGTCAAAGCCGTGGAAAAGACTGCAGCAGACCTCGTACTTCTCCTGCAGTAGCGCCACAGCCTCCTCCTGGTTTAGCGCAGTACGTCCCGTCCCGCCGCTTTCGGTGTATGTGGCCAGCGCCGCCTTCAGTTCGTGCGCAAGGCCCAGGTAATCGACGACCAGCCCGCCGGGCTTGTCGCGGAACACGCGGTTCACGCGCGCAATGGCCTGCATCAGCCCGTGGCCGCGCATCGGCTTGTCGAGGTACATCGTGTGCAGACTCGGGCAATCAAAGCCCGTAAGCCACATGTCGCGCACGATCACGATGCGGAACGGATCCGCCGGGTCGCGGAAGCGCTGGGCCAGCGCCTCGCGCCGCGGCTTGTTGCGGATATGCGGCTGCCAGTCGAGGGGATCGGAGGCCGAGCCGGTCATCACCACCTTGACCGCGCCGCGCGCGTCGTCCTCGTCGTGCCAGGCGGGGCGCAGCCTGACCAACTCTCGGTAGAGTTCCACGCAGATGCGCCGGCTCATGCAGACGACCATCGCCTTGCCCTCCATCGCCTCCAGCCGCCGCTCGAAGTGCTCGACGATGTCCTGTGCGACCAGACGCAGCCGCTTCTCCGTGCCGACGATGGCCTCGAGCTGCGCCCACTTGGTCTTGAGCCTCTCCTTGCGCTCGGCCTCCTCGCCCTCGGTCACCTCCTCGAAATCCCGGTCGATCTTTGGTCGTTCGGCCTCGTCGAGGGCGAGCTTCGCCAGGCGGCTCTCGTAGTAGATGGGTACCGTCGCCCCATCTTCGACCGCGCGCTGGATGTCGTAGATGCTGATATAGTCGCCGAACACCGCGCGCGTGTTGGCATCGGCTTTCTCGAGGGGGGTGCCGGTGAAGCCGATGAACGAGGCATGCGGCAGCGCATCGCGCATGTGCCGCGCGAAGCCGTCGATGAAGTCGTACTGGCTGCGGTGTGCTTCGTCGGCGATCACTATGATGTTGCGCCGTTCCGACAACGTAGGGGCAACCCCCCATGTTGGGGCAACCCCCTGTGGTTGCCCCGCTGCCTGTGGTTGCCCTGGATCAGGGCGGCCACAGGGGGCCGCCCCAACAGCAGGCAAAAATTTCTGGATGGTGGTAAATATGACACCGCCCGCCGCCACCGACAGCAGTTCGCGCAGGTGGGCGCGGCTTGTCGCCTGCACCGGCGGCTGGCGCAGCAGCTCCTGGCAGCGCGAGAAGGTGCCGAAGAGCTGGTCGTCGAGGTCGTTGCGGTCGGTGAGGACGACGAGGGTCGGGTTCTCCATCGCCGGCTCGCGGATGATGCGGCCGGCGTAAAAGACCATCGTCAAGCTCTTGCCCGAGCCCTGCGTGTGCCAGACCACACCGATGCGCCGGTCGCCGGGCCTGCCGCCGGGCTTGCCACCCGCCTCGTAACGTCCGGTCTGCTCGGCGACCCGATCCACACGAGCCAGCTCCGCCGCGCGCAGCGTCTCCCTCACCGCCACCTGCACCGCGTGGAACTGGTGGTAGCTCGCCATCTTCTTGACCAGCCGCCCGCTGCCGTCGTCCTCGAAGACGATGAAATCGCGCACCAAGTCCAGAAAGCGCCGTGGCGCGAACACCCCCTCGATCACCACTTGCAGCTCTGGCATGTGGCTGTCGGCCAGCCGCTCGCCTGCGATCGTGCGCCAGGGCTTGAACCACTCACGCCCCGCGCCGAGCGCCCCGACCCTCGCCTCGACGCCGTCCGAGATGACCAGCACCCCATTCGTTGTGAAGAGCGTGGGGATTTCGGTTTGATACGTCTGCAGCTGCTGGAAAGCGCTCCAGATGGTCGCATCCTCGTCGGCCGCGTTTTTGAGCTCGATCACCGCGAGCGGCAGACCGTTGACGAACAACACCACGTCCGGCCGGCGCTGTTGGGGCAGTCCCGTGAGACTGCCCTTCTCGACCACCGTGAACTGATTCACCGCCAGCCAGTCGTCGTTTGCGGGCTCGTCGAAGTCGATCACACGCGCCTGCGCACCGCGCACTGTGCCGTCCGGGTTGCGATACTCCACGGTCACGCCGTTGACCAGTAACCGGTGCATCGCGCGGTTGCGCTGGAGCAGGTCCACACCTTCGGGCCGCGTGAGCTTGCGGAAGGCGTCTTCCAACGCCTCGGAAGTAAGCTGCGGGTTCAGGCGCGCGAGCGCATCGCGCAGGCGCTGTGCCAGCACCACCTCGCCGTAATCGCGCCGCTCGGCGAAGGGCTGATCCGGCGCGATGTCCGGCCCGTGGGCGATACGCCAGCCGACGGCCTCCAGCCACGCGAGGGCAGCGGATTCGACCTCGGATTCGGTCAGGTGTGCCATGATTCGTCTTCCTGTCGGGGCGGTGCATGCGTCGCTTGTACAACAGGGTTCTCCCGGTCCAGGGCCCATTGCAACGGATTGTCGGCGATGTATTGGCGGATGCGGTTCAGGGATTCTTCGTTGCGAATGATGTGTTCGTAATAGTTGCGTTGCCAGACGGCAACATTGCCGCATCCCGGCATACGGTGGATGGCAATCGCCACACGCGCCTTGAACCCCCGCACGATTTCCCCCACCGTAGGGGCGCGATTCATCGCGCCCCGGTTCATCGCGCCCCGGTTCATCGCGCCCTGAACCGCCATCGTCGCGCCTGCGCGGGTTGCAACGTCATGGGGCGCCATGAATGGCGCCCCTACCAATATGATGCCGTGAATGTGATTGGGCATGACGACGAAGGCGTCGATTGCGGCGCCCGGATAGGATGCGGGGATCTCTTTCCACACCGTTTCCACAATCCGCCCCATGTCGTTCAGCCGCATTTCCCCAGCGACGATCTCGCCGAACAAACACACCCGATCCCGCGTACAAATCGTGATGAAATACGCCCCAGCTTGCGAATAGTCGTAACCCTTCAGGCGGATACTGCGGCGGTTGGGGCGGTCTGGACGGTCGGGGCGGGTTCTGAACCCGCCCGTACCGAACCCGCCCGTACGATCATCTTTCATAACCCGCGATCCTTCAGAAAACGCTCCGCGTCTTTGACGCGGATTTGTCCGGAAATGAGCTTGGGCAGCAGCGCGTCGCGCAGGGCGGCGAGGGTGCGGGATTCGGCAATAGCGTTGCGGAGGCGCTCTAGGAACGGGCCGACGCCCAGTTCAAACACTTCGACAACACCAACGGGGGGCACTGAGACTTGCACTCCCGCAAGGGTGTCACGCGTGATTGTGTCGAAGACAGAGCCATGAGTCCGCTGTTGAAGGACTGAGACTAGTTGGCGGGTTGCGAAATAGTTGAAGAAACCCCGCTTACCGAGCTTACCAAGCAAACCGTAGCAGGATTGGTTCATTGCCATAGGGACACCAACTAGTGCTAGTCGGCCCACCGTCCCACGTGCGGAAATGATTGTTGTGCCGACTGGAAGAATCCGTGTTGATGAGTTCGCAATTCCGGCATGGGTAATCTTCTTTTCCGTGTCCAGAACCCAGACGTCAGACGTCGCTGGGGCATCAACGACCGAGAACCACGGAATATCGCCGTTCCAGTATTCGGGAACGGATGTCTTTGGTGTTCCGCCGCCGATGATCTCCACGGTGTCCGCGAAGGACTTGACCTCCCACCCCTCCGGAATCTCGCCCATTTCGGATGGGACGAGGCGGTCGGGCCAGAGGTCGTAGGTGTCGACGGGCAGGCCGGGCAATGTCTGGCCGCGCTGCCAGCGGCCTTCCATTTTGGCGCGGACGGGGTCGAAATCCACGAACCACGACTTGAACAGCGCCCGCGCCATCCCCTCCAGTGTCTCGCTCATGCGCCGGTTCAGCTCGATCTTGTCGTCCAGCGTGCCTAGGATGTGGGCAATGGCGCGTTGTTCGGTCACCGTCTCCGGTATCAAAACACGCCTCGAGTGAGCAGCGTCTCGATTTAAACCGGGAACTGCGCTATCCGCATTCATATGCTCCAGCCCAAGAGACTTGAGCAGGTAATAAAGATAACGAATCAACGAAGATTCTTTTCCGGTCACATAAAAAGTTGTGTCAATTGGCCAACAAGGCACTGGCGAGTAGTGAACCGCACCAGCCGTGCCCTTTCGACCGACAACTACCGTCGGACCATCCGTCAATGGGGAATTGTGGAATCCTACGACGCCATTCGAGCCATAAACAGGGACCTGTCCGGTTGCATTCCGATGCTCTTCAGGCAAGCCCTTACCGTAAGCAAATGGACACAAATCGCCGACACTCACTTCCTGCCACTTACCCTGCATACCCCAGCTCCTCGAGATTCTTCTCGACCACTACACCCGGCCACCCACCGAACTCAACCCGCCATAAGTTTTTCATCCCGCTCCTCCAACCTTCCCCAGCACATCGAGGTATCCGCCATAAACAAACACCCGCTCGCGGGCGCGGCCGGTGATTTCGCGCACGATGCCGAGCGTTTGCAGTGCCTGCACCGCCCGCGCAGCGGTGGTAAAGCTCACACCGGCCTGCGCAGCCAAGCGCTTGATGTTGGCCACGGGGCGATGGCGCAACGCGTCGAAGATGCGCAGCGCGTTGGCCGCAGCGCGGCCCAAGGGCAGGATGCGCGCGCGGTCGGCCGCGAACAGCGCCAGCAAACGGTGGGCGGTCTCCACGGCGTCCTGAGCGGTGACGGTGACGCCTTCCAAGAAAAAGTCGAGCCAGGCTTCCCAGTCGCCGGTGAAGCGCACGGCGTCGAGCTGGCGGTAGTACTCGGCGCGATGCTGCTTGAAGAAGAGCGAAAGGTATAGAAGCGGCTGGCGCAGCACGCCCTCGTGGTGCAGGATGAAGGCGATCAAAAGCCGCCCGACGCGGCCGTTGCCGTCCAGAAACGGGTGGATGGTCTCGAACTGCACGTGGGCCAGCGCCGCCTTGATAAGCGCACCGGGGCCGGCCGTGTCGTGCAGGAAGCGTTCGAGTTCGCCCATGCAGCGCTCGACCTCCTGCGGCGGCGGGGGCACGAAGAGGGCATTGCCGGGCCGGGTGCCGCCGATCCAGTTTTGCGTGCTGCGGAATTCGCCCGGCGCCTTGCCCGCGCCGCGGCCGCGTGCGAGCAGCTTTTCGTGCAGCTCGCGGATGAGGCGATTACAAAGCGGGAAGCCTTGCGCCAGCCGCGCCATGCCGTGTTCGAGCGCGGCGACGTAGTTGGAGACCTCCACCACGTCGTCGAACGGCACGCCGGGCGCTTCGTCGAGCTCGAACAGCAGCAGGTCGGACAGCGTCGATTGCGTGCCCTCGATCTGGCTGGACAGCACCGCTTCTTGCCTGACGTAGGCGTAAAGGAAGATGTCCGGTTCGGGCAGCAGGGCGGCGATGGCATCGAGCCGACCCAAGGCGAGTAGCGCCTGTTCCAGCCGCTGTTGGCGGGGCGAGTCGAACATGAGGGGCGGCGTGGGCGGCAGTGGCGCAGGGATGAAGGCGCGCACCGTCTCGCCTGCCGCAACGCTCGGACGCCATTCCCCCATCAGCCCGCGCTCCATGCCAGCAACCCCTGTTGACGTTCACGAAAATAGCCAGGCCGACTATTTTCACACAGGCCATCATATGAAAATAGCCACCCTCAAAAGTCCAGCGCCTTCAGATTGGCCTCGATCGCCGCATCCAGCCGCGCCGCCTCGGCCTGCTGCTGGCGCAGTTGCGCCACGAGCCGCGCCATCTTCTCTGCGAACGGCTCGCCATCGTCTTCCTTGGCCTCGGCGCCGACATAGCGGCCCGGCGTGAGCACGTGGCCGTGCTTGCGAATTTCGTCCAGGGTGGCGGATTTACAAAACCCGGGGATGTCGCGGTAAACCGGTGGTAGGGGCGAATAATTATTCGCCCCTACATCATTCGCCCCCACGACACCCGTCCCGACGACAGATTCGCCGCGCCAGGCGTGATACGTGTTCGCGATGCGGGCGATCTCTTCGTCCGTCAGCTCGCGGTGGGTACGGTCCACCATGCGCCCCAGCTTGCGCGCGTCGATGAACAGCACCTCGCCGCGCCGGTCGCGTAGCGGGCGATCGCGCGGCCCGCCCCTCCCCGATTTGTCGCGTGCCAGGAACCACAGGCAGGCGGGAATCTGCGTCGAGTAGAACAGTTTGTCCGGCAGCGCGATCATGCAGTCCACGAGGTCCGCTTCGATGATGGCCCTGCGGATATACCCTTCGCCCGACTGGTTCGAGGACATCGAGCCGTTGGCCAGCACGAAACCGGCCACGCCCGTGGGCGCAAGATGGTGAATGATGTGCTGAACCCAGGCGAAGTTCGCATTGCCCACCGGCGGCACGCCGTACTTCCAGCGCTTGTCGTCGCGCAGCCGCTCGCCGCCCCAGTCGGAGACGTTAAATGGCGGATTGGCGAGGATGAAATCGGCCTTCAGGTCCGGAAAGCGATCATTGTGAAAGGTGTCGCCATGCGCGATCTGCCCGTCGATGCCGCGGATCGCCAGGTTCATCTTGGCGAGCCGCCAAGTGGTGTAGTTCGACTCCTGACCATAGATCGAGATGTCGGCCCGGGCACGGCCGCCGTTGCCGTTGCCATTGGCGTGCGCGCGGATGAACTCGACCGACTGCACAAACATGCCCGAGGAACCGCAGCAGGGGTCGTAGACGCGGCCGCGGTAGGGCTCGAGCATCTCGACCAGGAGCTTGACCACGCAGCGCGGCGTGTAGAACTCGCCGCCCTTCTTGCCCTCGGCGCTGGCGAACTGCGCAAGAAAGTACTCGTACACGCGGCCGAGCACGTCCTTGGCGCGAGCTTCTTCGTCGCCGACGCGGATGTTGCTGATGAGGTCGATCAACTGGCCCAGGCGGGTCTTGTCGAGCGTGGGGCGGGCGTACTCTTTCGGCAGCACGCCCTTGAGGGCCGGATTGTCGCGTTCGATCCCGCTCATCGCGTCGTCCACGAGTTGGCCGATGGTGGGCTGGCGGGCCTGAGCCTTGAGGTGCGCCCAGCGCGCCTCGGGCGGCACCCAGAAGATGTTAGCGGCGCGGTATTCGTCTGGATCCTCGGGATCGGCGCCCTGCGCGCGTTCGGCTTCGAGCTTCTTATGCTGCTCTTCGAAGGCGTCCGAGATGTATTTCAGGAAAATGAGGCCCAGCACGACGTGCTTGTATTCGGCGGCGTCCATCGAGCCGCGCAGCGCGTCGGCCATCTGCCAGAGCTGGGCCTCGTAGCCCACGGTGGCGGCGGTCGCTGCAGTCAAACCCGCGTTGATCTTGCGCTTGGCCAAGTCTTGCCTCCTGCGGTGATGGTTGCACGAGAGCCCAGGGCCTCTGACGGTCAGCCTCAGCGACGGCGCATGGCGCCGTCCGATACATGTGACCTGCCCCCGTCTCTGGTGCCAAGTCGTGGTTTGCCAAGACCAGGGTGTGAATTTATCCGATTTCCGGCGCTGATGCGCTCCCCGGCAAGCTTGTCCGGCAGCGCGCCAACGACTGCGCCGGTATCATGTCGCCAGGCGCACTGCGCGCTCGCTTCCCCGTGGTTGTCTCACCCGTCACCGGCCAGATCCGTATTCGCGCCTCGGCCAGGCGGGTGTGTGCGCCGGCTTGGCCGGCCGGATCCATACGAAGCGGCCG
>JAOAHI010000030.1 GCA_026415315.1 Methylohalobius sp.
TGCCCAAGCTGGGTTATCAGGCCGCCCACGTCAAGCAGCTTTTACGCGATAAGCTGATCGAGCACCGCCGCTACATCGAGCGCTACGGCCAGGACCTGCCGGAGGTGCGCAACTGGCAGTGGCCTAGTTGAGCAGGGCGTTGGGTTGTGGCAATATCGCAGAGCAGGCCAAATCTTTCCCGTAACATTATGGCCACGCCAGCGTTCGAGAGAAAGCTGACCCCGGAGGAGTATTTGGAGCTTGAACGCGCCAGTCCGGTCAAGCATGAGTATCGCGCAGGGCATTTCTTGGCCATGACTGGAACCAGCGATGTTCACAACCTTATCGTTGGCAATCTCTATATGCTTTTAAGAGAGCGTTTGCGTGGTTCTCCATGCCGGGTATTCATAGCTGACGTCAAGGTATGGATTAAAGCCGCTGAGGCTTTTTACTACCCTGATCTGATGGTCTCCTGCGAACCGGTGATAAGCCGGTATTACCGCGAACACCCGTGCCTGATCGCCGAAGTCTTGTCTCCTTCGACCGCCAAGGCGGATACTCAAGACAAATGGCGCGACTATCAGAAATTGGAAGGTCTTGCCGAGTACGTCTTGATCGCTCAGGAGTGCATGGATGTGAGAGTATATCGGCGTAGCCAATCTGGCTGGGATTTAGCCATCTATACGGACGGTACCTTGATCGAACTTACCTCGGTGGGGCTTAAGATTCCCATTGAACGGATTTACCAGGAAGTCTGGGATTAAAGGCCGTGAAGCTTGAAGCTCTTATTGAACGGGCCCAAACCTATCCCCCCTTACCCACGGCGGTGGTGGACGCCGGCGAGACCTATGTTTTAGAAGGGGCTAGGGAGGCGGCAGAAGCCGGATTGATCCGTCCAGTTTTAATCGGCGAACCTGAGCAAATCGAAGCGATCTGCGGTCGGATCGGTTATGGCCTGGATGGAGTTCCTATCGTAGCCGCCTCTGGCGAAGAGGAGGCGGCTGCCAAAGGGGGTGGAATTGGTCTTGAAAGGGGAAGTCTTCGCTTTGATGAAAGGTTGGATCCACACCGATGTGCTCATGCACCCGGTGCTTCAACACCTGCGCACCGGCAGGCGAGTCAGCCACGTATTTGTAGCCGAGCTCCCCAGTTACCATAAGCTGCTTTACATCACCGACGCCGCCATCCACATCGACCCGGATCTCAAGCAGAAAGCGGCGATCGTGCAAAACGCGGTCGATTTGGCCAGGCTGCTTGGGATAGAACGCCCTAAAGTGGCGGCGTTGTCCTCGGTGGAGATCGTCAAACCGGAAATCCCCTCCAGCGTAGACGCCGCCTGCTTGAGCAAGATGGCTCAGCGCCGCCAGATCCAACACGCCATCGTCGATGGTCCTTTGGCTTTCGACAACGCGATCTCTAAAGAGGCAGCGCGCATCAAGCACATCGACAGCGAGGTGGCCGGCGATGTGGACATCCTCTTAGTGCCCGATCTCGACGCTGGCAATATCCTGGCTAAAGATTTGGCGTATTTGGCCAACGCTACGCTAGCTGGCGTCGTGGTGGGGGCCAAGGTTCCGATCGTTTTGCCTTCGCGCTCGGACCCGCCTCAAGGACGGTTAGCCTCGTGTGCCATCGCGGTGTTGATGGTCAACCTCTGGGATAAAGTCTGCGGCAAAAGCGAACCAACCGGAGAGCCAACATGAAACCGATGTATTTGCTGGGTTTATTCCTTTTACTCTCAGCCTGTGCCACCATGCCGCCAGAGCTGGCCGGAGTAGCCGAGTCTCCTTCCTTGGACGAAGTGGCGGCGCAACCTGAAAGCTTCCGTGGCCGCCGTATCCGCTGGGGAGGGACGATCATCGAGGTCAGCAACGAGGCCGATGCGACTTTTCTGCAAATCTTAGCCAAACCTTTAGACCGCACCGGCCGCCCTGAGGAGGATGCCACTCCCCAGGGGCGGTTTCTGATGCGCACCGAGCAATTCTTAGACCCGGCGATTTACCTGCGCGAGCGCGAGATCACCGTGGTCGGCACCGGCGCTGGGATCGCGGAGCGGCAAATCGGCAAACGCAGCGTCAAACTTCCCCTGCTCGAAGCCGAGCGCTGGCATCTGTGGCCCAAGCGCGAGCGGACGCCGGTTTATTATCCCTATTGGTGGTATTACCCCTATCCCATGTATTACCGCTACGGTTGGCCGTATTGGTGGTGGTGAGTTAAAACTCCTGCTCTAGGATTTGGCGCGCCCGACGGCACAGCTCGCGGCCGTAGTCCACCCAGATACCTTGTCCCCAGTAGCGGAAGCAACTGGTCTCGCAAGTTAAAAGGTAAAACAATGCTCGGCGGTAGCGCGGGTCGGAGGAGGGAACCCCCGCCGCGATGACCTTCTCATAGAACAGCGCGCTGACCTCATCCATAGGCTTGAGCAGGGATTCGTAGCCGCGCACCCAGGAGATGTCGTTGGTCCAGCTGCCACCTTCCATGTGGAAATCGTGGCGCTGGTGGCGCAAGCGCTCGATCACTTGCGCTAGGCGGTCGTGGCCGTCGCCGGGCTGGAAATGCTCCCAGAGAAGCTTTTGGTGCTTAGGTTGAAGCGGCGGCAAGTCCGACTCTTTGATCCCTAAGGAGAAAAGGTACTCCAGATACTCGCTCACGTTAACGATGGGGGTAGTGGAGCCCGAGCACTCACGCACCACTTCGTGATACTTGGGCGGGAATTCATTCATCATCACCCCGCCGTTTTCCCCGTCGGCGATCTGGGTCACCAAAGGCGGAACTTTGCGCCCCGCAAGCAGCTGGCGCGAGAGCCCCCTCGCTTCATAATAGGGCTGCATCTGCCCGACCAGTTTGGTGTCGCTGCCTTGGGTTTTGATGATAGCGACGATCTCGGCGGTCTCCCCTTGGCAGTTGCGGCATACTAAGCGATGAGGGAGGTGTTTTTGCGCCGGTCCAAACCCCGTTTCCGGCTGCTCTACCGTATGCTCTTGCACGAGTACCCACTGATAGCCGCATTCCTTCAAGGTGCGGACGAACTCGTAGGCTACGTCCGGATGGTTGGGAAGAGCCATCTCCGGCGGTGAAAAGCCGCGTACTCGCGACAGCGCTTCCAGGCCAAAGACAGCGGCAAAATGATGCTGCCAGGCGCGCACGTGCAGGCGAAAGTCTTGAACCGGGGTGGAGGGAGCAACCGCATGGCCCCAAGCGGTACCCAGCCACTCGGCCGCATAAGGGAAGTCGCGCGCCAAGGGGATCAAGGCGTCGAAGACGTCGTTTAAACCCATTATGCGCAGGCCGTATAACAAAGTGCCGGAATAGTCCAGCCCAGCCCGCGGTTGTTTGCCTTCGCTGAGAAGATGAGGGATGAATTCCCCCATGCGCTTATAGCACCAGTGAAACACCGGCGCGTTGTGGTTGTCGCCTATCCATTGGTGCTCCATCATGTACTGCAAGTTGCTGATAACCGAGGCGGTCTTGAGATCTTCGCCTCCGGCGGGAATCAGCGGTTGATGCATGTGCAAAGCGATGGCGAATGCACTTTCTATCCGATCAAAATCGATGCCGCTTCGCCCCAAGTACACGTTTTGGCCGGCGTATTTGGTCATCGCCTGCTGAATCAAATCCTCGCGACCGCAGAGGTTGGGAAGACCGTCGACGATTTCGGGCAGCTGTTCGCTCATGCCAGACCCTCCAAATGACCAAGATGGGCGCCATTTTACTGTGCGGCTGAGTAAAACAAAACCGTCAAAATCCCACGTTGGCCTTGAGTGTGGCCTTGATCCAGCATACAATCAAAACTCCTTTGTTTCTGTGGCCTCAACGATGAAGCCTCACCTTCGGCCATTATCTCCGCATCTGCAAATTTATCGTCTGCCGCTGACGGCTTGGCTGTCGATCAGCCATCGATTCAGCGGAGTAGTTCTGAGTTTGGGGCTAGTTGCTACGGTTTTAGTGCTGTTTGCGGTAGCCGAAAGTCCCCTGCTGTACGAATCTATCCACGGGTTTCTAGGCAGCTGGGTCGGAAAAGCGGTGCTTTTGCTCTGGCTTCTGGCCTTGTCGGTCCACTTCTGTCACGGCATCCGCCACTTGATCTGGGATTTGGGTTTTAGCCTGGGGCGTTCGGCACTGGTTTCTCATAGCTGGTGGGAATTGGGGGCAGCGGTTGGGCTGACCCTTTTGGTCTGGCTGATGATAATAGGCTGATTCATGGACTTGCGAACCCCTCTAGCCCGAGCCAAAGGCTTAGGAGCGGCGCGGCAGGGCTGTGAAAAATGGTGGGCGCAGCGGGTAACCGCGGTGGCCTTGCTGCCTTTAACGGTGTGGTTTGTCTGGTTTCTGGCCCAACTGGTTCAGCTTCCCCACGCCGATATGCTCGCTTGGTTGGGGAAACCCGTAAATGCTGTTTTGCTTTTGGCGTATCTTGGGACGGCGTTTTACCACGCCGTTTTGGGTTTGACCGTCATCGTTGAGGATTACGTGCATCTTTTTTGGCTGAAGGCTTTGAGCCTGTTAGCGCTTAGGCTGTTTGTGGGGATGCTGGCAGCTGTGGCCGTTTTCGCTGTGGTGCGCATCGTGCCATGACCGCGTATCCCATCGCACAACACGCTTACGACGCGGTGGTCGTCGGCGCCGGCGGAGCGGGACTGCGCGCCACCCTGGGAATCGCGGCGCGAGGTCTCAAAACCGCCTGCTTGACGAAAGTTTTCCCCACCCGCAGCCACACGGTGGCTGCCCAAGGCGGGATCAGCGCAGCTTTGGGTAACATGGGCGAGGATGATTGGCGCTGGCACATGTACGACACGGTCAAAGGTTCCGACTGGCTCGGTGACCAAGACGCCATAGAGTACATGTGCCGACAGGCCATTCCAGCGGTGATCGAACTCGAGCATTATGGGGTGCCGTTCTCGCGGACTGAAGAGGGAAAAATTTACCAGCGCCCGTTCGGCGGCATGACCACCCACTTCGGCCAAGGCGAGGCTAGGCGCACCTGTTGTGCTGCCGACCGCACCGGCCACGCCATCCTCCATACCTTGTACCAGCAATCCTTAAAGCACCAAGCCGAGTTTTTTATCGAATACTTTGCTTTGGATCTGGTGATGGATCCAGAGGGAGTATGCCGTGGGGTACTGGCCTGGTGCTTAGAAGACGGCAGCTTGCACTTGTTTCGCGCTCATATGACGGTGCTTGCGACCGGCGGCTATGGGCGGGCGTATCTCTCCTGTACCTCAGCCCACACTTGCACCGGCGACGGCAACGCCATGGTATTGCGGGCCGGTTTGCCGCTTGAGGACATGGAATTCGTCCAGTTCCATCCCACTGGGATTTACGGCGTAGGTTGTCTGATCACCGAAGGAGCGCGCGGAGAAGGAGGCTATCTGACCAATTCCGAAGGCGAGCGCTTTATGGAGCGCTATGCCCCGCACGCCAAAGACCTAGCCTCGCGCGACGTGGTCAGTCGGGCGATGACCATTGAGATCCGGGAGGGCCGGGGCGTAGGGCCGCACAAAGACCACCTGCATTTGCACTTAGAGCACTTAAATCCCAAACTCATCCGCGAACGCCTGCCGGGAATCGCGGAAACGGCGCGCATTTTCGCTGGCGTGGATGTCACTCGAGAACCGATCCCAGTAGTTCCTACTGTGCACTACAACATGGGTGGGATTCCCACCAATCTAGATGCGGAAGTCGTCACCCTTAAAGGCGATGACCCGGAAACCCCTGTGCCGGGGCTGATGGCCGTCGGCGAGGCGGCGTGCGTGTCAGTGCACGGCGCCAACCGCTTAGGTTCCAATTCGCTGTTGGACTTGATCGTGTTCGGGCGGGCAGCAGCGATTCGCTGCGCTGAATTGGTCAAACCCAACCGTCCGCATAAACCGCTGCCAAAGGATTGCTTGGACCCTTTGCTGGACCGTTTCGACCGCATCCGCAACTTAAGTGGCCACCTAAAAGTCGCGGAAGTTCGCCACAGAATGCAGCGCTGTATGCAGAACAACGCTAGCGTGTTTCGCACGGGAGACATCCTCAAACAAGGGCTGGCTGAGCTAGGCGAGATTGCGGCTTCGTTCGCCGAGATCGGCCTTCAAGATCGCTCCTTAATCTGGAACGCTGATCTTTTGGAAGCTTTAGAGCTGCACAATCTCCTCGCCCAAGCCCAGGTGACCGTAGCCTCGGCTCTCAATCGCACCGAAAGCCGAGGCGCTCATGCGCGCGAGGACTATCCTGAGCGCGACGATCAAAACTGGCTTAAGCATACTTTAGCCTGGCTAGAGCCGGACGGTCGCTGCCGTATCGCCTACCGGCCTGTGCATCTTAAGCCTTTAACCCAAGAGGTCCAACCCATTCCTCCTCAGCCTAGGGTGTATTAAATGGTCGCCTTTCGCCTTCCCCCTCATTCCAGAATCCGTCTTGGCAAAACCTGGCCTGTCCCAGAAGGAGCCAAAGAAGTTCTAACAGTCCACGTCTATCGTTTTAATCCGGAGGAGGGAGGCAATCCGCGCCTGGATACTTTTCAAGTGGATCGCGCGCGCTGTGGTCAGATGGTTTTGGACGTGCTGATCCAAATCAAAGATCAGATTGACACAAGCCTGGCCTTCCGCCGCTCGTGCCGGGAGGGAGTGTGCGGTTCGTGCGCGATGAACATCAACGGCAGGAACACCTTAGCCTGTATTCAGCCGATCTCCGAACTAGGGGAGAGCATTACCGTTTATCCTTTGCCGCATCAGGAAGTGATCAAAGATCTGGTTACCGATCAAAAGCACTTTTTTGCCCAGTATGCCTTGATTGAGCCTTGGCTTAAGACCACCACTCCAGCGCCCGAACGCGAACGGCTGCAAAGTCCAGAAGACCGGGCCAAGCTCGATGGCCTGTACGAATGTATCCTGTGCGCTTGTTGCTCTACCGCTTGCCCCAGCTATTGGTGGAACAGCGAGCGTTTTTTGGGACCGGCGATTTTGCTTCAGGCTTACCGCTGGATCGCCGACAGCCGCGATGAGGCTACGGGTGATCGCTTAGACGAACTAGAAGATCCCTTTAGGCTGTACCGCTGCCACACCATCGCCAATTGCACTGACGTATGCCCCAAAGGCTTAAGTCCGGCCAAGGCCATAGCCGAGATCAAAAAGCGGCTGCTGATGCGGTCCATGTAGCTTTGAGTAAGCTGCGCTGCCGCTGTCGGCGCGGCATGAAGGAGCTGGACCTGATACTGGAGCATTACTTAAAACACTGCTATCTTCAAGCGCCTTCAGAAGAGCAAGCGGCTTTCTCCCGTCTAGTAGCCGCTCAGGATGGGGAGCTGTTCGAATGGCTGATCTTGGGGACTCCTTGTCCAGACCCTAAATTGCGCGGGATCGTCTCAGCCCTTCGTGCCAGGTGCCAACTCTAGAGCTTCACCTGCGCTGCTCACGCCTCAGTCGCTTGTTTTGGCTTTTAGGCCATAGCCTGGCTTTCGGAGCGGCGGTGGCCAGCGCTCTCCCCTTATGGATAAAACTGCTCGGCACAGTCGGCCTGGCAGGCAGCGCGTTCTTTTTCTGGCGGCGCGGAGGGTGCCCAAAATTGACTGCCCTGCGTTATGACGGTGAGCTGTGGACGCTGATCGGTCCGGGACACGCGTTTAATGGCGAGCTCTTGCCTTCTACCTGGTGCAGCCGGTATTTGACCTTGCTGCACTTTCGCTTGGAGAGTGGACGTTTTGTGGCCGTCCCGGTCTGGCGCGATAGTGTGTCTTGTGACGATTGGCGCCGCCTGCAAGTGGTGCTGCACTTTGGGATAAGCTGGAAGCGCTGAACATTCTTTAATAAAAGTTTTTTATCGCCCAAATCGCTTTTTAAGGCGCTCGCTAAAATCATCGCCCAGCTAACCACCTTAAGCCGATGTCGATTTCACGGTGGAGCTTTTAGGTTTGCTATAGTTTTACTTGATGCGAAAACTCTGGGCAATGATCGTTTTTTGGGGGATAGTCGGATCGCCGTGGGCCCAGGATGAATATGGCCTGTTGTTTGCCGAAGCGCCCGAAGTGGTGACGGCTTCGCGGTATCTTGAGCCTGGCCAAGTGGCGCCGGCTAGCATGGAGGTGATCACGAGCCAAGATATCCGCCGCTTTGGCTGGCGCACTCTGGCCGAGGCAATCTCAAGCTTGGCCGGCTTTCAGATGACCTACGACCGTGCCTATGGCCATCTAACTGTGCGCGGTGTGCATTTGCCCGGAGAGTTTGGCAGCCGTCTCTTGGTGCTGATCGATGGTCATCGCCTCAATGAAAATCTGCAGGATTATGCCGGTTTAGATAGCGACTTTCCCATAGATTTGGATGACGTAGCGCGCATCGAGGTAGTACGTGGGCCAGCTTCGGCCTTGTATGGCTCGAGCGCGATGCTGGCCGTGATCCAAATCATCACCAAGCGCGGTGCCGATTTGGAGGGGGTACGCTTGGGGGCCGAGGCGGGAAGCTTTGGCGCCTATCAAGGGAAGCTCACCGGCGGTTTAAGCCGGAATTCTGCCGAGGCGTATCTTTCGGCTAGCCTATGGCGGCGCGATGGGCGGCGCGTTTTGCGTTTTCCCGAATTTGCCCGAGTGCGAGAGCTCGACAGCCAAGATGGAAGGCGCTTGTTCGGTCGCTTAAGCTTTGGGCGTTGGACCTTATTAGGTGCTTTTATGGAGCGGCAAAAGGAGCTCCCAAACGCTACTACTGCAGTGTTCGGAGATGCCGGCACCTTGTTCCACGACCGGCGCGCTTATGCCGATCTGCGCGGTGAGGGGAGCATAGGGGCTTGGCAGGGGAATGTACGCCTGTTTTGGGATCGCTATGAGTTCAGCGATCGTCTGCCTCAGCTTGACGGCATCGTCAACCGGGATCTGTGGCATAACGAGCAAGTGGGAATTGAGCTTTGGTCCAGCCGCCAGTTTCATGCGCACAAGGTGCTTCTGGGCGGCGAATACCGGGCCAGTTACTATGAGCGCATGGACAACTTCGACCGCCCAGGAGGGGCGGTCTGGGCTAAAAATGCGCACTCTAGCCATGTTTTTGGCTTTTATGCTCAAGATCATTGGCAATTTAGAACGAACTGGACGTTAGTGGCTGGTTTGCGCCTCGATCACTTTACCCGGACCGACGATACCCCTTTAAGCCCGCGCCTGGGCCTGATCTGGGAGGCGACGCCCACAACTGCGCTAAAACTTCTCTACGGACGTGCTTATCGCGCCCCCAATGTCTTTGAAGCCCGTTATCGCTGCTGCCAGGGGACTTGGATCCCTCTTTCGGGTCTAAAACCGGAGTATATCCATACTTTGGAGGCTGTTTTTGAACAACGGCTTTTTTCCCATTTGGACTTTCGTCTTTCTGGCTTTCACCTGCGTTTGGAGGACGTGATTCAACCGCGTACGCAGGCGGGGATAACGTCTTTTGTCAACGGCATCGCCGTTCGGTCCACTGGCTTGGAAGCGGTCGTAACCGGACGCTGGTCCGAGCTGAGCGGGGCTTTGGCATACAGCTTCGCCCACGTCGAGGCAGGCGGTGGGAACCCTTGGCCAGACGGGCTGGCCCACTTGGTCAAAGCGCGCTTGGCAGTGCCAGTGTGGGAGGAGAAGTTGACTGTGGCGACCGAGGCTCAGTGGGTAGGACCGCGCCCGACAGCTTCAGGAGGTCAAAGCGGCAAGTACTTTAAGCTGAACTTAAGTTTGCTAGCCACTCCGTGGCCGGGGGTGGAGTTAGGAGTCTCTTTATACAACCTTTTGGATCGGCCTTACCGCGACCCGCCTAATCCACCAATCATCCCGGTTGAGATCCCCCAAGACGGGCGCACTTTTCAAGTTCGACTGCGGTACCAATGGCCATGAACTGGCGTTTGGGGATAGGATGGGTGCTGGGAGCGTTGGTGCAAGCCAGCCTAGCCTGCCCCAATCCCCAAGCGGTGATCGTGCCGTCGTATCCGACTCCGCCTTACAGCGAGGTGGCGCAACTGTTGAAACCAAGCCTAGAGCGCTTGGGTATTCCTGCCGTTCTCGCCGCTTTACCCCATCCTTCCTTTTGCCCCAAACTGTGGATCGCGTTGGGCAGCGAGGCTGCCGCCAAAATACGCCAGCAGGATGCTACCACGCCCTTGTTAATCGGCTTGGTGCTCGATGCCAAGACGGTCTTACAGTTTGCGCCGGCCACCGGTGTGTACCTAGAGCATTCCCTCCACATCAAATGGCGCTCTTTTCGCCGCGTGTTTCCGCGCGTGCGCCATTTATGCGTGCTTTATGACCCACGTTTTGCCGCTCATCTGAGCGAGTTGGACCGGCTGGCGCAGGCCGATGGCGTTTTGCTAACCAAGCAAAAGGTAGAAAGTGCTCAGGAACTGAGCAAGGTGCTTGAACGCGTGCCAGAAGAAGTCGAGGCTTTGTGGCCCCTGGGCGACGGGAAAACGTTTTCCTTACTTACAGCACGGCCGTTGTTTTTGTTTACCCAACGCAAAGGCCTAGTGCTGGTGGGGCTCTCGGCGCGGTGGGTTGAAGCTGGAGCTGCGTTGGCGTTGGATTGGAATTGGCCAGGGATCGCCGCGCAATTGGCCGAGCTGGGTCAAGCTTTATGGCGGGGTGGTTTGCCGGCTGATTATTCGCCGCAGCCTCCCTGTTGCACGAGGTTAGTGACCAAATCCCAAATCCAGTCTGAGCTGGTGAGTCGGAAATCCCCATGAAATTGAGCTTGACGTGGCGCTTTGGGCTCTTTTTGTCGCTAGTGGTGTTAACAGCGGGTATTGGTGCGGCCCTTTTGGTGCTGTATTTTGATCTGAACTATCATCGTCGCCTGTTGATCGAGCAGACGGAGGTCTTGGCGGCTTTGGGGGCAGAGTTGGCGCGCTATCCCCTGTATGTAGGGGATGTGAGCGAGGGCCGGCGTTTGCTGCAGGCTTTGGCCAAAGTTTCGGACTTAGAGGGAGTAGCAATCTTAGATGCGAGCTGTAGCCCTTGGGTAGCGCACGGTGTGTTGCCGGTAGACTGTCCTAAAAAAGCCCAATTTCCAACTTCGACTTGGGAATTACTGTTGGCGAATCCAAGTTATCTTGAACAGTGGATACCGGTTGAAATCCCAAGCGGTGCAGAAGCGGCGCTGTTCGATACAGCTGGCCAGACGATAGGCCAGGTCTGGCTGCGCTTTAGTCTGGCCAGCTTCCAAAACCGCATTCAACATCAGATTGCAGGGGTACTTGGCGCTTTGGTGCTCTTGCTGGCGGTGGTAGTCGGTGTGGCGATCTGGCGGCTGCGCACGCGTTTGCTCACTCCCTTGCTGGAGCTTCATCGAGGCTTTCACCACTTAATGTCCGGTCAAGCCCAAGCGTTGGCCTTGCCCAAGGCAGCCCCAGAAGTCCAAAGTCTGCACCAAGGTTTCAACCAAGTACTCAGCTGGCTTCAAGATTATCGCCGACGTTTGGAGACTTTAGCGTTCTGCGACAGCCTAACCGGGCTTGGTAACCGCGCCTTCCTGGCCAAGCAGCTATGCCAGCTGATGAGCTTGAGTCAACGTCAGGGATTTTCGCTCGCGCTGCTGTTTTTGGATTTGGACCGCTTTAAGTTCATCAATGATGCTTTAGGTCATAGTGCTGGTGATTTGCTCTTGGTCGAGGTCAGCACCGGCTTGCGTCGCCAACTGCGCGGCGAGGACGTGTTGGTGCGTATGGGAGGGGATGAGTTTGTGGTGCTGCTTCCGGCCTTAAGCGCTGAACTTCATCAGGCGCGCTTACAAGCGTTGGCGACTGCAGAGAAGATCTTAAACTTCCTCGCCCAGCCCCTTTTTTTAAATGATCATCAAGTAACTACCACCTGTAGTATAGGTATTGCTTTGTTTCCGCACGATGCTCAGGATGCCGAAACTCTCCTGCGCCACGCTGACTCTGCTTTGTATCAAGCTAAAGCTGCCGGGCGTAACACTTGTCGTTTCTTTCATCACGAGCTGGCAGCGTTTGCCCATCGTCATCTGACGTTGGAGGCAGCGTTAAGGCAAGCGGTGGCGCGCGGAGAGCTACAAACCTATCTTCAACCTCAGGTGCTGTATTCAGACGGCTGCATCATCGGTGCTGAGGCGTTGCTGCGTTGGAAATTTGAAGGGCATTTCGTCTCGCCGGCCGAATTTGTGCCTCTACTCGAGGAAACAGGGCTGATTTTTGAGGTGACTGAAAAGTTGATTGCCGAGCTGATGGCGCATAAGTATCGATGGTGGCAAGCCGGCTGGCTAGCCAGACTACAATACTTGGCCGTCAACCTCTCGCCAGTGCAACTGTGGCGGCGCGACTTGGCTGAGCGCCTGGTGCCGCTTTTGTGCTGTGACGATCGTTGTCCCACCCGGCTTGAGTTGGAGCTGACCGAGAGCTCTTTGATCCAGCCGACGCCGCAGTTGCTTGAAGTCTTGGAGTTGCTGCGCGAAGCAGGGATTAGACTAGCAATCGACGACTTCGGCACCGGTTATTCCAATTTGGCCCATCTCAAGCATCTGCCGCTGGATGCGATCAAGATCGACAAGTCCTTTGTTCACGATTTGGGGCATTCGGCCGGCATGGCCTTGGTAAAGGCGATTTGCGCCATTGGCGAAAGCCTTAACATTAAAGTTATCGCCGAAGGGGTAGAAACCAAAGAGCAAGTCGAACGATTGTCTTGGGCCGGCTGTCAGATCATGCAAGGGTATTATTTTTATCGTCCCATGCCGCTGGAGGAGTTTGGCGAGCTCCTGAAGAGGCAAGCGGAGCGGTGCTCCGGATAAAAGTCAATATCCTGCTGCCTGCTTAATGCGATTGAGTGTCGGTTAAAGCGAGATCTTTGATGGGGCTTGCTTGCGATCGGTTGACCTTTGGTCGCTTTCATCTTTGAAGCCAAAATTGGATTTGGCACGCTGAATACGGAGAAAATTTGCATCAAACCCAGGGTGAGGAATTTGGTTTAATATCCAAGGCCAGAGGCTAACCGGACAGATGAACGAGGGGCAGGTGCAAAAGTTTGTGGTTCTGCGCGACTACCACCAGCGCACCAAACACTATTTTCACCGCTATGCGGCCGGACCGGGTTATCTGGACTGGGAGAGTCAACCGGAACCGTTTCGGTTTTACCGGGGGGCGAGGCACTTCCCCCTTATGCGTTTTGAGGCCGATCGCCATCAAACGCCGTTTTTCGATGCTTTATACGCCAGCCTGCCTCCAGAACCGGTCAATGTGGAGACGGTTTCGCAGCTTTTTTTTCACAGCTTTGCCCTGTCGGCTTGGAAGGCCGTTTCCGGATCGCGCTGGGCGCTGCGCTGCAACCCTTCAAGCGGCAACCTGCACCCCACCGAGGTCTATCTTTTGGCTGGAGATGTTGCCGGTTTGCACGAGGTTCCGGCACTTTACCATTACCAACCCTATGACCACAGCCTGGAGCTGCGCGCTGTCTGCCGCAATTTATCTTGTTGGGTCGATTTCCTGGCGCCTCTGCCGGCTTCGACGCTGATTGTAGGACTGACCTCGATCTTTTGGCGCGAAAGTTGGAAATACGGCGAACGGGCGCTGCGCTATTGCCTGCTCGATCTAGGCCATGCCTTGGCTGCTTTGGCTTACAGCGCTGCCGCTTTGGGTTGGCGCTTAGCCCTTCTGCCCGAGGTGGCGCCGTCTAAGCTGGCTGCTCTATTGGGGGTGGATCGCCAGAAAGGCCCTGAGGCTGAGCATTCGGATTGCCTGGTGGCGGTAGTTTCGGAAGGGAGTCTAGACTGGGGGGCAGTCGCCGGGTGGCAGCTGACCGCGGAGAAAATCGATAGCGTCGCTGCGGCCGTTCGCCCTGATCCCCCTAACCGCCTCAGCTCCACCCACCGGCCTTGGCCAGTGATCGAGGAGGCGGCGGAGGCTTTGGCGTATGACCGCATCGAGCTTGCTGCTCCGCCCCAACGCTCGATTTCCGAACACTCCATTCGCCCGCTGGGGGCGCGTTTTCTCATCCGCCGCCGCCGCAGCGTGCAGAAGATGGATGGGACAACAGCCATAGCTAAGGCGGATTTCATTCGCCTTGTCGAACGCCTGTGGCAAAGCGGGCTGCCGGTAGCGGCTTTAGGTCGAGAGCCTGCTGTGCACTTTGGGTTTTACGTGCATCGGGTGGAGGGGTTTGTGCCCGGGCTATATTTTCTAGCCCGTTCCCAGCTGGGATTGGAGTGGTTTCAGGAGAGGACGAGGCAAACCTGGCGCTGGCAGAAGGTAGCCGATTTTTCCCAAGAGGTGCTGTTTTATCTGCTTGCGGAGGGCGATGTACGAAGGATAGCTCAGGCGCTATCCTGCCATCAGGACATCGCCGCCGATGGTGCGTTTGCTGTCTCGATGCTGGCCGAATTCGAGCCGCGCCTTAAAGCTTCGCCATGGGAATACGCTCGTTTGCACCTGGAGGCGGGGGCCTTGGGGCAACTTTTGTATCTGGAGTCTGAAGCGTGCGGCCTGCGCGGCACTGGCATCGGCTGTTTTTTCGACGACCCAGTGCACGAGCTGTTTGGCCTTGAGGATCGGACTTTCCAAGTGCTATATCACTTTACGGTTGGCGGAGGTTTGGAAGATCCTAGGTTACAAAATCTGGAGGCGTACCATCATCTCTAGGTTGTTTGTTTACGGTTCGTTGCGCTCTCGCCAGCTCAGACGCCGTTTGCTCGGGCGGGACGTGCGGGGGGTGCCAGCACAGCTTGTAGGCTTTGTCCGCATTCCCATTCCTGGTTCCCCTTATCCAGGGTTGGCCTATGCTCCAGGGCGCACGACTGAAGGCGAGTTGCTCTTGGGCGTAAGCCGGCGCGATTTGGCCGTGCTGGATCGCTATGAAGGGCCGCAGTACATGCGGCGCCTGGTATGGGTGGAAGCTCACGGTCAAAGGCGCCGGGCTTGGGTCTATTTTTGGCGCGGCGGCCGGCCGCACCTTCGCATATCAAATCAATGAAAAAAGCGTCAAAAGGAACCTTATGCGTTTTCACCTTCACCACATTAGCATCTTAGTTTCCAATACGAAACGGTCGCTGGAATTTTATTGTGGCGTTTTGGGCATGACGCAGACCGAGCGCCCCAACTTTCCATTTCCTGGGGCGTGGCTGCAAATCGGCGAGCATCAGCAGATCCACTTGATCGAGCTGCCCAGCCCCGATCCGACCACTGGACGACCTGAGCACGGTGGGCGCGACCGCCATTTTGCCCTGATCGTGCCTGATTTGGAGGAGGTTCGTAAACGCTTAGAGCAAGCAGGGATAGCCTATTCGGTCAGCAAATCCGGCCGAAAGGCTTTGTTTTGCCGCGACCCCGACGCCAACGCGATCGAGTTTATCGAAGTGGGTGTTTTACCTGGAACAGAGCACCTGTTTGATTAAATCCAAAAACTCCTGCGGCGCTTTGCTAAGATAACTTTAACCATCCGTCGGGTGTGAAAAGTCGCTCAGCTCGGTGGCGACTCAGAATCGGCGTGGTGGCGACTTGGGTCAAACTGCTGTAACCGCATGCCTATCAAACCCCCTGTTGTTCTCATCGGCTTGGGCGAGTTAGGCGGGGTGTTTGCCCTGGGGTTCCTGCGCGCCGGTTATCCAGTCTATCCAGTGCTGCGTGGAATAGACTTGATCCAAGCCAGCTTAAGCTATCCTCCGCCAGCTTTAGCGCTGGTTTGTGTCGGAGAAGACGACTTCCATCCGGTGCTGGCAGCAATGCCACCTTTGTGGCGAGACAAAATCGGATTGATTCAAAACGAACTGATGCCACGCGACTGGAAAAAGCATGGCTTAGAGAGCGTCAGCGTGGCAGTGGTGTGGTTTGAAAAAAGGGCCGGCCAACCGCTGGTCCATATCTTAGATACCCCGGTCTATGGATCACAGGCCCCGCTTTTGGCCGAAGCCCTAGTCAAATTAGGCGTTCCTATCCGTATCTTGCCCGATGAGCAGGCCTTAATCTTCGAGCTGGCTAAAAAAGCTTTGTATATCCTCACCGTCAACATTGCTGGTCTCCTGACCGGCGGGACGGTGGGGGAGTTATGGCAGCAGCATCAAACGCTCGCCCGGCAGGTGGCGGAGGAGGTTTTGACCATCCTTGAATGGCGCGCAGGTCAACCCTTGCCGCGGGAGGATCTGATCTCCGGCATGATCGCTGGCATAGCGGACTGCCCAGATCGCTCTTGTTTAGGTCGCCGCGCCAAATCGAGGCTGGCTCGGGTGGTCGAGGAGGCCCGTCGGGCGGGGATTGCGCTTCCTTGCCTGACGGGCCTTTGGCAGCACGTCAACGCTTAAGGTTGGCTAAACGCCCTTGTCTTAGGAACAGCGGGTTAATGAAAGCCAGATAAGCGTTGACGAATATCGTGCCCAAGACCAAAGGGGCGGCGCGCAACAGGATTCTTCTCAGCGCTGGGTACCACCTCAGCGGCAAGTAACTCAGGATAGACAACAGCCGGCCTATCCCTCTAAGACGCGCCAGCTTGTATCCCAGATGATCGAGGGCGACGACGGCCACAACGCCAAGGATTGCGGCTAATGAGATGTTGACGTTCAGCCAAGCTGCAAAAAGCGGCCAAAGCAAGCCCACGAGGATGGCTCCAAAGATCACGCTGGCGGCGAGCAGGGGAGGATACAAAAGCCAGGTTTTGCCAAATTGCAACTTGGCTACCTCGAGTTGGTAGAGGTAGTTTTCGGTAGGCGTTTTCATCCATGGGGCGATGGCTAAAAAGGACCACTGCGGTTGACTGGCCTGGCTTTGGGGATAATCCGCTTGCAGGCGCAGATCGGCAAGTTCCCGGCGGCTTAAGAGGAAACTGGCGAGCATCAAAGAGTAAGCCTCGACCTCAGTGAAAGCGTCTAGATCAGTTCGGAGGCTAGCCAGGCGCCTCTGAACCTCTGGGGCAATGGCTGGGCAGCGCGGCGGCTGGATGCCTCGTTCGGGTTCAGCCGGCTCCCCGTTCGGACCAACCCAAGCCAGCTCCTGTATGGCCAGCCCTTGGCGCAAGTGAATATACGCGATATTTGCTCGGCCTTGGGTTTCCATCAGGCGGTTTAGACTTTCCTGTCGCACTCGCTCCTGCAAGATTTGGGCGCTTCTATGCAATACTTGAATGGGCGAAGTTTCCGGTTCGTGGTCGAAATCGAGTTGGCCGGAGGCGTCGCTGATCACGAAGAGGGTACATTCTTCGTCCAACAGAGCGGAAATTCCAAGGTTGTCGTGGACCCCGCCGTCCACCAGTTGGACGCGCACGGGCTGGTTTTTATCTTGATACAGTTCGTTCACGCTCAAGGGGTGGAACAGGGCGGGAACGCAACTTGAGGCGGCAACCGCATCGCTTAAGCGGAAATCTTGCTGGCGTGGGACCATGCGCTGGTAATCGGGCGCACGGCGCAGACGGATAGGAAGGCGATCGGTTTCCGCATAGATGGGCTGGCCGTTTTGGTAGCGTATCGGTTCACCCATGGTGCGGGCGGTAAATTGCCAGTTGCGTCCAGTGTTTAAAGTAGTGGCGTTGAGAATCAGGACAGGGACTTTCGCCCGGCGAAAGTAATTGTGATAGTAGGGGTGAAAATGGGGGAAACCGGATGGGCGGATTTTCAGGTCCCGCATTGCAATTCTGTCCGTGCCCGCTACCTTAGAGTAGAGCAGCTGGTCATAGAGCTCTGCGATCCGATCGCTGCGGGAATAGTCGGGCCGGCGCATTTTCCAATTGGCCCGCACGTCAGCAAAAGTCCTCATTCGTAGATTGCTCTCCGTCGCTTTGAGAAAATCTGCGCTCAAAGCTTGAACAAGGGCGATATAATCGTCATCTGCAATTTCTTCGTCCGGCTTGGATTCCAACAATTTTTTGAGGTGGAGGTAGTACAACGCCGCAATGATAGCCCCTCCAGACACGGCGCTGATCGCCTCGACGTGGCGCAGAAGCCCAAGCTCTGCCATCTGCGCCAGGACCCCAAGGTGGAAAAAGGAGGCGCGAAAACCCCCGCCAGACAGGGCCAGACCTAGTTTCGTGGTCATCGTTTCCTCCTCCGCGGTATAGTTGTAGGTAGAAATCAGATTGTGCGCTGGATGGGGGGCAAAATAAAGCGTTTGGTGGGGATAGTGTTGCTGTCCCTTTATCCCTGCTGGCTTTGGGGCGATGAAGTTTTGCCGACCCCGCTTGAAGGGAGGGACTATCAAGCCCTGCCCAATTCTCGTCAAATCGGCGCGTTTTTGCAGCGACTGGCCGACTATTCTCCAAAAGCCGAGCTTCTCACTTACGGCCGTTCCGCTGGGGACCGCCCTTTAATGGCGTTGCTTTTGTCCAATGACTCTCAATTTCTGCGGCAAGGTGAATCTGCCCCTGGCAAACTTAAAGTGCTTTTGGTCGGCGGCCAGCATGGGACCGAGCCTTCCGGCAGCGAAGCCTTGCAGAGTTTGGCCCGAGACATCGCTTGGGGCTCTGTTCCCTCTGTGCTTGAGCATTTGGATTTGATCGTGATTCCCAACTCCAATCCTGACGGCCGCGACGCCTCAAGGCGTGTCAACGCCGGCGGCGTGAACTTAAGCACCGATTATGTCCTCCTGTCGCAACCGGAGACTCAGGCGTTGGTTCGCCTTCTGGATCGTTTTCGACCGCATGTCTTGCTTGATGTGCACGAATCGGCCGTGTTGAAGAAAAAGTCCTTGGGCGCCCAAGGCTACCTGACCGACTTCGAGGCTCAGTTTGAGTTTGCCAACCACCCCAATGTCGCCCCGGAGCTGAGGTTGTTTGCCGCACACGTGTTTTTACCGGAGCTTTTAGATACGGTAAACGCCTTAGGTCTCCCTGCCCAGCACTACATCGGCGAGATCACTTCCATTCACCAACCCATCACCCACGGCGGAATCTCCTTGCGCAACCTGCGCAATTACGCCGGGATGCAGGGGGTATTCTCATTCTTGGTCGAGAATCGCTTGGATCCCCCTGGCGACTGGCCGAGCTGGCGCAACATTCAGGTGCGGGTGGCCAAACAACGCATTTGCCTTCTGGCGTTTTTAGAGAAGCTCATCGAGTTCCGTGAAAACCTGTTACGCCGGATCGCACATGACCTAAATCACCCTAATTCGACGCTGGTGGCACTGCGCGCCTCCTATGCTCCTTCCCCTTTGCAGCCTAAGATCAAGATAAGCTTGCGCCGGCTGGAAAGCGGCGAAAGGGTAACCAGGGAATTTGCTTACCACGGCCAAATCGTGGCCAAAGAGTGGGTCTTCCGGCCTAAAGCTTATGCCATCACCGCCCATCAGAGAGAACTCGCTCAGCTTTTAGACCGGCACAACATCGACTATCGCCGAATCACCCACACGCAAAGCGCCCGCTGCCGTTGCCAGAGAATCGTAAAGGTTAAGACCAGGCGCTGGCGGCAGGGCGTCATCGTCCACCAGGAAGTGCAAGTCGATATGCTGGAGGAGGTTGGCCAAATCCGGCTAAAACCAGGCGACCTGGTGATTGACTTCGATCAGCCCAAAGGCTCGTTGGCTTTTCTCTTGCTCGATCCGCGCTCTTCTACCAGCATGTTCCACCGTCCGCCCTATACTGCTTGGCTGGCCGAAGGCAAGAAGCACTTTGGGGTACCGCTGTGGTAGGGTAAAACGATGTTTGCGCTCCATACTGCTAACCGTACTGAACTGCTGCTTAAACAGCTGGCCACGGTGATGGACTATTATCCCCATGGCCCTTTCGACCCCATCCATTTTCTGATTCAAGGGCGGGGTATGGAGCGTTGGCTCAAGATGCGCTTGGCTGAGCTCCAAGGCGGGTTTGCCTTAGGGGTTTTCGATTTCCCCAACCGCTTTTTCGCTGCGCTGGCCACCAAGTTGGGACTACGCCTGTCTGACGCTGCCTTCGAGCGCCATCGCCTTACGTGGCTGATCGATGAGCTTTTAGCCTCCCCTCGATTCCGCAGCGATCCAGCTCTTAAGCATTACCTCAAAGGTCCAGGACCGGAGCTGCGACGCTTTCAGCTTGCGCGGCAGCTCGCGCAACTGTTCGACCAATATCAACTGCAGCGCCGTGACTGGCTAGCCGCCTGGCAACGGGGAGGGGTGGCTAGCGGGATTGCCAACCGCGAGGTAGAGCGTTGGCAAGCAGCTTTGTGGCACGCGCTATATCGGCGTTTAGGCGGGCACCGCGGCGAGCTATGGGAGGCGCTGCTTAACCGACTGAGCCAAGGTCAGCTCGAAATTTCTCTGCCTAAGGTGGTGTATGTGTTTGGCGTGAGTTTTCTACCTCGTTTGCACGTCGAGCTGCTCGCCGCTTTGTCCCGCCATACCGACGTGCACTGGTTTCTGCTGACGCCCGTGGAGGGGTACTGGGCTGATTTGCCGAGCAAGCGCCACCGCGCCCTGAGCTTGCTGGGCAAAGAGGAGCCGGAAGTCGAGTGGGAGGAAGCTCATCATCCCCTTTTAGTTGCCCTGGGTAGGCGAGGGGCACAGTTTCAGCGTCTGCTATTGGAATGCACCGAACCGGCGTTAGAGTCGTCTTTATTTCCTCGCTACAACCCGCCGCACAACTTCCTGCAGCATCTTCAGAACGATTTGGCTGCTGGGGTAATGACTGCACCACCTGCCGAAATCGAAGTGGGAATAGAGCTACACCGCTGCCATACCCCTTTGCGCGAGATCGAGGTGGCGCGCGATCGCATTCTCGACTGCTTGGCGAGGGACCCTACCTTGCGTCTAGAGGAGATCGCCGTGATGGCGCCTGACATCAGCGCCTATCAGCCCTATCTAGAAGCGGTGTTTTCCGATCTTCCTCATCGTATTGCCGACCGAACCTTGGGTCGGCGTAATCCCTTATTAGAAATCCTCATCGAGGGCTTGGAGCTTTTAGATTCGCGCTTTGAGTGGGAGGCCGTGCTGGAGTTTCTGGGGCGGGAGCCAGTGCGCGAGCGTTTTGGTTTGAGCTTAGTACAACTTCCGCAATTGGAGCGCTGGGTGCGCCAAGCGGCGATCCGCTGGGGCTTAAGCGGTGAACAACGCAGCGTTCTTGGGCTCCCGCCTATGGAACATAACGCCTGGCAGCTAGGGGTAGACCGAATGCTTTTAGGATGGATGGCGGGAGAGGTAGAGGAGTGGCATGGCCTTGTCCCTTTTGCTGAGGCAGAAGGTCAGGCAGGAATGCCGCTCTTTAAGCTGGCCGAGTTCTTGGGCCTCCTGCAAGATTTTTGGCGTCGTTTCCAGGATCCTTTAGCGCCAGCTCAGTGGCAAGAGTTTTTGCTCGCCTTCACTCAAGCCTTTTTTGCTGAAACCCCAGAAACTTTAGCCGCTCGCCGGGCGTTAGAGGAGATTTTAACGACTCTGCCGCAGGAGCAGGACTACAAGGGCAAGATCGTCCTTCCCGTGATCATCGATTGGCTGCGTGCTCAAGTGGAGGAAGAAGTCAGCGATGAATTTTTAAGCGGCGGCATCACCTGCTGCACTGCACTCCCTATGCGCGCCGTGCCTTTTCGCCTGACCGTGATGGTAGGCTTAAACGACGGTGAATTTCCCCGCCGTGAGGCGCCTCTGGCGTTCGATCTCATGGCGGCCCATCCGCGCTTGGGGGATAGGGACTTGCGTTTGGATCAGCGCCACCAGTTTTTGGAGGTAATGCTCTCCACCCGGGATCGGCTAATCCTCATTTGCCAAGGGCTGACTCCAGAGAAAAACGAGGAGCGTCCACCAGCCCAAGTGGTGAGCGAATTGATTGATGTTTTGGATCAATATGGAATTGAGCGCCGACGATGGATTTTTAACCACCCTTCCCATCCTTTTCACCCTGGCTATTTCCAAAGTGGGCCATTGCCAGCTTGCCGCGATCCGGCCCGCTTTCCAGTAGCAGTAGCCCTGATGGAGGGGGGCAAAGCTGAGCCCTTTTGGCCAGAAGGGTTTAGTCTTGACGAGCCTTGGCCTGAAACCCTGAGCTGGGTCGATCTGTTGCAGTTTGCAACCGATGCTCAGGGTTGGTTTTGTCGCACGCGCTTGAAGATGGCCCAACTGAGGCTAGAGGAACTTCCCGAGGCGCGTGAACCTTTCGCCGTCGATGGTTGGATGGGTTTTTCCATGCGCGCCCGGTTGATTAAGGCTCTGGAGCAAGGGGAAAATCCGCTGCGTCTTTTGCGTCTCGCTCAGCGAGCCGGAGAATGGCCGCAAGGGGAAGCAGGTCGGCAGGCGTTCGAGATTGCTCGCGCCCAAGCGCAGGCTTTGCTGGATGCAGCTTTAGCCTGTGGGGCGGGCCAGAAAATGCCCTCAGTCCATGCGGAGGTGACGGTGCAAGTAGGAACGCGGCACGCTGTGTCTCTGCGCGGTCTTTTAGACCATCGCCGCGAGCACGGCACCCTCTTGATCCAACCGGCTAAGCTCAACGGCAAACATCTGTTTTGCACCTGGCTTTGGCACCTTTTCTCTCAGACCCAGCGTTTGACTCCCACTTGGCTAGTGGCGTTGGGGGAGGAAGGGGTCACAACCCTGCGCTTTGACCCCGAACCCGACTGGCAAGCGCGACTTGGCGCATGGCTAATCCATTTTCTTGAGCACTGGATTCGTCCTTCGCCCTGGGTAGCCGAGTGGGGGTTTTTGTGGTGGCGACTGCATCGCACCGAGACCAGCACCGACTTTGGTGAAAGATGGGTCAAAGAGTGTCTGGAGAGGAGACTGCCGGAGAGTTTTACCCTGCTGTTTGGCGAAGCAGAACGCGATTTTCTGCTTCGGTCTTTGCCAGTGTACCAGGGTTTGCTGGACGGTCTTGATCCGGTGGTGCTCGATGAACCTCGATCGAGACGTGCGCCAAGTTTCGCCGCATAGGCAATCGCGCCCGGTATTCCTCGGGCGAGGCCGGATGGTGGGCAACTACCGCCAGTACCAGAGCGTAGAGGCCAGGACCGATGTGCCACAGGTGTAGATCGGCGACCCGGCTGTCGCCGTCAGCTTCGATCGCCTCTTGAATCCTACGGCGCAGGGGTTCCGGCCCTTGGCGGTCGAGCAGGATAGCAGAGCTGACGCGCAATAGACCTGCCGACCAACGGGCCACCAATACGGCGCCTACTATTCCCATGGCCGGGTCCAACCAACCCAGGCCCAAATATTTGCCGCCGAGCAAAGCGGCGATGGCCAGAGCCGAAGTTAGGGCATCGGCTAGGACGTGTAAGTAAGCCGACAGGAGGTTGTGATCGTGATGGTGATCTGAGTGTTCATGATCGTGGCCGAATCCTAAGATCACAGCGCTTGCGCCGTTGACCAAAAGCCCCAAAGCAGCCACCCAAATCGCTTGGTCGAACTGGATGGTCACCGGCTGAACGATGCGTATCGAACTCTCCCAGGCCATCTCGACCGCTACCACCGACAGCAACAGAGCTCCGCTAAATCCTCCTAGGGC
>JAOAHI010000031.1 GCA_026415315.1 Methylohalobius sp.
CTTCTATCTCAAGGAAGATCTGATGTCAAGCCCAAGAAGGCGCATGCAGACTTGCAATACTTGTCAACGTGGTACTGGATTGCTGGACTTGGCCTTAATCCAGTAGCGCAGGAGAGAGTAAATTCACCATCCCGTGAGAGTGCTGACCAGTCAGTGTAGGATTGCGGTTTACGGTTGCGAGTGAATGTGTGCGGAGCGTTCTCATGATTTCTGCCAGACGATTTTAGCGACTTCTAAAGGAGCGTGCGCCTCCTTGTGGTGCGGCACCACGCGCACCGTGTAGTGATGGATGGGCCTTGCGGCCAGGATCTCACCTGCATAGAGGAAGCCGCCCTCGGCGCCAAACAGGGGATGCTGGGGCGTTAAAGCGATCCTCTCCGGCAATTGGTCGGGAGCGAGGGGGTCAGCGTAAAGCTCTACCTGCACGCCTTCTGGAGCCACCGCTCCTAAATAAACTGGGACTTCGAAGCGGTGAATGTTGTCCTGAGTGGTAGCCTTAACCTCGCCGATATGGACTGTTTGCCAGTGAGTTTCCAGATTTCGACGCCAGTCTAGGATTTGCTTAGCACGAGCTTGGCTGTCCTGATGCCTGCAAGCCAGAGACTCGGCCATAGGTAGGTAATACTGCTCCACGTATTGACGTACCATGCGATTGGCGGAGAAAAAGGGCGCAAGCTTGGCCATGCTTTCGCGCATTTTGGCTACCCATTGGACAGGGATTCCGCGCGCGTCGCGAGCATAAAAGGCAGGGGCGATCTCTCGTTCCAGAAGGTCATACAACTGCTGGGCTTCGATTCGGTCCCAGTCTGGCTCGGCGTGCTCTTGGCCGTCGCCGATCGCCCAGCCGACTGAGGGATCATAAGCCTCAGCCCACCAGCCATCCAGTTCAGACAAGTTTAGCCCGCCGTTGACCAAAACTTTCATGCCAGAAGTGCCGCACGCTTCCCACGGCCGCCTGGGGGTATTGATCCAGACATCTACCCCTGAGACCAGCAACTCGGCCATTTGCATGTCGTAATCGGGCAAAAACACCACCTTCCCCGCGATCTGTGGATGGGAGCGAATGAAGTCGATCCAGGCGTGGAGCTGGCGCTTGCCCTCCTCGTCTAGAGGGTGCGCTTTACCCGCGAGGATCAATTGCATGGGCCGTTGGGCATCGGACAGGACTTTTACGAGGCGTTCAGGATCGGCGAGCATGAGATTCGGGCGTTTGTAGGCAGTAAATCGGCGCGCAAATCCTAAGGTCAAAACGTTGGGATCGAGCAGCGCCGAGCCGACGGGCGGCAGGTAGCTAAAGGCCGTAGGCCGTTGGCGGTAGTACGCGCGCACAAACTCCACTAAGCGCCTGCGGTTTTGGGCGCGCAGCTCCCACAGTTCTTCGGCCGGCAGCTGGCGAAGGCGCTCGCCAGGCAGGCAAGGATCGCAGAGCCATCGTTCTCGTCCGCACGTCTCAGTCCACAGCCGATCAGAAGCAGGTGAATCCCAGGATGGAGTGTGGACGCCGTTGGTGACGTGACCGATCGGCACCTCGGCCTGTGGCCAGTGGGGGAACAGGGGGGCAAAGATGCGGCGGCTGACTTGACCGTGCAAGCGGCTGACCGCATTGATCGCGCCGCTGCCGCGGATGGCCAGATAGGGCATATTGAAAGGTTCATCGGGATCGTTTGGATCGAGTCGCCCCAAGGCGAGCAACTCTTCCACACTGATGCCCAAAAGCTCGCAGTAGAAGCCTAAGTAACGTCGGACGATATTGGGCGCGAAACGGTCGAATCCGGCCGCCACTGGCGTGTGGGTAGTGAATAGGTTGCCAGCGCGAGTGACGGTCAAGGCCAATTCGAAATCCACGCGATGGCGCTGCATGTAGCTACGAGCTCGCTCCAAGATCGCTAGGGCAGCATGACCTTCGTTGAGATGGCAGATAGTAGGTTCTATCCCTAAAGTTTCCAGAAGCTGCCAGCCGACAATGCCGAGCAGCATCTCCTGCTGCAGGCGCTGTTCGGTGCCGCCGCCGTATAGGCGGTCGGTGATGCAGCGGTCCGAAGGGTGATTGGCCGGGTCGTTGAGGTCTAAAAGATAAAGCGTCGTCCTACCGACTTGCGCCTGCCAGGCGCGAACCCACAGGTCAGAGCCGTTGAAGTGATAGTGCAGCCTTAAAAGTTGGCCCTCGCCGTTGCGCACTGGCGTGATGGGCAATTCCCAAGGGTTATTGTTGGGATAAAGCTCCACTTGCTGGCCGCTCTGATCTATGATTTGACGGAAATAGCCTCCCTGATAAAGAAGGCCCACTCCTACGGCCGGAATCCCCAAGTCGCTGCAGGCTTTGAGGAAATCTCCGGCCAGCATCCCAAGTCCGCCGGAATAGAGGGGAAGAGCTTCAGTCAGCCCATACTCCATGCTGAAGTAGGCGACGCCGCTTAAAGGAGCATGACCTCTGACCTCTTCGAACCAAGTAGGCTTTTCTAAATAAGCCCGGCGCTCGGTGGCCAGCTCTTTGAGCTTGGTGCAGAATGCTTGGTCTTGGGCCAGAGTCTGAAGTTTGGCCGGCGAGAGGCTGTGCAGGATCAGCCATGGGTTGCCGGTGCGCCGCCACAGCTCCGGATCTAAGCTCTCCCACAGCTCGTCGCTGACGTGGCTCCAAGACCAGCGCAGATCCAACGCAAGGGGAATCAATTCGGTCAGCTCTTCTGGAACCGAAGGCAGGGAAAACAGATGGGTATTCAAAGCGAAAATCCTATTGTTGCGGCAACCTTATATTTTACAGAGGCCGATTCGAGGCAGCGCAAGGCGCTTGTGCCAGAAAAAAACATTCTGGTTGCGCGCAGCGAATTCTAACGGTAAATATTGTTCACCTAGGAGCGGCGTTTACCGCAGCCACTCCGCGATGAGCTTTTTGCATTCTTTGGCCCAATCGCATCGCCTCGTGCAGAAGTAGCGCTCATCGCTTCGAAAGCAAGGCGGAGGGTGTTTAGCTGTTATAGTAGGAGCAGCAGAGTCGCTAGGCCGTTGAGGTGGATCTTGAGTAGCCGCGCGAACGGCATCGCCGCAGAGGAAAACGAGTGCTCGAGCTTGGCTCATCGCGTTGCCTCCTCCCTAGGGTGTTTCTGTTTTAGAACTAATGAATTTCATAGACAACCTAAAATCATTTAGGTTTCATTCAATTTAATTGGTCAACGGACATAAGGTGAGTTATGTGTGAGAGCTGCGGTTGTAGCGGGGAGCACCCCCATCTCCATCAATCTACTCTGCGCCGATTACAGGTTGAGGAAAATCTGCTGGCGGTCAATGACCGCTATGCTCAGGCTAACCGGAAATGGTTGGCTGAGCGCGGTATCCAGATGATCAACTTCATGGCCAGCCCGGGGGCAGGTAAGACTTCGCTTTTGGTCAAGACCTTAACCGATTTGGCCGGTCAGCTATCTTGTGCGGTGATCGAAGGCGATCAGCAAACCTCGCTCGATGCCGAGCGCATCCGCGCGTGCGGCATACCTGCCGTGCAGGTCAACACCGGTAAGTCTTGCCACTTGGACGCCCACCAAGTCGGTCACGCGCTGGTTGAGTTTGACCTGCCAACAGGAGCATGGGTATTTATCGAAAATGTCGGCAATTTAGTGTGTCCTGCAGGTTTTGATCTCGGCGAAAGCAAACGCGTAGTGCTTTTATCGGTGACCGAAGGCGACGACAAGCCGCTTAAGTACCCATATATGTTCCATCGCGCCGACCTCGTGCTGGTAACCAAGATTGACCTTTTACCGTATGTGGACTTCGATCTCGAGCGCTGCACGGAGCACGCAAGGCGGCTTCGGCCCGAGGTGGAGGTCTTCGCGCTGTCGGCTAAAAGCGGGGAGGGAATGGCGGCGTGGTACGCATGGCTGAGGGCGCTGGCCCTACAGGACTTGAAATCCGTCTCCACGGCCTAGTCCAAGGCGTGGGTTTTCGACCTACCGTTTGGCGCCTGGCCAGCCGCCTTGGCTTGACCGGTTCGGTTGAAAACTGCGGCGAGGGGGTCAGGATACGCGCGTTTGGCAGCTCTGAAGCATTGGCCCGTTTCCGTGCTGAACTGCTTGCGGCGTTGCCGCCTTTAGCGCGTATCGCACGGATAGAGGAGCAACCCCTGTATGAAGAAGCTGTCCCCCAGGAATTCAGAATCGAGCCCAGCGCATCTGGAACTTTGGCTCCGTTTGTCTTGCCGGACTTGGCCACCTGCCCAGAATGCCGCAGAGAAGTCTTCTCGCCGGGTCGGCGCCGCTACCTTTATCCGTTTACCAGTTGCACGCGCTGCGGGCCGAGGTTTTCTATCGTCCACCGCCTGCCTTACGACCGCGAGCGCACCAGCTTGGCGGCGTTTGCGCCGTGCCCGGCTTGTCTTGGGGAATACCGAAACCCGGTCGACCGCAGGTTTCACGCCCAGACCATCGCATGCCCTGAATGCGGTCCTAAAGTTTGGCTGGTGCCGGAAGGGACGAAAAATTTTTCGCCCCTAGCCCGGGCGGTGGAACTGCTGCACCAGGGCAAGATCCTGGCAGTTAAGGGGCTAGGCGGGTTTCAGCTGCTGGCAGATGCTACCTGTGAGGAAACGGTAACTGCCTTGAGGCAGCGCAAGCGCCGCCCGCACAAACCCTTGGCGCTGATGGCGCGCGATCTTAAGATCGTGCACCGCTACTGTGTGATCAACTCCGAAGAGGAGCAGGCGCTGAGCTCCCCGGCGGCTCCTATCGTCTTGCTTGCGGCTAAGGACCAAAGCTTGCCGCAAGCCATCGCCCCAGGGCTAGATCTTTTGGGCTTTGTCTTGCCCTACACCCCTTTGCACCACCTTTTGCTGGCCGAATTTGAAACTCCCTTGGTGTTTACTTCCGGCAATGCGAGCGGTGATCCCCTATGCGCCGACAACAGCGAGGCTGTGGAACGGCTTTCGGCCATCGCCGATGGCTTTTTGGTGCACGATTACGCTATCGTTCATCCTTGTGACGATTCGGTAGTGCGCTTCATGGCTGGGGAGATGCGCGTGCTTAGGCGCGGGCGGGGGATGGCGCCGGCGCCTATCCCGCTGCCGCCGGGGTTCGAAGAATCACAAGGCATCTTGGCTTTGGGCGGGGAGCTCAAGAGCAGCTTTGCCCTGATCGCTCAAGGGCAGCTCGTGCTCTCTCAGTATTTGGGCGATTTGGAGCAGGTTGCCAGCTTTGCCCGCTACCAAAAGGAGCTTAGGGCCTATTTGGAACTGTTTGCATTTACGCCGCGCTGCTTGGCGGTGGATTTACATCCTGAGTACCTTTCTACTAAGCTGGGACGTCAGTGGGCCGAGGAGAGAGGGATCAAACTCGTCGCCGTTCAACACCACCACGCTCATCTGGGGGCGGTGTTGGCCGAACACGGCCACCCGCGAGATGGCGGACCGGTGCTGGGCGTGATTTTGGACGGCTTGGGCTATGGCGCGGACGGCGCGTTTTGGGGAGGCGAGTTGCTCTACGGCGATTATCGCAGTTACAGGCGCTTGGCACACCTTAAGTTCACCCCCTTGCTCGGCGGTACCAAAGCCATGCGCGAACCGTGGCGCAATCTGGCCGCTCAGCTGTGGCAGGCCAAAATACCGCTGGCCGCTTTTCCACCGCTTGCGGCCAAGCCGCTTGCTTTAGTGCGTAAGCTGCTCGAGAGCGGCTTGGGTTCGCCTCTGACTTCTTCGTGCGGGCGGTTGTTCGATGCGGTGGCGGCGGCGGTAGGGGTTTGCTTCGAGAGTCAAACTTACGAGGGGCAGGCGGCCGCGGAACTGGAATCTTTGGCCTGGCGCAGCGACGACGAAAAAGCCTATTCTTTGGCCATCGTCCCCGGCGATCCTTGGCAGCTCGATCCGGCCGCGATGTGGCCGAAGCTATTGACCGACCTGGAGCGCGGCGTTCCCAAAGAAACCATCGCGCGCCGCTTTCATTTGGGTTTGGCCAGGGCTTGGAGCGAGCTGATAAGCCACTTGGCCAGAAAGTTAGACTGTGCTACGGTAGCTTTAAGCGGCGGGGTATTTCAGAATCGCTTGCTGCTGGAAGCGATGACCGACGCTTTGATCCGGCTTGAACTTTCGGTGTGGATATCCGTTCGCGTTCCGATGAACGACGGTGGTTTGGCAGTCGGGCAGGCAGTGATCGCCGCCGCGCAGGAGGGTTAAGATGTGTCTTGGAGTTCCGGGAAAAATTGTGGCTATTACCGACCCAGAGCGACAGCTGGGAGCGGTGGACATAGGCGGGGTCCGGCGCGAGGTGAATCTAAGTTGTGTGCTTGAGGAAGGCGAGCGCCTGCAAGACTTAATCGGCGAGTGGGTGGTGGTGCACGTCGGCGTTGCCTTAAGCCGCATCGACCAAGAAGCTGCGTTGTGGCTCGATGCGCTTCCTGAGTGAGTTTCGCGACCCAAGCCTGGCCAACGCTTGGGTGAGACGAATCGAAGCGCATCTGAGTGGGCTTCAAGCACCGCTGCCAATCATGGAATTTTGCGGCGGCCACACCCACGCTATCTTCCGTTATGGCCTCCATCAGATTTTGCCGTCGGCCATCGAATGGGTGCACGGGCCGGGGTGCCCGGTATGCGTGCTGCCGCGCGCGGCGATCGATTTGGCTTGCACGTTAGCCCAAGACCCTGCAGTGATTTTGGCCAGCTTTGGCGATGCGGTGCGCGTGCCGGGAAGTTCAGGCAGCCTGCTTTCGGCCAAGGCCCAAGGAGGGGATGTGCGCATCGTCTATTCCCCGCTGGATGCCCTGGAGATAGCGCGCCGCCACCCCGAGCGCGAGGTGGTGTTTTTGGCCATCGGCTTTGAAACTACCCAGCCGGCAACGGCCTTGACCATCCTTCAAGCCGAGCGCGAGGGGATCGCCAATTTCTCGGTGCTGTGTCGGCACGTGATAACCGAGGCGGCGATCCGCGCGGTGCTGGCCGATCCCGATGTGCGCTTGGCCGGCGTGATCGCCCCTGGGCATGTAGCTACCGTCCTCGGAGCAAATGCGTTTGCCTTCATCCCTAAGGAGTACCGCATTCCGACCGTGGTCTCCGGTTTTGAGCCGCTTGACCTTTTGCAAGCCCTGTGCTTGCTTTTGGGGCAACTTGCCGCAGGCCGTTGCGCGCTGGATAACCAATATCGGCGCAGCGTGCGCCCACAAGGCAATCTCGCAGCGCAAAAAGCCATCGCCCAAGTGTTTGAGCCCATTGGATCCGCCGAATGGCGGGGCTTGGGGAGGCTTCCTGCCTCGGGGGTGCGAATCAAGGAGCGCTATGGCCGTTTTGATGCTGAACGCCGCTTTGGGGTTACTGCTCAGACTGTAGAGGAAGAACCGCTGCCCTGTAGCCAAGTCTTGTGCGGCAAGCTCAAACCCAAAGCCTGCCCGTATTTTGGCACGCGCTGCCACCCTGAGCAGCCTTTAGGGGCGCTGATGGTTTCCAGCGAAGGAGCGTGTGCGGCCTGGTATCGTTACCAGGGCGAATAATTACTCGCCCCTCATAATTGCAGGCTGTTCTGGGTGGCTATTTGGGTTATGAGAGTACTGGCTAGGTATTTTAGAAAAAATCCATTCCTTAAGAGGAGAATACCTATGGGGTCAACTTAATCATGCTTCTGAGCGCCAAGCGAGATATGAGACGCGCCGGCCACTAAGATAGCCTCCCAGTAACGCCTGGATGGGGACATGTTTAATTACCTTTTTGTCCCACAGTAATTGTCGGTACTTGAAACCGTGGCGCTCAAACATCCACTCGACCCATTTGCTCGTAGGAACTGCTATCAGGCCAAGGGGGCCGATAGCCTTTTCCTCAATGATATTTCTCTCTGGCTTGAAGAGCAGCGCAGGTGGTTCCGCAGGTCTTCGCCACGCTAAAAAATCCTTAAACCAGGTGCTCCAAGAACGCCGTTCGGTGAGAGTGTGCCAGACGATAGTGTCGATGACTAGGTGCTTTGGGGCTATGCGTTGGAACTCCTTAAATAACTCCAATTGCCTGGCCGTATGATAGAGGAAGCCGCAGCACAGAACAGTGTCGTAGTCGCCGGGTTGTGTGCGATGAAGGTGGTTGTAAACATCATCCTGTACAAGGGTGTAATGTTGAGGGCCATAACCAAGTTGAGAAAGATAATAATCAGCTAGCCGAATACGGCCAGTACCCTCGACACCTGTTACATGCCTTGCTCCAAGCTTCAAGCAGCCATACATCAATCCTCCAACATGACTGCCAAGATCGAGTATATTTTTCCCCTCAATCGCCTCCCGATTTCTCGTCAGCAGAACCTCGCAGCGCCAGTTGAACCAATCGGGATGAGTTTCCTCTCCCCATTCATTTTTTGCAAGAAAGGGAAGGTCATAATAGTCGACTAGAAATTTAGTCATTAAATGCCTTCTCGGGTACTAACAATGTTCTAATTTGGATCTTTTTAACAGATTGAACGTTACTCTTAAAACTATAAAGGGAAATCGCTTGTTTTGAGACATATCCTAACTAGCCATGTTTCTGCAGAAGGGCTAGCCTCTGAGACAGCCTACAGTCCGTTTGCCACACAAAAGCATAAACTTCTTTGGCTAGCCCTTCGTTATAAATAAATAGGTGTGAGCGGTTAAATTGCGCATGCGATGGAGTTATGTCCAGGCATTGCCGTCTTGAGCGATTTCTAACCCTAAGGCGGCCTGAAAAGTTGCTTTGGGGCTTCTGGCGCCGATATGTTCCTGTTCGAGTCTGAGTTTGAGCATTTTCCAGACCAGCTCTTAACAGAACTCAAAGCGCCGAGGTACCGAGTCACAGGTGAATTCGTTTTTTTGGCGGCACGCTGCTTCTAAGCGTTTAACCGCTTGTTGGAACTCGGCGATGCGTTGCGTTAATCTTGATTCCACAAGCTTTCTCCTTTGTCTTGCAAAGTGATTATAAGCCATGACAGAGGCTAACATCACCCTCGCCCACGGCAGCGGTGGAATGGCGATGCACCGCTTGATTCGGGAGCTGTTCCTTGAAGTCTTCGCTGACGCGGAGCTCTCTCGCCTAGAAGACCAGGCGCGCCTGCCCGGGATGGCTGGCAGGTTGGCGCTCACCACCGACGCCTTCGTGGTCGATCCGATCTTTTTCCCAGGCGGCGACATCGGCCGACTCGCTGTATGCGGCACGGTCAATGACTTGGCGGTTGGCGGCTCCAATCCTCTGTACTTGAGTTGTGCTTTCGTTTTGGAAGAGGGTCTGCCGCTGGCTGATCTTTACCGCATCGTCCGGTCGATGAAGCAGGCGGCTGATGAAGCGGGTGTGCGCATCGTCGCTGGCGACACTAAAGTGGTGCCTAAGGGAGCCGCCGACAAGGTGTTTATCACCACCTGCGGCGTCGGCGAAATCCCGAACGGACTGGAGCTGGAGTCCACGCGGATCCGCCCCGGCGACAAGATCCTCCTCAGCGGCCCGATCGGCGACCACGGGGCGGCGGTTTTAGCCGCGCGCGGCGAGCTGGGGATGGACTGCCCGGTAGCCAGCGACTGCCGGCCCCTGAACCACCTGGTTGCGCATCTTCTGACTGCTTGTCCGCACGGCGTGCGTGCCCTGCGCGATCCCACCCGCGGCGGAGTGGCGGCGGTGATTAACGAATGGGCTTGGGCGTGCGGCGGCTGCCTGCGCGTGTTCGAGATGCATGTGCCGGTGCGCGAGGAGGTGCGAGGATTGTGCGAGCTGTTGGGAATCGATCCATGGCATCTGGCGTGCGAGGGCCAGTTTTTGGCCGTAGTGGCGCCTGAAGTGGCCGAAAGCGCGCTGGCCGCCTTAAGAGCCCATCCCGATGGACGAGAAGCGGCCCTCGTCGGCGAGGTGAGCGCTTTGCCCGCCCGCACGGCGGTGCTGCATACTGTCTTAGGCGGCGAGCGCCTGCTCGACTTACCTGAAGGCGAACCTTTACCCCGGATTTGTTAGAAGTGCTTTGCGCGCATCTCGCGCACTCGCCGCTCTATGGCCTGAGCGAGTTGAGAGACTTGGTCGAGCAGCCGCAAATACCGAGCGCGTTTTTGATTTAGCTCTTGTTCGAGTTCCCATTCGCGGTGGATTAAATTGTCCTCCTCGGCTAGGGTTTGGTCGTATGCTTCGCGCCGCTGTTCCAACTCGTGCAGGGCGTTGGCCAGCTCGCTCTCTAGGGTATCGCGCTCCTGGTTTAGGCGCTGGTATTCGTGGGGGGCTGTGTGAGGGTCGATTTCGGCCAACAGCAGGTGGTGCTTTTTGACTTTTTGCCGCAGTTCGTTGACTTTATGCTTTTGCGCGCGGATGGCCGAGGTGGCTTCTAGCCCTTTTTTTTCCACTTCGTTCAGATGAGCGCGCAGTTTATTAAGTTGTACTTCCAATTCGTTGAGTTCCCAGCCTAAGTCTTTGAGCTGCTGATCGAGGAAAGATTGGGTTTGGGTATGCAAGGCTTGCACAGCCGATTCGGGGTTTTCCATCGGTTGATCTCCCAGTGAATTAGATTGCAAACGATATATGAGGGCGAAGACGAGCAAAATCCAGCCGCCCGGATTGATCGGCCTGTGCCGACCTGGATTTGAACGCGAGCTGGCCAAGGAGCTTACCCGCATGGCTTTGGGTGCGGTCCAAGCCGAGCAAAACAGCGCATTTGTGGTGCTGACTGCTGATCAGCCAGTATCTCGATTTGCGCGAGAACGAGTTCCAGCCTGGCAAAACCTCATCTTTGCCCGCCAGGTCTGGCCGTGGTTCGCCCGCCTTGAGGATTTGCCCCGCCACGACCGTTTGGAGCCGATTCTAGCCGCCTTGGACGAGTTGGCCGCAGCCGGAGGCTATAGAGCTGTGGTGCTCGAGTTTCCCGATAGCCAAATTGGCCGCCCTTTGGCCAAGCTTTGCCGCACTTTTGCTCAGCCTTTGACGGAAGCTTTAAAAGCGCGCGGCTATTTGGTCGAGGGGGCCGGCTTGGAATTGCGCCTGCTGTTTGGCACCTCGACCACCGTCTGGTTAGGCGAGGTTCCCTGTGGCCTGGCCTGCCCCTGGCCGGGCGGCATTGTGCGCTTAAAGCTTCCCCGAGAGGCTCCGAGCCGCTCTGTGCTCAAATTGGTTGAGGCCTTTAAAGTGCTTTTGAACGAAGAGGAGCGCGCTCGGTTCTTAAAGCCGGGAATGAGCGCCGTAGATCTGGGGGCTGCCCCCGGCGGCTGGAGCTGGCAGCTGGCCAAGTGGGGGCTGCGCGTGACTGCCGTGGACAACGCCCGCCTAGCTAAGTCGGTGCTGGCCACCGGCCTTATCGAACACGTCGTCGCCGATGGCTTCAAGTGGCGCCCGCCTAAAGCGGTCGATTGGCTGTTGTGCGACATGATCGAGCGTCCCCAATTGGTGATCGAGCTGGTCGGCAAATGGCTTTCCCGTCGCTGGTGTCGCCATGCGATGTTTAACTTAAAGCTGCCGATGAAAAATCGCCTGGAGACCGTTGACACCGCGGTGGCCCGCCTGCGCCTAAGCGCGAAAGAAGTGCGCGTCAAGCACCTTTACCACGACCGCGAGGAGGTGACGGTGTATGCACAGGCTTGAACTGTTCGCAAATTGTAAAAGGAGTTGAGGTATGATTGGGAATGTTCTGGGAGATCACCATGCTCGAAATCCGCATCCACGGTCGGGGAGGGCAGGGCAACGTGGTGGCTTCTTACCTGTTGGCGCTGGCTGCCTTTGAGAGTGGAAAATACGCCCAGGCCTTCCCCAGTTTTGGCGCCGAGCGCCGCGGCGCTCCGGTCACCGCCTTCGTGCGTTTAGACGATGCGCCGTTTCGCCGCCGCTGCCAGGTGCGGGAACCGGATTTTTTGATCGTCCAGGATCAAGCGCTGTTGCACGTTCCGGGGGTGCTCTCCGGCCTTAAGGAGGGCGGAGGAATCTTGCTCAACGCCAAGGCCGATTCCGACGGTCTACAGCGCCAGTTAGGCCGTAAGGTAGTGACTGTCCCAGCCACCGAACTGGCGCTTGCAATCCTCCGCAAACCAGTTCCCAACACGGCGTTGATCGCAGCCTTTTTGGCTTTGACCGAACTTATGCCTTTGTCGGCTCTGAACGAAGCGCTGCAAAAACGCTTCCGCGGCGAGGTGCTCGCGCGCAACTGGGAGTTGGCCGAGGCAGCAGCCAAGGGTGTCCCTGTGGGGCTTTGGCGGGAGAGGGCTCATGCGGCAAGCGCTTGAGGGCTCGCAGGCCATCGCCCAGGCGGTGGCGCTTTGCCGGCCGGGGGTAGTGGCGGCCTATCCCATCACGCCGCAGACCCACATCGTCGAGAACCTCGCCAAACTGGTGGCCGACGGCAAGCTTAAGTGCGAGCTGGTCAGCGTTGAGAGCGAGCATTCGGCCGCTTCCGTGGTGCTGGGTGCGGCGGCAGCTGGAGTGCGCGCTTATACGGCCAGCGCCTCCCAAGGAATCTTGTTGATGGCGGAGGTGTTGTACAACATCGCCGGCCTGAGAGTCCCTGTGGTCTTGACCTGCGCCAACCGGGCGGTCTCGGCGCCTCTGTCGATCTGGAACGATCACCAGGACTCGATGGCAGTGCGCGACTCCGGCTGGATTCAGCTCTATTGCGCCGACAACCAGCAAGCAGTGGATACCACCATCCAGGCGTTTCGCCTCGCCGAAACTTTGGAGCTCCCGGTGATGGTGTGCGTGGATGGCTTTGTCTTGACGCATACGCTTGAGCCTCTAGACCTGCCGGAGCAGGCGCAAGTGGATGCCTTTTTGCCGCCGTATCGCTTCTCACGCGTCCTCGACCCGCACCACCCTTTGACGTTGGGTACCCTGGTCTCGCCCGACGACTACACCGAGGTACGCTACGCCCACCATCGGGCTATGCTGCGCGCTTTGGACGTCATCCCAGAGGTCGATGCCGCCTGGCAGCAAATCACCGGGCGCAGCACGGGAGGCCTGATCGCAGTCGAAGGGCCAGAGGAGGCTAGGGTCGGGATTCTGACTTTAGGTTCGGTATTCGGCACTTTGGCCGACGCGCGCCAGCTCGCCGATGCGCCGGTAAAGCTCATCCACCTTAGAAGCTTTCGTCCGTTTCCAGTGGCGGCGCTCCAGCGCGCCTGCCAAGGCTTGACCGAGTTGATCGTTTTAGAGCGCGCTTTCTCGCCGGGGGCAGGCGGCATCGTAGGCGCCGAGGCGCGGGCGGCCTTGATGGAACTAGAGCATCCGCCTAGGGTGCACAACTTCGCCGTAGGCCTAGGCGGACGCGACGTGCCTTTGGAAATCTTGGAACGCCTGCTGGCGGCGACAGGCTCGGAACCGACCCGCTTTGCCATTTTCGACGTAGATCTCTCCCGGCTGCCGGAGGAGGAGCGATGAGCACACAGGAAATATCCTTAGAAGAACTGAGACAGCGCCAAAGCCGCTTTCGCGGCTTGGAAGCTGGCCACCGGGCGTGCTTAGGGTGCGGCCAGGCGCTGGCGGCACGCTGGGTGCTGGAAGCGGCCGGTCCGGATGTGGTCGTCGCCAACGCCACCGGTTGCCTGGAGGTGTTTACCACGCCGTGGCCGGAATCGGCTTGGCGGGTGCCGTGGCTGCATTCCCTGTTCGAAAACACCGGTGCGGTCGCTGCCGGCCTGGAGGCAGCTCTTAAGGTTCAGGGCAAGACTGCCAAGGCCCTGGCATTTGCCGGCGACGGCGGCACCTTTGACATCGGCTTTCAGGCCCTATCCGGTCTGCTCGAGCGCGAGCACGACGTGCTGTATGTGTGCTACGACAACGAAGGCTACATGAACACCGGTGTCCAGCGCTCCGGTTCCACTCCGCACGCGGCGGCGACCACCACTTCCCCGGCTGGACGCGCGCGTCTGGGCAAACGCCACCTCAAAAAAGACATTTTGGCCATCATCGCCTCGCACCACATCGCCTATGCCGCTACCGCTTCCATTGCTTATCCTGAAGATTTAAAGCGCAAGGTGCGCCAAGCGCTTTTGATCACCGGCCCGACTTTTCTCCATCTCCACGCCCCTTGCCCGTTAGGCTGGGGGCACGACGGCTCCTTGAGCGTTGAGGTGGCGCGCTTGGCGGTGCAGACCGGATTGTTTCCGCTAATCGAGATGGAACGCGGTCAGGTGATCGGCGTGATGCCGCTGCGCACTATCCGGCCAGTGGCCGATTATTTAAAGCTTCAGGGGCGCTTTGGCCACCTGTTTCGCGACGACCCCAGGGCGCGGGAAGAATTGGAACACCTGCAAGCTTTGGCCGATCACAACATCGAAGTGTTTAACCTACGCGCCGACCGGCCAGATCCCGCAGACAGCGAAGGCGCTGATACGGTCCGGCGCGGCCGACGGCGTTTTTAAGAAGAGAGAGCCATGATTTTGACCCGCGGAGCGTACGCCTTGCCCGGTACTTCGCTGGCCTATAAGACCGGCACCTGGCGCCTTCAGCGGCCGGTTCACCGCCATCGCGCCGCCCCCTGCCATGCCGCCTGTCCGGCTGGCGAGGACGCCCAAGCATGGTTGGCCCGTCTGGACGAGGGAGACTCCCAAGGCGCCTGGGAGAGTTTGGTGAGCGCCAATCCGCTGCCGGCCATCACGGGCCGGGTGTGCCATCACCCCTGCGAGCGGGCGTGCAACCGCGGCCAGTTCGACCAACCGATTGCCATCCACGCCGTCGAGCGCTTTTTGGGCGACCAGGCTTTGGCCAACGATTGGCCGTATCCGGTTTCGCCCCCGTCCCCTGCCGCACCGGAGGTCGCCGTGGTGGGGGCCGGGCCGGCGGGTCTCTCCTGCGCTTATCATCTTCTGCGCCTGGGATATAAGGCGAGGGTGTTCGATGCTCTGCCCGAGGCAGGAGGCACTCTGCGCACGGCTCTCCCGCCGTATCGTTTGCCGCGGGGCGTGCTGGAGGCCGAAATCGGCCGCCTGCTGAACTTAGGGATCGGCTTCGAGCCTGGGGTGCGCCTTGGAAGGGATGTTTACTTAGACGATCTGCGCCGTCAGTATCCGGCGGTATTTTTGGCGTTAGGGGCGACGAGGCCGCGCCCCTGGGACGTGGCCGGGGTGGTGCCAGCGGAACTTCATCAGGGTCTGGAGTTGCTTAAAGAATGGGTGAGCGTGGGCGAGCTTCCTAAGGCCGACAGCGTGGCCGTAGTCGGCGGCGGCAATACTTCGGTCGACATCGCCCGCGTGATGCGGCGCATAGGAGTGCCCGAGGTTCATCTCATCACCCATCGCGCTCTGCCGCATCCGGAGGTCCCTGAAGACGACTGGATGCCGGCCATCCCCAGGGAAGTTGAGCAAGCCCAAGAGGAAGGGGTGGTTTTCCATCCCCACACGGGGGTCAGACGCTTGGTGCTGCGCGGCCAGCAGTTGCTTGGGATCGAGCTGGTGAAGATGAAAAAGCTGGTGCAGCCAGATGGAAGCCTCAAGCGCGTGCCTTTCGAGGGAACCGAAAAAGTGCTGCGCATAGAGCAAGTGATTCCGGCCATCGGCGAGATGGTCGATCCTTCGGGCCTGGAGAGCTTATTAGGGTGTCAGGAGTTTTTGCTCGTCGATGCGTGGGGAAGAGTGGCCGGGATCTCAGGCGTATTCGCCGGTGGCGACATGCGCTTTGGGGCCGGGATGGTTTCGATCGCCATCGGCGATGGCCGGCGCGCTGCGTTGGCGATCGCTGCCTATCTCCAAGGCAAGGAACCTGAGGCCGAGCCTGTAAAGACCATCGCTTACGAACAGCTCAATGTGAACTATTACGACCATGCCCCGCGCGCTGAACCGACGCTTTTGCCAGTGGCGCAGCGCGTGGGATTTGCGGAAGTAGAAGGCGGTCTCGATACCGCCCAAGCCGCAGCCGAGGCGGCGCGCTGCTTCTCGTGCGGTTCGTGCTTATCGTGCGACAACTGTTGGAATCTATGCCCAGAGCCGGCGGTGCTCAAGCTGCCCGATGAAATACCCGGCCAGGTGCGCTACGTATTCGACTACGACTACTGCAAAGGCTGCGGCCTGTGTGCCCGCGAGTGCCCGTGCGGTTTTATCGTGATGGAGGACGAGGCTTAGCTTGATGTCCGGTTTGGCCAAGGCAGTTCTCTGCCTGTTTGGGCTGGGGACGGCGCTGCCGGCATTTGCTGCGCGACCGATGATCACTGATGACGCCGGGGTGGTCGAGGCCAAGGCCTGCCAGGTCGAGACCTGGTGGCAGCGGCAGCGCAAGCGGGAGGAGTTTTGGTTTCAGCCAGCGTGTAATTTCACCGGCAATTTGGAACTCAGCCTGGGGGAGGTGTTGGTTTGGGAAAGCGGGCAAGACCACAGTCTGCTCGTCCAGGCCAAAAGCTTGTTCAAAGCTTTGGCAGACGATGGCTGGGGTATAGGCTGGGCAGCAGGTGGGTTGGTGGCTTTGAACGGCAAGGGAGCTGATTTTTACGCGTATGTGCCCGTCAGTTTGGCACTAGCCCAGGATCGGCTGCTAGTTCATGTAAATGTGGGTTGGCAGCATCCTCAGCTCATCGACCGCCATCAGTTCACCTGGGGAGCGGGATGGGATGCCGCTGTGACCGAGCATGCCCACCTCGTTGCCGAGGTCTTTGGCCAAGACTTAGATCCACCCGGCTATCAGGCAGGAGTCTATGTATGGGTGATTGCGGATCGGTTGCATCTCAATGCCACCTATGGGGGGTGGATCTCGGGTAGCCATAAGCCTTGGGTGGCGATTGGGGTGTCTTGGTTCTCGCCGCCGTTTTGGCCTTAGTTTTTGGTTTTGTCACGTTGGCTAGATAAGATAAAGGCCATGTTGTCGGAGTTGATGCGTTATCGCCAGGTTCTGGCGATCGTAGGCGATATTTTGCACCTTAAGGTGCCTTACCTGGAGGCGATCCCGGTCTCTGTGCGCTTGCACGACTTGGCAGTAGTGGAAGACGAAAGCGGGCTTTGCTCGCTGGCGCAAGTGATTGCCTGCGAGCGCGATCGCGTGGCGCTGCAGCTGTTTTCCGGTAGCCGTGGGTTTTCCACTCGCGCGATGGTGCGCTTTTTGGGTCATCCCTTGGAAGTGCCGTACTCGCGCAACCTTTTGGGGAGGATTCTGGACGGCGCTGGCCGCCCGATCGACGGGGGGCCTTCGCTGGCCGAAGAGCCTAAGATCCCGGCAGCCGGATCGACCGTCAACCCCATGCGTCGTCAGCTTGCCTCGCGCCTGATCCGCACCGACGTGCCGATGATCGATTTATTTAATTGCTTAGTGGAAAGCCAAAAAATCCCCATTTTCTCGGTATATGGCGAGCCATACAACGCCTTGCTGGCAAGGATCGGAATCCAAGCCGACGCTGATTTGGTGATATTCGGTGGCATGGGCTTGATCTACGACGACTATCGCTTTTTCTGCGACGTGTTCGAGGAGGCTGGAGTTTTGGGGCGCACGATCGTTTTTTGCAACTTAGCCTCAGACCCGCCGGTCGAGCGCTTGCTTGTGCCGGATCTAGCCTTGGCGGTGGCCGAGCGCTTTGCGGTAGAGGAGAATTTGCGCGTTTTGGTGCTTTTGACCGATATGACCGCCTTTGCTGAGGCGTTGAAAGAAATCAGCATCGCCTTAGAGCGCGTGCCAGCCAACCGCGGCTATCCTGGGGATCTTTATTCGCAGCTGGCGCGCCGTTACGAGCGGGCGTGCGATTATCAAGGAGCGGGCTCGGTAACCATCCTCTCAGTCACCACCGTGCCGGGTGACGACATCACCCATCCTATTCCCGATAACACCGGTTATATCACTGAAGGGCAGTATTATTTGCGCGAGGGGATGATCGATCCGTTTTCCTCGCTCTCGCGTCTGAAACAGCACGTCATCGGCAAGGTCACGCGCGAGGACCATGCCGAGTTGATGAATGCCTTAATCCGCCTATACGCTGGGGCCCGGGAAGCTGAGCAAAAGCAAGCGATGGCATTTGAGCTGTCGGCTTTTGATTTAAAGCTTCTGCGTTTTGGGGCCTTGTTTCGCCAGCGCTTCATGGACATTCGAGTCACTATGCCATTGGAGGCGGCTTTGGATCTCGGATGGCGCACCCTAGCTGAGTGCTTTGCGCCTGAGGAGCTGTTGATGAAGCGCGAGCTCGTGGCCAAGTATTACCCCAAGGAGGTAGCCCTTGAGGCTGGCGCTCAATAAATCGGCGCTCCAGCGCGAACGCGCTAAAATCGCCTTGTATCGCCGGTATCTTCCACCGCTAGAGCTGAAGCGGCAAGAGCTCTTGCGCCGCCTAGGGGTGGCCCAGGCTGAGCTTTTAGAGCTTAATCGTCGCCGCGATGAATTCCTTCATTATGTGCGCGCCGAACTGCCGATGCTGGCCAACGAACGCATCGAGTTGTCCGGCCTGGTGCGCCTGGCCGAAGTTGAGATCGGAAAAGAAAACGTGCTCGGGGTGGTATTGCCGAGGCTGGATGGAGTCGTGGTTCAGGTTCAGGAATATTCGCCTTTGGCTAGGCCGCACTGGGTAGATGAAGTCGTCCGCTGCATGCGGCAGATGATCGAATTGGAGGTGGCCCACAAGGTGGCCGAGCAGCGTTTGGCGATTTTGGCGCAGGCGGCCAAAAGCGCCACGCAGCGGGTCAATCTGCTGGAGAAGGTTTTGATTCCGACAACTTCGGCCAACGTTCGCCGCATTCAGATTTATCTGGAGGATTTAGAGCGTGCTGAAACTATCCGCGCTAAATTGGCCAAAGGGAAGCTTACGCGATGAGCATCGTTACCCTTAAAAAATGCACCTTGATCGGCTTGGTCAAGGAAAAGGCCAAAGTGCTAGAAGAATTGCAAGCGCTTGGCTGCGTGCATTTGGAGCCCTGGCGTCCGCCTGAGGATTCTCCTCATCGTGCCCGACCGCCGCGTTACATGAGAGCGCTTAAGTTTTTAGCCAGTTGTCCCAGGAAGCTACGCCTGCTTCAGGAAGACGAGAGCTTTGACGCCGAAGCCTTGACTGAGCGCTGTTTGGCGCTCGAGGAGCGGATGCGCACCCTCAGGGATCGATCCGATTTCCTGCGCCGGCGCATTCGCGACCTGGAGCCGTGGGGTGAGTTTCACTTGCCGCCGGAGGAAGCGCTTTCGGGGCTCAAGCTTTGGTTTTACCTGGCCCCGGTGCGCCAACTTAAGGCTTTGCCTAAAAACGAACTAGCTTGGCAGGTAGTGCATCGGACACCACAGACGGCTTACATCGTGGTCATGGCGCCGGAAGAGCCTTCGCCGGCGTCATGGCCGCTGCCCAGGGTGCACACTGGCCGAGTGCCTTTGTCGCGCCTGAAAGCCGAGCTTAGCCGTCTGGAAGCGGAACTAGAGGACTGTGCGTTGGAGCGTGAGCGCTTGACGCGCTATTTGGCGTTGTTTTATCGCCATTTGGGGGAGCTACAGGATCAGGTGCAGCTTAGGCAAGCGGCGGAATCGGCTTTGGAAATGGGGGAGCTGTTCGTGCTTCAGGGCTGGGTGCCGGTCACGAGCAGAGATAGGCTGGAAGCGTTTGCACGGTCCAGGCAGCTCGGGTTGATTTTGGAGGAACCTAGCCCGGGCGAGACGCCGCCGACTTTACTGTTCAACCCTCAACCTTTCGCTGCCGGTGAAGCCTTGGTGCGCTTTTATCAGACTCCCAATTATTACGATTGGGATCCCTCGGCGGCGGTGTTTGTCTCCTTTGTTGTGTTTTTTGCCGTCATGCTGGCCGATGCTGGGTATGCGTTGTTGCTTTTGGGCCTGCTTTGGCTGCTGCGCCGTCGCCTTACGCCAGATTTTCGGATCCTTGGCGGGTGGGCGGCAGGAGCCTCGCTCGTCTGGGGCGTCTTGGCAGGAGGGTATTTTGGCTATTTGCCATCGACCCTTGCGCCTTTGCGCTTGTTTGCATTGGACGATTTTGCAGCCATGCTGACTTTCAGCATTATCGTGGGGTTGATCCATTTGTCTTGGGCTAACCTGATCCGGGCGCTGCACAGCTTTCGCTGCAGCCAGCCTTGGCTGGCCTCTTTGGGCTGGATCGCAGCCGCTTGGGGTGGGTTTGGCTGGTGGCAGGAGGGGGATTCTCTTTGGCTAGGGGGGGTTGGAGGTGGATTGACCGCCGTGGTGGTCGGCAGCGGTCAGCGGCCGATCGAACGCTGGCCTGACCTCTTCTGGCGCTGGCTGGAGGGGCTTGGGGCGCTCACTAAGGTCACGCGCTTGTTCGGCGATGTGCTCAGTTACTTGCGCCTGGTGGCCATCGCTTTGGCAGGAAGCGCGCTGGCTTCGACCTGTAACCTCTTGGCCACCGAGGTGCGTGGCATGGTTGGACTGGGAATACTGGAAAGCGTGTTGGTGTTGCTTTTGGGGCATGGAGTCAATTTTGTGCTGAGCGTGATGGGAGCCCTGATTCACAGTCTGCGCCTCAATTGCATCGAGTTTTTCGGCTGGGCGCTGGTGGGGGAAGGCAGACCCTTTCAAGCTTTTGCCAAAAGGGGAGAGGTGAAATGGAAGGCTTGGTGATCGCTTTGGGTTGGGCGGGGTTGTATGGGGTGATGGCGCTGGGGGCGATCGGCAGCATCATCGGCTGCGGCATCGCGGGGCAAGCAGCCATTGGCGCCATGCTGGAGACCGAAGGAGGATACGGGCGCTATGTCGGCGTCTCGATCATGCCCTCTTCGCAGGTGATCTATGCCATCGTCGTCATGTTTAGCCTGCAACGGCCAATCACGGTCGAAACCGGCCCGGCGCTGTTTGGCATCGGCATTTTCGCTGGGCTGGCCTTGATGTTCAGCGCCATCCTCCAGGGGCGGACATGCGCGTCGGCCATCCAAGCTTTCAAGGCCAAGCCGGAGATCTTTGGCTTGTCGTTGGCGCCGGCAGCCGTGGTCGAAGGGTTTGCCGTATTTGCTTTTGTGTTTGCTTTGGTTTTGGCTGGACAGATTCCAGGAGGATAAAGAAATGGCTGAGGACACACTTCCCGCGCACGGCGTGCAAAGCTTAATCGAGCGGTTACGCGCCGAAGGAGCGGAAGCCGGCCGGCAGGAGGCGGAGATCATCGTCGCTGCGGCGCGCGCTCAGGCCCAACGTATCCTGACCGAAGCGCAAGCCGAGGCCGAGCGCGTGGTCGCCGAGGCCAAACAGACCCAAGCCAAGCTCGAAAAGGCCACGCGCGAGGCGCTCGCTATAGCGGTGCGCGATGCCAAACTCAAACTGCGCGAGGAGTTTCAGGCCGTTTTCGACCAAAAACTGGCTGATCTCGTGCGCCAAGCGTTGGCGCCTGGCCCTTTTCTGGAGCAGTTGATTGTGCAGATTGCTGGCCAGGTTGGCCAGGCGCTGGCAGACAAGCCCGTCACGCTTTTGCTTCCATCTAAGCCTTCCACGCTGGAAGAGCTGCGCCAATCGCCTGAGCCGCCTACGCCGGGGACCTTGACGCACTTAGCCTTGGGAGTATTGCAAGAAATGCTGCGTCAGGGAGTCGAGTTGAAAGCAGGAGGCGAATTTAGCGCTGGCATTCGCATCGAGCTTGGCGAAGGGGTAATGATCGATTTGAGCGACCAAGCTCTAAGCCAATGGCTTTTAGCCCATCTTCGGCCCCGATTTCGCCTCCTGCTCGAGGGAATTGGCGATGCTGGCCGCTGACCGGTATGTGCTGCTGATGGCCAGCTTACCGCCGCATCCTAGAGACTTGTTCGATGCCCGTCGCCTGCCGATTTCGCGTGAGCGCTTAGAAGAACGCCTAAGGCTCCTGGAACCGGAGGATGCGCGTATCCTCGCGCTGATCGAGCACGCGGTGCACTGGGACCGGATCGATCCGAACGCTTCTTCACAGGCTGTGATCGCCGAATACCGGCGTATGTTGGAGGTTTTACCTGACGGGTTTCTCAAGGAATTGGTGCATTGGCGCGCTGAGCTGCGCACGGTAGTGGCGGCGCTGCGCCTACGCCAACAGGGGCTTCCTCCGCCGTCTGCGCCATGGGGCATGGGGCGCTTTGCGTCCTGGATAGCGGCTCATTGGCATAGCCCAGCCTTTGCGTTAGAACACGTTTATCCTTGGCTGCCGCGCGCTGCGGAGTATATGCAGCAGAGAAAGCCCTTAGCGCTTGAGCGTCTGCTGTTGTCCTTGGTCTGGGAACATTACGGTCGCATGGGTCACGGCCATTATTTTGACTTTCGAGCGGTGGTGATTTACGTCCTGCGCTGGAGTGCGGTGGAGCGCTGGGTGCGCTATCAGGAGGCACGCGCGCTGCAGCGCTTTAAGCATCTGATCGAAGAGGGTTTGCGGGATTGGCGGTTAGCAATATGAACAGTGGCGCTTGGGTGGTCGCCGTACAAGACGATCTGATCACGCTGGAGGCGGAAGATAGCCTATTGCGCAAAAACGAGGTGGTGTATGTATTGCCCGAGCGTGGGCGGAGCGGTGAGCGCCTGAAGGCCGAAATATTAAGGGTACGCGGCAAGTTAGCCGAAGCTCAAGTGTTTGAGGGTACCTTTGGGGTGGCGGTGGGCGACCCGGTCGAACGCACCGGTCAACTCCTGTCGGTGCAATTGGGCCCTGGGCTTTTAGGCAAGGTGTATGACGGCTTGCAGCGGCCGTTGGCCGATTTGGCCTCTGCCTATGGTTTTTTCCTACCGCGCGGAGTGGAGCTTCCGCCGCTCGATAGAGGGCGACGCTGGTCGTTTGTGCCTAAAGTGCGCAAGGGCGCGCGCCTGCTCGCGGGTGAAATTTTGGGAACCGTACAGGAGGGAGCGTTCGTCCACAAGATTATGGTTCCGTTCGATCTGGAGGGAC
>JAOAHI010000032.1 GCA_026415315.1 Methylohalobius sp.
TTCAGCGCTGGCCAGCAGGTGGGGGAGGTGACCAGCGGGACGTTGGCGCCCACCTTGAACGTGCCGATCGCTATGGGGTATGTGAAGCCGGAGGTCGGCCAGGTGGGCGCGGTGGTGGAGGTCGAAGTGCGCGGGCAGAGAGTCTTAGGCCATATCGTCCCTTTGCCGTTTTACCGGCGACCGAAGGTGGGTTGATGCGCCAGCCTTGGAGGTGGTATCGTGATCGGCGAACAAATTGCGAGCGAGGCAAGCGGTGCAAGAGGGATTGTGGTATTCGGACACGCACGAGTGGGTGAGGATCGAGCGCTCGGCGGGCGAACAGGTGGCGACGGTGGGGATCAGCGCTTTTGCGGTCGAGCAATTGACTGACTTGGTTTACGTCGAGCTGCCCAAAGTCGGTGATCAAGTCCGGACGGGCCAAGAATTTGGCACGGTAGAGTCGGTCAAGGCCGCCAGCTCTCTGTATAGTCCAGTGACGGGCGAGGTGGTGGAGGTCAACGCTAAAGTCCAAGACGACCTGGATCTATTGGCGCGCGATCCTTACGGCGAAGGCTGGCTGATTAAAGTCAAACTCAGCCAGGAGCCCGACCTTTCCCGCCTGATGGATGAAGAAACTTACCGCAAGCGCGTAAGCAGCCAATAAATTGTATGTCTTATTTGGCCAATACCCCGGAAGACGTCGCCTGCATGCTCCGAGCGGTCGGCGTCTCCGAACTGGCTGCCCTGTTTGCCGATATTCCCAAGGAAATTTTATGCACAACCTGGCTTGATCTGCCACCGGCTTTAAGCGAGCTAGAACTTACCGATCGTCTTAGCCAATTGGCAGGGGACAACGTTTCGGTCGGGCAGAAGATCTGTTTCCTAGGGGGTGGCAGCTACGACCACTTTATCCCAGCGGTGGTCGAATTGCTAGCCAGCCGCAGCGAATTCCTAACCTCCTATACCCCTTACCAGCCTGAAGCCTCCCAGGGCAACCTGCAGGCGATGTTCGAGTACCAGACCTTAATCTGCCAGCTCACCGGCTTAGATGTTTCTAATGCCAGCTTGTACGATGGCGGCTCGGCTACGGCGGAGGCGGTGTTGATGGCGCTCTCGGTTCTGCCTGCGCGCAAAAAAGTGGTAGTCAGTCAGACGGTACACCCAGAATATCGCCAAATCTTAGCTACCTACCTCGCCAACCAAGAAGTGGAGATTTTGACCCTGCCCGCAGAGAATGGAGCCACTTCCCTGCAAAAGCTGGAAGAGGTATCCGACGATCAAGTCGCGTGCGTGGTCATACAACATCCCAACTTCTTTGGCGTGTTAGAAGACGTCGCCGCTGCTGCCCAGATTGCCCATCGCGAGGGAGCCTTGTTAATCGAGGTGTTTGACCCGATCAGCTTAGGAATGCTTAAGGGACCTGCTGAGTTGGGCGCGGACATCGCTGTGGCCGAAGGGCAAGCGCTTGGCATTCCGCTCGGCTTCGGTGGGCCATATTTGGGGATACTCGCGTGCCGGGAGCCGTTCCTACGGCGCCTACCGGGGCGGTTAGTGGGTCAGACTCAGGACAGAGATGGGCGGCGCTGTTTCGTTTTGACCTTGCAGACGCGCGAGCAGCACATCCGCCGCGCTAACGCGACCAGCAACGTTTGCACTAACCACGCTTTGTTGGCGCTTAGGGCAAGCATTTACTTAGCTTTGCTCGGTCCTCAGGGATTGGCCGAGGTCGCCCGATTGTGTTGGAACAAAGCCCATTATGCGGCCCAACGTATAACAGCCGACGGACGGCTTAAATTGGCTTTTGATCGGCCGTTTTTTAAGGAATTCGCGGTGCGCGATGGTCAAGGCCAGGTGAAATCCCTTCTCGCACACGCCGAGCGGGAGGGCTTTTTCGCTGGCCTCCCGCTAGGCAGGTGGTATCCCGAGCTGGACGATTGCTTTTCGGTGGCAGTGACCGAACGCCGTAGCCGCGAGCAGATCGACGCCTTAGCCGATTGCTTAAGCCATGCGTAACAAAGAGGTAGTTCGGCTTTTGTTTGAGCTTTCCCGCCCTGGCCGACGGGCAGTGCGTTGGCCAGCTTGCGATGTGCCGGAGTGTGAACCTCCGCCGCCTGAAGCGGTGCGCGAAGAGCCTTTGCCTTTACCCGAACTCAGCGAACTGGACGTGGTGCGCCACTATACCAGCCTAGCCACGTTCAACTTGGCCGTCGATACCCATTTTTATCCGCTTGGCTCGTGTACCATGAAGTACAACCCCAAGCGCAACGAAAAACTCGCCAACCTGCCGGGCCTGACCGATTTGCATCCATATCAGCCGCAGGCGTCAGTCCAGGGAATGTTGAGGCTTCTGTACGAATTGCAGCAATTCCTGGCCGAAATCTCGGGTCTTCCGGCAGTCTCCCTCCAGCCGGCCGCCGGCGCCCACGGCGAGTTGACCGCCTTGTTGATAGCGGCCGCTTATTTTCGCAAGTTAGGCGAGCCGCGGTGCAAGGTATTAATTCCCGACAGTGCCCACGGCACTAATCCAGCCAGCGCCAAAATGGCTGGCTTTGAACCGGTCGAAGTCAGAAGCAATCCCCAGGGTCGGATCGACCTTGAAGACCTTGCGGTCAAGTTGGACGACAAGGTTGCGGTGTTGATGATCACCAACCCCAACACTTTGGGATTATTTGAGACCCACATCGTGGATATAACGCGTAAGGTCCACGAATGTGGAGGGCTTATTTATCTCGACGGGGCGAACATGAACGCTGTATTGGGTTATGTCCGTCCGGGGGACTGCGGGGTGGACATGATGCACTTCAATCCTCACAAGACCTTCAGCAGCCCCCACGGCGGAGGCGGACCCGGCGCCGGTCCGATCTGCGTCGCCGAAAAGCTCGCTCCCTACTTGCCGGTGCCAGTGATCGGGCGGCGCGGGGAAGAGTATTTTTTGGACGACCAGCGTCCCGATTCGATCGGACGCGTGCGCAGCTTCTTCGGCAACGTCGCCGTGCTGGTGCGAGCCTGGTGCTATCTTCGCACTTTGGGGCCGGATGGATTGCGAGGTGTGGCTGAGCACGCGGTACTCAACGCTAACTATTTGTTGACTAAGCTCAAACCTATCTTGGATGTACCTTATGGCGAGCGCTGCATGCACGAGTTTGTGGTCTCGGCGGCGCGCGTAAAGCGTGAGCGCGGGATCTCGGCCTTAGACATCGCTAAGCGCCTGATCGATTATGGCTTCCACCCGCCTACGGTGTACTTCCCGCTGACGGTCAAAGAAGCTTTGATGATCGAGCCGACCGAAACCGAAAGCCGAGAGACGTTGGATGCCTTCGCGCAAGCGCTGGTCAAAATTGTGGCCGAAGACTCGCAGGTGCTCCAACAGGCGCCCACCACTACGCCTGTTCGCCGGCCGGACGAGGTAACTGCGGCCCGCCACCCAGTCCTCAAGTGGACGCCATAAGCTATGTGCGGACGCTATAGCTTGTATGCATCGCGGGCTAAGCTCAAAGAACAATTCCAAATTGCCCGTGACTTGGCGCCAGATAGCCTTTTCGGACGCTACAACATCGCCCCCTCCCAACCAGTGGCGACGGTTCGGATCGCCCAAGATGGAGTGCGAGAGCTTGTGCCGTTGCGCTGGGGATTGATTCCGCATTGGGCCAAAGAGGCTAAGCTCGAATACAGCACGATCAATGCACGTGCTGAGACGGCGGCGGAAAAACCTGCCTTTAGATCGGCTTTTCGTTACCGGCGCTGTTTGATCCCAGCCAATGGATTTTATGAATGGCAGGCCAGGCCCCAAGCCAATCTCAAACAGCCTTGGTACATCCAGCGCCAGGATGGAGAGGTATTTGCTTTCGCTGGCTTGTGGGAGCGCTGGCAATCTCAAGCCGAGGTCATCGAGTCGTGCACTATTTTGGTCACCGACGCTAACGAGCTGTTGCGTCCCATCCATGACCGCATGCCGGTGATCTTGGATCCCTCAGACTATGAGCTTTGGCTTGATCCTTTTCAGCACGACCTCCAAGCGCTCAAGAGTTTGCTCAAGCCCTATCCGGCTTGGCGGCTTTCTGCTCGGAAAGTCGGTCTTCGGGTCAACAATCCCAAAAACGACGATCCGGCCTGCTTGGAGCCGGCTGCACTAAACTGAGAAAGCAGACAAGATTTACCGTATACTTTGAAGCTGAAATCTGCAAATCGAGGAGAACGATGGCATTCAGTGAGGAAGTGATTCAAGCGGTGTGGGAGAAGGGCAGGGCAGGGCCGGAACTGGATCCCACCCAGTGGCGCCAAGACCAATGCGGTGCATGGATGTGCCGCGAGCACTATAACAATTTCAATTCTGAGTTCGGCTGGAAAATCCTGGAGGTCGTTCCAGGAGGTGGGGAAGCACTTGCGGGCCTCCAGCCGTTCCACTGGCAAAACACTTTTGACTTAGAACATAGGCGGCCTTTGTGCCGAGTCACGGCTGACCGCAGCGATGTGGCCGCTGGCCAGAGAGTGAGTCAACCGCGCAATATCAATTTGTAGGAGAGAGCGATGAGCAGCAAAGAACAAGACGTTGCAGGGTTTCACAGCCGTCACGACCGCTTGCTCAAGGAGCGCGTGCACGACCCCTATATGACGCGCAGCAAACCCAAGGAACCCAGCGTATGCCCCCAATGCGGGGTGGTGTTCGATGAGGGAAGATGGCAGTGGCAACCTGCTCCGCCAGTTGGCGCGAGTGAAGAGCTGTGCCCGGCGTGTCAGCGTATCCGCGATAAGGTGCCGGCGGGGTTTTTGACCTTAAGCGGAGAGTTCTTCCAACAGCACCGAGAAGAAATCCTAAACCTCGTCCGCAATAAAGTGGAAGAACAGAGGGCGCAGCATCCCCTAAAGCGCGTGATGGCGATCGAGGAGCAGGAGGATGGCAGCTGTGTGATCAGCTTTACCGAAATGCACTTGCCCCAGAGCGTGGGCGAGGCGGTCGAACACGCCTACAAAGGAGAGCTGGAGATCACCTATCCCGAAGAGGGCAGCCTCGTGCGTGCTGCTTGGCGGCGCTAAAGTAAAGTCGCTTCTTGCGTGGGCGACTCGATCTCAAGCTTTAAGGCGATAAACTCCTTTAAGGATTGAAGCGAGATTACGCCTTGAAATTGGCTGTCGTCAGTGACCATGTACCAAGTGCTTGCATTGGGTTTGAGCATCTGCGCCATCAGCTTGGCGGCATCGGCTTGGGGGGAGACGGTGTTCTCCGAAGAGGGCGGAATAAGCAACTCGGCGACCTTGGTTTGAGCCCAGCGTTCCTTTGGCAGGTACTTGAGGCTTGAGATGGCGATGCAGCCTAAAAGCTTTCCATCCTCGACCACCGGAAACATCCGGCTAGGGTGCCTGTAGACATAGTTTTCTACCAGTTCGGCAACAGTCGTCGTGGGGGAAACGGTAATGGGGGCTAGGTGCATCAGCTGCCTGACCTGAATTCCACTTAGGAGTTGATGGGCGATCAGTTGCTGGTAGGAGGTTTTAGCGGCGCCACGCAGGAAGGTACCGATGAGGAACCACCACATCCCGCCAATGAAATTGCCTTGGAGGAGGGAGAGCCCGCCTAGGGTCATCAGCACTAGGCCAAAGCCGGCTCCGATTTGGCTGGCGATGCGTGTAGCGTGGCACAGGTCTTTTTGCCGATACCAGAGCGCAGCGCGTAAGATGCGTCCGCCATCTAAGGGGAAAGCTGGGATCAAATTGAAAATCGCCACGATCAAGTTGAATATGGCCAAGTAGTGGCTGACACCGACGACAGCGGTCGGCCATTGCCAGAGGCTTGCCAGGTGCGTAAAGCGCCATAGAATTAGCGCCAGCAAAAAACTCGCCAAGGGGCCGGCGGCCGCCATCAGAAATTCCACTTTGGGGCTGACCGGCTCTTCCTCCATTTCCGCCACTCCGCCGAAGATAAACAGCGTGATCCCGCGGATAGGCAGGCCAAAATGACGGGCGACCAAAGAGTGCGAAAGCTCGTGCAAAACGATGGAGAGAAATACCCCTCCTGCTCCCAAGATTCCCATCCACCAGTACGTTCTCTGGGCTAGGCCGGGATAATCGGCTGGAAACAGTCCAGCGGCTAGGGTCCAGGCGATGAGCAGCGCCAAAAGCAGCCACGTGAGGTTAAGCTTGACCTCAAAGCCGAACAGACGGAACAGGCGGTAGCTGCCCAAGGTGAAGTCGGGGTCCAAAGGCTTTATGGGTTTTGCATTCACGGTTCACCCCCGTAACGAAAAACAGAATCGGCAAGAAATTAGCCGTATCATACCACTGACTTGAACCGCAGAACGCAAGGGAGATTAGGTGCCATGAGACAGATTAGCGTGCTAGCCGTTTTGGCTCTTCTTGCCGTTCCCGTTTTAGCACTGGCCGAGCAGTTCCTCGTTACCCAAGCCGGCCCGGTGGAGATGCAGACGTTCGTAAAAGGGTTAGAGCACCCGTGGGGATTGGCTTTTTTGCCCGACGGGCGGATGTTGGTCACCGAACGTCCGGGCAGGCTCAGGCTCGTCTCTCAGGGGGGATGGCTGTCTGAGCCCATCTCCGGAGTGCCTGAGGTGTTCGTCCAAGGCCAAGGCGGGTTACTCGATGTAGCGTTGGACCCAGACTTCGCAGCCAACCACCTGATCTATCTCTCTTATGCGGAACCTGGCGCAGGAGGTGCCTCTACTGCCGTGGCGCGGGCGCGTCTTGAAGGAAATTCCCTTAAGGCGCTGAAAGTCATCTTCCGCCAGCAGCCTAAGGTTCGGGGTGGCGCCCATTTCGGCTCGCGGCTTGTGTTTGCCCGAGACGGAACGCTTTTTATCACCTTAGGCGAGCGTTTTAAGTTCGATCCCGCCCAAGACCTCTCAAGTCACTTGGGCAAGATTGTGCGCATTCGTCCCGATGGATCGGTGCCAAGCGACAACCCCTTTATCGGCTATCCTGGTGCCAAGCCCGAGATCTGGTCTTACGGCCACCGCAATGTCCAGGGGGCCGCCATTCACCCTCAGACTGGCGCCTTGTGGACGACAGAGTTCGGCCCGGCTGGCGGCGACGAACTCAACCTGATAGAGCCTGGGAAAAATTACGGCTGGCCACTAGTGAGCTGGGGTCGGCATTATTTCGGTTTAGATATTCCTGATCCTCCGACGCGGCCGGACTTGGCCCAACCGGTCTATTACTGGACCCCCTCGATTTCCCCTTCTGGTATGGATTTCTATACCGGCGATCGGTTTCCGACTTGGCGCGGTAACTTGCTGATCGGCGGACTCTCCTCCCAAGCTCTAGTGCGCTTGACGCTCGACGGCCAAAAGGTGAAGGCCGAGGAACGCATCCCCGNGGGGGTGCGCATCCGACACGTGCGCCAAGGACCGGACGGGGCGGTGTATCTGCTGACCGACGAGGAAAGCGGTGAGATTCTGCGCCTTGTGCCGGCGGCGAAAAGTAAACGCTAGGCCCTAGTTTCGGTCTCCTGTCCCTCTTAAGTGGCGGATTTTTTTGCGCGGGGCGTTGTGCTAAACTTTCAACCTTCTGTGAAGGAGAGGTGCCGGAGCGGCCGAACGGGCCTGACTCGAAATCAGGTGTACGCTTTACCGCGTACCGAGGGTTCAAATCCCTCCCTCTCCGCCACCATTTTCTGGTTTGTCAGAATATGTGGGTGCAGAAGAAGATCGTTCTATCCCCCAAACCCAGAGGGTTTCACTTGATCACCCACGAGCTTAGGGCGCATCTTCCTGAGCTTAGGGAGTTTCGGATTGGTCTTGCCCATTTTTTTCTCTGCCATACCTCGGCTTCTTTGACCATCAACGAGAATGCCGACCCCAGCGTGCGCGCGGATATGGAAGCGCATTTTTCCCATTTTGTTCCTGAGAATGCTCCTTATTATGAGCACACTTTGGAGGGACCAGACGATATGCCGGCCCACATCAAAGCCTCCCTACTCGGCGTTTCGGTGATCGTTCCCATCGGCGGCGGCCACCTGCTGCTGGGTACCTGGCAGGGAATTTACTTAGGTGAGCATCGCGACCGTGGGGGGGCTAGAACCGTCATCGCCACTTTGTGCGGCGAATGAACCTCCCCCTCCTCCTCGCCGCTGATGTGGGTGGGACTAAAACCCTGCTCCGCCTTGGCAGGCTGCGCCGGGGTGAATTCGAGGTGCTGCGCGAGGAACGCGTGACGAGCGCTGATTATCCGTGCTTTGAAGCGCTGTTGGCCCAATTTCTCAGGGCGGCCGAAACGCAATCCATTGCGGCGGCGTGTTTTGGCGTTGCTGGACCGGTGGAAAATGGAGTCTGCCAGATTACCAATCTGCCCTGGCGGCTAGAGGCCAAGGCCTTGTCCTGTTTGCTCGGCGGCGCCCAAGTCTGGCTACTCAACGACTTGGAAGCGACGGCCTGGGGTCTGCTGCATTCGCCCGAGACGAAGTTTGTCGAACTGAACCCGACTGCCGAATCCCGTCCCGGTGCCCATCGAGCGGTGATTGCTGCGGGCACGGGCTTAGGCGAGGCGTTGATTCTAATGACCCAAGGGGGGGCAATAGTCGTCGCTACCGAGGGTGGTCATTGCGATTTCGCTCCTTTGGATGACGAGCAGGATAAACTGCTTTCTTGGTTGCGCGCCCGCTACTTAGGTCACGTGAGCTATGAGCGAGTCCTGTCCGGTTCTGGGTTGGTGGAAATTTACCGTTTTTTGTGTAGCCATCGTCGCCGGCAGCCAAACCCAGCTTGCCTGACAGCGACGGAAGACCTAGCTGCGGTCATCGGCCGGTTAGGAGTCGCTAAGCAGGATGCGTTATGCTATGAAGCTTTAAAATGGTTTGCGCGCATCTATGGTGCCGAAGCGGGTAATCTAGTCTTAAAGAGCTTGGCGCGAGGCGGTCTGTATGTGGCTGGGGGGATTGCGCCTAAAATTTTGCCTATTCTCAAAGAGGGGTGGTTCATGGCTGGGTTTACGGCCAAAGGGCGATTTGGGCCTTTGCTGCAAACGGTTCCAGTCCGGGTAGCGGTCGATCCTAAGCTGGTTCTTATCGGGGCCCAAACTTGGGCCTTACAACGCCTGCTGAGTGGGGCGTAGGCTTTAGCACAGAAGCTGTGGAGTTGGAATCATGCGGATTGGAGTACCGAAAGAGATCAAGCCCGAGGAGTACCGAGTCGCGCTCACGCCGGAAGGGGTGCATGCGCTGGTTGAGGCCGGCGGCGCGGTGACGGTTGAGCGTGGGGCAGGCTTGGGAGCAGGTTTCTCAGATGCCCAATATCAAGCCGCAGGAGCTAATCTAGGCAGTGCGGCTGAGGCGTGGGGATGCGATGTGGTCGTCAAGGTCAAAGAGCCCCAGCCGGCTGAATATCCCTTTCTGCGCGGCCAGATCGTGTTTACGTATTTCCATTTGGCGGCAGCGCCTAAGTTGCTTTTGACCACGCTTTTAGAAACAAAAACCACCGCCTTAGCTTATGAGACTTTAGAGGATAAGGAAGGGCGTCTGCCGCTTTTAGCCCCCATGAGTGGAGTGGCCGGTAATATGGCTACTTTGATGGGGGCTTATTATCTGGCCCGCTTCCACGGCGGTCGGGGAACTTTGTTGGCCAACGTGCTCGGGATAAGTTACGGCAAGGTAGTGGTCATAGGCGATGGGGTGGTGGGACAACATGCCGCCCAACGCGCCTGCGCGTTGGGGGCGGAGGTCGCCATGGCAGGTCTTAATCCCCAACGCGGTGCCGAATTTGAGCAAGAGTTTGGGGCGCGATTCCGGTATTTCCGTTCTTGTCCGGAAGCAATCGCTGCTGAGGTGCGCGATGCTGACCTGGTAATTGGGGCGGTGCTGGTGCCGGGGGCGCGGGCACCGCACGTGGTGACCGAGGCCATGGTGCAATTGATGCCTGAAGGCGCGGTGATCGTCGATGTCAGCATCGATCAGGGTGGGTGCGTGGCCACCTCTCGTCCCACCACCCACGCTTTTCCCATCTATGTTCAACACGGCGTGGTCCATTACTGCGTCACCAACATGCCCGGTGCTTACCCCCGCACCTCTACTTTTGCGTTGACGCAAAAGACGTTGCCCTATGTCCTTACGTTGGTGCGTCAAGGGATGGAAGGCGTGATAAACGACCCCGAATTTGCCAAAGCCGTCAATACCTATCAGGGGTGGATCACTCATCTAGCTGTAGCTCAAGCGTGGCAAGAAGAAAGCCGTTACCGGCCGCTGAAAAGCCTAATATGAACATAGATCCTGCCAAATGGTACCCAGGTCAGGTGGTCGGGCTACACCGCTGGACCAATGCTCTGTACTCTTTACGCGTTCAGGCTGAAGTTGAGCCGTTCGAGGCCGGCCAGTTCGGACGGCTGGGACTGGTGCTCGATGGGGAGCTCGTAACTCGTCCCTATTCCTTTGTCAACGCCCCAAGCGAACGGCCGCTGGATTTTTATTTTATCGTCGTCCCTGAGGGCAAGCTGACGCCCAAACTGGCTGCCTTGCAGCCTGGAGATACGGTGTGGGTCGCCAGAAAACCATCTGGGTTCTTCACTTTGAGTCAGGTTCCGGTGGCGAGGTTCTTATGGTTGCTGGCCACAGGCACGGCTTTAGGCCCTTTTTTGTCCATTTTAAAAACCGAGCTGCCTTGGCAACGGTTCGAGAAAATCGTACTCGTGCACGGCGTTCGCGCCTGTGCCGAACTTACCTATCAAGAGACCATTGCTCGCTTCCAACGCGTTCATGCTAATCAATTCCAGTTTTTTGCCAGCGTCACTCGCGAGCCATGTTTGGAAGCGCTTCCTATCCGTATCCCCAGGGCCATCGAGTCCGGTCTGTTGGAAGAGCGGGCTGATCTTCCGCTCGATCCCAAAGATAGCCAGGTGATGATCTGCGGCAACCCTGAGATGGTCAAGGCCACAGTGGCTCTTCTGCAAAACCGGGGGTTTCGGGAAAACGCGCGCAAATCTCCGGGGCAGATTACCACCGAACGCTATTGGTAAGCTCGATCCAAAAGCGCCGGTGATTCTCTTGCCGAAGGTGGAAGCGGAGCGGCAAGAACTGTTCGATCACCCAAATGTTAGTGGTGGTGTGGAGCGTGGGCGGGGTAGTCAGGAAACGGCCACCTCCAGCCAATGCCAGTGGCAACAGCAATTGGTCGGCCAAATGGGGGCCCACCGCTGCCCCAGTGGCAAGGTATTCTTTCACCTCTGTTGCTAAGTGATCGGCCACCGTCTCGGCTCGTACCCTCCGTTCGCCGAAACCGGTAAACACCTCTGTGAGATGCTCACAGCGCACCGTCACTATGACCACGTTACCTGGGCCTAATCCCGGACGCTCTTCGATGGTTAAATTTGCCGGGGGAAGGCCCAAGGCATGTGCCAGCGTCTCGATCTCGCGCTCAGCGATCCGGCGCGGAAGATCGGCTACCAGAGCCCGGGCGTGCATAGTCAATACTTGCCCGCGTTCGGGCAAAGTCAAAGGTTGCAGCCGCGTCACTGGCTCGATTTCGGCCTCCAGGATTCCACCGCCGCGCGGATAAAAGCCCGGACGCTCAAGCCTCAAGTTCACCTGTCCTCCCATGCGTGCGAGCAGAGGCAGAAACGCCTGAGCCAAGAATTCAAAGGGCGGGGCCTTGGAGTTGTGTGTACCCCCCCTGAGGATTAGCCGACTGGGCGCTTCGGCCAGGAGCAAAGGTAAAAGGAGAGTTTGGAGCAGGAGGGTGGTAGAGCCGGCAGTACCGATATCAAAGGTATAGCGTCCCGGGTGCAGCGATCTGGGCGCGAAGTAAATTTCTCGAGAGCCTATTTCAGCTCCCTGGATCTCAGCTTGGCTGATCTCGGCTGCTGCTAGCACGCAGCTGAGGTGCTGCCGCCTAAGCCCAGGTCGATCGCGGTGGGCGCGCAGGTTGAAAAGATGGATGGGGCGTTTGAGGTGCACAGACAGGGCCAATGCGGTGCGCAGAATCTGGCCACCTCCTTCGCCGTAACTGCCATCTATGGGGAGAGGCTCGGTCACGACTCTTCCACCGCCAACGTCACTTCCTCAGCTGTACACCCCTGAGGACGAAAGCCGCGCATCTGCAAAGTTCCTTTGGTGTTTAGGGAGATGATTAAAATGAGAGCTTCAGGATAAGCGATGGCTGTCATGTCTTCAGCAGAAGGAAAGGGCGATGCGCTCGGATGGGAGTGATAGACAGCGAATAACTTCTCACCCCGTTCGCGCATCGTTCGCATCGCCTCGATCTGGCCTTTAGGGTCGAGGCAAAAGCGATGTCTTGGGTCGGAGGCGACGTTCTCTATCGGATAGAGGCCGGTTGGGACGTTTCCCCGCGCCCCGATCAGGCCACAGACCTCAAACTCAGGGCGACTCTGTGCCTGATGGAGGAGAGAAATCACTAGCGGGCGGGGCAGGGTGACGCGCTCGGTCATTTTGCCAGACAGGCCATCGTGCTGCGCGGGCGACCTTCTAGGTCGCAGTGGCAGACGATATTTGTGAATCCAGCGCGGGCCAAAAGTTCGGCTACCGCCTCTGCTTGCCTGAAGCCGTGTTCTAGGAGGACAAAACCGCCCGGTTTAAGGCAAAGTTTAGTCTGCGGAATGAGACGCCGAAAGGCGTCTAAGCCATCGTCTCCAGCCACCAAAGCGATGGCCGGTTCAAAGCGGATTTCGCCCTTAAGATGAGGGTCAGCAGCGGCCACATACGGGGGATTGGTGACGATGAGATCAAAGCTTTGTGCAGCCAGGGCCGACAGCCAGTCACCTAAGAGAAAGGCCACGTTGCGTGCTCCCAGACGGCGGGCGTTGGATTTGGCTAATCTGAGGGCCTGACTGCAAATGTCTGTGGCCACTACGTGGGTGAGTGGCCGCTCCAGCGCCAAAGAGATGGCGATTGCTCCCGAACCGGTGCCTAGATCGGCGATCCGCCAGCGAGATTTGAGGGGAATGAGGGAGAGAGCCTGCTCTACCAAGAGCTCAGTTTCTGGACGCGGAATCAGCGTCGTGGGGGCGACTTCAAACTCGCGCGACCAGAATTCGCGCCGGCCGAGCAAGTAGGCGACCGGCTCGCCCCTCAGCCGGCGCTGAAGGAGCCGGCGAAAACGCTCATGCTGGTGAGGCTCGGGGGTTGCTTGTGGCCAGGCCCACAGATGGGTACGGGAGCATCCCAGAGCGCAAGCCAGAAGCAATTCGGCATCCAGGCGGGGAGTGGGGGAAATACTAGCCAAGTGCTGGCTGCTTTGCCTGAGGAGTTCGGCGACCGTGCTCACGATTCCGTCGTCTCGGCCAGGAGCTCAGCCTGGTGTTGCTGGATGAGAGGCAAGATTAGATCGTCTAACTCACCTTCCAAGATTTCGTTCAATTTATAGAGGGTGAGGTTGATGCGATGATCGGTTACCCGACTTTGGGGAAAATTATAAGTGCGAATCCTCTCGGAGCGATCTCCAGATCCCACCTGGAGTTTTCTCGAAGCGGCTTGTTCAGCTTGACGTTTGGCCTGCTCGGCGGCAAGAAGACGCGCTCTAAGAAGCGCTAGGGCACGCGCGCGGTTCTTATGCTGGGAGCGCTCATCTTGGCATTCGACTACGATCCCAGTAGGAAGATGGGTGATTCGCACCGCCGAGTCGGTGGTATTTACGTGTTGCCCCCCTGCTCCTGAAGAACGAAAAGTATCGATGCGCAAATCGGCCGGGTTGATCTCGATTTCGTCTATTTCCTCGGCCTCAGGCAAGACGGCGACCGTGCAAGCAGAGGTGTGAATACGCCCTTGGGATTCGGTTTCCGGGACGCGCTGAACGCGGTGGGTGCCGGCTTCAAACTTAAGGCGGGAGTAAACGCCAGGCCCAGAGATTTTAAGGATAACCTCTTTGTAGCCGCCGTGCTCTCCCGGACTGGCTGCTATGGTCTCCACCCGCCAGCCGGAACGTTCGGCATAGCGCAGATACATGCGCAACAAATCTCCTACAAACAGCGCCGCTTCCGCTCCGCCCGTGCCGGCACGGATTTCCAAAAAAACGTTACGATGTGCGTGGGGATCTTGAGGTAAGAGCAGCAGTTTGAGTTGGTGTTCTAACATAGCCAGGCGCGCTTTGATCTGGCTGATTTCTTCCTGAGCAAGGGCCTTCAGTTCGGGATCGTTTTCAGCCAGCAGTGCTTCGGCAGAGGTCAGTTCGCTCAGGGTTTGGCGGTAATCCTGATAAGTAGCGTAGACTTTTTCCAGTTGCGCGTATTCTCGGCTTAAGTCGCGCAGGCGCTGCGGATTTGCTTGAACCTCGGCCGAGGTCAAAAGCGCAGTGATCTCCTCAAAGCGTTGACTGAGTTTGTCCAGTTTGGCACAGAGAGCGTTTTGCACAGCGGTCAGTCGAGCTTAAACAGTTCACGCGCTGCCACGATCAAATCGTGGCGTTCATGGATACCAGCCTGCCTAAGTTGGACACTAGGAAGGTGTAGAAGTTTGTTGGTCAGCGTATGGGCTAACAGCTCCAAGGCTTGCTCGGCTGGGATGCCTCTGCGCAGCGCTTTTCTGGCGCGTTGCAATGCTTGCTCGCGCAGGTACTGGCCTTGGGTTCGAATCGCGCAGATGGTATCGCTGGCGCCTTGAGATCGCAGCCAAGCCAGGAAGTGCTCGACCTCCATGGCGATGATTTCCTCTGCTTTAAGAGCGGCCTCGCGTCTAGCTTGGCAGTTCTCGTTAACGATGTCCTTAAGATCGTCTATGGTGTAGAGATAAACGTCCTCGAGCTGTTCCACTTCCGGCTCAATGTCGCGCGGTACCGCTAGATCGACCATAAAGATGGGTTTGTGGCGGCGCTTTTTGACGGCGCGCTCGATCGCCCCCTTGCCTAGAATAGGCAGCTGGCTAGCCGTAGAGGAAACTACGATATCGGCTTGGGGTAGATACTCAGGCAGTGCGCTCAAGGCGATGGCGTGCGCTCTAAATTGACAAGCCAGAGTCCGGGCTCTGTCATAAGTGCGGTTGGCGATGATCATACGCCCTATTCCCTGCTGGTTGAGGTGCCGCGCGGTCAGTTCAACAGTTTCGCCGGCGCCGATCAAAAGCGCTGTCTGTTGGCTAAGGTCGGCGAAGATCTGCTGTGCCAAGCGCACGGCAGCAAAGGCTACTGACACCGGGCTGACCCCAATAGCAGTATCGGAACGAACTTTTTTGGCTGTGCTGAAAGTACGCTGGAACAATCGTCCTAAGATTTTGCCTAAGGCACCGGCTTGAAGGGCAGCCCGGTAGGCGGTTTTCATCTGCCCCAAAATTTGAGGTTCACCTAGGATCATAGAGTCTAGACCGCAGGCGACCCGGAACAGGTGGCGGATGAATTCGGCATCTTTGTGGACGTAAAGATACGGTTCGAAAGTTTTGGCTGGAAGGCTTTGGGTACTAGCTAACCATTCGATCAGCAAGCGGCGATCGGGACGGGAAGTCGTGCAGTAAAGCTCAGTCCGATTACAGGTGGAGAGGATGGCGGCCTCTTTGAGGCCAGGCAAGGTCAAAAGGTCGCTTAAGTGCTCGCCTAGACGGTGAGGCGGGAAAGCGAGCCGTTCGCGCACTGCCAGCGGCGCAGTGGTGTGACTCAATCCTAGAGCGAGCAAAGTCATGTGCTGGAGGCAAGGTGAGTTCGGTTATTTTTCATTTTAAAAACAAAATATAATTAAAACCAATATTTGCCCGCGCGTTGCTGGTTGCCACTTCTTAAGGGAAATCACCTGTGCAGAAACTGCCTTTACCTCTCTTCATTTTAATTTTGTTGATTTTTTTCATGGGTTGCGCCCGTCTTAAGGAGAGATTCTGGGAGGAAGCTGCACCCATCGCGTCGGAAGGCGTGCGGGAATTACCTGCGACCAGCGCGAGGGGTGAATCCGAGGTGCTTTATCGATTGCTGGTCGCTGAAATAGCTGGGCAAAGCGGCGATTACGCTTTGGCGCTAGAGAATTATTTTGAAGTGATAGACGAGGTTGCTGAGCCTTGGGTGACGGAGAGAGCAGCCCAGCTTGCGCTGTATTTAGATCAAACCGACAAGGCTAGACGGGTCATAGATCTTTGGCTTGCGCGCGATCCCAACTCGCTCAATGCCCACCGAGCAGCGCTGATGCTGGCTCTGAAAATAGGCAAGGCGGACTTAGCCGTGACGCACTTGAGCGACGTGCTTAAATTGGCTAAAGACCATCAAGCCGAGGTTTTGTTGGACGTTCTGCGCTTTTTGGATCAGAACGTCCCTGCGGAGACGGCACTCGAAGTGATGGCCAAAGTCAGCCATCGCTTTCCGCAATCGCCCGAGGTCCTTTACGCTCATGCCATGTTGGCTTTGCGCAAAGGTGAGACCAGGCTGGCTCTGGAGCAGACCTCGCGCGCCGTGGCCCTGCGACCCCATTGGCCTCAGCTGCGTTTGTTGCAAAGCCAACTGTTGGCGCAATTGGGGGAAGATGAGAAAGCCCAGAGGGTTTTAGAGGAGTTGGTCAAGCAGCGTCCCAAAGACGCGCAGCTGCGCCTGCTGTATGCCCAGCTGTTGCTAAAGCGGCAAGCGTTCGCCAAAGTTTTACCCGAGCTAAAACAGGTTTTGCGGCAGGAACCAGAACACCCCGATGCTTTGTATGCTTATGCCCTGGTTAACCTCCAACAAGGTCGCGATAACGAAGCAGAGCGTGCTCTGCAACGCTTAGTCCAGCAGGCTAAGTGGCGGAATGAAGCTTTTCTTTATTTGGGGCGGATAGCAGCCCATCAGGGGCGCTATGAAAAGGCGCTGGCTCAGTTCGAGCAGATTGCACCGGACAGCGAATTGGCCTTCGACGGCCAGATGAGCGCAGTCTCAGTTTTGGCTAAGCTGGGAAGAGTGCAGGAGGCTTTGCAGCGGCTTAAACAGGCGCGAGACCGTTTCCCGGATCGCAAATTGCAGCTTTATTTGTTGGAGGCGGAGATTCAGACCGGCCATAAAGATTATGCTGGGGCATTGGCGACTTTAACCCAGGCGCTGGAGGATTTTCCGGGACATCCAGATATTTTCTATGCTCGCGCTTTGCTTGCCGAGCAAATGGGTAGGGTGGCTGAAGCGATCGCCGATTTCCAAGCAGCCCTCAGCCAGCGTCCTGAGGATCCGACTTTGCTCAATGCCTTGGGATACACTTTGCTTGAGCATACCGAGCGCGTTCAGGAAGCTCAGAAGTATTTGGACCAAGCGATCCGACTTAAGCCCCAGGATCCGGCCATTTTGGACAGCTATGGCTGGCTCTGGTATAAGTTAAAAAATTATCCCAAGGCGCTCAAATACTTACAGCAGGCTTATGCGCTCAATCCCGACCCGGAAATCGCTTTTCACCTAGGAGAAGTCCTATGGGCCTTGGGGCGTAAACAGGAAGCTAGACAAGTATGGCGCAACGTCCTCAAAGCTCCCCAAGATGAACGGGTTCGAGCGTTGATCCAGCGCTTTCGGGACAGGCTAAAGCCATGAGCTTGCGCTTTGGTTTAGGGTTGCTTCTCAGCCTCTGGCTGGGGGGGTGCGCGTGGTGGCGTCCCCCTCCGCCGGCGATCGATCAAGGTGAATTGGCTTGGCTTGAGCGCATTGACCGCTGGCAGTTACAAGCCCGTCTCGGTGTGCGAGGGGAGAGAGAGAGTTGGCATGGAGGGATAGATTGGGTTTTTCACAACGGGCAGGATCGCTTGGTTTTGTCTGGCCCTTTTGGCCAAGGTGGCGTAGTGATTCAAATCGAAGCCGGTCAAATTCGGATCGAACGGGCGGGGGGGGAAACACAGGTATCGGATCGGCCAGAGGAGTTGCTTGAGGCGATGCTGGGAGTGGCGGTTCCGGTTATAGCTATGCACTTTTGGATTCGAGGTTTGCCTGCCCCGGGTCACAAGCGCATCGAATACGGCTCAGACGGCCGCATCCGCCGTTTGCTGCAGCAGGGATGGGAGGTCGAATATTTAGAATACCGTGCCTTGGGTCCTTATGCATTGCCGGTAAAGCTTATTCTGACTGGGCCGCGTGGAGTCCGTCTGAAGTTGGTTGTGGATCAATGGAGAGTGGGAGAGGAGTTTGATCGTGCTTAAGAATTGGCCGGCTCCGGCCAAGCTTAACCTCATGTTGCGTATCGTTGGCCAGCGGGACGATGGCTATCATTTGCTGCAGACTGTATTTCAATTTATTGACTGGTGCGATTTTATCTCTTTCACATGGCTTGAAACCCCGGAGGTTGTACTGGCTAGGCCTCTGCCAGGAGTGCCGCAGGAAGCGGACCTGATCGTGCGCGCTGCTCGCCTTCTCCAACGAGCCTGCGGAATCTGGCGCGGCGTTAAAATCGAGGTGGACAAACGTTTACCAATAGGGGGCGGACTAGGCGGGGGTAGTTCCGATGCAGCCACCGTGTTGGTAGCGTTGAACGCTTTGTGGAGGTTGGGACTAAGCGAAGAGGAACTGATCGGTCTTGGAGTTCAGCTGGGCGCAGATGTGCCTGTGTTTATCAAAGGGGTTTCAGCATGGGCGGAAGGCGTGGGAGAGCAGCTTAAGCCTTTAGATTTGCCCGAGCCTTGGTATGTCATTCTTATACCGCCTTGCCAAGTGGTGACGGCAAGAGTGTTCGCCTCTCCCGATTTGACAAGAAACAACTCTCCTGTCACAATTAAAGAATTTCTTGCTGGGCAGCAGGCCAACGACTGCCTTCCGGTAGTGAAGCGGCTGTATCCCGAAGTGGCCGCGGCGCTTGAAGCCTTGTCAGCCTATGGTAAGGCGCGCCTGACTGGTACCGGTGCGTGCGTGTTTTTAGCCTGTGCGGACGAAGCTGAAGCACGAGCGGTGATGAAGGCGCTTAAACCCAGATGGCGGGTACATCTCGCAAAGGGCTTGAATCGATCGCCTTTGTGGGACAAGTTGCAGGCGAGCGGATTGACTCGGTAAAGTGAGAATGCGGATGGGGCGTCGCCAAGCGGTAAGGCACGGGATTTTGGTTCCCGCATTCCCAGGTTCGAATCCTGGCGCCCCAGCCATTTTTGAGCGATGTTTTTCCTCTGATCGGCAAGTTCAGGGTGACCGCATGAATGATGCGGGTTTTATGGTCTTTGCAGGCAATTCCAATTTGCCCTTAGCGCGAGGGGTGGTGGACAAACTTAACATGCGCTTAGGGCTGGCGTCAGTGGGTCGTTTCAGCGATGGCGAGATCGCGGTCGAGATCGAAGAGCACGTGCGTGGCAGGGAAATTTTTGTCATTCAGTCCACGCACATGCCTCACGACCATCTTATGGAGTTGCTGATTATCGTGGATGCCCTGCGGCGGGCCTCGGCGGGAACGATCACTGCAGTGATTCCTTATTTTGGGTATGCGCGCCAAGACCGGAGACCGCGTTCCGCTCGGGTGCCGATCACCGCTAAGTTGGTGGCCAAGATGATCACGTCTGCCGGCGTCGACCGGGTGCTTACGGTCGATCTCCATGCCGACCAAGTGCAAGGGTTTTTTGATATTCCTGTAGATAACGTTTATGCCTCACCGTTGTTGCTGGGCGACATTTGGCGTCAGAAGTATGAGAATCAGATTGTCGTCTCGCCCGATGTAGGAGGCGTGGTGCGCGCGCGCGCTATAGCCAAACGCTTGGGCGATGCCGATCTGGCCATCATCGACAAGCGTCGCCCCAGAGCCAATGAGGCGCAGGTGATGAACATCATCGGTGAGGTGGAAGGGCGCACCTGCGTCTTGGTGGACGACTTGGTCGATACTGCCGGTACCCTATGTCAGGCGGCGCAGGCACTTAAAGAGCACGGTGCAGTGCGGGTAGTTGCCTATTGCACTCATCCGGTATTATCGGGTCAGGCAGTGGCTAATATCAGCGCTTCGGCTTTGGATGAGCTGGTGGTCACCGATACCATTCCTCTGCGCCAAGAGGCGAGAGATTGCGGCAAGATTCGGCAGTTGAGCGTGGCCGAGATGCTGGCCGAGACGATCCGCCGTATCGCGGTGGGAGAGTCGGTCAGCTCTCTCTATGTGGATTGATCATTGTGGAGTTTGAAAATGGAGGCAAGTTTCGAGTTCGACGCTGAGATCCGGTCTGAGGCTGGAACCCGCGCCGCGCGGCGGCTACGCCGGGCGAACAAAATACCAGCCGTGTTATACGGCGGTGATCAACCTGCGGTAAATTTGGTCCTGGCAAAAAACCAGGTGGATAAAAATTTGGAGCAGGAGGCAGTATTCTCTCACATCCTCACCCTTAAGCTGCCAGGCGATCAGGAGGTGCAAGCGATTCTTAAAGAGGTACAGCGCCATCCGAGCAGGGAAACGGTAATTCATCTAGATTTCCAGAGGATTAAGGCGGACGAGGAGATCCGGGTGCACGTGCCTTTGCACTTCCTCCATCAGGAGGCATGCGTTGGCGTAAGAAAGGGGGGCATTGTGGTGCACAATCTGAATGAAGTAGAAGTCTCGTGTCTGCCTCGTTATCTGCCAGAATATCTGGCAGTCGACTTGACTAACTTGGATATTGGCCAGACCATTCACTTAGGCGAGTTAGTGGTGCCAGAAGGGGTAACGTTGGTGGAATTGGGTCATGAGGGTGGAGCGGCGATACCGGTGGTGACCATCCAGCCGCCTTCGGTGGAGGCGAAAACTGAGGTAAGCGGTGGGGAGACTTGACACAAAACTTTGAATGAATCGGCTCGCTTTGTTGGTCGGTCTGGGTAATCCTGGTCCCCAATACCTTAAAACCCGGCACAATGCCGGGTTTTGGTTTGTGGATGAGGTAGCTAGCCGCAATGGCGCTCAGTTTGCTTGGCAGGCACGCTTTGGCGGTTGGGAGGCTGTGTTTCACCATCAGGGCGAGGGGGTGCATCTGCTCAAGCCGGGACAATACATGAACCGCAGTGGCGGACCGGTTGCCGCGGTATGCCGCTATTACCAAATTGCACCTGAGCGTCTGTTGGTAGCACACGATGAGTTAAATTTTGCGCCGGGGGTAGTGCGCTTGAAAAAAGACGGCGGACACGGTGGCCATAACGGTTTGCGTAGTATCATTGAATATTTGGGTTCGAACCAATTTTTCCGCTTGCGGATTGGAATAGGCCGGCCAAAACACGGATCAGTGGTCGATTATGTATTAGGACGGCCCACCGAGGAAGAACAGGCTGAGATTGGAGCCGCGATTGATCAGGCGGCCACTTTGGTGCCGCAGCTTCTGGAGGGGGAGGTGGAGAGAGTGATGAATCTTCTTCACAAGTGACTCTCATCGCCGCGAGGGCAGTTGACATATATGGTTAAATTGTAAAAAATAACTAGCTCTCTGTTAGGAGGGGTTCCCGAGCGGCCAAAGGGACC
>JAOAHI010000033.1 GCA_026415315.1 Methylohalobius sp.
GTTCCTTGAGGTCCAGGCCGCTCTTGGGCAGTTTTACCGCTTCAGCCGAGGACAAGTCGATTGGGGAAAAGACTTGGCTGCCCGGTAAATCGGCTCTGCTCCCGATTTGACGTAGGATTTTTTCCGGTAGATCAGAAACGTCCACTACTCCGTAAGGATACAGCACCGCCAGGCGCTCGATCAGGTTGGCCAGTTCGCGCACGTTGCCCGGCCAGTCGTAGCGTTTGAGAGCATCCAAAGCTGCCGCAGTCAGGCGCACTGAACCGCGCTTTTCGTTCTCGATCCGCGCAATCAAATCCGCCACCAGGGCCGGGATGTCCTCGCGTCGCTCGCGTAAAGGCGGCACTTCAATTGGAAACACGTTCAGGCGGTAATACAAATCCTCCCGGAAGCGACCAGCAGCGATTTCCTCTTCCAGATTGCGGTGGGTGGCGGCGATCACGCGCACGTCGCAGTAGATGGTCTTGTTGCTACCCACCCGTTCGAAACAACGCTCTTGTAGCACTCTAAGCAGCTTGACCTGCATCGGCAAAGGCATATCGCCGATCTCGTCCAAAAACAAAGTTCCACCCTCGGCCATCTCGAATCGGCCTTGGCGCGAAGTCAAGGCTCCTGTGAACGCCCCCTTCTCGTGGCCGAACAGCTCACTCTCTAACAGCTCAGCTGGGATCGCACCGCAGTTGACCGGGACGAATGGCCTGTTGCGGCGCGCGGAGCGGTAATGCAGGTTGCGCGCTACTACTTCTTTGCCGGTCCCAGATTCACCTAAGATCAATACGGTCACCTCGGTATCGGCGACCTGCTCGATCAGCCGGCGAGTGCGCTGGATAGCGGCGCTCTCGCCGCTTAAGCTGCGGAATAGCTCTAATGACCGGCGCGGCCTGCGATCGCTGCGCTCGCGGACCAAGCGCGAGATCAATTCGGTCAGCAGGGGGTAGGTAGTCGGCCAATCCAATATCGCCGTAACCTCGGCCTCCACTGTTGTAGGCAACGGTGTTTTATCCTCGCGCTGCTTAAGGACTACCAAGGGAACGCCCGAGGCAGTTTGGCACAATGTTTTCACCCCTAGCGCCAAACCCGGGCCATTGCACAAGATAGCAATGCGAAAGCCTGTCTCCTGGGCGAGCACAGAGCCTAGCTCCTCGGGCATCACCGCGACTACCGGATATTCGCTATACTCTAAGACAGCTTGGATTTGCCGCCGCTCCTCTCCCTCGGGGGCCATCAGCAAAATCGGTTGGGTTTCGCTCATGTGAGGCTTACTCTCAGCTTAAGGCGGAAAAGAGTAAATCATTCTCCTCACCTTATGTCAAAATTTTGTCACCTTGATTTGACACGCTGCAGGCTTGACATCCCCATCGTAAGCTTGAAGAATCCACCCATCTTAACAACCTAAGGAGTATTCCTCCCTTTGGACGATTTTCCATTAAGCGCACTGTTTGGTGCATTAGCCGTTTTGGTTCTTCTGTCGGCTTTCTTCTCCGGTTCAGAAACTGCCCTGATGGCGCTCAACCGCTATCGGCTTCAACACCTGGTCAAACAAAAACACAAAAGCGCCCTCCGCGCGCACAAGCTTTTGGAACGTCCGGATCGGTTGATTGGCCTGATCCTATTAGGCAACAACTTTGTCAACATTCTGGCTTCTTCTTTAGCCACGGTGATTGCTCTGCGTTTGTATGGCGAGGCGGGAATCGCCGCCGCAGCCGTTATTTTGACTTTAATGATCCTGATTTTTGGTGAAGTAGCCCCTAAAACTTTGGCGGCGATTTATCCGGAAAAGGTAGCCTTCTCTGCCGCTTGGATTTTACCGCTGCTCCTTAAGGTCTTTTATCCTCTCGTCTGGCTTGTCAATCTCCTGGCCAATTGCCTGTTATTCGCGCTCGGCGTGCGCATCAGACAACCGTCGGCAACTCTTTTGTCTACCGAAGAGCTGCGCACCGTAGTGGCAGAGGCAGGAACCCTCCTGCCTGAACGCTACCGCAGCATGGTCTTGACCATCTTGGACCTAGAGAGCGCCACTGTCGAGGACGTAATGACTCCCCGATCGGACATCGAGGGTATCGATCTAGACGACCCGCTTGAGACTATCCTCGAGCATATCAAAACCAGTACCCACACGTACCTGCCAGTCTTCAAGCAGAGCCTAGACAACGTCATCGGCGTGCTCCCCATACGCAAGCTTTTCTCTTCGGTCTTGACTAAAGAGAGCCTGCGCCAGAGACTGGAGGAACCTTATTTCGTACCAGAGAGTATGCCGTTGCACCAAGCGTTGGCTGATTTCAAGCAAAACCACAAACGGCTCGCTTTGGTGGTGGACGAATACGGCGATGTCCACGGCTTGGTTACTTTAGAGGATATATTGCAGGAGTTCATCGGGGAGCTAACCGGCCAATCCGGCCTGATCCAAAGACAAGCTGACGGAAGCTACCTGGTGGACGCTGGGATCTCGCTGCGGGAGTTGAATCGGATCACTGGCTGGCAGTTACCTACTGACGGGCCTAAAACTCTAAACGGTCTAATCATGGAGCATCTAGAGGCGATCCCGAGCCAAGGCACAAGCTTAAGGCTCAACGGTTTCCAGGTAGAAATCTTAGAGGTGGAAGGAAAAGCGGTTAAAAAAGTGCGTTTTCATCCCCCTGCTTGAGCTGGCCAGTGCTTAAGGTCACATTTCCAAAAAGCTCATTAGGCTATACTTGCAGGAAAGAACAAAATGAGGAGCTCATGGTAAGACTGACAGTAAGCTTCCAAGGGAATTTGGTCAAAGTCCATGAAGCAGCAAGCGGCGTGATTACCATTGGCCAAGATCCAGACAATACCCTCTGCATTGAGGCGCCAGACATCGCCCCTAAACATGCAATCATAGATTTGGACCATCCTAAAGGCCCGCAACTTTTGCGGGAGGATGAACGCTTTTTGGTTGAGGTCAACGGGGTTTCCACAGCTCGTCACCTGCTGGTCTCAGGCGACATCATCCGCCTCGGCCAACATATTCTTTACTACGCTGACACCAGAACTTTTTTGCCGACCCAAAGCCTGGGGACTCAGGAGCCCTCTGAAGCCAGCCTGCAACTTTTAAACGGCAAAAATATCGGCCGGGTCATTCCTCTAAAGCGCGCCCTGACTCGGCTCGGTAATCACGACAGCGTAGCGGTTATCGCCCGCCGCAAGGATGGTTATTTTCTGTCCAGCTTGGCCGGCGATGAGCGCATCAAAATCAACGGTTATCCGCTCAAGGAGCAAACCGTTCAGCTCAAGCGTGGCGACAAGCTGGAAATCGATAACACCCAGCTGCTGTTTCACGTTTGAGGGAATTTTCGCCGACTCTCAATCCCGCTGAGGTGCATGCTCGCAACGCGTGCGCAAGGTATAAACCTATCCGCCCGTTTGCAAACGGCGTTTCTCGGCAGCTACGGCTAAGACACGAGCTTGGTGCAATGCCTGACCAAGCGCTTCTCCATATAACCCCTGGGCTAGAAATGGAGCAGCTTTGACTTCGGCTGCGGCCCGCCGCAAAGCTCGCCACCAGTTAGCCTGCGGATAAGGCTGATCTTCTTGGCCCAGGCGACCGCGAGCATCGGCCATACTCGCCAGCAAAAACCGTTCAAACCCCACCTCATCGCGCAAGGCATCTAAAGCATGCAACACCTGCATGATGGTGCTGGGACGGAGCCCATATACCTTATGGCAGCAGTCGTGATAGCGCATTACCCTCTCCGCCAACCGCTGATAAACCTTAGGTATTTTAAGGCGCTGGCACAGCTCAGACAGCGGGACAAGGCCGCGGATTTCGTGGCCGCGGTGATGGGGCCACTCTTCCGGCGGCGTTAACCCTTTACCCAAATCGTGAACCAAGGCGGCGAATCGGACCAAAGTATCCGCCGTCAGCCGGGCCGCTTGCGCCAAGCTCATCATGGTATGCACGCCGGTGTCGATTTCCGGATGCCATTTGGCTGGCTGGGGCACACCGAACAGGCGCTCGATCTCGGGAAACAAGCGCGCATTAGCCCCGCATTCTCTAAGCGCCTCAAAAAACGCAGTCGGGGTGCGTTCGGCCAAAGCTTTCTCCAGCTCCTGAAAAACCCTCTCCGGAGTCAAAGCGTCCACCTCGCCAGCTTCGACCATGCGCCGCATCAATGCCATAGTCTCCGGCGCTACCTTAAATCCGAGGTGAGCAAAACGCGCGGCAAAGCGCGCTACCCGCAAAACGCGCAGAGGGTCCTCAGCAAACGCCTCCGACACGTGGCGCAGGAGACGGTTTTTAAGATCCTTAAAACCACCAAATGGATCGATCAGGTTGCCGTGCTCGTCCATAGCCATGGCGTTGATGGTTAAATCGCGCCGGCGCAAATCCTCCTCCAACGTAACGCTGGGATCGGCATGAACCACAAAGCCTCGGTGGCCAGGTGCCACTTTGCGCTCAGTGCGGGCTAAAGCATATTCCTCATGGGTTTGGGGATGGAGAAACACTGGAAAATCCTTGCCCACGCGTTTGAAACCCCGTCTCTCCATAGTTTCTGGCGTTTCCCCCACCACTACCCAGTCGCGCTCCTGAACCGCGAGCCCCAGCAGCCGGTCCCGCACCGCACCGCCGACTAAATAGGCCTTCATACGTTTACCTGCCCTCTAAATTTAAGTATTGTACTTTTTTAACTAGGTGGGTCGCTTTATAAGCAAGATTCACCGTAATGTTAGTCTCTATCCAATGATTGACCTTGCTTCCTTGCAGCTTGATAGCTAATGGCGAGCGGGCGATGGACAGTCTTGTCGGCTCTTATCGCCTTCGTCCATGCGCTTACCGCCCAGGAGCTAAAACCTATCATCCGCATCGAGGGAGTAAAGGAGGAGCTGCGCCGCAACATCCAAGCGCACTTATCGCTCCTTAACGAAGACTGCACCTCGCCAAACTGGCGCCTTAAAGACGCCATGACCTCCTCTGAGTCGGAAATCCGCCAAGCCTTACGGGCGCTAGGCTACTATCGGCCAAGCATCCGCAGTAAGTTTCAATTCACGCCCCCCTGCTGGCAAGCTGAGTTTACGATCGAATCGGGAGTCAGGGTCATGCTTGCCCAAGTGGATGTCCAGGTCTTAGGAGAGGCCGCGAACGATCCCGAATTCCAAGCGCTGCTCGCACAGCTCCCGCTCAAATCAAGCGACCCCCTTGACCATGGCCGTTATGAGGATTTGAAAAGCCGCCTCACAAACCTGGCCGAACAGCGCGGCTTTTTCGATGCTCGTCTGGTCAAACACGAACTCATCGTCGATCCCTCCCAGAACCTTGCCTGGATTCGACTCCACCTCGACTCAGGCCGCCGCTATACCATAGGTAAGATCGATCTCCTGCAGGAAGTCTTAAACCCAGAGTTCGTTCGTCGATACTTCCCTTTTGAGCCTGGCGATCCTTACACCAGCACCCAACTGACTAAAACCTATCAAATTCTCGCCGACAGCGGCTACTTTGAAGACGTGGAGGTGCGCGCCCTGCGCGATCAGCTTGCCGACTTCCAAATCCCGATCCGCATCCGCTTGCTGGCCAGAAAACGCCATTTTTTTAAAGCTGGCGCCGGTTTTGACACCAACACTGGCCCCCGAGTCTTATTGGGATATGAGAATCGTCGCTTAAATCCTTACGGCCATCGGCTGGATTTACAAGCCCGATTTTCCCCCGTGCGTTCAGAGTTAAACGGTCAGTATGTCATTCCCTGGCAAAAGCCGGCTGAAGAAACATTAAGCTTTCAAACCGGTTACCTGCACGAGGAAACCGATACTTTGCGCACCGATAGCGCTGCCTTGGGCGCCCGCTTCCTCCACCTGCGCAGGACAATCCAAGAAACGCTCGGTTTGGATTTAAGGTATGAAAGCTCGCGCTTCCACGACGCCGACGTCCAAGGTGTCTTGCTCTTAATACCTTCCGTTCAGTGGGGATACGTTAAGGCCGACGACCGGCTCAGGCCAAAGCGGGGATTCAAAAGCGATATCAGCTTAAAAGGCGGAGTTTCGCTCCTGGGCAACCCAGTTCGCTTTTTTCAAGCTCAAGGCTATGTCAAAGGGGTTTATCAATTCCCCTGGCTAGGACGCGTTCTGAGCCGCCTCGAGGCAGGGGCTACCTTCACCGATCATTTTGTCAACCTGCCCGCCAGCTTTCGCTTCCTAGCCGGTGGCGATACCAGCCTGCGCGGTTACGGCTATAAACGCTTAGGCCCTAAAAATCGAAAAGGCGAGGTGGTCGGCGGACGCTACCTAGGTGTAGCCAGCCTAGAATACGAGCAGTTGTTTTTAAGAAACTGGGGGGCATCGCTGTTTGTGGACGCAGGCAACGCTTTTATGACCTGGGACGAACCGATCCAGGTCGGGGCTGGCCTTGGCATCCGCTGGTATTCCCCAGTCGGCCCACTCCGGCTGGATCTAGCTGTCCCGGTAACTAAGGCTCGCTTTGAACTCAGGGTTCACGTCTCGATGGGGGCGGAACTGTGAGATACCTGGCCTATCTCGTTTTCATATTGCTGCTATCGCTTGCCCTGCCGCTAACCGCTCTGGTGGGGCTAGCCGCAACCGAGACCGGCACGCGCTGGCTGATGCAAACCGTGGTGTACCTTGCGCCTGGGGAACTCCGCCTAGGTCAAGTTCGAGGTACCCTCTTGCACCACCTTGAGTTGGACCAGCTTCGCTACCTCCTTCCTTCTTATCAGCTCGAATTGACCCATCTGAGCCTGACGTGGGAGCCCAGGGGGCTGTTTTCCAGGCAGATTGACATTGAAGAGATTAAAGCCTCTGGCCTGCATTACCAAAGATCGACCACATCGCCTCCCTCTGCTTCTTCCGCCTTGCCCTCCGTACGCCTGCCGTTCAACATGACGATCCGACGCGCCGAGTTGAACGAGGCGGTCATTATTCAGGATAACGCCCGTCTGCGCTTAGACCGGGTACTTCTTAAAGCTTCCCTGCGCGGGGATCAGCTTAACGTGGATGAGCTTAGTTTATTCATCCGGCCTTTCTCACTTACTGCCCGCGGTGAGATAAGACTATACGGAGACTACCACCTAAGGCTGACCATCGCTTGGCAAGGAGAGCTCAGCGGCCAGCATCTGGCAGGGGAAGGACACCTCGGCGGAGACTTGCGCAGGCTAGCCATTGATCACCGTTTGACCTTGCCGTTTACCGTCACCACTCAAGGTACCTTAAACGTCTTGGATCCTGAACTCACAGCCCAACTTGAGGGCACGTGGCAAAATTTGAGCTGGCCAGCTGCAGCAATCGCTTATTCAAGCCCTTCCGGTTACTACCGCGTGCGTGGCCATCTGAATGACTTTGAGCTGGAACTTAACGCCGATCTGACCGGCCAAATCTTCCCCGTCCTCAAACTTCGTCTTGCTGCCCGCGGCGACGCCCAATCCCTGGTATTGGCCCCTCTCACAGTTCATCTTCCAAAGGGTCAGTTGACTGTCCATGGCAGACTGAGCTGGGCAGCGGCGTTGGCATGGCAGCTCGCTATAGAAGGAGAAAACCTCGACCCGCAGGCGTTTTTTCCAGACTGGCCGGGAAGCCTTAAAATCAAAGTTCAAAGCCAAGGTCGCTGGGAAAAACCCAAGCTGGAATTCGACCTTGCCATCGAGCGCTTCCAAGGCACGCTGCGCCAGAAGCCCGTCAGCGCCAAAGGCGCTTTGAAGTTCCAAGACGGGCACTGGCAAAGCAAAGGATTAAACCTAAGTAGCGGCGCCAATAGGTTGAAGCTGCAGGGCCGCTACGGCAAGCGCCTCGACTTAGCCTTTGCCTTTGAGGGGCACGCCTTGCACGAGCTCTGGCCAGGAATTTCCGGTACGCTCCAAGCGCAAGGCACCCTCTCTGGCACTCTAAAGAAACCCATGATCCGAGCCAAGGCTCGAGGTCAAAGCCTCTCTTGGCGGAGAGGGCGCCTCGGGAAGCTCACGATGAGGCTCGATTTAGCCGCAGACGATCCGAACTCACACGGCGAACTCGGTATAAGCCAGTTGCAGCTTAGAGACTTCGAGGTCAAGCGCTTTGCGCTCTCCGCCCGAGGCGGACTTGAGCAGCATCGCTTGGGTTTTGACCTCGAGCTCCCCCAAAGTCGGTTGGCCGCCGTTGTGACCGGCCATTATTCTGCCAAAATCTGGCACCTTGCAAGCTCTCAGCTTGACCTCAAAGATGCCAAGGGTAGGAGCCTTAGCTTTCCGCAAAATGGGATTTTGGCGGTTGAGGCCAACTTGGACTTCAACACCCGTCCCGTGAGGGTAGTCAGTCGCCTGGATTTAGACCTTCCTGACCTGAGCCGGCTGGATTTTTGGCTAGCGCCGCTCGACCGACCCGAGGGCCAAATCACGCTCGCGCTGCGCGCTGACGGACCGATCACCGCTTTATACCCTGGAGGACGGATGCAACTCAGCCGTGGCGCCTTTGGTATTCGACCAGCCGGAGTTCGCCTGAGCGCTGTCGAAGCCTCCCTGGTCGGAAGCGGAAAACGCTGGGATCTGACCGGACACCTCCGCGCCGGCGATGGATCTTTAACAATCTTGGGCCAAGCAGACCTCCCTAAGCTCCACCTGACCTTCAAAGGCCGCGACTTAGAGGTAGTCAAGCGCACTCAAGCCAGGATCGTTGCCTCCCCGGATTTAGCCTTGGATTTCAGCGAGCGGATCGGACACTTGACCGGTACCATCCTGATCCCTAAAGCCGATCTTCGCCTTAAAGCACTCCCCAAGGGCAGCGTGACTGTCTCCAAGGACGAAATCATCGTCGGCACTGAAGCCAAGTCCGAAAAACCACCGCTTATACCCGAAAGCCGCCTTCATCTCGTCCTTGGCGATGAGGTCTCATTCACTGGGCTCGGGCTAAACGCAAAACTGGGTGGAAACCTAGACGTTTCCAGTCGCGACCACCAAATACAAGCCATGGGCACAATTGACCTCAAGCAAGCCAGTTACCAAGCTTATGGCCAAAAACTCACGCTCACTAAAGGCCGCCTGATTTTCACTGGCCCAGTAGATCAGCCGTATCTTGAACTCAAAACTAGCCGCAAGATCGAAACCGAAGGCATTATTGTCTCACTGGAAGTGCGAGGACCGGCACAAAAACCGGAAGTCTCCATCACCAGCCAACCTCCCCGACCACAAACTGAAGCGCTGTCCCTCCTGCTTTTCGGCCGCTCTCTCACAACTAGCGGCATGGCTGAACAAACCGAAGGCGCCCAAACCGCTATAGCCTTAGGCTTAGACGTCGCTTTACCCTGGCTGCGTATGCTAGGGCTAGAAACCCTGGCAACTAAAGCCGGCGTCGGCTTCCAGGAGGAGGCAGTAGGACTTGGAAAGTACTTAACGCCCGATCTTTATCTAGGCNATGCGTTCACCGTGTTCAACGGAGTCGGAAAAGCGCTTTTGCGCTATAGGATCAACCGTTTTCTGAGTTTGGAGGCAAGTGCCGGGGCCAGCCAGAGCGTCGATCTGCTATACACCTTGGAGACCGACTAAGCTTGTTCTTAACCATGCAGCAGGCGCTCAAGCTGATGACGTCCTTGCGGGGTAGCCATGACCACCAACACCTGGTAAGGACGAATCTCGAACTCGGGTGGAGGGTTAAATTGCCAATCGCTGCCGTGGCGAACGGCCAACAGCAAATAATCGCGCCCGCTGAGGTTCAGATCGCCTAACCTCCTAGGCACAAAATTCTCTGGCACTGATACCTCCTCTAGGCGTAAACGGTGCTCGCTGCGCAGCATCTCCTCTAGGAAAGAGACTACATGCGGGCGGATCATAGCTGAGGCAATGCGCATACCGCCGGTAAAATCCGGGGAAATTACGCTATCGGCACCAGCCTTGCGCAGTTTTGGGATATTGTGCATCTCGTGGCAACGCGCCACCACGCGCACTTTGGGATTGAGCTGCTTGGCGGTGAGGGCGATCATTAAATTACGGCTGTCGTCGCCGGTGACCGCGAACACCCCACGCGCGTCCTCAATATCGGCAGCCAACAGCAGTTCGTCCTCGCTGGCATCGCCGTGCAGGTAGAGCAGGTCTGGAAAGCGCTCGCGCTGGCTCTCAAGTTGGGCGTGGTCCACATCTATCGCCACAAAGCTGCGCTGGGTCATAAGCAATTCCTGAGCCACGTTGCGGCCAACACGGCCAAAACCGCAGATAATGTAATGATGACGCAGCTTTTTGATCTGTCTCTCCATGCGCCGCCTACGCAATGTGACGTCTAAGTCGGTTTCAAGGAAAAACACCGACAGGCTGGTAAACAAAAATGTAATCGTACCAAACCCTCCTACCGCTAACATTCCTAAAAATAACCGCTCGCCGAAACTGTCAGCAGGAACGATCTCGCCATAACCGACGGTAGTGATGGTGATGATAGTCATATAGAATGCATCCGAAAGCGAAGGGGTAGGAGTAGCCCACAGCCGAAGCCCGACCACTCCCATGACGATCATCAGCGCCAACAGCGCTGCGGCTATATAAATCCGCTTTAAAATTCGCGCCAGTTGGCCTGGGAGATATGGAATGGAAAAGGCTCGACGGCGACAGCTCACAACGCCTCGCTTAAAAAAAATAACGTCCTCTAGCATCGCTACCGAAAGGCCCAAAATGTGGATTGTAATGGAATGAATGGCTTGGAAGGAGCGGAATTAAAAAACTCCACGAGGAGCTAACTTGGTGGAGTTTAGCGGGAAATTGGTGGAGGCGGGGGGAATTGAACCCCCGTCCGCAGGTCCTCCGCCTTCGGTTCTACATGCTTAGCTCAGCCTATTGGTTTTAACCAGCCGTCACCCGACCGGCAGGGATACGGCAGGCGAGCCCTTTAGGTTTAACCGCCTCCCTTTGGGCAAGGGAAGCGGCGATCCTGTGGCGCTTTGACCCCTAGCCCGTAAGCCCACAGGCTAGCTCACGGCAGAGGCTGGCCGGATTAGGCGGCCAGAGCGTAAACGTCGTCGTTGGCGACTATTTGCTTGCAGACGGTTTTACGAGGTATCTGCACCTCGGCATGCCCCTCAGGTTTTGCAACCCACGTCGAAGCCGGATCGCCCCCTCAGGTTCGCTTTGATAGACTTAAAATTTATTATTAAAGTTCAATTATATCACTTATGCGCCTCTGCCCTCTATCCACCAGCGTCTGGTATTTGCAAGCTAAAGGAACGCACAGCTTATATCTAGCTCCCCCACCAGGTCCTAACTCGCCCTACATCCACGTGGACAAAATTAGAGACGGGGTAATAGCCGACTCCGCCAGCTTTGAGACTCCACGCAGCGTGATATAAATCGCGTAACTGGCGACCGGGAAGGCGAAAGTCCACCGCCATGCCGAAAGTGTGCAAACTAGACCTAGCGACCTGCTCGGAGTGAGCAGCGAGCCAAGCATTAGTAGCCGGGGAACGATAACCAGAGACGACCTCCAGGGGCCGGCTGGCCTCCAGCTTATGGGTTAGAACGTAAAGCACGTCGAATAGGCGCACGTTGATGGGGAAAGCCTCCTCGCTTCGGTGATCGCGCAATAAGTAATTAAGCTTAGCTAGCTCCTCTGAGAGATAGCGCCCGTTGTACCAATACACGGTGCGCAGCGACTCCCCAGTATGCAAGTTGATCAGCTTTAAGCTGCGCGCGGGAGAGTAGGACCAGGCCGGGCAAGTCACGGCAACCCCAACCCCTACTCCAAACTTGAGAAACTGTCGCCGATTCATCGTTTCCCCCCTCCTTTTTTTCAGGCATTACTTTATCGATGCGCCTGGCGATCCCCTCAGTATGCTTTAATCCCAAAGTCGCCAGTGTCCAATCGAGCCTGGGCAGCGACTCCAAACGATAAGCCGCGTTCAGGAATTCTTGCCACGAATCCACTCCCCGATTATAAACATCGCGGTGAGCTTCCAGCCAGACCTTACCATCGTCATCGCGCTGGATCATCACCGGCTGATAGATGATTTCCACGCTATCGCCTACTTTTACCTGAGAGTAAAGCGCCTCCGCATCGTCCGGATGGAGGCGAATGCAACCGTGGCTGCGGAACTGATAGATACTCATCGGATAGAGAGTACTATGGATACCATAGCCGGGCGCCGTAAGCCCTATCCAGTACTTACCTAGAGGATTGTCTGGGCCAGGCGGCACCCTGGTTACAACTTGTCTTCCTTCTCGAAGCATTTCCTCTTGGATGGACTTAGGCACAATCCATTCCTTGTTCACCTCCTTGCTGCGGACGGCAAAGCGTCCTACCGGGGTCGGCCAGGAAGGTCGGCCCAACCCGACTGGATAATAGGCTACAAGTCTCCCCTCGCGGAAAAGATACAGCATGCGCTGGGGAATGTTGATCAAAATGCCGTCTTGCCGCCACTGCGGAACCAGATGGCGATTGTCCACCTTGAGAATCTGCCCGATATATAGGCGAGCATTGAGGGCTATCCCGTTCTCACGTGCTAAGAGTTTAGCATCCACGCCGAAACGCGCCCCTATACCGAGCAGCGTATCGCCGCGTTTAATTTTATATTCGAACACATCGCCGACGATTTGCGCGTTCGCTGAAGGAGTAAAACTAAAGCCGAGGGAAATCATCCAAGCAAAGAAAAAAACTCTATGGACAAAGGGATAAAAATAGGACATGGGTTTCTTTCCTGAAAATAACATAGCGCGCCTGGCAGGACTCGAACCTACAACCCTCGGCTTAGAAGGCCGATGCTCTGTCCGGTTGAGCTACAGGCGCGGCACTGGTCGGGGCAGAGGGATTTGAACCCCCGACATCCTGCTCCCAAAGCAGGCGCGCTACCAGGCTGCGCTATGCCCCGCGTAAAAAATTATATTTCCTTTCGCTTTAGCTTCCAACTTGCTGTAAAGTCGCTCGCGACTCTTAGTGACGCAACTTTTGGTATTCCGGAAGATCGGTTTCGATTCCAAAATACTTAGCTTCTCGGCCTTCAGGCAGGCGAATCGCCTGCACGTAAGATCGCACTTCCCCTCGCTCTAAGACATCTAAAGTTGGCATGCCTTTTTCGTCCACCCCAATTGCGGAACTAGCCACTTGTATCCCCAAGTGGTCGAAAAACATCACTCGGACGATGGGATGTACGGCGGTCAAGTCACTGTTTCTTAAGGTGAGCTTGAACTCATAGCTTCTATCTTCCTCCTTACCAATCCGAGTGAAGAGAATATGCTGGATATATCCTTTTTCAATCGGGATGAGTTTGTCCAACTCCAAGAGATACAAGCCTGGCAAACGCTTTCTGACCAATTCGGCCAATTCCTTTTCTAACTGCTCAAGCTGAGGGCGCAGGCGCTTTAGCTCCCGCTCTTGACGAGCAGAGATAAGGGAGAGGTCGTTTGCCTCTTTGGCATACAGGCTGAGCTTGAGCGCAGTAAAAAGAAGCAGCAAGAAAAGAGCCACAACCGCCGCCCCCAAACCGACAACCAGTCTCTGGTGATGGTGACGATGGTAATGTCTTAACCCATTGCTTTGCCGGCGCACGCGTTTGCGCCGTTCCACTAAAGGACGCCCAGACGCAGAGGCGGCCTCATCGCGCTCACTTTCAAAATTTTGAGTGCGGGAGTACTCTTCCATCTGTAAAATCTACGCAAGAATAAAGCCAATTATAAAATTTTAAGTAAAAACAATTGCTTAAAATATGAAAAAAGAATAAAACTCGCTGCTTTTAGCCAAATTGTAAAAAAAACTGACATTTAGCACTTTCTTTAAAGAGTAAAATGTAACAACAAACAACCCTGATTTATAGACTCGTGATTCCTACCGTTCCACAGGCAAGCTGCACGGATCCCTCCGAACTGGACGCACTCTCTGTGATCGAGGCCCAACGCCAGATCTTGGCGCATATCCAAGCCGTTTTAGGTAGCGAGAAAATCCCTTTGCCTTTCGCTTTGCGGCGAGTTTTAGCCAGACCTATTGTTTCGTCCTTAGACGTTCCAAGCTTTGCTAACGCCGCAGTGGACGGCTTTGCAGTGCATTCAGGCGATCTGCCTAGCTCCAGGCAAACAGCAAAATTGCGCATCATAGGCGAGGCGTTGGCCGGGCATCCCTTTATCGGCCCTCTGCAACCCGGCCAAGCGGTGCGTATCATGACCGGTGCCTTGCTGCCTGAAGGGGCAGATACCGTCTTAATGCAAGAGCATGTGCAGCGCCTAGAGGCTGATCAAATCCTCGTCACAGGCCACCATTGTTCAGGCGAAAACGTGCGCCTTCCCGGCGAGGATATCCGCCGTGGCGAAACCGTCTTGTCGGAAGGCAGGCTGTTGCTGCCGCCTGATTTGGGCTTGATCGCCTCGCTTGGCCAACTGGAGGTTTGGGTCAAACGCAAGCCGGTGATCGCTGTGCTCTCGACCGGCGACGAACTTTTGTCTCAGGGAACACCCTATGTTCCTGGGAAACTGTACGACAGCAACCGTTTCTCCCTGTTAGGCGCTCTGACCAGATTGCCGGTGGAAACCATTGATTTAGGAATCATACCGGACGACGAAGAACGCTTGGAAGCCGCCTTGCGTGAATCGGCAGACAGTGCCGATGCGGTGATCAGTTCCGGCGGGGTATCGGTGGGCGAGGCCGATTACACCAAACGCGTTCTGGCTCGCCTTGGCGATATCCAATTTTGGAAGGTGGCGATCAAGCCGGGTCGCCCCTTAGCTTTCGGCCGGCTTGGCCAAGCGCTGTTCTTTGGCCTTCCTGGTAACCCGGTGGCGGTTTTAGTGACGTTTTACTGCTTTGTCCTGCCAGCCCTGTACCGTCTAGCTGGAACTGAGCCCCCCTTTATTCCCACTTTGTCCGCTGAAACGACCCAGCCTTTGCGCAAAAAGCCCGGCCGCACTGAATTTCAACGCGGCATTCTAACCTTGACCCCAGATGGCCGCTGGCAAGTCAGAACTACCGGCCGTCAAGGCTCTGGCATCTTAAGTTCCATGAGCTTAGGCAATTGCTTCATCGTTCTAGAACACGGGCGCGGTCCGGTAGCTGAGGGCGAATCTGTGACCGTGTGGCCATTTGCGGCGCTGATGTGAGCAATTGTCTTTATGTTCAGCTCACTGAGGAGCCGACTACGGATACGAGACTTCCTACGGGGGTAGTTCTTACCTGACAGGGACAAGCTGGATTCAGTCGCACCCCTTAGATCAAAGTAATAACATAAACTCATGAACGCGATTTTCCACCACGGGCAGACAGTGCCTCCTATCTTGCTCCTTCACGGTGGAGCTGGCTCTCTTCCTGATCCCAGCACACAAAAACTGCGCCAGGAAGAGCTATCCGTCATTGGTCAGACGGTTCTGGCCCAGCTCGATCAAGGTCTAAGCGCTATTAAGGCGGTAAGCTTGGCGGTAGAGAAGCTAGAAGACTGCCCCTTGTTCAACGCTGGGCGCGGGGCAGCTCTCCAGAGCGACGGATTGGCGCGCCTGTCCGCCTCGCTGATGGATGGACAGCGGCAGAAGTTCTCCGGTGTCCTTTTGGCCACCCATCTCATCCACCCTTCGCGTCTGGCGGTCTATCTCCAACATCGAGAAGAATCGGTGGTAGGGCCTCTAGGGGCGCAGCTCATCGCCCGGGAACTGGGAATCCCACCCGAGCTGCCTTTGACTTCGGAAAGCATCGAGCGCTGGACCAAAGCTTTGACCGAGAGGAGAGTGCTTGCCTCCGAACAGAAAAACGGCACTGTGGGGGCGGTGGCTCTGGACATAAACGGCAATCTGGCGGCGGCCACCTCAACTGGCGGCGGCCGCGCCAACTTTCCCGAGCGCGTCTCCGACTCGGCCACCGTGGCCGGAAACTATGCCTCAGGCTATGCTGCCTTCAGTTGCACCGGAATAGGCGAGCGGATTGTAGACGATGGCTTAGCGGTGCGCCTGGAGACTAGAGTACGCGACGGTGCCGATTTAATCTCAGCCTCGCAGAAGACACTCGAGGAGGCCGTAACGCGGCAGCGCCGATACGGTTGGATCGGCATAGACTATGCGGGCCACTGGGTAGTGGCCTGCACAACCGAGGCGATTTCCTGGTGGGGCAGCTTTTAACAATGCCCCTAAGCGTGTCTTGCTGGCTGGGCGACCCCCTTCATGCTCAACCGCACCCGACCCTGGCGGTCGATCTCCAACACCTTGACCCGCACCACGTCTCCTTCCTTGAGAGCTTCGCGAACGTCGTTCAACCGCCGGTCGCTGATCTGGGAGATGTGCAAGAGACCGTCCCTTCCCGGCAGGATATTGACAAAAGCGCCGAACTCCATGATCCGCACTACCTTGCCTTCGTATTCCCTGCCCACTTCCACGTCGGCGACGATCTCCTCAATGCGGCGGCGAGCTTCCTCCCCAGCGCGCTTATCCACCGAGGCGATTTTGACCACGCCATCGTCGCTGATGTCTATGCTGACCCCGGTCTCGTCGGTGATGCTGCGGATGGTTACCCCGCCCTTGCCGATCACATCCCGAATTTTACTTGGATCAATTTTAAAGGTGATGATCCTGGGGGCATAGTCGGACATCTCCTTGCGCGGCGCCGGCATGACCTCATTCATCTTAGCGAGGATTTTAAGGCGGCCTTCTCTTGCTTGTTCCAGGGCCTGGTGCATGATTTGGGGGGTGATGCCACAAGTCTTAATGTCCATCTGTAACGCAGTCACCCCTTTGGCCGTTCCGCCCACCTTGAAATCCATATCCCCTAAATGGTCCTCATCGCCCATGATGTCAGACAGAACCACGTACTTATCTCCCTCTTTGATCAATCCCATGGCGATCCCCGCCACCGGCGCCTTAATGGGAACTCCAGCGTCCATCAATGCCAGGCTGGTACCACACACGGTAGCCATAGAGCTGGAGCCGTTCGATTCGGTAATCTCCGACACTATCCGGATGACATAGGGAAATTCCTCTTCCTTGGGCATGACCGCCTGGAGAGCGCGTTTGGCCAGCCGACCGTGGCCGATCTCGCGGCGCTTAGGTGCCCCTACCGGCCCTATTTCACCAACGCAAAATGGCGGAAAGTTATAGTGCAACATGAAGGACTCTAAATATTCCCCCTCGATGGCGTCGATCAACTGGGCATCGCGCCCGCTGCCCAAAGTAGCGATCACTAGAGCCTGGGTTTCGCCGCGGGTAAACAAAGCACTGCCGTGCGTTCGGGGAAGAACGCCGGTGCGAATCGAGATTGGGCGAATATCGGCTAGCCCGCGACCATCGATCCTGACCCCTTCGTTGAGCACTTTCTCACGCACCAATTTTTTCTCTAACTTCTCGACCGCGTCCCGAATCGCCTGGGGGCTAAAGCGCCCATCCTGAGACAAAGCCTCTACGGTCTCTTTGCGGATCTCCTTCAGCTTTAAGGCGCGCTTTTGCTTCTCCTGGAGTTGGTAAGCTGCAAGAAACGCTTCTTGGGCGTAAGCACTCACCTCTGAGGCAAGAACAGTATCTTCCACCGGCGCTTGCCACGGCCAGGGCTCCTTGCCCACCTCAGCGGCTAATTCTTTAATCGCCGCGATGGCAGTCTGCATCCCCTCATGACCGAACAGAACCGCCCCTAACATCACCTCTTCAGAGAGCTCTTTGGCTTCGGATTCCACCATTAGCACGGCGCTCTCGGTGCCGGCCACCACTAGGTCGAGCTGAGACTGAGAGAGCTCAGAGGCGGTTGGGTTAAGCAGATATTCGCCGTCACGGTAACCCACCCGGGCTGCGCCGATCGGACCTAAAAAAGGCAAACCGGAGATGGCCAGCGCCGCCGAAGCCCCAAGCATGGCTGGAATATCGCCGTCCACTTCAGGATTAGAAGACAACACCGTAGCGATGATCTGCACCTCATGGTGAAAGCCATCCGGGAACAAGGGACGAATGGGGCGATCGATCAGGCGCGAGGTCAAGGTCTCTTTCTCAGAAGGCCGCCCTTCGCGCTTGAAGAACCCCCCTGGAATGCGTCCGGCAGCATAGGCCTTTTCCTGATAATTGACAGTAAGAGGAAAAAAATCGACGTCCGGGGCGACTTCTTTAGCTCCGACCACGGTGACCAACACTACTGTGCCTTCGATATCGACGATCACCGATCCATCGGCCTGACGGGCAATCTCACCGGTTTCCAGGACAACCTTCTGGTTGCCATAGGTAAATTCTTTGCGAATCGGTTTCATTTTCTATTACTTGCGTAGTCCTAGGCGTTCGATCAGAGCGCGATACCGCTCGATGTCTTTGCCTTTAAGATAATTGAGCAGCTTCCGGCGCTGGTTGACCAGGCGTAGCAGGCCGCGACGCGAATGAAGGTCTTTTTGGTGCTGCTGAAAGTGTGGGGTTAATTGATTAATCCTGGCCGTAAGCAGAGCCACCTGCACCTCCGGCGAGCCGGTATCCCCCTCCTTGCGTTGATATTCTTGCATAATTTTACGTTTTTCTTCAGCAGTTAAAGGCATAGATTTCTCCTTAAGTTGATGGTTTGAGTTTAAACAATCGACGGGGGGCTACCCGACCATCATCGAGTACCTCGCCCACCCCTAGAAAATTCCCCCCTCGATTATACAGGCGCACGTATCCTTTGGCCTTTAGTTTGGGAATCATAACCGCCTGCCCCCTGAGCAGATAAAAGCTCATCTCATCGGCCACAATTACTTGAGCACACGCAGAGAGAGCGCAATCCACAGGAAGTAGCAGAGCTCTGCGCTCTGTCAGCGGCATTTGCGCTAGGCGCTCAAGGGCAACTGCCTGTTCAATATGGAAGTCGCCTACCCGAATGCGACGCAGGCTCTCCACACAAGCCCCAGTACCCAGGGTTTGGCCGACATCTTCGGCCAAGGTTCGAATAAAGGTACCTTTGGAACAAGCGATTTCCAATTCTAGCCAATCGGTACCAAACTGGCAGAGCCTCAAGGCACGAATTATCACCTTGCGTGGGGAGCGGGGAACGGTGATCCCTTGCCTGGCCAGATCGTAAAGCCGCTTACCTTTCTGTTTTAAGGCCGAATACATGGGAGGGATCTGCTCGATTTCGCCCCGGAAACGATCCAAGGTGTATTCAATTACCTCCTCAGACAGCTCGGGCACAAAGTAGCGACCTGAAATTTCACCATCGGCATCACCGGTAGTGGTCGTTATCCCCAACCGTACCGTCACTTGATACTCTTTGTCGCTGTTCAACAAAAACGGGGAAACCTTAGTCGCCTCGCCAAAACAGATCGGAAGCAACCCCGAAGCGATCGGGTCTAGGCTCCCCGTGTGCCCCGCCTTACGCGCCCCAAGCAAGCGCTTAGCCTGCCCTAAAGCTTGGGTGGAAGTCAGCCCCTGTGGTTTATCAAGCAGCAAAATGCCGCACGGCTCATCCTCGCGGCTAAGCTTAGGATTCATCAGCATCATTTTTAATTTGGCGCAAAAGTTGGGTTATTTTAAGACCATGTTCGATCGCCGTATCCCTGTAGAAACGAAGCTCAGGGACAACCCGAACGTGCAGGCGTTTGCCCAGCTCGTGGCGCAAGAATGGAGCAGCAGCCTTGAGCGCTTTAAGGCTCTCTTCCAGTTGCTCCTCTTTTAGACTAGACACATACACCTTGGCTACCTGGAGGTCGCGGCTGACTTCCACTTCGTCAACGGTCACCCAACTCAGGCGAGAATCTTTGAGCTCGATCCGGATCAACTCAGAGAGTTCCTCTCTGAGCTGAGAGGCAATTCTCTGCGAACGCGTGTATTCTCTCTGCCCCACCGCTTACACTTCCACCCGCTCGTATACTTCGATCAAATCACCCTCGCGCACGTCGTTATAATTCCTAACCCCGATGCCACACTCCATGCCAGCTTTGACTTCATTGACGTCTTCCTTGAAGCGGCGCAGCGATTCCAGCTGCCCCTCGAAGATCACTACGTTGTCGCGCAGTACCCGAATCGGCAAATTGCGGCGCACTGCTCCCTCTTTAACCATGCAGCCGGCGATCTGTCCGAACTTGGGGTGACGAAACACTTGCCGCACCTCAGCGACACCCACGACGCGCTCCTTCATCTCAGGCTTGAGTAACCCTCGGATGGATTGTTTGACCTCGTCGATCAGGTCGTAGATCACGCTGTAGTAGCGGATCTCCACCCCTCTCTCTTCGGCCAGTCTCCTAGCCTGACTCTCGGCGCGCACGTTAAAACCGACAATGATGGCATTCGAAGCAAGCGCGAGATTAACGTCACCCTCATTGATACCGCCCACTCCACCGGCAATCACTTGCACCCGCACTCTCTCGGTAGAAAGTTCAGAAAGCGCTGCGCGCAGCGCCTCTAAACTCCCCTGGACGTCGGCTTTGACGACCAGATTAAGGTCCACCGCTTGGCCTTCCTCCATACGCGAGAAGACATCCTCCAGCTTAGTCGCGACAGAAGCCAGCTTCTTGCTACGCGCTTTATCAGCGCGCAGCTGAGCCAATTCTTTGGCCACTTTTTCGTCCTTGACCACCAGCACTTCATCTCCCGCATCCGGCACGCCAGATAGGCCTAGGATTTCCACCGGTGCGGAGGGACCAGCCTCCTTAAGCTGACGTCCGCTTTCGTCGAACATCGCCCGAATTCGGCCGAAGCTGCTGCCGCACAGGACGACGTCTCCCTTGCTTAGGGTTCCGGCTTGGACCAACACATCGGCCACCGGGCCACGGCCGCGATCTAACCTGGATTCCAACACAACTCCCCGAGCTCCACCCTTGGCCGGCGCCCTTAATTCCAATACCTCCGCCTGCAACAGGATTGCTTCCAAAAGCTCGTCTATTCCCTGGCCGGTCTTAGCTGAAACCAGGGCAAACTGGGTATCACCGCCCCACTCCTCGGGTATGATCTTAAGGGCTGCCAGCTCATTCTTGACCCGGTCCGGATCGGCTTCCGGCTTGTCTATCTTGTTAATCGCCCCCACGATCGGCACGCCCGCCGCTCGAGCATGGTCGATGGCCTCCTTAGTCT